>NZ_JAENKO010000006.1 GCF_016599145.1 Tomitella cavernea
CGCCGCCGTCACCGCCAGCCCGGCCGCCCCGGACACGGCGAACCCCGCCGCCAGCACGCCCGCCGCCCCGGCGGTGGTCGACGACCATGTGCGGGTGGCCGCGCCGAACACCGTGCGTTCACGGCGCCGGGCCGGGACCGCGGCGGCGAGGAAAAGCAGCGGCAGCAGCGCGAGCCCGCCGAACAGACCCAGCCGGTACCAGTGGTCGCTGGGGAAGGTCAGCGTGACGCTGGTCGCGGCGCCCGCGGGCACGATCCACCCCTGCTGCCATCCGTCGACGACGATCGGCTGCAGCTCCGTGCCGGACGCGTCCCTGGCCACCCAGCCCGGGTTGGTCGACTCCGGCACCACGAGCAGTCGGTCCTCGTCGGCTGCGGGCACGCGCATCACACGGTGGTCGTCGCCCCAGGTTTCGACGTGCGCGGGCTGCGGCGACGATGCCGCGGCCCCGCCGGAGACCGTCGGTGCTCCCGCGGGCTGCGGCGTGAGCGTCACGGTGGACACCGTGAACGCCCCGCCGGGCTGCACCGTCAGCCGGTCCGGGCCCGCGGCGGGCTGCAGCGTTGCGTCGCCGCACACGGTCGCGGTGACCGGCGCGCCGTCCCGCAACGCGCGGACCGTCGCGGTGACGGACGTGTGGACCGCGTGCCCGTTCAGCGTGACGACGGGGCCGTCGCCGCAGCCGACGGTGACGGGCGCGTCGGGGTCGGGCGCCGTGCCGATCCGGTCGGTGCCGTGCGGACCGGCGAACGCGGCGAGCTCGGCGATGCCGGGGGCCTGGTCCTTCCGGCGCCCGAACGCCCCGTCCACGGGGACCTCCTGCCAGTCGGTGACCGACACCGTCACGGCGTCGGTGCGGGCCGGCGTGAGCTCGACGATCCCGTCTGCGGGCACCGCCCGCTGCTGCGGGCCGGTGCCCAGGTCGACGGTGACGGTGGTGGGCCGCGCCGGTATCGACTGCCCGTCCCGTCCGCCGGGGGCGGGCGTCGGCGCGGTCACGCGCAGGCTCGCCACCTCGCGCTCACGCGGGAGACGCAGGGTGATGGTGGGCGACGAAGTGGCGTGGCGGGCGGCGGAGTCCGCGGCGTACCAGCTGGTGGCGGGGTCGCCGTCGACGGCGGCGTGCGCGCTTCCACGCAGGTCGACGATGTCCGAGTCGGACTCGGCGCGCACACCGCCGGGCAAGGTGAGCAGCGCTTCGAGGTCCTGCCCGGGCCGTCCCCGCACGGTGAGCTCGGCGCCCAGCGGCGTGTCGGCCGGGGCGTCGATGGTGCGCGTGAACGTGCCGGGCGATTCGGCGGAGCCGCCGAGCGTGGTATCGCAGAGCACCCGCCCGCCGGCGGCCGCACACTGGCGGCGTCCCGGGAACTCCTGGCCCAGGCTCCACTGAGTCACCCGGGCGCGCGGCGGCGGTGGCGGCAGCACCACCTCGCGGTGCACGTCGAGGGGCCCGTCGGGAGTGGTCAGCGACACCTCTGACAGGCCGAACTGGCGTCCGGCTGTGCCGTCCGCGGTGCGTACCGCCTCGATCCGGATCCACTGCGTGGTGCCCGGCGGGATCGGCACCGTTACCTCGGCACCCGGTTCCGGCACCGCCGCGCCCATGGTGCCGCGGGCCGTCTGCACCTCGATCCCTGTGACGGGCGGGCCCACCGCCATGCGATCGGTGCGCACCGTGAGGGTCCCCGAGCGGATCGGCGAGTCCAGGTCCAGCCGCAGCCACTGCCCCACGGCGCTGTCGGCCCCGCCGCTGACCCAGCTGGTCGTCGGGTCGCCGTCGAAGGCGGACGCGGTGCCGCTCGCCGGGTTCACCCCGCCCAGCTGCGTGGCGTCGGCCGCCGAACCGGACGCGGTGACGGTGGCGCCCACCCAGCGGCCCTCGACGAGCCCGGCGCCGGGGACGGGGTAGTCGGGCGTCGCGTTGGGCGTGCGGCGCGGATCGGTGGCGGCGCGGATCCCCGACGTACCGCCGGTGACCCGCCCGTAGTCCTGCTCGCGCGCGGTGGGCGTGTCGGTGACGGCCACAGCGGACGGGTCGAGACCGGCGGCCCGCGCATCGGCGTAGAGCACGACGGGGACGGGGCGCGTGCCTGCAGCACCGGCGGGAGCCGGGCCCGTGGGGACGGTGCCCGCCGGAAAAGCGCGTGGGCGCGCCAGCACCTCCGGCCCACCGGCCACCACCGGGACCTCGTCGAGCCCCACGGTGTACGGCGCGACGGTGACCGGGTCGGCGCCGACCCGGTAGATCTCGATGGCGGGATAGTCCTGGCGCAGGCCCGCATCCTGGAACTCGGTGACCTCGTCGTCCGTCGGTGCCGCGCCGTTCCCGCGTCCCGCGTCCAGGCCACCGGGGTCCGTCCGGGCCGGGACCTGCCGCGTCGACGGCAGCGGCGGCTCGCCGAAGGCCGCGACCCGGGTCAACCCGGACGAGCCGTCGATCGCGGCGTGCACGACGAGCGGCCGCGGCGCCCGCGCCAGCTCGGGGTCCAGGTCGTTGCGCACCACGAGGTATCCGATGCCCATGCGCCGTAGCGTGGGGGCGAGTGTGTCGGACGGCCGTCCGTCGGCGAGTTGACGCTGGATCGCGTCGAGCGCGCGGATCGCGCCCGGCGGGTTGAGCGGGATGGCGTCGCGCACCGCCCACGGCGTCTCCGCCAGCGGCTGCAGCGGCTCGTCGCGCGTCATGCCCCACTCCTGGATGGCGAACGGCGCGCCCGGCACCACCAGTGCGCGGTGCATGCCCGCGGCGGTGGCATCGGTGGAATCCGCGTGGTCGGTGAGCCAGTCGGCCGCCTGCTGCCAGTGGTCGGGGATCGCGGAGTAGCCGCCCGGCGGTGCCAGGTCGCCCAGCCAGGCCGGGCTGGAGGCCAGCATCAGTGCGGCCGCCACCAGTGCGGTCACCGCCGTCATCGGCTCGTGTTCGGGGTGCGCCAGCGCGCTGCGGGCCCGGCGCCACGGCACCGCCCCGGGCAGTGGCACCCGTCCCAGCAGGTGCGCCAGCCCCAGCACCAGCGGCAGGCGCAGCAGCGGTTCGAGCTTGTGCACGTTGCGCAGCGGCGCGCCGGCGCCGTCGAGGAACGCGCGCACCTGGTCCGCCACCGCGGAGCCCAGCGCCCCGTCGTAGCCGATGGTCATCCCCGCCAGGCCCACCAGCAGGATCAGCAGCAGGCGCCCGCGCGCGGGCATGCGCCGCATCGCCAGCCCCGCGAGTCCGGCGGCGGCGAGCAGGCCGGTGGCCAGCACGAGTATCGGCTCGCTGACCAGCGGCACCCCGGTGGCGGTGGACGGGGAGATGAAGGGGGTCCACGAGCTGGTGCCGCGGAGCACCTCGGGCAGTGACGCGAACCGGGTGGTGGTGGAGGAGGATTCGATGAAGTCGAGGAACGGCGGGCTCACCTGTCCCAGCAGCCACAGCGGCACGAGCCACCACAGGCAGGCGAGCGCCAGCATGGGCACCCACCAGGCTGTGAAGCGGCGCCAACGGGCGTCGGGCCGGTGCGCGGCCCACCACAGCCCGGCGATGAGGCAGGCGAAGCCCGTGGCCACGGCGTTGACGGCGCCCATCAGCGCCACCGCCGCCGCCGACCGGGCGGCGAGCATGCGCATCGACGCGGGCCGCGCCCCGGCAGCGCCGAGGCCGCCCCTGTCGCCCGTCCCACCCGGGTCCCCGCCGTCGAGCGCCCGGATCACCGGCAACAGCACCCAGGGCGTCAGCATCACCGGCAGCGTTTCCGAGGAGATCGGGCCGATGGTGGTGAGCACGCGGGGCGCGAACACGAACGCCGCGGCCGCGACCATGCGGGACGTCCGGCTGCCGATGCCCAGCGCCTCGGCGACCCGGACCACGCCCCAAAAGCCCACGGCGAGCAGCAGCCCCCACCACAGGCGCTGCGTCACCCACGGGGGGATGTGCGCCAGGTCGCCGAGCGCGAAGAACGCGCCGTGCGGGAAGAAATAGCCGTAGGCCTGGTTCTGCACCTGGCCGAGCGGGGCGATCGACGACCACTGGTGTGCCGCGCGTGCCAGGAAACCGAGCGGATTCGCGGTGAGGTCCAGCTTGGTGTCCGCGACGATGCGGCCCGGAGACTGGCACAGCGCCGCCACCAGGAGAACCGCCGATACGCTCAGCAGCCACCGGCGGGGGACCGGGGCGACGACGACGCCGTCCTCCGTGCACGGTGGATCCTCGGCAGGGGACGGGGGACCGGGGCGCGGGCGGCGCCCGCGCGGGAAGGTGATGCTCAGGACGCCCGGGTCAGCGGGTGCCGTACTGGACCTGGGCGTCCGACGGGTTGGCCGATGCGGCGGTGTCGGGACGCGAAGTGCCCTCGATGGCCGAGGTCACGGGGATGACCACCGCGAGAGCGACCGCCACGCCGATGACCGCGCTGACGACTGCGGGCACAGTGAACTTCATGAAGGCTCCTCGGGATCGTTGGTCCCAAAGTTATCACCCGGACGGGCGTCACGCTCCCAACGCCCGGCGGAGCGTGCGCAGCTTGGCGTCGGTCTCGGCCAGTTCGTCGTCGGCCCGCGACCCGGCCACGATCCCGCCGCCCGCGTGCGCCAGCGCGCTGCGCCGGTCCGGCGCGAGTTCGGCGCAGCGGATCGCCACCACCCATTCACCGTCGCCGTCGGAGTCGCACCAGCCCGCCGCGCCCGCGTAGAAGCCGCGGGGTTCCTCGGTCTCGCGGATCGCGGCCAGCGCGCGGTCGGTGGGCGTCCCGCACACCGCGGGGGTGGGATGCAGAGCCAGCGCCAGGTCCAGGGCGCTGGTGGACGGGTCGGCGAGGGTGCCGGAGATCTCGGTGCCCAGGTGCCACAGGTGCGGCGTCGAGTGCAGCGTCGGCGTGGGCGGCACGGTGAGCTCGCTGCACAGCGGCGCCAGGGCACCGCGGATCCAGTCGACGACGAAGGCGTGCTCGCGCAGGTTCTTCCCGGAGTCCAGCAGCGCGCGTGCGGCCGGGTCGCCGTCGGCACCGCAGGCTTGCGGGGCGGCCCCTGCCTGCGCTGTTCCGCCCGTCCGTGCGGCCGTGCCGGCCAAGGGGCGGCATTCGACACGCCGGCCGCGCCGGCGCACGAGGGTCTCCGGGCTGGCGCCGACCAGCGCGCGCCCGGCGTAGCGTCCCCCGGCGGGGCTCAGGTCGACGGTGAATCCGTTGCCCGCGGTGTCGCCGGCCACCAGGCGGGCGAGCAGCGCGGTGCGCGAGATGGGGCCGTCGGCCTCCAGCAGCACGGCGCGGGCGGCGACGACCTTGTCCAGCTCGCCGTCGTCGACGCGGTGCAGCAGGCGTCCGATGCGTGCCAGGTGCTCCTCGGCGCTGGGCACGTACCCGGTCACGCGCACGCCGAGCGCATCAGGGCTCAGCCGCGGCGCGTCGGGATGCGGCACCCACGTGCCGGACGACCGGGTGACGGACTCGGGGACGGTGAGCGCGGCGGGGGTCTCGGGGTCGAACGGCAGCGCGCCCACCACCATGGCGGCGGCGCCCGAACGGAGCGCCGCCGCAGCGGCGCGGGCGTCGTCGAACGCGCGGGCGCGGCCGGCGGCCGACACCGTCCCGCCCGGGCCGGAGAGCAGGAAGCCCGCCGCGATGCCGGAGCGGCCGGAGTCCACCCCGCCGCCGGGGCTATCGCCGGCGCTGCGCAAGCCCGCTCACTTGCCCGGGGGGACGATCATCACCGGCCGGTGGCTGTGGCGCAGCACCTGGTCGGCCGTGCTGGAGTGGATGAGCGAGCGCAGGCCAGTGGTGCCGCGGGTGCCGGTGACGATGACGTCCGCGTCGAGCTCGTCGGCGATCTCCACGATGGTGGTCCACACGGTGGTGCCGGATTCGATGCACCGGGCCTCCGCTGTGAGGCCGGCCTCGGCGGCCAATTGCAGCCCCTCCTCGGCCACCTCCCGCGCCTCGACGTGCGCGATGTCCTCGGTGTCGTCGTCGGGCAGCCAGTCCGGCTGCATCATCCCGGACAGCCCCGACATCCGCGCCGCCTGCCGCACCATCGGCTCCCACACCGTCACCAGGATCGCGCGTTCGGCGGCGAGGAACCGGCCCGCGTACCGGATGGCGCGCCGGGCGTTCTCGGTGCCGTCGTACGCGATGACGATGAGATCGGCCGGTTCGGTGGACATTTGCTGTCACCTGCGCTTTCGGTCGAAATGGTTGCGGTGTGTTCATCGACGAACCTACTACCGGCGCCGCGGACGACGGGGGGTTTCCCCGGTTCGCGGTACGGTGCTCGGAGCCGTGGGGCACGACGGTACGTGGCGGTACGTGAAGGAGACACGGTAATGGTGTTCGGTGACAGGCGCAGGGGAGTGCGGCGATCCGGCATCGCCGCGCTCGTCGCGGTGTTCGCGGTGACCGCGGCGGCCTGCGGCTCCGGGGGTGCGGGCGACGGGGCCGCCGTCCCTGCGGCGACCGGCACGTCGCAGACCGGCCCGTCCGCGCAGCCGCAGAGCGCCACCACCGCCGCCGGAGGCGCCGCGACGCCGGCCGCCGGCGCCCCGTACGCGTGCGACGGTTCAGACCTGCTCGCTTCGCTGAGCACCCGGCAGAAGCTGGCGCAGATGCTGGTGGTGGGCGTCACCGGCACGCAGGACGCGCTCGACGTCGTCACCTCCGAGCAGGTGGGCGGCGTGTTCGTGGGCAGCTGGACCGACCCGTCGATGCTCACCGGCGGGGGCGCCGCCGCCGTGCACGACGCGGACATCGCCGCGCCGCCGCCGATGATCACCATCGACGAGGAGGGCGGACGCGTCTCCCGGGTCGCCGACCTCATCGGGCCCGCGCCCTCGGCGCGCGAGGTGGCGCGCACGATGAGCGTCGACGAGGCGTACCGGATGGCGCTCGAGCGGGGGAAGAAGCTGCGCGGGCTCGGCATCACCGTCGACTTCGCCCCCGACGCGGACGTCAGTGCCCAGTCTGACGATGCCGTCATCGGCGACCGTTCCTACAGCGACGACCCGCAGACCGTCGCCGACTACGCGGGCGCGGTGGCGCGGGGGCTGCGCGACGCCGGGGTGCACCCGGTGATCAAGCACTTTCCCGGGCATGGCTCGTCCAGCGGCGATTCGCACAACGGTGCCGTGTCGGTGCCCCCGCTGGCGCAGCTGCAGGGCAGAGACCTGATGCCGTTCCGGCAGCTCATCGCCGAGCAGCCCGACGTGGGCGTCATGGTGGGGCACTTGGACGTGCCGGGCCTCACCGACGGCGTCCCCGCCAGCCTCAGCCCCGCGGCGATGTCGCTGCTGCGTGACGGCACCGGATACGACGCGCCCCCGTTCGGAGGGGTGATCTTCACCGATGACCTGTCCGGCATGGGCGCAATCAGCGATACGTACTCGGTGCCGGACGCAGTGGCCGCCGCGCTCGAGGCGGGTGCCGACGTCGCCCTGTGGCTGTCCACCGACCAGGTGCCCGCGGTGCTCGACAGGCTGGAGCAGGAGGTGGACTCCGGGACGTTGCCGATCGACCGCGTGGACGATTCGGTGGTGCGCATTGCGAGGATGAAGGGGATTCTCTCGTGCGGGTGACGGCGGCTGCGGGTTCCCGATGGATGGGAACGCGCCGTGCAGATCCCTACCGTCAAGTAAGTTGAATCGGGCCTTGGTGACGGATGTGGTGAGGAGCGGGATGGGCGCGCGAGCGAAACGACTGCCGCGGGCCGTGCGTGAGCAGCAGATGCTGGACTCGGCCATCGCTGTGCTGGCGGAGCACGGCTACTACGGCACGTCCATGGATGCGATCGCCAAGGATGCCGAGATCTCCAAGCCGATGCTGTATCTGTACTACGGCTCCAAGGAGGAGCTGTTCGAGGCCTGCCTGGACCGCGAGAGCAAGCGGTTCATCGCCGCCATCTCCGAGCGGGCCGAGCCGGCGGCCGGCCCGCGCGAGACGCTCGAGCTCACGCTGCGTGCGGTGCTGGAGTTCGTCGGCGAGCACCGGAACGCATGGCGGGTGATGGTGCGGGAGGCGGCGTCGTCGGGGACCTTCGCCGACGAGATCAACGCCAACCGCGCCAAGCTGGTCGAGCTGACGGCGGGCCTGCTCAAGGCCGGCACCACAGAGGAGCACGACGACGCCGAGTTCGACCTGATGGCCGTGGCCCTCGTCGGCGCGGGCGAGGCGGTGGCCAACCGGCTGGTCGAGTCGGACATCGACGTGGAGAATGCGATCGCGATCGTCACCGGGCTGGCATGGCGCGGACTGGCGGGCAGGAAAAAGGAGTAGCGCGCCACACGTGCAAGCGCCCCGCCCCCGTGCAGTGCACGGACGCGGGGCGCTCTGCGTAGTGGGCCGGCCGTCCTCCGTCAGCCCTCGCCGAGGGTGGCGGTGAGGAACGGGTGCTGCTTCCTGGGGTGGCGCAGCTCGAGCGCCCAGCCCTCGCCGGTCCGCCGCACGTACTCCGCGGCCCGGGTGGGCAGCACCATCGGCTTGCCGAAGCGCACGTCGTACACCGCGTGCTCCGGGATCCGGCCTTCCAGCGCGCCGAGGGCCGCGGCGGCGCTCCACATGCCGTGCGCGATGGTGCGCGGGAATCCGAAGGCCTTGGCGCCCAGCGACGAGACGTGGATGGGGTTGCGGTCGCCGGACACGGCGGCGTAGCGGCTGATGATCTTCTGGTCCGCGTGCAGCGTGGTGGTGGGCACGCCCGGATCGTCCGGCGCGTCGTCCTTCTGCGCGGAGCGCTGGGACGAATCCTCGCCGGATCCGCCGCCGATCTTGAGGAACGTGCTGGTCTGCCGCCACGCCGGAGCGCCACCCGCGCTGATCTCGCTGACCAGCTGCACCTGCGTGCCCTTGCGGTGCGGGCCCAGGCCCTCGGCGTGGATGCGCAGGTCCAGCGGCTCGGACACCGATACCGGACGCAGCTGCTCGATCCTGTTGCCCACGTGCACCATGCCGACCGCCGGCAGCGGGAAATCGCGCGCCGTCATCAGCTTCATCACCGAGGGGAACGTGAGCACGAACCCGTAGGTGAGCGGCAGGGTGTCGGTCAGCCGCAGCCCGCACACCCGCGCGTAGGCGGCCAGGTGGTCCGGGTCCACGCGGTAGCCGGCGATCTCGTAGGTGCGCTGCGGCAGCGCGCCGTGCCCGCCGCCCGGCAGCGGCAGCAGCCCCGCGGCCGCCTTGGCGTAGGAGGCGAGCATGTCCGGCTGCGCCGTGAGGCGGACCGTGCCGCCGGAAGCCGCATAGCGATCAACAGCCACTGTTCACGCCCCCAGCAGGCTCTGGCCGCACACGCGGACCACGTTGCCGGTCACCGCGGCGGACGACGGGCTGGCGAAGTAGGCGACGGTCTCGGCGACGTCGACGGTCTGCCCGCCCTGCTGCATGGCGTTCATCCGGCGGCCCACCTCGCGGGTGGCGAAGGGGATGGCGGCGGTCATGTCGGTCTCGATGAAGCCGGGGGCCACGGCGTTGATGGTGATGCCCTGTCCGGCGTACGCGTCGGAGTGGGTGTCGACCAGCCCGATGACGCCCGCCTTGGAGGTGCCGTAGTTGGTCTGGCCGCGGTTGCCCGCGATGCCCGCGATGGACGAGACGTCCACGACGCGGCCGCCCTTGCCCAGAACGCCGAGGTCCACCAGCTTCTCGGTGAGCTTCTGCGGGGCGAGCAGGTTGACGCCGAGCACGGCGTTCCAGCGGGCGGCGTCCATGTTGGCCAGCAGCTTGTCGCGGGTGATCCCGGCGTTGTTGACGAGGATGTCCAGCCGGCCGCCCTGCTTCTGGACGGCCTCGGCGATCGTGTCGGCGGCGTCGTCCGCGGTGACGTCGACCGCGAGGGCGGTGCCGCCGACCTTGTTGGCGGTCTTGGACAGGCCCTCGCCGGCGGCGGGGATGTCCGCGCAGATCACGTGCGCGCCGTCGCGCGAGAGCACCTCGGCGATGGTGGCGCCGATGCCGCGCGCCGCACCGGTGACCACGGCGACGGTGCCCTCCAGAGGGGCGTCCCAGTCGGCCGGGGCGGCGGCGTCGGTGTCGTTCACGCGGATGACCTGGCCGTCGACGTAGGCGGACTTGCCGGACAGCAGGAAGCGCAGCGTGGATTCGAGCCCGGAGTGCGCGGCCTTCGCCTGGGGGGAGGTGTAGACGAGCTGGCAGGTGGCGCCGCGGCGCAGCTCCTTGGCCACCGACCGGGTGAAGCCTTCGAGGGCGCGCTGCGCGATGTGCTCGTCGCCCGAGGTGAGTTCCGGCGTGCTGCCGATGACGACGACGCGGGCGCACGGCAGCAGGCGGCGCATCTCCGGCTGGAAGAACTCGAACAGTTGGGCCAGTTCGGTGACGGAGGTGATGCCCGTGGCGTCGAAGACGAGGGCGCCGTACTTCTGCGCGTCCTGCGCCAGGTCGTAGTCGCCGAGCAGCGTGCGCAGCGGGTCCGCGAGGCGCCCGGCCCCGCCGATTTTCACCGGCCCGGGAAGCGCGGGCTTACCCTTCTGGTAGCGGCGGAGGGCCTCCGGTTGCGGGAGCCCCACCTTGTCCGCCAGGAAGGATCCGGGACCGGAGTTCACCAGAGTGGAGTACAGGTCAGTGTTTGCCACGAGTCACCTTCTATGTCGCCCGGCCGCCCGGGCGGTGCGCCGCGGGCCCGGTGGTCCTGTGTTCATGTTCGCCGTGCTGAGCATGCTCGCTCTGCCGGTGAGGCGCGCCGCTCGGCCCTGTTCGCGGACCGAGCGGGCAGAGCCTCGGTGTCGACAGCATCTTACTCTTGGGTAAGAATACGTCATAGAGACCGACAACATCTTTCCGACCGCTGGGAGAACCGCGTGCCTACGAATCCCGACTCCACACCCGCCAAGTCTGCCCCCGGCAAGGGTGGCCCGTCCACGGGCAAGAAGCCCGGGCCCGCCAAGCCCAAGCCCGCCGCCGCCAAAGCCGCTGCCAAGCCGGCCGACGCGAAGCCTGCCGCCGGGGCGGCCCCGAGGCATCAGGCCGCCGAGTCCGCCGCGAAGGCCGAGTCCGCCGCGAAGGTCGAGTCCGCTGCGAAGGCCGAGTCCGCAGCGAAGGCCGGGCCCGGCCGCTCCGGCGGGGGTGCGGCGCGCACGCCGCGCCGGGTCGCGGTCCTGGGCGGCAACCGCATCCCGTTCGCCCGCTCGGACCGCAAGTACGCGCACGCCTCCAACCAGGACATGTTCACCGCGGCGCTCGAGGGGCTGGTCAGCCGCTACAACCTGCAGGGCGAGCGTCTGGGCATGGTCGCTGGCGGCGCGGTGCTCAAGCACAGCCGCGACTTCAACCTGATCCGTGAATCGGTGCTGGGCAGCCACCTGAGCCCCTACACGCCGGCGTTCGACCTGCAGCAGGCGTGCGGAACCGGCCTCCAGGCGCTCATCGCGGTGGGCGACGCCATCGCGGCCGGCCGCATCGAGGCGGGCGTCGGCGGCGGCACGGACACCACCTCTGACGCACCCATCGGCGTGGGCAACGACCTGCGGGAGTTCCTCCTGGAGCTCAACAGGGCCAGATCCACGACCGATCGCATCAAGCTGCTGGGCAGCGCGCGTCCCGGGATGCTGAGCCTGGAGATCCCGCGCAACGGCGAACCGCGCACCGGCCTGTCGATGGGCGAGCACCAGGCCGTCACCGCCCGCGAGTTCGGCATCACCCGCGAGGCGCAGGACGAGCTGGCCGCGCAGAGCCACCAGCGTATGGCCGCCGCGTACGACCGCGGATTCTTCGACGACCTGGTCACCCCGTTCCTGGGGCTGACCCGCGACGACAACCTGCGGCCCGATTCCACCGTCGAGAAGCTCGCCAAGCTGCGGCCGGCCTTCGGCGCCAAGGGCCCGCACGCCGACGAGGCGACGATGACCGCCGGCAACTCGACGCCCCTGACCGACGGCGCGTCCACCGCCCTGCTGGCCAGCGAGGACTGGGCCGCGGAGCGGGGGCTCGATCCGCTGGCCTACATCGTCGACTCCGAGACCGCCGCGGTCGATTTCGTGCACGGACACGACGGCCGCACGCCCGACGGACTGCTCATGGCGCCCACCTATGCGGTGCCGCGGCTGCTTGAGCGCAACGGCCTGACCCTCGACGACTTCGACTTCTTCGAGATCCACGAGGCGTTCGCGTCGCAGGTGCTGTGCACGCTCGCCGCCTGGGAGTCCGAGGAGTACTGCACGCGGAGGCTGGGGCTGCCGGCCGCGTTCGGCACGCTCGACCGGTCGAAGCTCAACGTCAACGGATCGTCGCTGGCGGCGGGGCACCCGTTCGCGGCCACCGGCGCGCGCATCGTCGCGACGCTGGCGAAGATGCTCGCCGAAAAGGCCCGGCAGGACGAGCGGCCCGCTCGCGGGCTCATCTCCATCTGCGCGGCCGGCGGCCAGGGCGTGACGATGATCCTGGAGAGCTGACCCCCGCCTGCAAGGGCTCCCCGCGCGCCGCGCGCCGACCCTCCTCTGGCGCGCGCGCCGACCCGGCGTGTCGTGCCGATCGGCGCGCGGCGCGGTGGTGGTCCTCCGGAGCCGGGCCTGCTCTCGGCCTCTGACGCCTGTGGGGCCAGGCGAAATGGCGATTCTCGGCGCGGGTGGAGGGACTGCTCCCGCCGTGCCATTGCGCATTGGTAGAACTCCTGGTTACAGTAACCACACTGCAACACCATCGTCACCCATGACGGAGCGGGAGGCACCACCATGACCATCACGGCAGATTCGCGCACCGACGCCGCGGCCGAGGGCGCACTTCTCGAGCACGCCGCCGGCAATGCGACCCCCGCAACGGGCGGGGTGGGCGCGTCGGCAGGCGACACGGTGGCCGCCCAGGACGCCGCCTACGAGGAACGCCTGCGCCTGCTCTCGGAGGGGTCGGTCAACAAGAACTTCCAGCCGTACCGGGACATCGACTGGGATTCGCCGGAGTTCGCCGTAGTTCCGGGCGACGAGCGCTGGATCCTGCAGGCTGAGACGGACCCGATCGGCAGCCACCCGTGGTACCTGGCGCAGCCGAAGGAGAAGCAGATCGCGATCGGCATGTGGCGGCAGGCCAACGTGGCCAAGGTCGGTCTGCAGTTCGAGAACATCCTCATTCGCGGCATGGTCCAGTACGTCTTCGTGCAGCCGAACGGCTCGGCCGAGGCGCGGTACTGCACCCACGAGTGCATCGAGGAGTGCAACCACACGCTGATGTTCCAGGAGATGGTCAACCGCATCGGGATGGACGTCCCGGGTATGAACCGCCTGCTCCGCGGCGTCGGCCAGCTGCTGCCGCTGGCGGGCTCGGCACTGCCGCTGATCTTCTTCATGGGGGTGCTCGCCGGCGAGGAGCCCATCGACCACCTGCAGAAGCGGATCCTGCGCGAGGACGGCGACATCCACCCGGTGATGAAGTCCGTGATGTCGATCCACGTGGCCGAGGAGGCCCGGCACATCTCCTTCGCGCACGAGTTCATCGAACGCCGCGCGCCGCGCCTGTCCCGCGTGCGCAGGTTCGCGGCGTCGCTGGCCATGCCGGTGATCATGCGCGTCCTGTGCGATGCGATCGTGGTGCCGCCCAAGGAGTTCTGGGACACCTTCGACGTGCCGAAGTCGGTGCGCAAGGAGCTGTTCTGGGACAGCGATGCGGCGCGCGCCGAGCTGTCCGGCTATTTCGGCGACGTGCGTATGCTCGCCCGCAACTCCGGTCTGATGAATCCGGCGTCGAAGCTGCTGTGGAAGGCCTGCAGGATCGACGGCCGCGCTTCCCGTTTCCGCAGCGAGCCCCACCGCTGAGCGGGCCCGCCTACACTCATCCCATGGCCGGAGCAGCGTAGCGACCCTGGCCGGAACGGAACGATCGCCGTGCCCCATGTGATCACGCAGCCCTGCTGCAGCGATGCGTCGTGTGTGTACGCGTGCCCGGTCAACTGCATCCACCCGACTCCCGACGAGCCGGATTTCCTCACCGCGGAGATGCTGCACATCGACCCGCAGGCGTGCGTGGACTGCGGGGCCTGCGTCTCCGCGTGCCCCGTGGACGCGATCGTTCCGGAGTCGAAGCTGGGCGACGGCGAGCAGTTGTTCACGCAGATCAACGCCGACTTCTACCGGGAGCAGCGCGCGCGTCCGGTGCTGGCGCCGGTGATGCCCGCCGCGTCGGCAGTGCAGCGGGGCGAGGACCCGCTGCGGGTGGCGATCGTCGGCTCCGGCCCGTCGGCGATGTACGCGGCCGACGAGTTGCTCACCCAGCCGGGCGTCCAGGTGGACGTGTTCGACCGGCTGCCTGTGCCGCACGGCCTGGTGCGCCGCGGTGTCGCCCCCGACCACCAGAACACCAAGCGGGTGACGGGCCTTTTCGACTCGATCTCGGCGCAGGAGGGGTTCCGCTACTACCTGGGGGTGTCGGTCGGCGAGGACGTGACCCACGACGAGCTGCTGCAGTCGCACCACGCGGTGATCTACGCGGTGGGGGCGTCGTCGGACCGTCGGTTGGGCGTGCCGGGCGAAGATCTGCCCGGCGTCGCATCCGCCACCGACTTCGTCGCCTGGTACAACGGCGACCCCGATCACGCCGACGACGCCTACGACCTGAGCGGGCGGCGCGCGGTCATCATCGGCAACGGCAACGTGGCCCTCGACGTGGCACGCATCCTCACCGCGGATCCGGACGCGCTCGCGGCCACCGACATCTCGGATGCGGCGCTGGAGGCATTGCGCGGCAGCGGGATCGAAGAGGTCGTGATCGTGGGCCGGCGCGGCGCGGGACAGTCGGCGTTCACCGTGCCGGAGTTCGCCGGCCTCATCCGCACGCCGGGCGTCGACGTGGCCGTGGGCCCGATCGAGCCCGACGGCCACGACGATCGTGCGCTCGACGCCGCCACCAGGTCCGGGTTGGACGACGACGCACTGCCGCACGCGGTACGGCACAAGCTGGCACTGCTGGACAATCTGCGGTTGGCGGCGGCCGGGGCGCGGCGGCGCATCTCGATGCGGTACCTGCTCTCCCCGACGCGCATCCTCGCCGGCGACGATGGGCGCGTCACCGGAATCGAGTTCGTGCGCAACCGGTTCCGGGACGACTCCGACCGCGTGGAACCGACTGGCGAGTCGACCACGGTGGCGGCGGGACTGGTGCTGACGTCCATCGGCTACCGCGGTACCCCCGTGCCCGGCGTCCCGTTCGACGACGCCACCGGGACGATCCCCAACGACGAGGGGCGGGTGCTCACCTCCCCGCCGGGCGACGTGCCCGCCGGCGGCACCGCGGGCGCCGGGCCCGGCACGCGGCCGGACGCGGTTCCCGGCGCCTACGTGACGGGGTGGGCGAAGCGCGGACCGAGCGGGTTCATCGGCACCAACAAATCGTGCGCCCGCGAGACGGTGGGGCGCCTCGTGGACGACTACAACGCCGGGCGGTTGCCCCGGCCGCGGATGGACGCGGCGCGCTTCGATTCCGTGGTGCGCAGCCGCCGCCCCGACGTCATCGACCGCGAAGGCTGGCAGGCCATCGACGCGGCCGAGCGTTCGCGCGGCACCGACGAGGGGCGGGTGCGCAGCAAGATCGTCGACCCCGCGGAGGCCTCTGCGGTGGCGTCGGCGCCGGCTGCGCATGACGGCCGGCGGCGCGGGCGCCGGCGGCAGGGCCTCGGGCGCGGAAGCTTGCGGCGGCTCATCCGGCGGTGATCGCCGCACCCGGGGCGCGCTGCGCCCGAGTGCGGAAGGCCGGCGCCCGCACCGGCGGGGCGTTCAGCGGTTCTCGCTGGAGATGAGCGCGGCGATCTCGGTGCGCGTGCTGAGCCCCAGCTTGGTCAGTACGTGGGAGATGTGCGTCTGGACGGTGCGCGGTGAGATGCCGAGCCGTTCGGCGATCTGGGGGCTGGTCATGCCTTGTGCCACCAGCCGGGAGACGCGGTGCTCGGCGCGGGTGAGGCTGCCGGTGCCCGGTGCCGTGGGCGCCCGCGCTGCGCGCCCCGGATCGACCGCCCGCGGTTCCCCCGCCCACCGGCCACCGGCCGCTGCTCGCTCGAACTCCACGCCGAGCCTTAACAACCGGGTGTGGAGCCTGTGCCCGGTGGCGACGGACCCGATCCGCACGGCCAACGCCGCGGCCTGCTCGGCGCGGGCGAGCGCGCCGGCGCCGTCGTGGCGCGCCGCGGCGAGGCACGCGGCCTCCTCGAGTGCCGCGAGCTCGCCCAGCTGGTCTCCGGTCGACTGGAACTCGGCGGCCGCCCGCTCGGCGCCGACCGGATCGCGTACCGCAACTGCGGCGACGAGCGTGGCGGGCCCGCGCAGGGCGGGCGCGTCGAATCGGGGCATGAGCGCGGCGGTGCCGGCCGCGATGACGTCGACCAGGCCGTCGTCGCCGGCGAGCCGGGCCTGCCGGATCAGCAGCGGGGCCTGGCGCACCATCCATGCAAAGTGGCCGTCTGCCTGCGCGGCGGCCCAGGTCCGCCGGGCAAGGCCGACCGCGGCGGCGTGCTCGCCCAGGGCCAGGCGCGCCTCGGCGTCGGCGACGTCGACGTCACGCAGCCCGAACCTGTCGGGAAAGCCGCCCTCGCGCCACCGGGCGAGGAGGGCGAGGGCCGCGGGGGCCGCGCCGCGGTGGACGTCGATCAGGGCCCTGTCGGCCACCGCCGTTGACATCCACCCGGACTCGATGCGCTGGGCCTCGGCCAGGGCGTCGTCGAGGAGCATCGAGGCGATGTCGAGCTCGCCGCACGCCATGTGCGATTCGGCGATGACGCTCTGACGGAACGGGCCCAGCCATCGGTTGACGAGGCGGTTGTCGCGGACACTGTCCACGGGCGCGCGGGTGAGCGTGTAGGACGGCCCGTACGCGAACCGCGTCACCCACAGCGGCCATGCGGCGGATTCGGGGCTGTCCGCGCCGAGCCAGCTCTGGCTCGAGGCGTTGGAGTCGAGTACCGCGTCGAGCAGCGCCAGCGCGCCCACGCAGTCGCCTCCCAACGTGAGGCCGATGGCGCGGGCCGTGCGGTAGCCGGTGAGCCCCGGCGGGGCGTCGTCGATCTCCGCGAGCGCGGTGAGCGTGCCGCCCCGTGGCGGCGAGCCGGTCATGGCGTCGAGCCACGTCTCGATCTCGGCGAGCCAGACCGCGGACTCCCGGGGCAGCGGCTCCTCGTGCATCGCGCGGAGCACCGTGCGCGCCCTCTCGACGCGGGCGCCGAGCGTCGCGAACGACAGCATCGAGAACAGCAGCGTCAACCGTTCCGTCGGCTCGGTGCGCGTTGGGAGCGCCCGCTCGGCCAGCTCGTAGGCCTCGTAGAGCCGCCCGGCGTCCGAGAGCATGGTGACCCTGGTCAGCACTGTGGGAAGGTCGGTCGGTGTGGTGACGGTGCCGACCTGCGGGCGTGGGGGCCGTGGCAGCTGTGCGCCGATCTGCAGGCTCGTCTGGACGCGCAGGATCGAGGAGGTCTCGTCCGTGGCGGGGTGGGTGTCGCCCGCCGCCCCGACGGCGGCGAGCATGAGCGCGCGGATGGGCGGTTCCAGGCCCGCCCGCACGGCCTCCGCGGCGATCCGCGACCCGAACCGGATGTGCTCGCCCTCCCATGCGAGGATCCCGGCGCCCACGGCCGCGTCGATGCCGGCGACGAACTCGCTGGGGTGCTGGCGGCGGGCCATGCCGATCTCCGCGGCGGTGACCGCCTTGTTCCACACGGCGACCAGGCGGACGGTTTGCAAGGCGTCCGGGTCCAGCAGGCTGAGCTGGGTTTCGACGCTGCGTGAGAGGATTTCGACCATCTCGCCGTGGTCCAGGCGCGCGTCGACGGCGTCGCTGCCGGGTACGGGGCGCAGGCGCTCGCGGAACCGCGCCCAGTCGAGGATCCGGTGTGCGTGGGCGGGGTTGCCGCCGGTCTGCAGCAGCGCCGCGGCGAGCATCGGGCCGGGCGGCGCGCCGAGGCGGCCCCGTGCCAGCCCGAGGACTTCGTCGTCCGTGAGCGGCGCCAGAGCGATCCCACGCACGCTGGGCGCCCCGGCCAGCATGGTCAACGCGCCACGCGTGGGGATGCTGCGCCGGGCTACCGCCATGGCCAGGCGCACGTCCGCGTCGGTGCCCGCGAGCCGGTTGAGCACGGACAGCGAGAGGCTGTCGGCCAGGTGCGCGTCGTCCAGCAGCACGGCGAGCGGGCGCTCCCGTGCGAGCGCGGCGACCAGGGTGAGGGCGTGCCGGATCGGTCCCGGCGGCCCGCTCGAGTGCTCGTCCTGCCTGCCGCCGTACGTGCGGTCGCCGGGGGCCTCCAGCTCGGGGAAGAGCTGCGCGAGCACCGACCCCGGGCGGCCGGTGGTGGCCGGCTCGCCGGATGCGAAGCGCAGGTCGACGTCCGGCATGTCGGCGAGCCCGGCCAGCACGTGGAGCAGATGCGTTTTGCCGGAGCCACCACTGCCGGTGACGAGGAATGTGGAGGGGCCGCTGCCCGCCCCGTCCATGAGAGTGCCCGTCATGCCGGTCAGGACCGCGTCGAGGATGGCTGCGCGACTCTCCTCCTCGATCCCCATGCGCACATGATACGGGGACGATCGACCTCCTATGGAGTCTTGGCTCATCCGACGGCTCCCGCAGCGTGCGGGTGTGTAACGCCGCACGCCCCGTGACCGACACACAGGTCGGCCGCGTGATCCCGTCAACCCCGACCGACGGGCTCACGCGGCCTACTCGCGCATCCGGGCCGCACCTCCTCGTTATCCTGGGCGGAAGCGCCGCGGATATCGAGGCCCGGCCCGGCGCCCCGATCGTGACGGGCTCCGCACGCGGGGCCGGTTGAAGCAACGGTGTTCACCTTCGATCATGATGAGGTGTGTCCCCCGGCCGGAGATCCCCATCCGGGCCGACGACCGACTGAAGGAGCACGATGACCGGCGAGCAGGATCCGGCTACCGGGCCCCTCGCGGGCGACTCCGATACCGTCGGCGGCGGGCCTGCCGGCGGCGGACGGAGACGTCTGCGCATCACCCTCGCCGCGGTCGGCGGGGTCGTCGCGCTCGCGGCGGTCGCCTTCGGGATCGACGTGGCGACGACCTCCGGCGAGGTGCCGCGCGGCGTGCGGATCGCCGGGGTGGAAGTGGGCGGGCTCGCGCCGGACGAGGCCGCCGAGCGCGTGCGCGCCCGCGCCGAGGCGGGCGGTTCCCACCCGGTCACCGTGCAGGCGGGCGACGCCACCATCGAGATCGTTCCCGCGGATGCGGGGCTCGGCATCGACGCGGAGGCCAGCGTGGCCGCCGCGGGCACCGGGTCGATGAATCCGTGGACTCGTCTGACTTCGCTGTTCACCACCCGGGACATCCCCGTCGTCGGAGAGGTCGACCAGGATGCGCTCGCGGCCGCCGTCGACGGCATCGCCGGGCAGGTCGACCGCCCCGTCGTCGAGGGCGCAGTGGCCTTCGCGGGCGGCGAGGCGGTGCCGACGTGGCCGCAGACGGGGCAGCGGCTCGACGCCCCGGCGGCGGCCGACGCCCTCATCGAGCAGTGGGCGGACGGCGGCGCGGTGGTACTCCCGGTACAGGTGGAGCAGCCGCGGACCGACCGGTCCGACGTGCAGGCCGTGCTCGACGGCTTCGCCCGCTCCGCCGTGGCCGGACCCGTCACGGTGACCGGGGAGGGCGCCGAGGCGGTGCTCCCGCCCGAACGGATCGGCGAGATCGTCCGCATCGAGCTGGACGACGAGGGCGCGCTGGCGCCTCGGTTCGACGCGGAGGCGGCGCAGCGGGTGTTCGGCGAGCAGCTCGCCGGCACCGTCACGCCGGCGCGTGACGCCACCGTGCGGCTGGGCTCGTCCGGGCCGGAGGTGGTGCCCTCGCAGGACGGGCGCGACATCGACTGGGGCGCCACCCTGCACGACTGGCGAGGGCTGTTCGACGAGGACCGCGCACTGAGCGCCGTCTACGTGGACGACCACCCGGACCTGACCACCGAGGAGGCCGAGGGGCTGGGCATCGACGAGGTGATCGCCGAGTTCACGACCAGCGGCTTCAGCTACGCCTCCGGGGTGAACATCCGGCGCGTGGCCCAGGAGGTGAATGGCGCCGTGGTGCTGCCGGGCGAGACCTTCTCCCTCAACGGCTACACCGGCACGCGCGGCACCGCCCAGGGGTACGTCGAGTCGGGCATCATCCTCAACGGGCACGCCGATCAGGCCGTGGGCGGCGGCATCAGCCAGTTCGCCACCACGCTGTTCAACGCGGCGTACTTCGCGGGGATGGAGGACGCCGGCCACCAGGAGCACAGCTACTACATCTCGCGGTATCCCGCCGGCCGCGAGGCCACGGTGTACGAGGGGGCCATCGACCTCAAGTTCACCAACCCGTCGTCCACCGGCGTGCTCATCCAGGCGTCCGGCGACTCGGACTCGGTGACCGTGCGCATCTGGGGCACCAAGACGGTGGACGTGGAGTCCGTCAACGGTGGGCGCTGGAACTACACCGACCCCGAGCGGATCACGCTCCGCGGCGAGGACTGTTCGCCGTCGTCGGGCGCACCCGGCTTCACCACCTCGGACACCCGCATCATCCGCAGTGCGGCCACGGGTGCGGAGATCTCGCGCAGCACGGAGACGACGGTGTACGACCCGTCGCCCATCGTCACCTGCACATAGGCGGCGCGACCGGAAGGAGTGGTCAGCGGAGGCCGGCGAGCAGTTCGCCGGCCACCCGGCGCCCCGCGGCCCGCCGCTCCTCGGCGGTGCCGCCGAGCGTGAGCGCCTCGTCGTCCGACGGTCCCGTCGCGGCCAGCACCACCGCCCCGAAGGCGAGGATCGACCGCAGCCGGCCCTCCGCTTCCGGGGCGTCGCGGGTGAGCGTGCTGATCACGCGGGACAACAGCTCCAGGTGCCGGGCGCCGATGCTCTCGCGTGCCATCACCGCGCGGTTCACCTGCCCGAACCGCATGACCAGCCCCGATTCGCCGGAGAAGAGCGTGTCGAGCCGGTCGAGGAGCTCCGCATCGCGCTCTGCCGACGGGTCGGTGGCGGCCAGCCAGCGCATCAGCCCGTCGAGACGATGCTCGTGCGTGCTGAACGCCTCCTCGACGATCTCCTCCTTGGTGCGGAAGTGGTAGTAGAGCGCGGCCTTCGTGACCTCGAGGGCCTCGGCGATCTCCCTCAGCGACGTCCCGTCGTAGCCCCGCTCGACGAACATCCGCATTGCCGTCTCGACGATCCGCTGCCGCGTTCCCGTCCGCCTGCCTGACACTTGGGTCTCCGTTTCCATCCCACTGCGCACCGCGAATGTCGGCGCGGCCCCGAGCTTACTTGACGACCGGCTAATGGCGTGCTTACCTGTCGGCAAGTAAAAACTAGCCGGTCGACAGGTAAGGGAGTGTGCGATGAAACAGGCGCAGGAACTCACGGAGCGGGGGACCGCCTCACCACCGGTGCGGGTCGTCCCCGTCATGGCGGCGTTGTTGTGCGCCCTCGTCCCGGTGCAACTCGACGCGCTGGTGACCGCCACCGCGTTGCCGACCATCGCGGGCGACCTCGGCGGGTTCGGCCGGCTCGCCTGGATCGCCACGCTCTACCTGCTGACGATGGCGGTCGGCACCGCGGTGGGCGGGCGGTTCGGCGACCAGTACGGGCGCAGGGCCGTCCTGCTCATCGCCCAAGCGGTATTCGTGGCAGGGTCGCTGTGGGCCGCGCTCGCCGGCGGGATGACGGGGTTGCTGCTGGCGCGCGCGGTGCAGGGGCTCGGCGCGGGGATCACCCTCACCAGCCTCATGGCGACCGTCGCGGACATCGCACCGCCCGATAGGCGGGCGCGCTACCAGAGCATGTTCGGCGCGGTCGCCCCGCTGTCGATGATCATCGGGCCGTGGATCGGCGGCATCATCACCGACCACCTGGGCTGGCGCTGGATCTTCGCGCTCAACATCCCCGTCGTCGCGCTTGCGATGGTCGGCGTGGCGCTACTCCTGCGGACGCCGCGCGAGCGCACCGGTGGCAGGATCGACAGCCTGGGGCTGGCCGCCATCACCGTTACCGGCACCGGGTGGGTGCTCGCCGGCAGCTGGGTGGGGCGGTACGGGTGGACTTCGCCGCACGTGCTGATCGCCGCCGGGCTAGGGACCGTCGGCATCGCCGTCACCTGGACCGTCGAACATCGTGCCGCACAACCGTTTCTGCCGCGCGCGCTGTTCCGGGATCGATCCGTTCTCATGAGCGCCGCGGTCTTGGCGCTGAGTATGGGCGCGGTGATGATGGCGGCGATCAACTTCCTGCCGGTGTTCCTGCAACTCGTGCAGGGGCGCTCGGCGGCGAACAGCGGACTGCTCCTGCTGCCGATGCTGCTGCCGGCGATCGGCGTCTCCCTGCTCGTGGGCCGCTGGACCGATGCGCCATCCCGCTTCCGTCCAGCGATGCTCACCGGAACCGGGATCCTCACGGCCGGCTGCGCGCTGATCGCGACGATGGGGCCGGGCACCGCGATGTGGCAGACGATGCTCTACATGATCGTGATAGGCGCCGGCATCGGCATGCTCTTCCAGACGCCGGTGGTGCTGGTGCAGAACTCGGCACCGCCGGGCGAGGTGGGCGCGGCCACCGGAGCGGTGTCGTTCCTGCGCATGCTCGTCGGCGCGGTGGGCGTGGGCACCCTGGGATCGATCTTCACCGGACGTCTGGCCGACGGGATCGTCGACTCGGGCGCGCCCGGCACGGAGGTGCTCGACCCGTCGTCGGTCGACCCCGCGACGCTCGGCGGGCTGCCCGCCACCGCGGTGCACGCCGTCGCCGACGCCGCGGCCTCGGCGAACACACTGCTGTTCCTCATCGCGACGGGGATCGCGGCCGTGGCTCTGGCCGCTGCCGCGGCGGTCCCGAGGCGGTCGCGGAGCGAATGCGACACGGCGTAGGACGCACGGGGTACGCGGTGCCCGCTGGTCAGCTCCGGTTCAGGGCCTCGGCGATCGGGGTGGGGCCCGTGTTGAACTCGACGGTGCGCCGGATGGTGTCGTCGCGGTGGAGCACCTCGGCGATCACCGCGGCCACGTCGGCGCGGGGGACCTCGCCTTTCGCCATCTGCGACTCCGGCCCCTCGTCGGCCTCGATCCGGCCCGAGCCGGGCTCGAGGGTGAGACGGCTGGGCCCCAGGATCGTCCAGTCCAGGTCGGTGCCCCGCAAGTGCGCGTCAGCTGCGGCCTTGGCCTCCGCGTAGGGGAAGAAGCCGTTGTCCGACGGGACGCCGTGCCCCGGGCCCGCACCGAAGTAGGAGACCATCACGTAGCGGCGCAGCCCGGCACGGACCGCCGCGTCCATCGAGCGGACGGCCGCGTCCCGGTCCACCGCGTAGGTGCGCTCCGGGTTGCCGCCGCCCGCACCCGCGGTCCACACAGCGGCGTCGAACGCCCCGATCTCCTCCGCGATCGCGTCGACGTCGAGCTGCTCCACATCCGCCACCAGCGGCTGGGCGCCCGCCGCCATCACCTCCTCCGCGTGGTTGGGGTTGCGCACGACGGCGGTGACCTCGTCGCCGCGCTCGACCAGCAGCGGATGCAGCAGCATCGCCACCTTGCCGTGGCCACCGAAGACGACGACGCGCGCCATGTCGATCACACCCTTCTGCTCGGCTGCGGTGCACTTGGCGCCGACCCTACCCGCGGCCGGCCGCTCACACCTCGATCGGCGGGTGCAGGCGCTCGACGGTCCAGCGCCGGTCGCGCCGCGCCGCCAGGGCGCTCAGGGCCAGCGAGCCGACGAACACCCCGGCGAGGACCGCCAGCGAGATCCACAGCCGGCCGTCCACGTGGCCCAGAGTCACCTGGCGCAGGCCGTCGACGGTGTAGGTCATCGGGTCGAAGGGGTGCAGCCATTGGAACGGCCTCGAGGTGGTCTCCACCGGATAGACCCCGCCCGAGGACACCAGCTGGAGCATGAGGAACGCGAGCGTGACAACCCTGCCCACCGAGGTGCCCAGCACCACGTTGAACATCTGGATCAGGGCCAGGAACGTCGCCCCGACCAGCAGCAGCATCCCGAAGGTCGCCGCGGGGTAGGCGGGGTTCAAGTCCAGGGCGAAGCGCACCACCAGGTACATCACCACCGCCTGTGCGACGACGATCCACAGCGCCGGCCAGAACGATGCGAACACCACCCGCAGCGAGCCGAGCCTGCCCGCGAGGGGCCGCTGCTGGATGGGCCGCAGCAGCATCCAGACGATGATGCCGCCCACATACAGCGCCAGCGACAGGAAGAACGGCGCGAACCCGATGCCGAACGTCGGCGCATGGGTGACGCTGTCCTCGTCCACGCCGACGGGGGCCCCGATGGTGGACGAGACGTCCTTGCGCTGCTGCTCGTTCCAGTCCGGCACCTGTTCCGCGCCCTCGCCGAGCTTCCGGGCCAGTTCGGCGGACCCGCTGCGCAGCTGCTCGGTGCCTTCGGTGAGCGTGGTGGTTCCGTCGGTGAGCCGGTGCCCGCCGGCGGAGAGCTCGCCGAGCCCGGCGTGCAGTTCGGCCGCGCCGCCCTCGAGCTGATGCCCGCCGGCGGAAAGCTGCTGCAGGCCGGAGCGCAGCGCACCGCCGCCGTCGACCAGCGCGGTGATCCCGCTGCGGTATTGCGATGACGGGTTGCCCAGCTGGTCGGCGAGCTGGGCGGCACCGTCGCGCAGCTGATGCAGCCGGTCCAGGGCGGCGGGGGCGAGCCCCTGGGTGGCAAGGGTGTGCTGCAGTCCGTCCAACGCGGCGACGGCCTGCTGCGAGAGCGGATCGGGGTTGCTGCGCAGCAGGTCGGCCACCTGCGCCACCTGGCGGGCGGCGTCGGACTGGATCCGCCCGATGGGGTCGAGGAGCCCCACCACCTCATCGACGCCGCCGCTGATCTGTGCGGCACCGGACCCCAGCCGGTCCGTGCCTGCGTTGAGCTGCCCCAGCCCGTCGGTGAGCGCCAGCACGCCGCCGGTCGCCGTGTCGATGCCGTCCGAGAGTCGCGCCGCGCCGCCGGCCAGCTCGCCGGATCCCGCATGCGCCGTGTCGATGCCCTCGGACAGCGTGTGCGCGCCCGCGTCGAGTTCGCCTGCGCCGTCGTCGAGGGCGACGGCCCCGTCGGCGAGCCGCGCCGCGCCGTCGGCCGCCTGCTGCAGGCCGTCGCCCGCCGATTGCAGGCCCACCAGCACCTTGTCCACGGCCTGACTGCTGATGGTCTGACTCACCGCCAGCTGCAGCTGGTTCATGGCGTTCTGCCCGATCACCGTGCTCAGATAGTTGTTGGTGTCGTTGTAGAGCACGTCGATCTTCGCCTGCCGCGGGTCGTCGGACATCGGCGATCCCACGGCGGCGCTGAAGTTCTCCGGCAGCGTCACGGAAAAGTAGTAGTCGCCGTCCTCCACGCCCTGCCGGGCCTCCTGCGGCGAGACCAGGTGCCAGTCCAGGTCGTTGCGGCTCAGCAATTCGTCGGCGACCTGTTGGCCCGCGTGGAGCGGCTGCCCCTCGACGACGGCCCCGCGGTCGCTGTCGACCAGGGCCACCGGCAGCCGATCCACCTCGTTGAACGGGTTCCAGAAGGCCCACAGGTACAGCGCGCCGTAGAGCAGCGGCATGAAGACGATGGCCAGCAGCGCGATCTTGGGCATGCGGCCCTTGCCGAAACGCTTGAGCTCGGAGCCGATCGAGAATCCGGCGAGCATGGGTCAGGCGCCTTTCAGGGGTTCGGGGGAGCCCGGTTCCGTCGACTGCAGCGGGTAGAGGCTGTGCGGCGGGGCGGGATCGCGCAGCGGGTCGATGGCCGAGGCGATCACGGTGGCGCGGCGGCCTACGTCGGCGAGGCGGCGGACCAGAGTCTCCTGCTCGTCCCGTGCCCGCACCTGCTCGATGTCGTCGACGAACAGCACCCGCGGGGCGACGCACCGATCGTGGACGGCCGGCGCCGCGGCCAGCGCGATCCGCAACAGCATCCGATCCAGCTCGCCCAGGTCCTCGACGCGGGTGGCGGACGACGGCAGCGGCAGGTCGCCGTAGACGGGGCGCAGCGTGCCCTCGTAGGCCTCGTCGCCCATCCGTGGCGCGCGCCGGTACCAGGGGGTGTTCCAGGCGAGCTGCTCGTGCACGACGGTGCGTATCCGCACGGAACCGTCGATATCGTCGATCCCTCGGAAGCCGGCGATGGCGCAGAGTCCGCGGACTGCGGCCGGCCGGGTGCGGCCGAGCACGTCGAGCGTGCCGCCGTCCACCTTGAACCGGCCCGCAAGGGCCAACAGCAGCGTGGTGCGTCCGGAGCCGGAGGGGCCCTGGAGGATGTGCAGCCCGCCGCGCGCGATGCGCAGGTTCAGCGGCCCGAACACCGGCCCGTCGGGGCCCGCTGCGCGCAGCCCCGTCGCGGTGACGGCCGCGGGGGAGGGCAGGCCGGGGTCGTCCGTGGTGCCACGGTCGTCGTCCTGTGGGGCATCCGGCGCTGATGGCGAGTCCGGCTGCTGCTGAGACACGGCGAAGTCCTTTCGTCGACTGCGTCCGGCGGACCGTGCGACCGGGAAACCGATCGGCCGGATTCGCATGCCGGTGGCAGACCTTACTGCGGCCCGGCGACGATGTCGCCGGGCCGCAGGAGGGAGAGGGTCAGCGGGTCAGAACGCCGCCTCGTCGAGCTCCATGATCTCGCCGTCGGTGTTCTCGACGATCTTGCGGTTGGCCGTGAGCTCCGGCAGCACGTTTCGGGCGAAGAACTGGGCGACGCCCACCTTGCCCTCGTAGAACGCGCGGTCCTTGTCGGGGGCGTCGCCGTCGAGGGCGGCGAGGGCGATCTCCGCCTGGTGCAGCAGCCGCCAGCCCACGAGCAGGTCGCCGAACGACATGAGGAACCGCACCGACGCCAGGCCCACCTTGTAGAGCTCGGCGGTCTGCTCCTGGGCACCCATCAGCCAGCCGGTCATGGTGGTGACCATGCCCTGCACGTCCTCCATGGCGGTGGCCAGGTGCACGCGCTCGCCCTTGAGGCGCCCGTCCGCGTCCGGGGAGTCGATGAAGGCCTTGATCTGGCCGGCCACGTGCCCGAGGGCCGTGCCGCGGTCGCGGGCGATCTTGCGGAAGAAGAAGTCCTGCGCCTGGATCGCCGTGGTGCCCTCGTAGAGCGAGTCGATCTTGGCGTCGCGGATGTACTGCTCGATGGGGTAGTCCTGCAGGAAGCCCGACCCACCGAGCGTCTGCAGGCTGTCGGTCAGGTATTGGTAGGCACGCTCGGAGCCGACACCCTTGACGATGGGCAGCAGCAGGTCGTTCACGCGGTGCGCGGTCTCGAGGTCTGCGCCGGAGGTGAACTCGGCCATCGCCTGGTCCTGGTGGGCAGCGGTGTACAGGTACACGGCGCGCATGCCCTCGGCGTAGGCCTTCTGCATCATCAGCGCCCGGCGCACGTCCGGGTGGTGCGTGATGGTCACGCGCGGGGCGGACTTGTCGGTCATCTGGGTGAGGTCGGCGCCCTGGACGCGCTCCTTGGCGTACTCGAGCGCGTTGAGGTAGCCGGTGGACAGGGTGCCGATGGCCTTGGTGCCCACCATCATGCGGGCGTGCTCGATCACGTCGAACATCTGCGCGATGCCGTCGTGAACCTCGCCGACGAGCCAGCCGACGGCCGGGACGTCGTTCCCGCCGAAGGTGACCTCGCAGGTTGCGGACGCCTTCAATCCCATCTTGTGCTCGACGCCGGTGACGAAGACGCCGTTGCGCTCGCCCATCTCGTTGCTGTCGAAGTCGAAGTGGAACTTGGGCACGAAGAACAGGCTCAGGCCCTTGGTGCCGGGCCCGGCACCCTCGGGGCGGGCCAGCACCAGATGGAAGATGTTCTCGAACAGGTCGTCGGAGTCGGCGGAGGTGATGAACCGCTTGACGCCCTCGATGTGCCAGGTGCCGTCGTCCTGCTTGACGGCCTTGGTGCGGCCGGCGCCCACGTCGGATCCGGCGTCCGGCTCGGTGAGCACCATGGTGGCGCCCCAACCCCGCTCGACGCAGGTCTCCGCCCACTTCTTCTGCTCGTCGGTGCCGTTCTGGAACAGCACCCCGGCGAACGATGGGCCCGCGGCGTACATGAAGGCGGCGGGCTGTGCGCCGAGCATCATCTCGTTGAGGCTCCAACCGAGCACGCGGGGGGCGGGGACGCCGCCGATCTCCTCCGGCAGGCCCATGCGGTAGTACTCCGCGTCCCACATGGTGCGAAAGGACTTCTTGAAGCCCTCGGGCAGCGTGACCTCGTGGGTTTCGGGGTCGAAGGTGGGCGGGTTGCGGTCGGCGTCCGCGTAGGCCTCGCCCAGCGGCCCCTCGGCCAGCTTGGCGACCTCGGAGATCATCGTGCGCGCGGTGTCCTCGTCGAAGTCGCCCCAGGCGCCCTGGGACATCGGCTCCTGGACTTTGAGGTCCTCGAAGAGGTTGAACTCGATATCGCGGGTGTTGCTCTTGAAATGGCCCATGTCTTCGCTTCCTCGTGACAAGCCTTGACTCGGCTGGCAGGCGCCCCGGCCGGCGGGTGGTGGTCCATCCGATGGTGCCCGGTGGCGGGGTGCCCTGCGTGGTGTTCGTCGTTGTCGAGTTGTGGACTTCTGCCGTGCAGGCTGCGGCCTGCGGGTGTCGGTGCTACGCGTCGACGTCGAGCCGGAGGTTCGGCGCCGTAGACGGCACTGCCCGGCGTGCGCGGCGCAGTGCCGCGTGCGCGCAGAGCCACTCTACCGACGAGTAACTTACTGTTCAGGCTACGCCCTTTTGTCCGGTGCGCAAACATGAGGGATTGCTCGGATTGAACATCTGGTGTATAAGGTCGGGAATCTCCACGAAACTGCAGGTGGGTCGGGGTGTCGCAGCGAGGCTGCGGCGCCGGCCGGGCGGTTCGGTGACGGAAGGAACACCGCTGCGTGCCCACGATGGGACCGTTTCCGGGGCCGGTGGGATCCGCGGCGGGTGGCTGGTACGCGCGCCCATCGGCGGAGGCGAGGCCTACCGTGCTGCGTCGTCGGCGAGCGCCTGCACGGCTGGGGCGAGCAGCAGGCTCATGTCGGCGGCCGGGTCCTCCTCGGTGCCGGGGGCGATGGTGACGTAGCTCAGCGCATGGCGCACCAGGTGGCGGCCCAGCCGGTGGGCGTCTTCGTGCGACAACCGCGCCCACGAGTCGGCGAAGATCCGGGCCAGTCGCTCGCTCGCCGAGGCCAGCAGAGTGCCTGCCTCGCTGGTCACCAGCCGCAGGATGTCGTCGGACGCGGAGCCCTCGATGGCCGAGCGCACCATCGGGTCCGCCGCCGCCATCGTCAGGAACGAGCGGAACGCCGTCTCGAGGGCCGCCCGTGCGTCGCCGGGGTGCTCGGCGATGTCGGTCTCCACCTGGTCCAGGTAGCCGTCGACGAGCCTGAGGATGTACTGCTGCGCCACGTCGTGCCGCGATCCGAACTCGTTGTAGAGGGTTTGGCGGCTCACGCCGGCGGCGCGGGCGAGGTCGGTCATCGTGATCGCCGGCCAGGCCTTGTCCGCCTGCAGTTCGAAGAGCGAGTCGAAGACGGACTGCCGCAGGAGGCGACGGGTCGCCTGGTGATAGGGGATGCGTGCGCTCCGGCCGACTGCCATGCCTGCATTGTCGCCGAGTCCGTCCACACCATGCCCGGGCGGGTGCCGCGGGGTGGGGCCGGCGGTACGCGGCGCGAGCGCGGCGGCGGGACTCATCGGGCGGCCGCCGGCGCGCCGGACCAGGTGAGGTGCTCGCCGATGCGCGCCCGCGCCGCCCGCAGTTCCTTGGGGCGGCCGGCCGCGACGGCGGCCACCTCCTGACCGGCCGCGAAGCCGACGGAGAGGAACTCGCGGGCTCCGAGGTCGCCGTCCGTGCGCCACTCGTCGGCCGCCTGCGGCGTCCCCGCGATCTGCAGGTTCACGCCGTACTGGTGCGTCCAGCACCAGGGCACCTCCCGATAGGGCCGCCCGTTGCCGAGGATCGCCCGTGCGGCGGCGGCACCGTGTGCCTGCCCGTGGTTCCAGTGCTCGATCCGGCAGGTGCCGCCGGTGAACGGGTCGGGGAAGCGGGCCGCGTCGCCTGCCGCGTAGACGCCCGGCGCGGACGTGGCGCAGTACTCGTCGACGAGGATCCCGTCGGCGACGTCGAGCCCGGCGGACTGCGCAAGCTCCGTCGCCGGGATCATGCCGACCGCGCCGACGACGACGCCGGCGGTCCATTTCCGGCCGTCCGCGGCTTGGACGACGGATACACCCTTTCCCGATGTATCGGAGTCGGTTTCCCCGACGACGCCGGTGACCTGCACACCGGTCTCGATCGTCACGCCGTGCCCGGCGTGCAGGTCCGCGAGCATCTCCGACACCGCTTCCGGGACAGTCCCCGCCAGCGGCCGTGGTCCGGCCTCGAGGAGGGTGACCGCGACTCCCGCCGCCGCGGCCACGGCGGCCACCTCGCACCCGATCAATCCTGCGCCGACGATCACGAGGCGCCCGCGCGGACCCGGCGCGCCGACGGCCTCGCCGATGCGGCTGCGCAGTGCCAGCGCGTCCTCGGCGTCCCGCACGTGCAGCACCCCCGGCCAGGCAGGTCCGCCGGGCGGGTCGAGCCGCCGCGCGCGGCCGCCGGTGGCGAGCAGGAGCGCGTCGTAGTCGAGCGTCGCCCGGGCGCCGGTGCCGACGTCCTCCGTGGTGATGCTGCCGTCCTCCGTGCTGATGCTGACGTCCTCCGTGGTGATGCTGCGGCCGACGGGGTCGAGGTCTGCGGCCCATGTGCCTGTGCGGATCTCGACCGGCATCGTCTGCCAGGCGTCGGCGGAGCGGAGCGGGATGCGGTCGGCGTCCACGCGTCCGGAGAGCAGGTCCTTCGTCAGCATCGTGCGTCGGTAGGGCGGCCGTCGGTCCGCGCCGATCATGACGACCTCGCCGTCGAACCCGTCCTTGCGGAGTGTCTGTGCGGCGGCCGCCCCGGCGATTCCCGTGCCGACGATGACCACTCGGCCCGGCATCACCGCTCGACCTCCACCATCTCGAAGTCGGCCTTCGCGGCGCCACAGTCGGGGCAGGACCAATCGTCGGAGATGTCGTCCCAGCGCGTGCCGGGCTCGATGCCGTCCTCCGGCCAGCCTTCGGCTTCGTCGTACTCGAATCCGCACTGCAGGCAGCGGTACAGCTTGTAGGCGGTCGCGGTGGCGTTCATGGCATGCTCCTTCGAGTTCGAGGTCGAGGTCGAGGTCGATGTCGAGGTCGGGGGCGGGGGTGCGGGATGGCCGGGCTCAGGCGGGGAGGAAGTCGACCTTCTCGCGGACGCCGCAGTCGGGGCAGGCCCAGTCGTCGGGGACCTCGGCCCAGGCGGTGCCGGCGGGGAAGCCCTCGCGCGGGTCGCCGGCGGCCTCGTCGAACCGGTAGTCGCAGCCGGGGCAGATGTAGACGCTCATTCCGCACGCTCCCCGTAGGCCTCTTCGGCGGGCGCATCATCGGTGATGCCGTACGCGGCGAGCACCTTGGCGCGCTTGCCCGGCTGGATGTTCGCCAGGCGCATGTCACCTGCGTAGTGCCGGGCCACCTTGGGGTCCATGAGCCTGTGCCACAGCGGCGGGACCACCGCGAGCAGGATCATCGTCGAATAGCCGGCGGGCAGCTGCGGTGCCTCGTCCATTGTGCGCAGCGTCTGGTACCGGCGGGTGGGATTGGCGTGGTGGTCACTGTGGCGCTGCAGGTGGTAGAGGAACACGTTGGTGCAGATGTGGTTGCTGTTCCAGCTGTGCGACGGCCTGCACCGCTCGTATCGCCCGCGCGGGGTGCGCCGGCGCAGCAGCCCGTAGTGCTCCAGGTAGTTGACGGCCTCCAGCAGCGAGAAACCGAATACCGCCTGGATCAGCAGGTAGGGCCAGATGGACAGCCCGAAGATCGCCAGCGATGCGCCGAACAGCGCCACCGTCATCAGCCACGCGGTGAGCACGTCGTTCTTGGGGCCCCACACCGGGGAGCCGACGCGCTGCAGGCGCTTGCTCTCGATCTGCCACGCGGACCGGACGCCGCCGGCCACCGAGCGCGGCCAGAACCGGTAGAAACTCTCCCCGATGCGGGAGCTGGCCGGGTCCTCCGGGGTGGCGACGCGGACGTGGTGGCCGCGGTTGTGCTCGATGTAGAAGTGTCCGTACGCGGACTGGGCCAGCACCAGGCGCGAGAGCCGACGCTCCAGGTTCTCCTTCTTGTGCCCCAGCTCGTGGGCGGTGTTGATACCGATGCCGGCGGTGACGCCCACGGTGATCGCGAGGCCGATGTTCGACAGCACGCTCAGATCCCAGGCCGACCAGATGTAGCAGGCCAGGAAGAACGAGCTGTATTGCAAAGGGATGTACGCGTAGGTGGTGTAGCGGTAGAACCGGTCGTTCTCCAGCGCGTCGATCACCTCATCCGGAGGGTTCTTCCCGTCCTCGCCGGCCAGCACGTCGAGCAGCGGCAGCAGCCCGAACGCGATCATCGGCCCGGCCCACCAGAAAGCATTCCAGCCGGTGGCGGCGACGAGACCGACGGCGATGAACGTGGCCGACGACGGGATCAGCGCCAGGATCCACAGCAGCCGCTTGCGATCGCGCCACGTGGCGACGGTGCCGTCCTCACGCGTGTAGGTGAGTGTCTTCATCGTGATCACCCTTCATCCGTGCGGGTCGTCAACGTTGCAGGGCCGGTTGACGTTGATGTGGTAGTGATCACCAAAGTAGACAAAACACATATGAATGTCAATGGAGAAGACCTAATGAGGTCATATGTACACAGGCCGAGGCTGTGCGGGGTGCGGACGCGCGAACGGGCCCCGGCCGGTTGGCCGGGGCCCGTTCGGGGGTGCGGTGAGCGCGATCCGTGCGTCGGGCCTACCGCTTGCGCGCGAACACCAGCGCGTCGATGGCGGTGCCGCCGGCGGTCTCGCGGCCCAGGTCCCGGGCGAAATCCACCGTCATCGACGGATCGAGCTCCGCCGCGATGTCCTGCGGGGAGAACAGGATCGACGGATCCTGCGGACCGCCCACGCCTTCGGCGATGTTGCGGCCGTGGTGGCCCAGCATGAGCAGCGCGCCGCCCGGAGCCAGCGCGTCCTGGGCCCGCCGCAGAAGCCCCCGGCGCTGCTCCGGCGGCAGATGGATATAGACGATCAGCGCCAGGTCCAGCCCGGAGCCGAAGTCTGCGGTGGTCAGGTCCGCGCACGTCCACGTCAGCCGTTCGATCACGGACTGCGGAGAAGGCCGCGCCAGCTCCGCGGCCTTGTCCAGCGCCACCTGCGAGAAGTCGATGCCCTCCACGAGCCAGCCTCGCGTCGCCAGGAACACTGCATTACGGCCCTCCCCGCTGCCGATGTCCACCGCGCGGCCCGGCGGCAAGGGCGTCGTCAGCTCCACTACCACCTCGTTCGCCGAAGCTCCCCAGACGTATCCGGCGTCGGTGTACCGCTCATCCCACTCGCGCGCGTCCATGCAGCCGAATCTACTGCTGTCGGCGCCGCCGGTGGGCTGGTGAGGCGGGCGGACACCTCGGCGCGATTCGCATAGCCTGGGGGCCGGGACGCGGTGCCCGCACGGGCGACGTACGACGAATGGAGTGCCGATGGCGCAGGAGCAGGGCGGCGAACAGGGTTCGTACGTGGAGCCGGGTGGTTCGTACGTGGAGCAGGGAGAGGCGTTCAACCGCGACGAGAACTACATCTCCGACCGCATCACCGCGGACGGCTCCTCCGGGTGGCCCGTCGAGGCCGGCAGGTACCGCCTCGTCGCGGCACGCGCCTGCCCGTGGGCCAACCGGACATTGATCGTCCGTCGGCTGCTGGGGCTCGAGGACGCGCTGTCGCTGGGGCTCTGCGGCCCCACCCATGACCAGCGGAGCTGGACCTTCGACCTGGACCCGGGCGGCGTGGACCCGGTACTGAAGATCCCGCGCCTGCAGGACGCGTACTTCGCCCGCTACCCCGACTACCCGCGCGGCATCACGGTGCCGGCCCTCGTCGAGGAATCCTCCGGCAAGGTGGTCACCAACGACTTCAAACAGATGACGCTGGACTTCTCCACCCAGTGGGCGGCGCTGCACCGCGACGGCGCGCCGGAGCTCTACCCCGAGTCGATGCGCGACGAGATGGACGAGCTCATGGCGACCATCCACGTCGACGTGAACAACGGGGTGTACAAGGCCGGCTTCGCTGGCTCCCAGGAGGCGTACGACGAGGCGTTCCTGGCGTTGTTCGCGCGGCTCGACGAGCTGTCCGTGCGACTGTCGACGCGCCGGTTCCTCATGGGCGACACCATCACCGAGGCCGACGTGCGCCTGTTCACCACGCTCGCCCGGTTCGACGCCGTCTACCACGGGCACTTCAAGTGCAACCGCACCAAGCTCACCGAGATGCCGGTGCTGTGGGCGTATGCGCGCGACCTGTTCCAGACGCCCGGCTTCGGCGACACCACCGACTTCCGGCAGATCAAGCAGCACTACTACCTGGTCCACCGCGACGTGAACCCCACCGGGATCGTGCCGCTGGGGCCCGACACCTCCGTCTGGCTCACCCCGCACGGCCGCGAGGAACTGGGCGGCCGGCCCTTCGGCGACGGCACCCCGCCGCCGCCCGTGCGTGAATCCGAGGCGGTGGACCCGGCCGGGCGCGCGTAGCGGTAGGTGCGCGGGGGCCGCGCGGCGGTGAACAGTCCACGGCGATGGGCGGCCGCACCATAGGCTGCACCCATGACGGGGACCTCGCGCGGGGCAGCGCCGGCGGGGCGACGCGCCGTCCTGGCGTGGTCGTCCTGGGATGCGGGCGCGGCGGCGTTCAACGCGGTGGTGTTCACGTTCGTGTTCTCGGTGTACCTCACCGACCAGGTGGGGGAGGGCTCGCCGGGCGGCATCTCGTCGAGCACGTGGCTGGGATGGGGGTTGGGCGTCGCCGGGTTCGTCCTGGCCGTGACGGCGCCGATCATGGGCGGGCGGGCCGATGCGCGGGGACGCCGCAAACGCTCGCTCGCCGTCCTCACCGCGTGCACGATCGCGCTTATGGCGACGATGTACTTCGTCCGCGATTCCGAGCCGTACTTCTTCCTGGGGCTGGTGCTGCTCGCGTCGGCGTCGGTGCTGTCGGAGCTGGCCAACGTGCCCTACTACGCGATGCTGCGGCAGGTCTCGACGCCCGAGACGCAGGGGAGGGTGTCCGGGATCGGCTGGTCGGCGGGCTACGTGGGCGGTGTCGTGCTGCTGCTCCTCGTATATGCCGGATTCATCGCGGGCGACGGGGACACCCGCGGGCTGCTGGGCCTGCCGAGCGCCGACGGCATGAACATCCGCCTCGTGGTGCTGTTCGCCGCGGTGTGGTTCGTCGCCTTCGCGGTGCCGCTTTTCCTCGTGGTCCCGGAGGTGCCCGCGACGGAGGCGGCGCCGCGCGCGTCTGGTTTCCGCGGCCGGCTCGCCGACATGGCCGGCGCCTATCGGGCGCTGTTCGCCGACCTGCGCCGGCTGTGGCGCACGGACCGGCGCACCCTCGGATTCCTCGCCGCGTCGGCGCTGTTCCGCGACGGCCTGGCGGGCGTGTTCACCTTCGGTGCCGTGCTGGGGGTGGGCGTGTACGGGGTGTCGTCGTCGGACGTGCTCATGTTCGGAGTGGCCGCCAACGTCGTCGCCGCAGTGGGCGCGGTGGCGGGCGGCCAATGCGAGGAGCGGGTGGGCGCCAAGCCGGTGATCGTGTTCTCGCTGGCGTCGATGATGGTGGTGGGCACGGCGCTGCTGGCGTCGTCGGGGTCGGTGGCGTTCTGGGCGTGCGGGCTCGTGCTCTGCTTGTTCATCGGCCCGGCGCAGGCGTCGGCGCGGTCGGCGATGGCGCGCCTGTCGCCGCCCGGCGGGGAGGGCCAGATGTTCGGGCTCTATGCCACATCCGGCCGCGCGGTGTCGTTCCTGGCGCCGACGCTGTTCGGGCTGTTCTCGTGGCTGTTCGGCGCCGACCGGGCCGGCATCGTCGGCCTGCTGATCGTGATCGGCGCGGGGCTGGCGGCGCTGCTCCCGCTGCGGCTGCCGGGGGAGAGGGCGCGGGCGGCGGAAGATCAGGAGGCGGGGTGAGGCTGGCAGCGGGGTGATTTGGCGCTCGACGAGTACGAGTCCCTCAAGGAGACGGCGTACCTGCTCAAGAGTCCCGAGAATGCGCGTCGCCTCCTCGCCGCCATCGGGCGACTCGAATCGGGAGAAGGGGTCGAGCGGGATCTCGCCGAATGAGGCTGGTCTGGGACGGGTCGGCGTGGGACGACTACCTGTGGTGGCAGGCGCAGGACGGCAAGACCCTCGAGCGCATCAACGCGCAGATCCGCGATATCCAGCGGAACGGCAATGAGGGCATCGGGAAGCCCGAGCAGCTCAGGCACGGATTCCAGGGCTACTGGTCGCGGCGGATCACCCTCGAGCACCGGTTGGTGTACAAGATCATCGGCGACGAGATCCGCGTCGCTGCATGCCGATACCACTACGGGGAGTGAAGCTTTCGTGAGTTGTCGGGCGGGCAGAGCGGCTCAAGCGGCCTGCTCGTCGACTCCTGCCTACTCCGCGATCAGCCGGCGGCACCGCTGCTCGAGGTATGCCACGATCTGCCAGAAGTCCTGGAACACAGGGTTGGTGGTCTGCCCGTGGTAGTAGCGGTAGTAGATCTGCTGCGCGATCACCGCCAGCCGGAACAGCCCGTATACCTCGTAGAACCGCCAGTTGTCGGTGTGCAGCCCGGTGGCTTCGAGGTAGCGCTGCACGATCTGTTCGCGAGTGAGCATCCCCGGCAGGTCGGACGGCTGGCGCTTGGTCAGGCGCATCATCGGCTCGTCGTCGGCCTGCACCCAGTAGGCGAGCGTGGCGCCCAAGTCCATCAGCGGGTCGCCCACCGTGGCCAGCTCCCAATCGAGTACGGCCACCGGGCGGAGCGGCGTGGGATCGCCGTCCGACTCGGGGCCCAGCAGCAGGTTGTCCAGCCGGAAGTCGCCGTGGATGACGGCGTGCCGCACGTCCGGCGGTTGGTGCGCGTCGAGCCAGCCGGTGACCGCGGCGAAGTCGGGGACGTTGTCGGTACGGGCCTTGGCGAACCGGCGGGTCCAGCCCGACACCTGGCGGGACACGTACCCGGGGCCGCGGCTGAACTCGTCGGTGCCGGTGGCGACCGGGTCGACGGAGTGCAGCTCCACCAGCAGGTCCACCATCCGGGCGCATAGGGTGCCGGTCTGCGCGGGCGTGAGCGCGACGTCGGCGTCGCCCCGAAGGATCGTGCCGTGCACGCGCTCCATCACGTAGAAGTCGCTGCCCAGCACCGCCGGGTCGGTGCACAGCCCCACCATCTCCGGCACGTGCGGGAACGCGGGCGCGAGCAGCTGCTGGATCCGGAACTCGCGGTGCATGTCATGGCCCGACGCCGGCTTCGCCCCCGCCGGCGGCCGGCGCAGCACCAGGTCACGGTCCGGATAGCGCAGCAGGTAGGTGAGGTTGGATGCGCCGCCCGCGAACTGGCGCACCTCGGGAGTGCCGGCGATTCCGGCGGTCGCACTGAGCCATCGCGCCACCGCGTCCACGTCGAACGCGTCCTCCGCGCGCACCCGCTTGGCGTTGGCGGGCATGTCCGCCGCGGTCTGCTCGTCGGTCACCGGTTGCTCCTCCTCTGCGGGCGCTGTGTCCGTGCTGATGCTGTACGAGCTGATGGTCCCAGGTTGCGGGCCGGCGCGGTGTCGCGTTCGAACTTCCGGCGTGACGCCGGGTGCAGCTCGAACTTCGGGCATCATGTGCACGTCGCGTTCGAACTTCCGGCGTGACTCGATGTCACGCCCGAAGTTGTCGGGTCGGGTCCGTAATTGCAGACCAGATGCGTCAACTGCGGGCGCGACGAGCCGTGGCCTTCGAACTTCAGGCGCGACGTGCACGTCGCGCCTGAAGTTCGAGCGCGACCCGTGGCGCCTTCGAACTTCGGGCGCGACAAGGGCGGCGCGCTCGAACTTCGGGCGTCACCACGCGCCGGCCCCTCCCGCGCCGGCGCCCCGCGCATCGGCCCCCGCAGCCGCCGAGCCCTCAGCGCCGGCCCCCTCGACCTGCGCGCCCGCCGCCGCACGCCGCGCGCGCCACGCGCTGAATCGCGCGGAGATCTTCGGCCCGGTGCTGTCCCACCACCGGTCCACCGGCGGGCAGAGCCGCAGCACCGCCACGGCCAGCGCCCAGCCGATGAGGATGTCGAACACGTAGTGCTCGGCCGTGTAGACGAGGGCGAACGCCATGGTCAGCGCGTAGCCCGCCCACAGGGGCCGCCACCTTTTGCGCACGCGCGGCCACATGAACATGGCGATGAGCGCCGTGAGGCCCGCGTGCAGTGAGGGGATCGCCGCCACCATGTTGGAGTTCTTCTGCCCGGATTCGACCACCTTGCGGGCCGCCATCAGGTGTGTGGCATCCCAGCCGCGCGTGGAGATGCGCTCGACATACTGCTCGGCTCCGGGCTGGTGCGTGGTCATGGGGCCGAGCAGTCCGCCGTCGGGGGTGTCGGCCGGGTCGCTGAACATGCAGTCCGGGTTGGATGGGCCGTCCACCACCTGCTCGGCGGTGCACCGCGCCGCGGCCCACGGCGGTGCGGCGGGCACGAAAATGTAGCCGATCAGCGCGGCGAAGGAGATGGCGACGAACCGGATGACGTACTTGCGCCACGACACCCTGTCGCGCACCCACAGGAACGCGGCCACCACGTAGGGGATGAGGAAGAACGACATGTAGACGGTGCTGGTGATGATCTCCCACCAGGGGATCTGCGCCGTCTTGAGCTGTTCCTGCAACCACACGGTGGGGACGGTGCCGCCGAACATCCATTTGTCCACGTCCACCGCCAGGTGCCAGTGGGTGGGCAGCCCGATGATGATGGCCAGATACCGGCTCAGGTCGTAGGCGGCCAGCAGCAGGGCGAACGGCAGCCAGTCGCGGATCACCCCCAGCAGAGGACGGCGGCCGATGCTGACGGTGAGCAGGCCCAGGCAGATGAGGATCAGCAGGCGGTTGCGGTCGAAGGGGAACCCGAAGAACGTCAGCCACAGCACCACGACCACGGCCCACGCCGCGTAGCAGCTGCGGCGGATGCGGACCAGCTTGCGCCGGTGTTCGGCGGCCGCGCCGTCCACAGCGGTACCCGGGGCGGCGTCGGCGCCGTTCCCGGCAGCGTCGCCCCGCGCTGCGGGGACCGGCGTCGTGGCGCCGGCCGTCGTCGCCCGTTCGACGTCCGGGTCGAGCTGAGTCACTCGACGCATCCTAGGCGACGCACGGCCCGGACCTGTGTCCGACTCGCTGCTCCCACGGACTTACTGCGCGCCGAGGTTCATCTCGTCCGGGTGCAGTCCCAGCCGGGTGCCGTCGTCGAGCGTGGCGATCCGCGTCAGGTCGTCGGCGGTGAGGGCGAAGCCGAACACGTCGAAGTTCTGCGCGATCCGCTCCGGGTGCACGGATTTGGGGATCACGATGAGCCCGTTGTCCAGGTGCCAGCGGATGAGCACCTGTGCGGGGGAGACGCCGTGCTCCCGCGCGATGGTGCCGATGGTGTCGTCGCCCAGGAGCGTGTTCGGCTTGGAGTCGGGCCCCCACCCGGAGCGGGACGTGCCGCCCAGCGGGCTCCATGACTCGACCGCTACCCCCAGCTTCTCCGCCTCGGTGCGGACGTCCTTCTGCGTGAGGTTGGGATTGAGCTCCACTTGGTCGACGGCGGGGAGCATGCCGCCGCGGTCGACGAGAAGCTGCAGGTGGTGCGGCTCGAAGTTGCATACGCCGATGGCCTTGGCGCGGCCCGACTCGGCGATCTCCTCCATCGCGTCCCAGGTGCGCAGCAGCCGGTCGCGGTCCTGCAGCGGCCAGTGGATCAGGTAGAGGTCCACGTAGTCGGTGCCCAGGCGCTGCAGGCTCGCGTCGACGGCGGCGAGGGCTTGGTCGTGGCCGTGGTCGGCGTTCCATAGCTTGGTGGTGACGAAGACGTCCTCGCGCGGCACCGACGATGCAGCGAGCCCACGGCCCACTGCTTCTTCGTTGCCGTATGCGGTTGCGGTGTCGATGTGCCGGTACCCGGCGTTCAGGGCCGCCCCGACGGCACGCTCGGTCTCTTCGTCGGACGCCTGCCAGACGCCCAGGCCCAGCTGCGGGATCGACGTTCCGGAATTGAGAGTGATTGCGGGAATGCTCATGGTCGCCAGCGTAAGCATGAACGGCGGGAGGCGCCGCCGGCGCTGCGGACCCACCGGCGCCGGCCCGGCGGGTCCGCAGCGGTCAGTCGCCGCGCACCTCGGTGGCGCGCTGCTTGCGCAGCAGGAACCGCTGGATCTTGCCGCTGGGCGTCTTCGGCAGCTCGTCGACGAAGTGGACGACGCGCGGGTATGCGTGCGCGGCGAACCCGGTCTTGACGTGCTTTTGCAGCTCGTCGGTGAGCTCCTCGCCGCCGGCGATGCCCGTGCGGAGCACCACGTACGCCTCGAGAACCTCGCCGCGCAGTTCGTCGGGGACGCCGATCACCGCCGACTCCGCGACGGCGGGGTGCGTGGACAGCACGCTTTCCACGTCGAACGGGCCGATGCGGTAGCCGGCCATGAGGATGACGTCGTCGTCGCGGGACGAGAAGTAGTAGTAGCCCTCGTCGTCGGTGCGGCCGGCGTCTCCGGTGAGGTACCAGCGGCCGTCGTCGGCGAAGCGCTCGGCCGTCTTCTCGGGCGCCTCGTGGTAGCTGCGGAACCACATCAGCGGGCTGGCGGGCACGTCGATGGCGACGCGGCCCACCTCGCCGGCGGGCAGCACGTCGGTGGAGTCCTCCGACAGGACGGCCGCCGTCCACCCGGGGAGCGTGTGCCCCATGGAGCCGTCGCGCAGCGGGCGCTGGATCGACTCGTGCCAGCCGTTGATGATCATCATCCCGTGCTCGGTCTGCCCGTAGTGGTCGCGCACGGGGACGCCGAAGATCTGCTGGGACCACTCGATGACCTCGGGGGTGAGCGGCTCTCCTGCCGACGACGCGCGCCGCAGCGGCAGGCTCGCGGGCAGCGCGTCGGCCTTGGCCCGCATGGACCGGTAGACGGTGGGCGCGGCGGCGAAGTTGGTGACGCCGAAGTGTTCGATGACTCTGGCGCTGAGCTCCGGCGAGAACCCCGAGGACAGCAGCAGGCTGCGGCGTCCCAGGGTCAACGGCCCGAGGATCCCGTAGTAGAGGCCGTAGGCCCAGCCCGGGTCGGCGGCGTTCCAGAACACGTCCGTGTCCCGGACGTCGAGCCCCAGCTGGACGTATTCGTGGAACGAGGCCAGCGAATACACCGGGACGGGCACACCCTTGGGCTTGCCGGTGGTGCCGGAGGTGAAGATCATGACCAGCGGCGCGTCCGAGCCGGTGACGGCGGCGGGGCGGCCGGGCCGCTGCGCGTCGACGAGGGTGGACAGCGCCAGGTCGCCGTCGCGGCCGACGGCGCCGGTTCCGCCGTCGGCGATGACGATCTTCGCGCCGACCGGGTCCTCGATCTTGTCGCGCTGGCCCGGGTCGGCGACGACGACCTTCGCGCCGCTGCCGCTCATGCGCAGCTCGATCGCGGGCCAGGCGAAGGCGGTGAACAGCGGCACGTGGACGGCGCCGAGCCGCCAGATCGAGACCAGCGTGTAGACCAGGTCGGCCGACTTGCCCATGAGCGTGGCGACCGCGTCCCCGGGCCCCACTCCCAGCTCGGCCAGCGCCGCGGCACCCTGCTCGGACCGGGTGCGCAACTCGCCGAAGGTGATGTCCACGGAGCCGAGCTCGGCGTCGATGACGGTGAAGGCCACGGAGTCGGGGGCGTGCCTATCGCACAGAAGGTGCGCGGCGGAGACGTTGGAACCGCTGTAGCCGGCGATGAGGTCGTCGACGTAGGCGCCCAAGTCGGTGCCGGGCTCCGGGACGCGGGTGTGCGGGTCGGCAGTGGTGTGCGGGGTGCCAGGGTTTTGCGGGGTGCCAGGGTTTTGCGGGGTGCCGGCGTCGGCCACGGAAAACCGCCTCTCTACGCGATCGGATCACCCGTTTGGGTTAATCATTGTTAACTGTAGTCCTCTGCGTTCGGTTTGTGTAGGGCGTCACGCTACGCGCGGGCGCCGACGGGAACCGGCGCCTGCGCGTGACGGCGCGGTCAGGAGGTCATGCGGCGCGGTCAGCCCGTGATCACGACACCGAGAGCGGCGGAAGGCCGGGCAGCACGGACCCGGGCGGCATCTCCGGCAGCGGCGGCACCGCGGGCATGCCCGCGGGCGTCGTGCCCTTCTCCGCCATGACGGCGACCAGCCTGGCGAGCATCTCGACGAACATGTCCGGCCGGAACCGGTCGGGGGCGAACGGGTCCGCCAGGTTCTTGAGCTCCAGCGGGTCGGCCGCCATGTCGTACATCTCGAACACCGGCGGTTCCTGCCATGCCGGGTCGAAGTACATCGAGAACTTGCGCGTCCGCTCGCGGATAGTGCGCAGGTGGTTCGGCTGCTGCACCGCCGTCTGGCCGTCGGGCTGACCGATGTTGTCGTCGTCGAACGTGTAGTGGAGCACGTCCTGCACCGACGCGGTGGGCGACGCGGGGTTGGCGGCCGCGTCGTCGATGATCGGCGAGAGGTCGACGCCGTGGAAGCCGAATCCGCTGCGCGCCTTGGCGGGGACGTCGGCGATGGTCGCGAGCGTGGGCATGACGTCGATCAGGCTCGACAGCGCGCCGGTCGTCACCGCGGACGGGAACAGCCGCGGGTTGCTGACGACCAGCGGCACCAGCATCGTCTCCTCGTAGGCGTTGAAGACCTTCTGCCGCATGCCGCCGTGCGACATGCCCATCTCGCCGTGGTCGGCCAGGCGGATGATGATGGTGTCATCGCGCAGGCCGTTGGCCTCGACCGCGTCGATGACCGCCCCGATGTGCGCGTCCACCACCTTCTGCACGTACGCGTAGAAGTTGGCGTAGTTGCGCGCGCGGTCGTCGCCGATGAGCGGGCCCAGCCCCATCTGCGACGCGAGGTTGACCTGCGTCTGAGCGCGCGGCTTGTGGTTGAGCGCGAGGACCTCGCGGAAGGTCGGCGGCAGCTCGATGCCCATCTCGAAACAGCCGGGCGCGGCGTCGCGGTAGTTGGTGCCGCCGTCCGGCATCTCCTGGTCCCACGTCTGCGGGTAGGCGAGGATGTCGTGCGGGTTGGCGAAGCTGGCGATGAGGGCGAAGGGGCGGTCGGCGTCGGTCTGCACCGTGTTGAGGAACTCGACGGCCTCGTCCGCGTACTGCTGGTCGATGTTGGCGGTGCCGCCGCCGAAGTGCTCGGGCGCGATGTCCTGGCCGGCCTCGGGCGGCTGCCACCCGTGGAACCCGAATCCCTCGATGTCCTCGGTGGAGGGGTCGTAGCCGTCGGCGCCCTTGCTCATGTGCCACTTGCCCCGGTAGTGCACGTTGTAGCCGGCCGCGGACAGCAGGCGGGCCATGTTGGGGGTGTCCGGGGAAAGCACGGGCTCCGACGGCGACAGCGTGCCGCCCGAGGTCAGCGTGCGGAACACCCCGTGCTGGGCGGGGAAGACGCCGGTGAACAGGGTGCTGCGGCTGGGCGAGCACATCGTGGAATTGCACGCGTTGTGGATGAACGACAGGCCGGTGTCGACGAGCCGCTGGCGCTGCGGGAGATTCTCCGCCGCCCAGCCCTCGGGCCAGTGGATGGGCTGGCGCTCCTGGTCGGTCATGATGATGACGATGTTGGGGCGCTTGCGCACCGCACCGCCGAGGGCCGCGGCGCCGGCACTCGGCGCGGTCCCGGGGACCAGCGACGTGCCCAGGGTGGCCCCGGCGCCGGCGGCGAGCAGGAGACCCGCGCCGCCGAGGAAGCTGCGACGCGGGAAGTCCGAACCGGAACGGGGCTCGGTGATATGAGAACGATCGTCCTGAGAAGGATCGGGGTGGGGGTGATCGGGGGAGTCGGGCGCCATCGAGGGCCTGCCTTCTGTGGGATACGGCGCCGTGGCAAGGCCAGGCCCAGCGATGAACGAGCGCGCGGGGGCAGCGGGCGGTCACGGCATTGAGACTGAGGATAGAGGGCGGGCCACCTCACCGTGGGCGGATTCGCAAGAAGTTGAAACAGATTCCGGATTCCTGGTGAGGCGGGGTTCCGGACGGCGGAGAGCGCCCGGTCCTAGTCCGGGGTCGGCACGCCGTGCGGGTGGCGGTTCCGTATCGTTCTGTGCAGTCGCCGTTGCGGTTCTTTGAGGAGATGATGAGTGTGAACGCGGAAGAGCTGAAGGCCGAGCTGAACCCTTACGACCCGCCGTCGAAGACGCAGGCGTTCGTGTGGACCGGGATCATCGGCGTGCTGGTGGTCCTCGCGATCGTGCTGAGCGTGCTGTACGGCTGGGGAACGTTCGACTAGGACGTCGATGCTGCGGGGCGATCGGCCGGCGAGTCCGCGGCCGGTCGCCCGCGCAGGCCGGCGTGCCCGCCGCGGCGGGCTGCCGAATCCGGTGTCCCGGGCTGGCAGGACGGCTGCATGACCGAGCTTGGTCCGTGGGGCGAAGAATGCTTCGTGTGGCGGGTTTCGCAGTCCGGATTGGGGTCCGGGGCCGGATCGGGGCGGGTGAGCGGTCCCGGTTTCGCCCCGCCGGTGACGTGGTGGCGCGCCCTTGAGGCTGTCGTCCGTGACCTGCGCTGCCTGCGCTACGGGCGGGAGGTGGACGTCGATCAGCTCGAGTGGTGGCTATCAATCCGTGACGACCACTTCGTGTCGATCGGGTGGGAGAGCGGCCGGGGCGTCGGCGGTTTCGGCGGCATGACGGGCCTGACGGGCCTGACGATGGACGCCTCGTACGGTGAGGCCGCGGTGCGGACGGCCGAAGCCGTGCAAGACGATCTCGCCGGATACGAGTTCGTGCAGTGGCCCAGCCGAGGACGCCACCTGCTGACTCCCGGCGTGCGTGCGGGGGAACCGTTCTGGGTGGACCCGCACGGTGATGTGGCGGTCGCGCCGATCGGCGAACTCTGTAAGCACGTCGGTCGGTGGCCCGGCGCAGAGACGTCCACGTGAGCATCACACGGATGGCGGATCTGACGCCGGCGCAGTGGATAGCGGACCGCACCGAGGAGTGGGATCGGTTGGTCTCTCGTGGCCCGTTCTGTTTCGACAGCTACGCGCGCCTGCGGCTCATCCCGGATCCGGATCGGTACGGGCAGCGCGGGAGCGAAGTTCGGGCGGTCGCCGATGCGATGAACGACAACGAGCAGATCGGTGTCGTGCTGTCGGAGCTGGCCAGCTTCACCTGCACGCCGGCTGACTGCTATTTCCTCGTCTGGGAGGGTTGGCCCTGCTTCCACGCGGACGATCCGATGCCGAGGCTGACGATTCCGAACCGGGACTTCTTCCTTTTCCACGGCGCTGTCGCGGATGCGGAGACCTGGGACAGCCAATTGAATGCGTTGCTGGGCGCCATGGAGGCGCCGACGCCGGCGTTCGTCTGGCCGGCCGACCGCGCTTGGTGCGTCACGTGCGACATCGACCCGCACTACGCCACGATCGGGGGATCAGCGGACACCGTCGACGCGGTTCTGGCGCTCACGAACGTGGACGTGGTAGACGACCGCCCCGGAGTGGAGCCACCGCGGTACTTTTGACCGGGTCGTATCCTTGGGCATGTGTGGGCACGCGCCGGGCACGAATAACGGGTTTCGGCCGCAAATGGGCAGGTCGCAGTGGGCCGAAAATTCGCTCTGACCTGCGTGGAGCCGATGACGGGAATCGAACCCGCGTATTCAGCTTGGGAAGCTGATGTTCTACCATTGAACTACATCGGCATCGAGGCGATCTTGGCTGTGTGACCAGCGAAAACACGTGAATCACACTGCTGCGTTGCCTGCAGGCACAGACTCTAGCAGATCGCCGGCGGAGCCTGTCCATGCCGCCCCCCGGGTCCCCGTTAGGCTGTGCTGGTGCTGCTCTCCGACCGCGATATCCGCGCCGCGCTCGACTCCGGCCGCCTCGGCATCGAGCCCTACGATGATGCTCTGGTGCAGCCGTCGAGCGTGGACGTGCGGCTGGACAAGTTCTTCCGGGTCTTCAACAACACCCGGTACACCCACATCGACCCGGCGCAGCAGCAGGACGAGCTGACCACGCTGGTGGACCCGGGCGACGACGAGCCCTTCGTCCTGCACCCGGGCGAGTTCGTGCTGGGCGCCACCATGGAGTGCTGCACGCTGCCCGACGATCTCGCCGGGCGCCTCGAGGGCAAATCGAGCCTGGGCCGGCTGGGGCTGCTGACGCATTCGACGGCCGGGTTCATCGACCCGGGCTTCTCCGGCCACATCACCCTGGAACTCTCGAACGTCGCGAACCTGCCCATCACGCTGTGGCCGGGCATGAAGATCGGCCAGTTGTGCCTGCTGCGGTTGACCAGCCCCTCCGAGAGCCCCTACGGCAGCGCGTCGGTGGGCTCCAAGTACCAGGGCCAGCGGGGGCCCACGCCGTCGCGCGCGTACCTGAACTTCCGCCGCTGAGGACGGGCCGTCGCCACCCGGGTGTGAAGTCGAGGGTTTTCGCAGTATCGCCGCGCCTCATCGCCGCAGCGCAAGTATGGTGGGGCTGGCCTGGTTCGCGTCGCCGGAACGCTCGTGATCTGTCCGGCGACGCGTTGGGGATGTTCAGGCAGGATGGGCGTCCCGGCGTGGAGGGAGGGCACAGTGGATCGCGCGGATCGTGAGGCGAACGGGCAGGCGCGCGCACCGGGTGAGGCGCGGATGAGCGCGATCCTCGGCGTCTGCATCAACGGCGACGACGTCCGCATGGCCCTCGCGGACGCACCCATGTCCGGCGACCCGGCGGTGCACGGCGGCCGCGGTGTCCGCAGGCGTTCGGTGGAGGTACTCGACGCGGCGCGGTTGCTCACGGACGTCCCCGCCTACGGCACGCCGGAGGAGCAGGTGGCCTACGCCCTCCGACCACTGCTGGCCGGTCGTGCGGGGCAGGGCGCGGCGGCGCGCATCGACCGCACCATCCGCTCGGTCGTGTTCGCCTACCACGACGCGGACCAGGCCAAGCGCATCACGATGGGTACGGATGCCGCCGGTCTCACCCACTACAGCCTGATGCCCACACCCGTCGCTGCCCTGGCCGAGCTGATGGCGACCCGGCAGGTGGGCTTCGCCCGGCACGTCGCGGTGTGCAATGTGGACTCGTGGCGCTACAGCTGCGGCATCGTCGACGCCGACGGCGCAATGGTGGGCGATATCCAGCGCATCTCCACCGACAAGCTAGCGGCGGCGGACGTGGACGTGCTCGAAGGCGTCGCGATGGTCGTCGACGCCGCGCAACAGCTCAGCGGCGTGATGGCGGACCTGGTCGTGCTGGTGGGCGAGCGCATCCACGAGCAGTTCGACGCCGAGGTGGTCGAGCGTGAGCTGGGTCTGCCGGTGATCGTCCCCGAGAAGCCGGAATCGGTTGTGGCGCGGGGGGCTTCGTTGTTGCCCAGCCGGGAGGCCGTCGGAGCGTCGGGGGCGGCTTCGGACGGGGACTGGGCGCCGGTGGCGGAGCGTTCCCGGCGGGGCCCGGACTGGACGTCGTCGGCCGCGGCCGTGGCCGGCATCGTGGGCCTGGTCCTGCTGGCGGGGCTCGTCGTCGGGGCTGTGGCGGCCAGTGGGGTGCTGGCCGGGAACGACACCGCCTCCGGCCCGGAGTCGACCACTCTGCCCACGTCGCCCGCCGCGCCGTCACCGGCGTCGACGACGAAGGCGCCCGAGGTGCCTCCGCCGCCCCCGCCCGAGCCGGTGACCACCGAGGCGCCCGCGCCCCCGCCGCCGGTGACACAGCGGGCGCCCGCACCTCCGCCGCCTCCCCCGGCTCCGGAGCCGCCCCCGCCGCCGGTCACCGAGGAGCAGCCTGCGGCGCCCCCGCCGCAGCAGGCCCCGCAACCGCCGCCGCAGCAGGCGCCCGCGCCTCAGCCCGCGCCGCCTCCGCTGGAGATCAACATTCCGGGGCTGCCGCCCATCGAGATACCGCTGCCCGGCGCCTGACCTGCCGTCGAACGGCGCCCGGGGACGGAAGCGGCAAATGAGGCGTGCCGCCTACTGCGAGTAGCCCGCCAGGAAGTTGCCCAGCCGCTCGACGGCCACGGACAGGTCGCGGGCCCACGGCAGCGTGACGATCCGCAGGTGGTCCGGGTGCGGCCAGTTGAAGCCGGTGCCCTGGGTGACCAGGATCTTCTCGCTGGTGAGAAGGTCGTGCACCAGCTGCTCGTCGTCGTGGATCTCGTGCACTTCCGGATCGAGCCGCGGGAACACGTACAACGCACCCTTGGGCGCCACGCACGAGACGCCGGGGATGGCGTTGAGGCCGCTGACGGCGGCGTCGCGCTGTTCCAGCAGCCGCCCGCCGGGCAGGATCAGGTCGTTGACGCTCTGATAGCCGCCCAGCGCCACCTGGATCGCGTGCTGCGCGGGCACATTGGGGCACAGGCGCGTGGATGCCAGCAGGTTGATGCCCTCGAGGAACCCCGTCGCATGCCCCTTGGGGCCGGTGACCGCCAGCCAGCCGGCGCGGTACCCGGCCACACGGTACGTCTTCGACAGGCCGTTGAACGTCAGGCACAGCATGTCGGGCGCCAGCGACGCCAACGATGTGTGCTGGGCGCCGTCATAGAGGATGCGGTCGTAGATCTCGTCCGCCAGCAGCAGCAGCCGGTGCTTGCGGGCCAGCTCGACGAGCTGCTCGAGCACCTCGCGCGAGTAGACGGCGCCGGTGGGGTTGTTGGGGTTGATCACCAGCAGCGCCTTGGTGTGCGGGGTGATCTTCGATTCCAGGTCCTCGATATCCGGCTGCCAGCCGTTGTCCTCGTCGCACAGGTAGTGCACCGGGGTGCCCCCGGCCAGCGAGGTCATCGCCGTCCACAGCGGGTAGTCGGGGGCGGGGATCAGCACCTCGTCGCCGTCGTTGAGCAGCGCCTGCATGGTGATGGTGATGAGCTCTGAGACGCCGTTGCCCAGGAAGATGTCCTCCACGTCCAGGTGGGGGAAGCCGGGCTCCAGCTCGTAGCGCGTGACGATGGCGCGGCGGGCCGACAGGATGCCCTTGGACTCCGAATACCCCTGCGCGTACGGGAGTGCGGCGATCATGTCGCGCATGATCACGTCCGGCGCGTCGAAACCGAACGTGGCCGGGTTGCCGATGTTGAGCTTGAGGATCCGGTGGCCCTCGGCCTCCATGCGCGCGGCGTGGGCGTGCACCGGTCCGCGGATCTCGTAGAGGACGTTCTGGAGCTTCTGCGACTGCTCCAGGGCGCGGTGTGCCGGGTAGTCCAGGGGTGCAGGTGTGGACTCGGGGCGCACATTGTCTGAGATGCTCACCCGACCATCGTGCCACTGCGGCGCGGCCGGGGTGCGGCGCGGGCGGGCAGTGTGGCGGGTGCCTCGCCGGCGGGGGACGCGCCTCCCGCTGACAGGGACCGCCCGCCCCGCCGTCGGCCGCGCGTCCGGTCTCGCGTGCGAGGCTGTATTCTCACAGGTCGGCATTCTCCTGCGCCGCGCACGCCCCCGGCCGGTCGCGGCGGGAGAGCGATGGCGCCTCCACGCCCGGGGGCGGCGGACGATCGGCGGGCGGCACCATGACCGAGTTCTTCGAGCAGCTGTTGACGCTGAACGGGGCCGTGGTCTATGCCATCGTCGGGGCTCTGGTGTTCGCCGAGGTCGCGCTGCTGGTGGGTTTCGTCGTCCCGGGCGAGACGGCGGCGATCGTCGGCGGAGCGCTCGCCAGCCTTGGCCACGCGGAACTGTGGCCGATGGCCACCGTGGTCGTCGGGGCCGCGGTGCTGGGCGACCTCACCGGCTTCGGGGTGGGCCACCTGCTGGGCGACCGCATGCAGGGCCGGCCGATGTCGCCGCGTCGGCGCCGCAGGCGTGAGCAGACCAAGGCGCTGATCGCACGGCGCGGGCCGCTCGCGGTGTTCGTCGGCCGCTACATCGCCTTCGTCCGCACGCTGATGCCCACGCTGGCGGGCGCATCGGGGATGCGGCTGCGCCCGTTCCTGCTGGCCGACGTCGCCGCTGCGCTCACATGGGGTGCGGCCAACGTGGCCATCGGCTTCGTGGTGGGCCGCTCCTACAAGGAGGTGGTCCGCTGGCTGGGCGCCGGGTCGGCGGTGGCACTGACGGTGGTGGTGGTCGCGGCCGCGGCGGTGTGGCTCATCCGGCGCCGGCGGCGCGCGGCGGGTGTCGGTACCGCCCGTGCCCCGGTGGACAGTCCAGAATCATCGTGTGACCACTGAGCAGATTGCGCCTCCGAAGGGCACCGACCAGGGCCGGCCCCGCTCGCGCGCCCGCGTTCCGTTCAGGGGCGCCCCCTACCTGGGGCTCGTCGGCGCGCTGCTGTTCTTCTGGGCGTCGCTCACGCCCACCTTGCTCCCGCGGGGGCCGCTGTTCCAGGGGGCCGTCTCCGGCGGCTCGGCAGCCATCGGCTACGGCATCGGCATCCTCGTCGCGCTGTTCCTGCGGTGGCTGCTGGAGTGGGAGCCGCCGCGGATGATCCAACGCATCGCGTGGTGGGTACTGCCCGTAGCCGCGGCCGGCGGCACGGTGGCGATGCTGGTGTGGTTCGCGCACTGGCAGTCGCAACTGCGCACCATCATGTCGGCGGACGGGTTGCGCTGGTGGGCGTATCCGCTGACGCTGGCGATCGCGGTGCTGGTATGGGCGGCGATCATCGCGGTGTGCCGCGGGTTCCGCTGGCTGGCACGTCTTCTCACCCGCCTGGGCCGTGGGTTCCTGCCCCGCCGCGTGGCCGCGGTGGCCGGTGTCGTGCTCGCCGGGTGGCTGGTGGTGACCCTGGCCAACGGCGTGCTCGCGAACTGGCTGATGTCCGGTCTCAACTCCAGCTTCAGCGCCATCAACGACGAGACCGAGGCGGACAGCGCCCCGCCGGACACGCCCCTGCGCTCGGGCAGCGCCGAGTCGCTGGTCACCTGGGACTCACTGGGGCGGCTGGGACGGCGGTTCGTCTCCGACGGGCCGACGGTGGAACAGATCGAGCGCTTCACCGGCCGGTCCGCCGTCGAACCGATCCGCGTCTACGCCGGCCTCGCATCCACCGACGGCGGGGTCGTCGAGCGGGCACAGCGCGTGGTGGACGAACTCGAACGCACCGGCGCGCTGGACCGGCAGGTCATCGCCGTCGCGAACACCACGGGCAGCGGCTGGATCAACGAGGCGTCGTCGACCTCGCTGGAGTACATGTTCGGCGGCGACACGGCCATCGCGAGCATGCAGTACTCCTACCTGCCGAGCTGGCTGTCGTTCATCGCCGACCAGAGCCGCGCCCGGCAAGCGGGCCGGGCGCTGTTCCGCGCTGTCGCGGCCGAGGTGCAGACGCTTCCCGCGGATCGGCGCCCGCGGCTGGTGACCTTCGGCGAGAGCCTCGGCTCGTTCTCCGGCGAGTCGGCGTTCTCCGGCGACCTCGACCTGGCCGCGCAGACCGACGGCGCGCTGTTCGTGGGCCCCACCAGCAACAACGAGTTGTGGCGCCGGTTCACCGCCCAGCGTGACGAGGGCTCGCCGGAATGGCTGCCGATCTACCGCGAGGGCATGACGGTGCGCTTCATCTCCGACGCGGAGGACCTGCAGCGTCCCGACACCCCATGGGAGGGGACGCGGGTGGTGTACCTGCAGCACGCCTCGGACCCGATCACCTGGTGGAACCCGGACACGCTGCTGTCCGAACCGGACTGGCTCGACGAGCCGCGCGGAGACGCGGTGCTTTCGTCCACGCAGTGGTACCCGATCATCACGTTCCTGCAGCTCAGCGCCGACATGGCGGTGGGGACCGACGTGCCGGACGGGTTCGGGCACACCTACGTGGCCGACTACGCCGACGCCTGGGCGGCCATCCTGGAACCGCCGCAGTGGACCGACGACGACACCCGCCGGCTGCGGAAGGTGCTGGCGGAGTGATGGCTGCCGGCACCACGGAGGACCGACTCAGCGGTACAGGAACGCCAGGGGGCCTGAAATGTACCCGGACTGCTGAGTAGGTTCGCCCGGGACCTCGGGGCGTGGGTCACCCGATGTCGTAGACCACGTCGACCTTGACCGTGACGTCCTGTGAGCCCGGCTCCACGGGAGTGGCGGTCGCGGCCCGGTCGGCGAGCGCGAGCGGCTGCGGGGGACCGGCCTGCGCGGGTACCTCGGCGATGGACCGGACGCTGCCCAGGTCCACGCCGGCCGCCTCGGCGATCTGTTTCGCCTGATCCTGCGCCTGGGTGACGGCTTCGGCGCGGGCCTGGGCGCGCAGGTCGCTGTCGTCGGAGATGGAGAAGCCGGTTTGCCGCACACGGATCGCGTCGCCCGCGGCGCCGGCCGCCGCGTCGATGAGCGGGCCCGCCTTGCTGATGTCGTGCACCGTGGCAGTGACCTCGTTGGTCACCTGGTATCCGGTGATCTGCTGATCGGGCCCGTGCTGCGGGCGCAGGTTCAGGTTGCTGGTCTTGATGTCCTCCGCCGCGATGCCTTTGCCCTTGAGCAGGTCGATCACGGCGTTGGCCTTGTCCGCGTTGTCGGCGAGCGCGGCGTTGGCCGACGAGGCCTGCGTCTGCACCGCCAGTACCACCGTCACGGTGTCCGGGGTGCCGGTGACGGTGCCGGTGGCCTGGGTGCTGATGCCGGGTGCGGGCTCATCCTGCCCCGAAGACGGCGCCGGGGAGCTCGAGCAGCCGGCGGCGAACAGTGCGACGGCCGCGGCGAGAGCACAGGTGGCGGAACGGGAACGAGTACGCATTGCTCCATCGTGGCTGATGCTGCGCGGTGTCCGGGGCCGGATGGGCTCGACTCGCCCGCCTACCAAGTAGAAAATGCACGCCGGCGGGCCCGAAGTTGCATTTTCGACTTGGTCGGCGGGCCGAGATGCGTGCGGCGGCCGTCCCACCGGGGTAGGACGGCCGCCGCGTCGAATTCCCCCTGTGCTCCGACGCGCTCGCGGGGCGCCGGCGACAAAGTGGAGTGCATACCGCCCGGCGAGGTCCGCCGGGACCGAACGACGGAGGTGTGCGCGATGATCGAAGTGGAGGGGCTCTCCCGCCGGTACGGGGAGACAATGGCCGTGGACTCGCTGAGCTTCACCGCGGAGGACGGACTGGTCACCGGATTCGTCGGCCCCAACGGCGCGGGCAAGTCCACGACGCTGCGGATCCTCCTGGGGCTCGAGCGCGCCGACGGCGGCGGCGCCCACATCGATGGCCACTCCTATGGTGCGCTTGACAGGCCGATGAGCAGGGTCGGGGCGCTTCTCGACGCCGGGTGGGTGCATCCAGGCCGTAGCGCCCGCGCTCACCTGCGCTGGCTGTCGCAGGTGGGCCGGATCGATGCGGACCGGGTGGGCGCAGTGCTGACCCGGGTGGGGCTCGACGGTGTCGCGGACCGGCGCGTGGGCGGCTTCTCGCTGGGAATGAGGCAACGTCTGGGGCTCGCGGGTGCGCTGCTCGGGGAGCCCGCGCACCTTGTGCTCGACGAACCGCTCAACGGGCTCGACCCGGACGGCGTGCACTGGATGCGCCGGTTCATCCGCCACTACGCCGAGTGCGGGAACACGGTGCTCGTGTCCAGCCATCTGCTTTCCGAAATGTCCCTGACGGCGGATCGTCTCGTCGTCATAGGCCGCGGCAGCCTCATCGGGCAGTACGACACCGACGAGTTCGTGCGGTCCATGAGCGCGACCTCGATCCGCGTCCGCGTGGACCGGCCGGAGGTGCTGTGTGCCGCGGCCAGCGCCCGGGGATGGGCGGTGGAGACGACCGCTCCGGGGGCACTCGCGCTGTCGGATCCGGCCGGTGGCCTGGACGCGCCGTCGGTGGGCCAGGTCTGCTTCGCGGCGGGGCTGCGCGTCGATGAGCTCACCGAGGTCCGCGGTTCGCTGGAAGACGCATTCCTCGCGGCCACCGGCGATGCTCTCGATTACGGCAGTCCGGAAGCTGGGAGCGTGATCGTCGCCCCGCCGGCCGGAGTGCGGACGGGGGCGGCAGGATGATCGCCAACGTGCAGGGCGAATGGACGAAGATGATCACCACTCGCGCTCCGTTGGCGACCGTGCTGCTGGCGTTCGCCGCACTCGCGGGCGTGGGGGCCATGCGGACACTCACCGCCGACGGAACGTTGACGGCGACACAGTTGCTGGAGGGCGCCAGCACCGGCCTGCTCGTCGTGCTGGCGTTGGGCACTGTCGCGGCGACAGCCGAACACACCCACGGGACGTATGCGATGACGCTGCTCGCCGATGCGGGCAAGACGCGCTTCTTCCTCGCAAAGTTGTGTGCGTCGGCGGCGCTGTGCGCTGGTGCAGCGGTTCTGGGCGCGGCGGTGCTGTCCCTCGTCGGGGTGGTGGCGCCGAACGTCGAATTCGACTGGGCGGCGGGCGACATCCGGCCGGTCTGGGTCGTGGTGCCGCTGTGGGCGCTGTGCGGGGTGATCGGCGTCTCGGTCGGCACCCTGGTGCGGCATACCGCCCCCGCTGTGGTGCTCGTCGTCCTGTGGCCGGCTGCGCTGGAACCGTTGGCGGCGGGCATTCCCGGCGTGGGGGACAGGATCGCTGCGTGGCTCCCGTTCCGGAACGCGGTGGAGCTCTATCAGCCGGGGTCGCTTCCTGTGGATCTCGCGCATGGGCCGTGGGCCGCGTTCGCGGTGGTCGCCGTATTCACCGTCGTGCTCGCCGCGGCCGCGGCAAGCGTGGATGCGCTGCGGAACGGGTGAGCACGCCGCATCGGGGCGGGATGCGGGGTCCGGAGTGCGATGACGGCAACGCATCGACCTGGGGAATCCGCATTATCCTGAGGAAGCGATGACAGCGATGCCCCTGGACCCCGACACCGCGACCGGTCGCCGCCGCGTGCTTGCGGTCGACGTAGTGCTTGCCGCGGTGCTGCTGATCGCCACGCTTTTCCTCGCTGCGGCGCAACAGTCGAGCACCGGGGGCGCCGTCGCGTTGGTGTTGGCGTCGTGCGCGGTGGGCTCGTTGGCTCTGCGCCGTCTCCGGCCTGATGCGACGGCCGCCGTCATCGGCGTCTGCGGCATCGCCGTGCTGGGGTTGTACCTGGCGGAGGCGGACGGGTCGGCGACCAACGAGTACAGCGGCGCTGTGCAAGGGATGCTGCTGGCGACGCTCGCGGGACTGTATGCGGTCTCCGCGTACGGGCGCCCCCTCTTGGCGCTTGTCGCACTTGGCGTCGCGTTGGCCGGTGGCCTGACGTTCACGGTGACATCCGTACAGGCCGACGAGGATCGAATCCGGCTCATCACGATGAACGTCGTGGTCGTCTCGGTCCTCCTCAGCGGCGTCTGCTCGATGGGGCGGGTACGCCGCAGCAGGTTGCGGGAAGTCCGGATCCTCGCTGAACGCAACCTGGCGTTGCAGGCGGAGAAGGACGTGTCGGAGGAACGCGCGGCGGCGGCGGAACGCAACCGGATCGCCCGCGAGATGCACGACATCGTCGCGCATTCGTTGTCGGCGGTCATCGCCCAGGCGGACGGGGGACGCTATGCGGTCGTCGCCGATCCAGAGGCGGGCCGGCGAGCGTTGGAGGTCGTCGCCGCGACGTCCCGCGACGCACTGTCCGACATGCGAGGTCTGCTCGGCGTGCTGCGCGGTGACGAGTCGGACGACGGCCGCGCGCCGCTGGGGGTGCGGGACATTCCGGCGCTCGTCGACGCCGAACGCGTTCACAGGGCCGACGTGGAGTTCACTGAGTCCGGGGATCTCGGGCAGCTGCCGCCCTCACTGGGACTGGCGGTGTATCGGATCGTGCAGGAGGCACTCACGAATGCGCGGCTGCACGGGGCACCCGGCAACCGGACCCGGGTGTCCGTGTCGGGTGAGGGCGGGCTTCTTACAGTAATCGTCGAGGACACGGCACCGGCGGGATGGGCGTCGCGTACGTCGTCGCCGATCCCGCGCGGCGGGCGCGGCATCCTGGGGATGCGGGAACGTGCTGCGATCCACGGCGGCACGCTCGACGCGTGCGGGACGGCCAACGGGTTCCGGGTGGCGGCGGTGATACCGGTCCCGGAGGAGCATGCCGCTCGACCCGGATCGGCCCGAGCCGTCGGTGCGGATGAAGTTGAGGAAGAGGCGGGCCGCGCCCGCGCCACGACGTGGAGGTCGGAGTCCCGATGACGATCAGGGTGGCGGTGGTCGACGACCAGCAGCTGGTGCGCGCGGGCTTTGCGATGGTCATCGACTCCCAGCCGGACATGGCGGTGTCGTGGCAGGCGGGCGACGGGCAGGAGGCGCTGGGCCGGTTGTCCGCGGATCCCGTAGACATCGTGATCATGGACGTGCAGATGCCGGGGCTGGACGGTATCGAGGCCACGCGGCGGGCGATCGCAGCGGATCCGGCGCCCCGCGTCATCGTCCTGACCACCTTCGACATCGACCGGTACGTGCTCGACGCGATCGCGGCCGGGGCGTCGGGGTTCCTACTCAAGGACACCGAGCCGGAGCAACTGCTGGCGTCGATCCGCACTGTTGCGGGCGGTGATGCGACGCTGTCCGCGCGCTCTACTCGCAGACTCCTCGACCACGTACGACAGGGGCTCGGCACGGGCTCCGCACCGGAGCCGGCGCTGGTGGAGGATCTGACCGCGCGGGAGGCCGAGTTCCTGCGCCACATGGCATTGGGACTCAACAACGGCGAGCTGGCGGAAGGGTTGTTCGTCTCTGAGGCCACCGTGAAGACGCACGTGGGCCGGATCCTCGCCAAGACCGGGAGCAGGGACCGGGTGCAGGCGGTGCTCGTCGCCTTTCGTGCCGGGCTGGTGACGGCGGAGGACCTGCGGGGCTGAGGCTGCCGAAACGACGGATCCCCGCCGCGGACCTGTGCGGTCCGGCGACGGGGATCGTGTCGTGCTTGCGGGTCAGCGCTTGCCCGGGGGCTTAGCACCGCCCTGCATGCCCAGGCCCTTCGGCTTGACGCTCAGAGTCGGCTTGTCGTCGTCCGACGCCTTCGTGTCCGGTGCCGGCGTGTCCTGCTTCTTCTCGGCAGGTGCGTCGTCGGCCGGCGCCTCGGAAGCCGCCTCGGCTGGGGGAGCCTCGTCCGCCTGCGGCGCCGCGGGCGCGGCGGCGGGCTTCGGCGCGCCCGGCTTCTTCGCGCCCGGGGCCATCGCGCCCCCGGCCAGCCCGAGGCCCTTGGGCTTGACGCTCAGGCCCGCAGGCTTGTCGGGAGCCTCGGCGGATTCCTGCACCGATTCGGGCTGAGACGCGGCGGTGCTGGGATCCTCGGCCTCAGTCGCTTCCGGCTCGGAATCCTTGGCTTCGGGTGCCTTGGGCGCGGTGGCCTTGGGCGCGCCGGGCTTCTTGGCGCCGGGGGCCTTGGCGCCGCCGGCCATGCCGAGGCCCTTTACCGCGGGCTTGGGCGCGGCGGGAGCGTCAGCGGCAGTGGCTTCCGGTGCCTGCGATGCTTCGGCGGAGGTGTCCTCCGCCTTGGGTGCAGCGGGCTTGGGTGCGGTGGCCTTGGGCGCGCCGGGTTTCTTCGCGCCGGGCTTCTTGGCGCCGGGCTTCTTGGCGCCGGGGGCCTTCGCCGCCCCGGCCATGCCGAGCCCCTTCGCCGCGGGCTTGGGCGCTGCGGGCGCCTCGGCGGTCTTGGACTCCGGTGCCGGCTGCTCGGCGGGCTTCGGCGCACCGGGTTTCTTCGCGCCGGGCGCCTTCGCCGCCCCGGCCAGCCCGAGCCCCTTCGCCGCAGGCTTGGGGGCTCCGCCCGGCGCGGGTGCCCCGCCGCCGGGCTTCTTGGCCCCGGGCGCTTTGCCTGCGCCGGCCATCCCGAGCCCCTTGACCGCAGGCTTCGGCGCGCCGCCGGACGCGCCGTTGCCCGAGGACCCGCTGCCGCCGGTCGACGGAGCGCTCTCCGTCTTCTCCGGGGCCTCGGCGGGGGACTCCTTGAGAGCCGTGGCGGTACCGGCGCCGGCCGCCGCGGCCGGATTCTTGCGCACGGGGGAGGTGACGTTGACGGTGGCGCCGCCGCGGCGCACCCCGTCGAGCAGCACCTGCGCCACGTCGACCACCTCGACGCCCTGCGCCTTGTCCTCCTGCGCGGTGACGCCGTCGGCCATCATCACCTTGCAGAACGGGCAGGCGGTGACGACCTTCTTCGGCTGGGTGGTCAGCGCCTCCTCGACACGCTCGATGTTGATGCGCTTGCCGATGTTCTCTTCCATCCACATGCGCGCACCGCCCGCGCCGCAGCACAGGGAACGCTCGGCGTGCCGGGGCATCTCGCTGAGCTTGGCGCTGGAGCCGATGAGCTCACGCGGCGCGTCGTAGACCTTGTTGTGGCGGCCCAGGAAGCACGGGTCGTGATAGGTGGTGTTCTCCGGGGACGGATCGGCCACGGGGGTCAGGCGCTTGTCGCGCACCAGGCGGTTGAGCAGCTGCGTGTGGTGCACCACCTCGTACTCGCCGCCCAGCTCCGGGTACTCGTTGGTGAGCGTGTTGAAGCAGTGCGCGCAGGTGGAGACGATCTTGCGCTTCTTGCGCGGCAGGCCGTCGAACACCTCGTTGAGCGTGTCGACGTTCTGCATGGCCAGCTGCTGGAAGATCAGCTCGTTGCCGGCGCGGCGGGCCGGGTCGCCGGTGCAGGTCTCGCCGTCGCCGAGCACCATGAACTTCACCGCGGCGATGTTGAGCAGCTCGGCCACCGCCTTGGTGGTCTTCTTGGCGCGGTCCTCGTAGGCGCCGGCGCAGCCCACCCAGAACAGGTACTCGAAGTCGTCGAACGCGTCGACGTCCTTGCCGTAGACGGGGACGTCGAACTCCAGCTCGGAGATCCAGCCCATGCGGTCCTTGGCGTTCTGGCCCCAGGGGTTGCCCTTGTTCTCGAGGTTCTTGAACAGGCCGGCCAGCTCGGACGGGAACTCCGACTCGATGAGCACCTGGTAGCGGCGCATGTCCACGATGTGGTCGACGTGCTCGATGTCCACCGGGCACTGCTCGACGCACGCGCCGCAGTTGGTGCAAGCCCACAGTGCTTCCGTGTCGAATACCGGCTGCGGTTCTCCCTCCGCGTAGGAGCCGACGAGAGGACGCTCGGCCTCGGCGCGGGCGGACTCGGGGATCTTCGCCAGCGCAGCTTCGTCGGCGTTGCCCTCGGCGTCGACGAGGCCGATCTCGTCGCCGCCCATGTCCTTGCTGCCGCCGGCGAGCAAGTACGGCGCCTTGGCGTACCCGTGGTCGCGCAGCGACATGACCATGAGCTTGGGGCTCAGCGGCTTGCCGGTGTTCCACGCGGGGCACTGGCTCTGGCAACGTCCGCACTCGGTGCACGTGGTGAAGTCCAGCCAGCCCTTCCACGAGAAGTCCTCGACCTTGCCGGCGCCGAACGCGTCGACTTCGGGGTCGGCCTCCTCGAGTTCGAGCACCTTGCCGCCGGACATCATCGGCTTGACCGCGCCCAGGGCGTTCTTACCGTCGTCCTCGCGCTTGAAGTAGATGTTGAAGAATGCGGCGAACCGGTGCCAGGCGACGCCCCAGGTGACGAAGTACCCGACGACGGCCAGCCAGATCATGCCGGAGAGCAGCTTGACCACGGCCGCCCAGCTGACGGCGGTCTCGTCGATGCCGGTGAACAGCTGCGCGAAGTAGTGGGTGAAGAACGACGTCCAGATGGGCGGGTTCTCGCCGCCGCTGGCGATCTTGAACGTCTTGACGAAGATCATGCCCAGGCCCTCGATGAGCACGACCCACTCGACGAAGTAGGCGGCCTTGAAGTCGGAGCCGGTGAACCGGGACAGCCGCGAGGGCACCCGGGGATGGTTGATCTGGCGGATCACCATGAGCACGAGGACACCGATGACGGTGCCCAGGCCCAGGACCTCGCTCCACAGCTGCCAGATGTTCCAGGAGCCGAACACGGGCCAGTGGAAGTGCGGGTCGAAGGACTCGCCGTAGGCCTCGAACCACAGCAGGGCGCCGCCGAGGAAGCCGATCATCACGAACCAGTGGGCGATGCCGACGGTGCGGTTCTTGAGCATCTTGGTGTGCGCCAGGAACTCGACGATCACCGTCTTGACACGCGGAACGACCGGCGTGTTGCGGGTGCGGTCCGGCTGGCCGAGCGCGATGGTCTTGACCATGCGCCACACGCCGGAGGCGAACATCACCCAGCACGCGACGCTGATCAGCGACGCGACGGTGCCCAGCGTGATGGTCAGGGCGTTCATACGGGTCCCTTCTTCGGGGCGGTCATGTGGGGCGGTGGGCTCGACGCGGCAGTCCCGGATACCCGGCGTCCTGCCCGCGGTCGCCGCCCGCCGGCCTCGCGCAGGATGATACCTGCTGCGGACACCGACTTGTTACCAGCTGGTAACCTTATGCGCCCCTGTGCAGGGCAGGGGTCGCCCATGCTCGGAACCTACACCGGCCGTCCGTCGTCCGGCGGGGTCAGGGTAGGCAAATCCCCCGGGGCCGGGACTGTGCGCGTGGGCACTGGCGCGGCCGCGCGCAGTCGCGGCTGACTGCCGTATCGCTCCTGGCTGTCGTGCGTTCGGTGCAATCCGCCGCGAGGATTTCATTGTGTTATGTGTATTGGGTTACACTTATCCGGTACTTGTACGGGTCACTCTCGCTGGCATCGCGTCCGTGCGGGGTGGTGTGAGCAGTTCCGTCGTCGCAGTCGGGGTGCGGCCACGGACGATGAGGAGTCGTTGCATATGAAGATGATGCGATACGTCGCCGCTCCGGTGGCCGCCGTGACGATCGCCGTGTCCGGTGCGGGCGTGGCGTCGGCCGCGACGCCGGGCGATATCGCCCAGGGCATCAACCTGGGCCAGAGTGTGGCGCAGTACCCCGGGAGCGTGGCGAACATGCTCCTCGGCCAGCCGTACGGGGGTGCCGCCGCGACGATCATCGGCCTGCTCGGCGGTTCCATCGGGCTGGGGCTCGCGCTGGCGCCGGGGGTGGAATTGCCGACGATGCCGTTCTGACCGCTCGCCGTTGTGACGGGGCGTGCCCGCCGGGTGCGCGATGACCGCTCCGCGGAGCGCCCGTGGAATCGCGGCCGCAACGGCCGCGCAGTATTGCCGAATCGTTTGGGAGGAAGACCATGAACCGTAGTCGTTACCTGGTGGCGCCGCTGGCCGCTGCCGCCCTGGTGGCAGGAACCGGGGTAGGCGTGGCCGGCGTCGCGAACGCCGCCCCCGCGCCGGGCTCGATCGAGATGCCGGCGATGCCTGCCCCGCCGGCGGCGCCCGCGCCGCAGGACCTCAACATCGATGCGTTCCTGAAGCAGCTCGGCATCAACACGGCGATCGGCGGGTTCGCCGGCACTGCGGTGGGGGCGAGCCTCGGGTGCGCGCTGGGCGCTGGAGCTGGCGCGGCGGCTACCGCTGGCGTGGCGACGGGTTCGGGATGCATATCCGGTGGCCTGCTCGGCGGCCTCGCAGCCGGTGCCGGTGCCGGCGGCGTGGTCGGCACCATCCTCGGCGGCTTGGGTGCCATCCCGGAGCTCTTCGCCCCGGAGGCCCCGGCCGAGGGCTGAGGCAGCCGCACATAATGCCCGCGGCCGGCGCGTCGATCGCGCAGCCGACCTGGGTCCCCGTATGGCCCGGCCCTGTTCGCAGGGCCGGGCCATACGCGTACCCGAGGCCGGGGCGAGCCCCTGCCGGGGGCGCGGGCATCCGTTCCGGCCGACCCGCGATGGCCAAGCAGTACGCACTGAAACCGACCTCGGGAGAAAACGCATGACACGCAATAGCTGGATCGCCTCGGCGGCCGCGGCCGCCGTGCTGACCGGCGGCATCGGGTTTGGTACGGCAGGAACCGCTGCCGCGGCGCCCGCCGGGCCGCCGGCCCCTGAAGCCCCGCCGACGTGGATCCTGATGCCCAGCACCGGCGACCCGAACCTGGACGCGCTCCTCGGCGAATACGGCGTCGCCACCGACCCGGGCGCGGACCCCATCGCCGCCGGGGCCACCTGGGGGTGCCTCGTCGGCTCCGCCGCCACGCTCGTGACGACGGTCGGCCTCGCGTCGCTCGAGGGGTGTGCGATCGGCGCGGGAGTGGGCGCGGCGGCTTCCGCCTCGTAGGGCAGCCTTCGCCCACCGCCGCCCTCGCCCGGGGAATGCGGCGCATTCCGGCTGCCGCGCGGTGATGTGCGTCGCATAGGCTCATGGCGGGAATGATCCTCCGGGAGCGTCCGTTATGCCGGATGACAAACCTGAGCGAGTGAGGCTCAATCGAACTTGACGTCACGTAGCGCCTGATGCAATCTTGAGTGTGAAGTGCTCAATCCATGCCGGGTACGCGCTGGGTTTGATCACGACCACCGTCAACATCAGGAGGAACATCATGGCTCGTGCGGTCGGTATCGACCTCGGGACCACCAACTCGGTCGTCTCCGTTCTGGAGGGCGGCGAGCCCGTCGTCGTCGCCAACGCCGAGGGCTCGCGGACCACGCCGTCCGTCGTCGCCTTCGCCAAGAACGGTGAGGTGCTCGTCGGGCAGCCGGCGAAGAACCAGGCCGTCACCAACGTCGATCGCACCGTGCGTTCGGTCAAGCGCCACATCGGCACCGACTGGAACGTCGCCATCGACGACAAGAAGTACACCTCCCAGGAGATCAGCGCCCGCACGCTGATGAAGCTCAAGCGTGACGCGGAGGCCTACCTGGGCGAAGACATCACGGACGCGGTCATCACCGTGCCCGCCTACTTCGAGGACAGCCAGCGCCAGGCCACCAAGGAGGCCGGGCAGATCGCGGGCCTGAACGTCCTGCGCATCGTCAACGAGCCCACCGCGGCGGCCCTCGCCTACGGTCTCGACAAGGGCGAGAAGGAACAGACCATCCTGGTCTTCGACCTCGGCGGCGGCACCTTCGACGTCTCGCTGCTGGAGATCGGCGACGGCGTGGTCGAGGTGCGCGCCACCTCGGGCGACAACGAGCTCGGCGGCGACGACTGGGACCAGCGCATCGTCGACTGGCTCGTGGACAAGTTCAAGTCGGCCAACGGCATCGACCTGACCAAGGACAAGATGGCCCTGCAGCGCCTGCGTGAGGCGGCGGAGAAGGCCAAGATCGAGCTGTCCAGTTCGCAGACCACCTCCATCAACCTGCCCTACATCACCGTGGACGCGGACAAGAACCCGCTGTTCCTCGACGAGCAGCTCAGCCGCAGCGAGTTCCAGCGGATCACCTCCGACCTGCTCGACCGCACGCGCAAGCCGTTCCAGGCCGTCATCAAGGACGCCGGCATCGCCGTGGGCGACATCGACCACGTCGTGCTGGTGGGCGGTTCCACCCGCATGCCCGCGGTGACGGAGCTGGTCAAGGAGATGACCGGCGGCCAGGACCCCAACAAGGGCGTCAACCCGGACGAGGTCGTCGCCGTGGGTGCCGCGCTGCAGGCCGGCGTGCTCAAGGGCGAGGTCAAGGACGTCCTGCTGCTCGACGTGACCCCGCTGTCGCTGGGCATCGAGACCAAGGGCGGCGTGATGACCAAGCTCATCGAGCGCAACACCACGATCCCCACCAAGCGGTCGGAGACCTTCACGACGGCGGACGACAACCAGCCGTCGGTGCAGATCCAGGTGTTCCAGGGCGAGCGCGAGATCGCCACGCACAACAAGCTTCTCGGGTCGTTCGAGCTGACCGGCATCCCGCCGGCGCCGCGCGGCGTGCCGCAGATCGAGGTCACCTTCGACATCGACGCCAACGGCATCGTGCACGTCACGGCCAAGGACAAGGGCACAGGCAAGGAGAACACGATCAAGATCCAGGACGGTTCCGGCCTGTCCCAGGAGGAGATCGACCGGATGGTCAAGGACGCCGAGGCGCACGCGGAGGAGGACAAGCAGCGTCGCGAGGAGGCGGACGTCCGCAACCAGGCGGAGTCGCTGGTCTACCAGACCGAGAAGTTCATCAAGGACAACGAGGACAAGGTCCAGGCAGACGTCAAGGAGAAGGTGGAGGGGTCCATCCAGGGCGCCAAGGACGCGCTGGCGGGCACCGACATCGCCGCCGTCAAGTCCGCGATCGAGCAGCTCAACACCGATTCGCAGGCGCTCGGCCAGGCCATCTACGACGCGCAGGCCGCTGAGGACGGCGCGTCCGCCGAGGGCGGCTCCGCCGACGGTCAGGACGACGTCGTCGACGCGGAGGTCGTCGACGACGCCGGGAACGATCAGGAGAAGAAGTGACACAGGCGCCGCAGGGCGACGGCGGGCGCGCCACGTCCGGCGAGCGCGAGGAGCCCGTCGTCGTGACCGACAACCGCAAGGTCGACCCTGAGACCGGGCAGGCCCGCACCCCCGACTCGGCCGCGCAGGCCGAGCCGGGGGCGGGGGCCGGCGAAGAGGCCGTGGACCTCGATCTCGAGGCCGCGGTGGTGGACGGCGAGCTCGACGGAGCGGCGCTGCAGGTGGCAGAGCTGACCAACGACCTGCAGCGTCTGCACGCCGAGTACGCCAACTACCGCAAGCGCGAACAGCGCGAGCGGCAGGTGGCCGTCGCCCAGGCGAAGGCCTCGGTGATCGGCGAGCTCCTGGACCTCCTCGACGACCTGGACCGGGCCCGTGACCACGGAGACCTCGATTCCGGCCCGCTCAAGTCGCTCGGCGACAAGCTCGTCGGCACGCTCAAGGGGCTCGGCCTCGAGGGGTTCGGCGCCGTGGGCGACGCGTTCGATCCGGAAATGCACGAGGCGGTGCAGCACACGGGAGGCGACGACCACCCGGTGCTCGACACGGTGCTGCGCCGCGGATACCGCGTGGGCGACCGGGTCCTGCGCACGGCAATGGTCATCGTCGGCGACGCTCCCGCCGACGCGGCCGGCGGCGACGGCGGCCCGACCGCCGGGCCGGCGGACACTGCATCGGGTGCACCGCCCGCGCAGTGAACGGAAAGCACGATAATCAGTAACCGCAGTGACCACACTGAGAAGTGACCTGCGGTCACGTGAGCACGACAGGAAAGGAGGTGGCGCCCGGTGACGCAGCGCGAGTGGGTGGAGCGAGACTTCTATGCCGACCTGGGCGTCACGTCCACCGCGACGGCCGACGAGATCAAGAAGGCCTACCGCAAGCTGGCGCGTGAACTGCACCCCGACGCCAACCCCGGCGACGAGGCGGCGGAGGAGCGCTTCAAGCGGGTCAGCGAGGCCTACACCGTCCTCGCGGACGCGGAGAAGCGCAAGGAGTACGACGAGGCCCGTCGTATCTTCAGTGCCGGCGGGGGTTTCAGTCCCGGCGGCGGATCCCGCACCGGCGGACGCACCGGCGGGTTCAGCCCCGGCGGTTTCTCGACGGCCGACTTCGACCTGGGCGACCTGTTCGGCCAGGCCACGGGCGGCGGCGATGCCGGCGACATTTTCGGCGGACTGTTCAACCGCGGCACCCGGCCCTCGCGCCCCAGCCGCGGCAACGACATCGAAACCGAGATGACGATCGACTTCCGCGAGGCCGCGCGGGGGTCGGTGCTGCCGATCCGGCTCACCAGCCCCAGTCCGTGCATCACCTGCCACGGCAGCGGTGCACGGCCGGGCACCAGCCCCAAGGTGTGCGCGCGGTGCAACGGCTCGGGTGTGGTCAGCCGCAACCAGGGCCACTTCGGGTTCAGCGAGCCGTGCGTGGACTGCCGCGGCACAGGCTCGATCGTGGACAGCCCGTGCACCGACTGCAGCGGAACCGGCGTCACCACGCGTGAGCGCACCATCAGCGTGCGGGTGCCGTCGGGCGTCAAGGACGGGCAGCGGATCCGGCTGGCCGGCCAGGGGCAGGCGGGCATGCGGGGGGCGCCCTCGGGCGACCTCTACGTGACCGTGCACGTGCGCCCTGACCGCGTCTTCGGCCGCGACGGCGACAACCTCACCGTCACCGCGCCGGTGACGTTCGGCGAACTCGCACTGGGCACCACGCTGCACGTGCCCACGCTGGACAACAAGGTGGGCGTGAAGGTCCCCGCCGGCACCAAGGACGGTCGCACGCTGCGCGTGCGCGGCCGCGGGGTGCCCAAGCGCTCCGGCGGGGCGGGAGACCTGCTCGTCACCGTGCGCGTCGCGGTGCCGAACCAGCTCGACAGCGCCGCCAAAGACGCACTCGAGACCTACATCAAGGCCGAGAAGGAAAGCGGGTTCGATCCGCGCGCGGACTGGGCCGGTGCGTGATGACGGGCCGTGACCCGGGCGGGCGCAGGCGCGGCAGGGTGGAGGCGGCACTGTTCGGCATCTCGGTGGCAGCCGAGATGGCGGGCATGCACGCGCAGACCCTGCGCACCTACGACCGACTGGGGCTGGTGACCCCCGCCCGCACCAGCGGCGGCGGGCGCCGGTACTCCGATCACGACGTGGAGCTGCTCCGTGAGGTGCAGCGCCTCTCGCAGGACGAGGGCGTCAACCTGGCCGGCATCAAGCGCATCATCGAGCTGACCGGTGAGGTGGCCGCGCTTGAAGCCCGCGTCGAGGAGCTCATGGCGGAGACGACGCGGCTCCGGGCGCGCACGGCCACGGCCGGGCGCGAACTGGTGCCGTTCGAGCCGGGCAACGCGGTGGTCGTGTGGCGGCCGCGGACCGGACGGTGATAGCGGCGATATCCGCCCGAGCCTGACCGGCAAGCAAGACGGATCCCCGTCGCCCTGGGGCGGCGGGGATCCGTCATGCGTGCCTCAGCCGTTGTCGCTGACGTGGAAGCTGAACTCCGCGTTGGGGTAGCCCGCGTCGATCGTGTTCGCGGTGCCGACGCCCACGTGCGCCTGAGTGCCCACGGTGTTGAGGTTCCCCTGGTAGTCGTTGGCGTGCAGCGTGACGCCCCGGTGCGACACCCCGTTGGACAGGTCGTAGTCGAGGTTCACCGCGACGCCGTGGTTGCCGTTGCTCAACACCGTGATGTCCTCCGTGGAGTGTGCGCGGATCGCCTGCCACGGCGCGTCGCTGAACGTCCCGTCCTGCACGGTGCCGCCCTGGTAGTACAGGGTGTCGCAGGTCTCGTTGGTGATGTGCACCGTGATCGACGCGTCGTCGTCCGGGGCGGTGGGGCCGGCCAGTGAGCCGAGCGATCCGGAGACGGGGGCTGCGGAGGCGCCGGTGGCGAGGGCGGTGGCGGTGACCCCGGCGCCGGTGACGAGGGCGCCTGCGGCGAGGACGGAGGCGACGACTGGGGTGGCGAAGCGGACGCGCATGATCAATTCTCCGGACGGTGTCGGTGGTGGTCTGCCGGTGTGCTCCGGCGATGCATCCACTATCCGGCGCGCGGGCCGGGAAGTATGTCCTGCGCGGGGAGGGTGCGAGGGGGGAATGCGCGTGTCCACCGACAGGGGGACACGCGAAAGCCGCGTGCGCGTCGGTGCAGGGTGGAACACTTCAAGGCGTGGAAGTGCGCGTAGTCGTGGGCGACGATCACCCGATGTTCCGTGAGGGCGTGGTGCGGGCGCTCGCCGCCGCCGACGGCATCACGGTGGTGGCAGAGGCCGATGACGGCGCCGCGGCTCTGGACGCGATCCGGGAGCACCGCCCGCAGGTGGCGCTGCTGGACTACCGGATGCCCGCGCTCGACGGCGCCGCAGTGGCGGCGGCCGTCACGGCGGAGAAGCTGCCGACGCGGGTGCTGATCCTGTCCGGTCACGACGAGTCCGCCATCGTCTACAGCGCGCTCGAGGACGGGGCGTCGGGTTTTCTGCCCAAGGAGTCCTCGCGTGCCGAGATCGTGCTGGCCGTCCGCAACTGCGCGAAGGGCCGCGACGTCCTGCCGCCGGAACTGGCCGCCGGCCTGGTCTCCGAGGTGCGGCGCCGCAAGGAGGGGCCGGCGCTGAGCGACCGCGAGGCGGAGGTGCTCGACGGCATTGCGCAGGGCAAATCGGTGCCGACGATCGCCGGCGAGCTGTTCCTGGCCCCGTCCACGGTGAAGACGCACGTGCAGCGCCTGTACGAGAAGCTCGGTGTCACCGACAGGGCCGCCGCGGTGGCCGAGGCGATGCGCAGGGGGATCCTGCGGTGACGCCGGGCGGGTGAGCATGTGAGCGTGCGCGACGACGCCGTCCGCGACCATTCGGTGGAGGCGCTGCGGGTCACGGCCCTGCTGCGGGTGCCGCTGCTGTTGATCATGGTGATGGTGGGCACCGCCGTGCCCGTGGATCATTGGCTGCCGGGCCTGTACTGGGGGTTGCTGGCGTTCTGGGCGCTCGTCGCGGTCTGGTGGCTGTGGCTGGTGTGGCGGGGGCGCGTGGCGCGCTGGGCCCTCGGAGTGTCCACGGCGGTCGACATCGTGGGACTGGTGTCGCTGTGTGCGGCGTCGGGCGGGGCGACGTCGGTGCTGGTGCCGGTGTTCTTCGTGCTGCCGGTGGCGGCCGCGTTCCTGCACGGCCCGCGTATCACTGCGGCGCTCGGCGTGTTGACCGTCGCCGGCTTCGTGCTGGTGTGGCTCTTCTACGCCGTGCGGGACGACACCGTCGACCTGCCGGACGTCGCCTTCCTCTACGCGGCCTTCCTGGCATGGCTGGCGGCGGCGATGACGGCACTGTCCGCGGTGCTCGAGCGGCGTTCCGCGGCGGTGATGGAGTTGCTCACCGCCCGGCGGAAGCTCGTGGCGGAGGCGCTGCGGGTGGAGGAGCGCGAACGTCAGCGGCTGGCCGAGCACCTGCATGACGGGCCCCTGCAGAACATCCTGGCGGCGCGGATGGACGTGGAGGAGGCCTCCGAGCGTCATCCCGACCCCGCCCTCGAGGGTGCAGAGTCGATCCTGCGCGACACCGCCGGCCAGCTGCGCGCCACCGTGACCACGCTGAACCCGCAGGTGCTCGAGCACCTGGGGCTCGCGGCCGCGCTGCGCGAACTGGTGGACCAGAGCGCACGCCGCGGCGGTTTCGAGACGCAGGTGGAGATCGACGGCGTGGGCAGGCCGGCCGAGCAGGCGCTGCTGTATTCGACTGCGCGTGAGCTGCTGGCGAACGTGGTCAAGCATGCGAGGGCGGATCGGGTGACTGTTTCGTTGGGGCAGTCTGGCCGGTTCATGGAGATGACGGTTGCCGACGACGGCGCGGGGTTCGACCGGGGCATGCTTCCGGAGCGCATCGCGGAGGGGCACATCGGGCTCGCCTCGCACGTGCTGCGGATCGAATCCGTGGGCGGCACCTGGGAGATGGACTCCGCGCCCGGACGGGGCACGACGACGGTGGTGCGGGTGCCCCGGGCCGGGCACGGCGTCGTTGAGGGCTGATGCAGGCGCGGTCAGCCCTCGCTGCCCGAAGAGCAGCAGGCGCCGCTGCGTGCGGGGGAGTCGCCCATCGCGTCCGCGTCGCTCTTGACGACGTAGACCTCCCAGGGTTCGGCGCCGGGGCCGTGGGCCCAGACCTTGTCCTGCACCGCGTAGCAGCACGTGGTGTCGTTCTCTTCGAAGGTCGCCAGGCCGACGTCGGCGAACCGTGTGGTGGCGGCGGCGACCTGGTCCGCGGATTCGACCTCGACGCCCAGGTGGTCCAATCTCGTGGACTGGTCGGGCTCGCCTTCGATGAGGACGAGCTTGAGCGGCGGATCCGCGACCGCGAAGTTCGCGTAGCCGGGCCGCCGCTTGGCGGGCGCCACACCGATCAGGGCGGAATAGAACGCGATCGAGCCTTCCAGATCGGCGACGTTGAGCGCGAGTTGCACACGGGACAAGGTGTCCTCCGATTTTGTGATTCGATGTCTGTCGATGCAAGATTGCACCCTGAATTGAAACCTGTCAATATCGAGCTATGTCGAATCAGCTGGACGTGCGTGGGGACGAGTGCGGGTGCCGCGGAGGATTGCTCGTCGCGCCGGTGGGAGGCGAGGAAGCCGTCGAACTGTCGCGGGTGTTCAAGGCGCTGGGCGACCCGGTACGGCTGCGCCTGCTGTCGATGATCGCCTCACACGACGGTGGCGAGGTGTGCGTGTGCGACTTGACGCCGGCCTTCGACCTGACACAGCCGACGATCTCGCACCATCTCAAGCAGCTGCGGCAGGCCGGCCTGATCGGCTCGGAGCGCCGGGGCACCTGGGTGTACTACTGGCTGCTTCCGGAGGCGACCGACCGTCTCGCCGCCCTGTTCACCCGGCCCGTCGGGTCGGCGGACGCCCCGCATGTCCAGGCGGCCGATGCGACGGAGGCGCCGGCATGAGCGTGGACACCTCCGCGCCCGCAACGCAGCATGCGCAGAAGCTGTCGTTCCTCGACCGGTTCCTGCCGGTGTGGATCGGACTGGCCATGGCGGCCGGGCTGGGGCTCGGGGCCGTCTTCGAGGGGCTGGACACCACGCTCGACGCCGTGCAGGTCGACGGGGTGTCGGTGCCGATCGCCCTGGGCCTCCTGATCATGATGTACCCGGTGCTGGCGAAGGTGCGCTACGACCGCGTGGGCGCGATCGCCGGCGACCGCAGGCTCATGGTCAGCTCCCTGCTGCTCAACTGGATCGTCGGACCGGCGGTGATGTTCACCCTGGCGTGGACGCTGCTTCCGGACCTGCCGGAGTATCGCACCGGCCTCATCATCGTCGGACTGGCGCGGTGCATCGCCATGGTGGTCGTCTGGAACGACCTGGCCTGCGGCGACAGGGAGGCCACCGCTGTGCTGGTGGCGATCAACTCGGTGTTCCAGGTGATCATGTTCGCCGTCCTCGGCTGGTTCTACCTGTCCGTGCTGCCGGGGTGGCTGGGGCTCGAGCAGACGAGCATCGACGCGTCGCCCTGGCAGATCGCCAAATCGGTGCTGATCTTCCTGGGGATCCCGCTGGTCGCCGGCTATCTCACCCGGCGCCTGGGCGAGCGGGCCAAGGGGCGTCAGTGGTACGAGCAGGCCTTCTTGCCGCGGATCGGCCCGTGGGCGCTGTACGGCTTGCTGTTCACGATCGTGATCCTGTTCGCGATGCAGGGCGAACAGATCACCTCCCGCCCGCTCGACGTGGTGCGCATCGCGCTGCCGCTGCTGCTGTACTTCGCGATCATGTGGGGCGTCGGCTTCGGCACCGGCGCGGCGCTGGGCCTGGGTTACAAGCGGACCGTGGCCATGGCGATGACCGCCGCGGGCAACAACTTCGAGCTGGCCATCGCCGTGGCGATCGGCACCTTCGGCGTGGCCTCCGGGCAGGCGCTGGCGGGGGTGGTCGGCCCGCTGATCGAGGTTCCGATCCTCGTCGGGCTCGCCTACCTGTCGTTGCGGCTGCGCAGGCGCTTCGCGTCGGAACGGGTGGCGGAGGCATAATCTGCGCCGCCGGCGTGACGTCGCGTGCCGGACGCGCCGCGGTCCGCACTTCCATCGTGTCCTCGAAAGGAACCCCATGCCCACCGTGCCCAGCGTGCTGTTCGTGTGCGTGCACAATGCCGGACGGTCGCAGATGGCGGCCGTCTACCTCTCCGCGCTCGCCGGGGACCGGATCGAAGTCCGCTCGGCCGGCACCGCCCCCGCCGACGCCGTGAACCCGGCCGCGGTCGAGGCGATGGCGGAGGCGGGCATCGACATCGCGGGCAGCAGCCCGCGGATACTCACCGCGGACGCCGTCGAAACGTCGACCGTCGTCATCACCATGGGGTGCGGGGACACGTGCCCGGTGTTCCCGGGGATCAGCTACCGCGACTGGGCGCTCGACGACCCGGCCGGCCGCGGAATCGAGGCCGTGCGGCCCATCCGCGACCGGATCCGGGAGAAGGTCGAGGCGCTGATCGACGAACTTGCACCGGGCACGCCCCGCGCGGCGCCCGCCGACGCCGGCTGAACGGCCGACGCCGGCCGGCCTGCGCACCCGGAACGGTCAGCTCACCGTGAAGATGTACCGCGCATCCGGCGAACCGTGCACGAAGTGCGGGTCCAGGCGCACGCCCGGGCTCGCGGCGGATCCGTCGGTGTTCGTCTGCGCGTGGTAGTTGTTCACCGCGATCGTCACATCGCCGACGTTCCCCCACCAGGCGGACAGGTGGTAGTCGAGGTACACGCCCACGCCGGGGCCGGCGTCGCTCGCCACGCGCACGGTCTGCGACGTGTGCGGGGCGATGGTGTGCGAGGGGCCGTCGACCCAGTGCCCGTCGGGGGCGTGGCCGCCGGTGAAGTACATCGTCGCGTCGGTGTTGTTGGTGACCACCGTGGTGATCGTCGCCTCGGCCGGCGCGGGCTGCAGGCACAGGGAACCATCGGGCGTGATGCACAGCGACCCCACCGGGATCGCGGGCGGCGGCGTGGCGGAGGCCCCCGTGGCGGCCGAGACGCCGATGGCGGCGGCGGCCGTGGCCGTGAGGATTCCTGCGGAGATCGCGCTGCGGATCTTCATGATGACTCCTATTGCGGGACTGTGTGTTTCGTCTGCATCGCCGGTGTGATCCGGCGATGCACCCACAGTCCCTCGGAATCAGAGCCGGGTCTGTCCCGTGGCGGGAGGATCCGGCGGGGGAATGCGCGGTTCCACCGAATGGGGGATCAGTACGGGTCGAAGGCGATGTTCTCGCGGGGCGTGCCGGCCGCGAGGAGCCGGCCCACGGTGGCCTCGACCATCTTGGGTGAACCGCACACCAGCACGCGCCGGTCCGACCACGCTCCGTATGACGTGACGACGTCGGCGAGCGTGCCCGTCTGCCGCGAGTGCATACCCGGCTCGTAACGGCTGTCGGTGCCCGTGAGCCACCAAGGGTCCTCGGTCTCCTCCGACACCGGCACCACGGTGAGCCACGGGTTCGTGATGGACAGCCGCCACAGTGTGGGCATCTCGGTGAGGTCTCCGGGATGCCGCGCGCCGTAGAACAGGTGCACCCGGGGATTCTCGCCGAAGCGGGCCATGTCCACGATGATCGACCGCATGGGGGCCACCCCGGAACCGCCCGCGACCATGAGCACGTCGCAGCCGGCGTCGCGGTCCACCTGCATCGACCCGTGCGCCGCGCCGAGCCGCCACCGGTCGCCCACCCGCGTACCGGACACCACCGGGCCGCTGACGTCGCCGCCTGGGACGGTGCGGACGAGGAACTCCACCTGACCGCCGGGGTTGGGCGGGATGGTGGGGGAGAGGTAGCGCCAGCCGCCCAACGTGGTGCGCACGCTCAGGTACTGGCCCGCCCGGTAGGGGACGGGTGCCTCGGCCTGCAGGCGGATGACGGCCTGGTCCCGGGTGGCCCGGATGTGCTCGACCACCGTCGCCTCGACGAAGGCCGGTCCCGGGTCCTTGGCGGCGCCCGCGTTCATCAGCTCAGTGGTGGCGCGCACCAGTAGCAGCAGGAGCTTGTCGATCTCCGGGGTGCGCCGGTGGGCCAGTCGCTGCGAGATGACCATCGCCATCGACTTGCGGAAGGCCGAATAGTCCTCGGTGGCGGCCCCGAACTTGCGGTGATCGCGGCCCAGCTGGCCCAGGAACGCCATCATGGCGGGTTCTGCGTCGGGGTCGTCGATCGAGCGCACCACGTACACGAGGACGTCCATGAACACCGCGCGGTGCTCGACCATGTTCGCCGGGAACATCGCGCGGGCGGCGGGCCGGTACGCGAAGAACCGCGCGAAGATCTCTGCGCTGAGAGCGTCGGAGTCCTCATGCAGAAACGCCAGGAAGCGTTGTCGCGGGGACGGTTCCGCTGTGGACATGCGACCCCCTTCCTGATCGGCACCACGGCCGCGCACCGACGCGGTCCATCCGGCCTGTACCCGCTGCATCCGCTGCGGGTACAGCGTACTGAACCGGGGGAGGACCCGGCGTCGCGGCAGGTGGCGGGCGTCTCACGACACCTGCCGGGAGTGCTCCGGGAACCGGTGCTGGAACATGTGTCAGTTCTGGCGATAGTGTCGGGTGGATCACGACGAAAGTGGAGGGACGATGAGCGACATCCTTACGACGGACTCTGCGGGCACTCCGGGGCCGGCCGGCGTGGCGGGGGCGGCGGACCCCGCTCTGCACCGCATGCAGTACATGCCCGATCTGCTGATCCGCGCCCTCGACCGCAACCAGGACAAGCCGGCGTTGTACCTGGGCGACGTGGTGCTCACCGCGGGCGAGGTGCGCGACCAGATCAGCTGCTTCATCCAGGCCCTCGAATCGCTGGGCGTCGGCAAGGGCACGAAGGCGTCGATGCTGTCGAAGAACCGGCCCGAGGTGCTCATCTCGATGGGGTCGACCATCATCGCCGGGTGCCGCAACACCGCGCTGAGCCCCACCGTGGAGCTCGACGCGCACCGCTACATCATCGACGACGCGCAGATCGAGATGCTCGTCTTCGACCCCCGCCACTACGAGGAGCGCGCTGCGCAGCTGCGCGATGCGTGCCCCACGCTGACGACGCTGTTGTCGTTGGGGCCGTCGGAGGCGGGCACGGACATCCTGGCACTGGCCGCCACGTTCGAACCGAGGCCGCTGGTGGCCGCGGATGTGGACGGCGAGGACGCGTCGTCGATGGTGTACACCGGCGGCACCACGGGCAAGCCGAAGGGCGTCGTCAACACCTTCCGATCGGGTGTGACGCTGCCGCAGATCCAGATGTCGGAGTGGCAGCTGCCCGACGACATGCGCTTCCTGGTGTGCACGCCGCTCTCGCACGCCGGCGCCGCGTTCTTCCTGCCGACCCTGCTGCGTGGCGGCGCGTTGGTGGTGCTCGAGCAGTTCTCGCCGGGCGCAGTGCTGGCGGCGATCGAGAAGTACCGGATCACCTCCACCATGCTGGTGCCGACGATGATCTACATGCTGCTGGATCATCCGGACATCGACCGACGCGACCTGTCCAGCCTGCAGACCCTGTTCTATGGGGCGTCCGCGATGTCGCCGTCCCGGCTGCGGGAGGGCATGGCCAAGCTGGGGCCGGTGTTCTTCCAGTTCTACGGCCAGTCCGAGTGCGGGATGAGTATCGCCGTCATGCGTCGCGAGGAGCATCTGCCCGACGACCCGGCGCGGCTCGCCTCCTGCGGCCGGCCGGTGCCGTGGCTGGACGTGCGACTGCTCGACGACGACTTGAACGAGGTGGCACGCGGCGAGCTGGGCGAGATCTGCGTGCGCGGTCCCCTGGTCATGCGCGGCTACTGGAACAAACCGGAGCAGACCGAGGAGGCGTTGCGCGGCGGGTGGCTGCACACGGGCGACGTCGCGCGCATGGACCGGGGCGGATTCATGACCATCGTCGACCGCAAGAAGGACATGATCGTCACCGGCGGATTCAACGTGTTCCCGCGCGAGATCGAGGACGTCCTCTCCGCAGACCCGGCCGTCGCCGGCGTCGCCGTCGTGGGCGTGCCCGATGAGAAGTGGGGCGAAGCCGTCAAGGCGTGCGTGGTCCCGCGTGAGGGCGCCGCCATCGACGCGGACGCGCTGATCGCACGGGTCAAGGACGCCCTGGGGTCGGTGCACTCGCCCAAGTCGGTCGACGTCATCGACGCGATCCCGGTGACGGGGCTCGGCAAGCCCGACAAGAAGGCGTTGCGGGCGCGGTACTGGGAGGGTGCTGAGCGGATGGTATGAGGTGGGGCAGTGGCGGCCGGCGGCCCCGCCCGACTGAGGCGGGGCCGCAGTCCCGGGATCGATCCGGACCTCGGGCCGACCATGCCTCGCAACTGCGGCTCATCGGTTGCGGTCGTCCCGGTCGAGTTCCTCCTCCATCGCTTTCGACAGTTCGCCGACGAACGCCTCGAACGTCCGCAGCATCCGGGGCGGATAGGTGGAGATCAACGCGTCCAGACGCTCGCCGAGGGGGCGGAAGAACATGTCGGCGCGCTCGTGAATGTACTTGCTGCTGCGTAGCGTCACGATTCTGCGATCGGCGTGTTCGCGGGTGCGAATGATATGGCCGGCCTCCTCCAGCCGGTTCAGCAGTGCCGTCGTAGCCCCTGATGACAGGGGCAGGCTCTTGCTGAGGCGGGCCGGCGAGAGCGGAACGCCCCGCTCCTCCGCTGCGATGATTTGCAGCAGCGCGTTCGCGTCGGTGGCGTGCAAGCCGAGCCACCGGGCGAAGACCCGGCTGAACTCTGTGAAGTGCCCGCCGAACGTCCGGAGGCCTTCCATCATCCGCTCCCGTTGCGCCACCACGGCCTCGACCGACTCTTCCGCCATGGTCGCGCCTCCTCCGCCGTTCCGCCTGTCGTCGTTGACAACGTAGCGCAGTGGAACTAACTTCATAGTCAAGTTACTTTACTATGGAGATGATGTGAAGATTTCACCAGTTGCCCGCAAATGGCTAGGCCTCATCGCCATCGCGTTGGGCGTGGCGATCATCGTGGCGGACACGACGATCGTCAACGTGATCGTGCCCACGATCGTCGAGGGCATGGATGCCACCTCGGTACAGGCCCAGTGGATCCTGGAGTCCTACGCCATCTCGTTCGCCGCGTTGCTGCTATTGACAGGGCGGATCGCCGACATCGTCGGGGCTCGGCGGGTCTTCCTTCTGGGGGTGGTGGTCTTCGGCCTGACCAGTGCGTTGGCAGGCCTGGCGCCCTCAAGCGGGATCCTGATCGTCGCTCGATTCCTTCAAGGAGCCGGCGCTGCGATGATCCTGCCCACGTCGCTATCGCTACTCAACGCGACGTTCACCGGCAAGGCCCGGGGGCAGGCCTTCGCCGTCTGGGGTTCGACGATCGGTGCCGCCGCCGCGCTCGGACCGGTGCTGGGCGGCTGGCTTTCCGAACACTTCTCGTGGCGCTGGGCATTCGGCATCAACGTGCCCTTGGTGCTGATCATCATCGCGGGAGTTCTGCTCTTCCTGGCGCCGTCGCCCCGTACCAGGGGCCGTATCGATATCCCCGGCGCGCTGTTGTCCGTGGTCGGGCTCGGCCTCCTCGCATTCGGGCTCATCGAGGGCCGGAACTACGGATGGCTGATCACCACCGAGCCGATGCAGATTCTCGGCTTCACATGGGGTGGCGGGCCTTCTCCCGTGCTGATCGCGTTGGTGGTTGCCGCTGCCACGTTGGCGGGCTTCGTACGTCGGCAGGCTGTGCTGAGCCGAGGCGACAGCACGTATGCCCTGATGGACGTTCGGCTCTTCCGCATCTCGTCGTTCCGCAACGGGAACATCGCCACCCTCATCATCAGTCTCGGCGAATTCGGGATCATCGCGGTGCTGCCGCTGTGGATGCAGTTCACGCTCGGTTACAGCCCGCTTCAGTCCGGGCTCGCGCTGGTGCCCGTGGCCATCGGCAGCTTCTTCGCGAACGGCGCGAGTTTTGGGATGGCCGCTCACGTTTCGCCGCTGAACATGCTGCGCATCGGCCTGGGCCTCGAAGCCGTCGGTTTGGCAGGGCTGGGCTTGATCGCCGCTACCGACAGCAGTTGGTGGCTGGTCTCTGTGGCGCTGCTGCTCTACGGTGTCGGCGTCGGCTTCGCCACAGCGCAAGTCACGAACGTCGTCTTGCAGGACATCCCTGAGAGCAGCGCGGGGCAGGGGGCCGGGGTTCAAAGCGCCTTCCGGCAACTCGGCACCGCGCTGGGAATCGCACTGCTCTCGACTGTGTTCTTCACGACGCTCGGCTCGCGGCTGTCGACACGACTGGCCGACGCGGGCCTGTCAGGCGGGCAGGTGGACACCTTGACCTCGTCAGTCACCGATAGTGCGGGCGCGGTGATCGACTCGCTTGCGGCCAATCCGAGCACATCGTTCGTTGCCGATGCTGCGCGGATGGCCATGACCGAGGGCATCAACCTCGGCGGTTTCATAGCAGCCGGTTTCCTTGTGATCGGGCTGCTTGCCACGGCATTCATCCCCAACCGGCCCGTGCCAGCAGAAGACGGCGATCCGGCATCCGCAGAGGGGGCGACGCTCTAGGGGCGAAACTCGCAGCCGCTCGGTCGGGGTGCGGCGGGTGGGGTTCGGGCAGGCATGAGCGGTGCGGGGCTTCGCGGGCGGGCAGGCCGGGGAGGTCCCGCACTGTTTCCGCATCTGTGCGGGTATCGCCGGCCGGGCGATGTAGGACTTCGGATGCGCCTCCGTCTGCACAGTGCAGCGTTGTGCGCCGAGGCCGCGCGGGTTGGAGGAATGGGCGCAATGCCCGTGGACCACGCGTGTGTCGTACATCATGCAATAGCGGCGCGCCGACGTGTATTGAGTGGAATAGACTCACCTATCCCAAGGTTGAGTGAGTCAGTATCAACAATATCGGCTCAGCGGTGCGCACGGGGCGTGAGATCCCAAGACGGGTTCGCGCCGCGGCCCGGTCCGACCCGTGAAGAGGGGTGGAAATGGAATCGTTCAACCCGACAACCAAGACCCAGGCGGCGCTGTCGTCTGCCCTGCAGTCGGCATCGGCCGCAGGCAACCCGGAGATCCGGCCCGCGCACCTGCTGGTGGCGCTGATCGACCAGACGGACGGGATCGCCGCGCCGCTGCTGCGCGCCGTGGGCGTCGACCCGCAGGCGGTCCGCGCCGAGGCGCAGCGGCTGGTGGACGCGCTGCCGACGGCGTCGGGCGCGTCCGCGCAGCCGAACCTGTCGCGGGAGTCGCTCGCCGCGGTGACGGTGGCGCAGAAGCTGGCCGGCGAGATGTCGGACGAGTTCGTCTCCACCGAGCACCTGCTCGTGGGCCTGGCGACCGGCGACTCCGACGTCGCCACGCTGCTCACCGGGCACGGGGCCGGGCCGGACGCGCTCCGCGAGGCGTTCACCACCGTGCGCGGCAATCGGCGGGTGACCAGCGAGGACCCGGAGTCCACCTACCAGTCGCTGGAAAAGTACTCGACGGACCTCACCGCCGCTGCGCGCGAAGGCAAGCTCGACCCGGTGATCGGCCGCGACACCGAGATCCGCCGCGTCGTCCAGGTGCTCAGCCGGCGCACCAAGAACAACCCGGTGCTCATCGGTGAGCCCGGCGTGGGCAAAACGGCCATCGTCGAGGGGCTCGCGCAGCGCGTGGTGGCGGGCGACGTGCCCGAGTCGCTGCGCGGCAAGACGGTCATCTCCCTGGACCTCGGCTCGATGGTGGCGGGCGCCAAGTACCGCGGCGAATTCGAGGAGCGGCTCAAGGCCGTGCTCGACGAGATCAAGGAGAGTGACGGCCAGATCATCACCTTCATAGATGAGCTGCACACCATCGTGGGCGCCGGCGCCACCGGCGAGTCCGCGATGGACGCCGGCAACATGATCAAGCCGATGCTCGCCCGGGGTGAGCTGCGGCTGGTCGGCGCCACCACGCTCGAGGAGTATCGCAAGTACATCGAGAAGGACGCAGCGTTGGAGCGGCGCTTCCAACAGGTGCTCGTGGGTGAGCCGAGCGTGGAGGACACCATCGGCATCCTGCGCGGGCTCAAGGAGCGCTACGAAGTGCACCACGGTGTGCGCATCACCGACTCCGCACTGGTGTCGGCTGCGACGCTGTCGGACCGGTACATCACCTCGCGGTTCCTGCCGGACAAGGCCATCGACCTGGTGGACGAGGCCGCCTCGCGGCTGCGCATGGAGATCGACTCGCGTCCCGTGGAGGTCGACGAGGTCGAGCGGATCGTCCGTCGCCTCGAGATCGAGGAGGTGGCGCTGGCCAAGGAGGATGACGCGGCCTCGAAGGAGCGACTGGACAAGCTGCGCGAGGAGCTGGCCGACGAGCGCGAGAAGCTCAGCCAGCTTATGGCGCGGTGGCAGAACGAGAAGCAGTCCATCGACGCGGTGCGCGAGCTCAAGGAGCAGTTGGAGAACCTGCGCGGCGAGTCCGAGCGCGCCGAGCGCGACGGCGACCTGGGCAAAGCCGCTGAGCTGCGCTACGGGCGGATCCCCGAGCTGGAGAAGGAGTTGGCCGCCGCCACCGGCGAGGCCGGCGACGACGGTGCGGGCGACGTGATGCTCAAGGAGGAGGTGGGCCCCGACGACGTCGCCGAGGTCGTCTCCGCGTGGACCGGGATCCCCGCGGGCCGCATGCTCGAGGGCGAGACGGCCAAGCTGCTGCGCATGGAGCAGGAGCTGGGCAGGCGAGTGGTCGGACAGTCCGAGGCCGTCCAGGCGGTGTCCGACGCGGTCCGGCGGGCGCGCGCCGGCGTCGCCGACCCAAACCGTCCCACGGGCTCCTTCCTGTTCCTGGGTCCCACGGGCGTGGGCAAGACGGAGCTGGCCAAGTCGCTCGCCGGGTTCCTCTTCGACGACGAACACGCGATGGTGCGGATCGACATGTCGGAGTACTCGGAGAAGCATTCGGTGGCCCGGTTGGTCGGTGCGCCCCCGGGGTACGTCGGCTACGAGTCCGGCGGGCAGCTCACCGAGTCGGTGCGCCGCCGCCCCTACACGGTGGTCCTGTTCGACGAGGTCGAGAAGGCCCATCCGGACGTGCTCGACATCCTGCTGCAGGTGCTCGACGACGGTCGCCTCACCGACGGCCAGGGTCGGACGGTGGACTTCCGCAACACGATCCTGATCCTCACGTCCAACCTGGGCGCGGGCGGCGGCCACGACCAGATGATGGCGGCGGTGAAGGCCACCTTCAAGCCGGAGTTCGTCAACCGGCTCGACGACGTGGTCATCTTCGACCCGCTCTCGGAGCAGCAGCTGGAATCGATCGTCGACATCCAGCTGGGCCAGCTGGCCCAGCGGCTCGAGGCGCGCCGGCTCACGTTGGACGTCTCCGGCCCCGCGCGGGCCTGGCTGGCGGCGCGCGGCTACGACCCGGCCTACGGGGCGCGTCCGCTGCGCAGGCTGATCCAGCAGGCCATCGGCGACCAGCTGGCCAAGAAGCTGCTCGCCGGCGAGATCCGGGACGGGGACGCGGTGCCGGTCACCGTGGCGGGGGACGGCGAGAGCCTGGTCCTGTCGTCTGGGTCATAGCGGAGTCGGCCGTAGGTGAGACGCCGGTCTCGCTCACGGCCGCCTCATGACCAACATCATAGGCGGTACCGGCCGTCATAGGTAGATTTGGTGTGTCCGGCATGCACAGAATGTTCACGGGGGCGGCGTGCGCTGCGCACCACCCAGGGTCCGGCCGGAGCCGGGCCCCGACGAAGGGACACGACATGCTTGCAGGACTCCTGATCGCCGCCGGTGCGGTACTCGCCATCGGGCTGGCCTCCGGGCGCGGGCTCGACTTCGGCGCCCGTGAAGTGCGGGCAAAGACCGACAATCTGCGCTGAAGACGCCCTGCGGCCCGCCGTGCGGTCATCACACGGGAGCCGCCGCCGCACGTATAGTGTGCCCGGACCTCGACGGGGTCCGGGCACACCGCTGTCCGGGCGCGGGGTGTGTGTTGGCGCCCTCAGCGGAAACCACGCGGGTTCACAGCCTGCACTCAGGATCCGTGCCTAGCCTGAGCAGCACGCAGCCGGCACGCGGCCCGGCCCGGAGAATGCGCCGGGAACGCACGCCGCGGTGTCGCCGGTGGTGCATGCCGAGGTTCCGATGGGAGGCCACATCGAGATGGATGACCCGGATCGTTCGTCGCGCAATGACGACGCTTCAGGCGCCGCATGGTCCCGGCCTCACCCCGGTGCGCGTCCCCCCGGCGCGCCCCACTCCGGAGAGCCGCGCCCGTGGCACCCGGGCGACGAGGCGTACAGGCCGGACGCCCCCTACGGGCCGGACGGGCCCTACGGGCCGGACGGGCCCTACGGGCCGGACAGGCCCGACGCCCCTTATCCGCCGGGCCCGTCGTACGCGCCCGGGCCCGGCCACGAGCAGGACACGATGGCGTTCCCGACGGCGCCGGTGCAGCCCACCGCGTTCGGCTCGCCGGCGTACGTGGAGCCCGGGTACACCGACGCCGCGGAGAGGAAGCGCAGGCCCATCGGCGGCGTCGGCGCTCTCGTCGCGGCGGTGTGCGTCCTGCTGATCGGGCTGGGCGGCGCCTACCTCGTGTCCGTGGGCCTGGGCTCGTCCGACGAGGAGCCTGCGGTGCCGGTGGGGATAGCGCAGCAGGCGCCCGCGACCGGTGCGCCCGGCGGACAGGGCGGCAGCGCCACCGGCCCGCTGCCGCAGGGGAGTTCCGGGGGCGAGGGGGCGCAGTCCCCGCAGGCGCCGTTCGGCTCGCTGGGCGGCGGATCCTCGGCCGGTGCCGGCGGCCAGTCCGAGCACGGCGGTACCAGCGCGGCGCTGGGCGTCGTCGCGTCCATCGACGGATCCACGTTCTTCGTACGCACCATCGACGGCAGCGAGAACCAGGTGGACACCGACGGGCACACCTACTTCGCAACGGTGCGGGGTACCGGCGGCATCTCCAAGCTCGCCGTCGGCGACCTGGTGTTCGTCGGAGGCGAGAACCAGTCCGACGGCACCATCAAGGCCGACATGGTCCTCGGCGGCGCGTTCCCCGAGCTGGGCGCGGGGACCAGGTGACCGCCGGCAGTCGTTATCAGACGCGGATCGCGCCGTCATCGGCGATGCTTCCACGTCTCCGACGGGTTCACGCTTAAGCTGTCCATCGATGTCTATCTTCTGGTTCGTCCTGGCCGCGTTGGCGTTGATCGGCGCCGTGGCGCTGATGTACCTGGACCGCAACAAGCCCGAGCCCGCCCGGGTGGGGCGCAGGGACTGGGCCGGCGCCCGCGGGCTGGTGTACGCCGACGCGGAGCCGGGGCTCACCGCGGAGTGGCGCCGCGGCGTGTTCGAGGAGTTCCCGCACTCGCGGGCCGTCGATGTGGCGATGGGGCTGCTGGACGGCTCGCAGATGTACATCACGGACCTCGAGGTGCCGCCGCAGGTGGGGCAGGAGGCGGCCGCGCCGCAGCGGGAGACCGTCGTCTGCCTGCAGCGTGCGGTCGGATCGCCGGTCGTGTTCGACTTGCGCGCCGAGACCTCACCCGCCCCCACGGAGCCCGAGGTGCACATCCTCGGCGCCGTCGGACGGTTCTTCGCGTTCTCCAACGACCTGGGCGTGGCCCGCAGGGTGTGCGACAGGCGCATGGTCGCCTTCGCCGAGGCGGTGCCCGAATGCGTCGACACGTTGTGGAGCGAAGGGGACTGGACGTTCGCGTGGCTCGTGTCCGGGGCGGGCCCCGACGACTGCGACGACGCCGTCGCCGCGCTGTCCAGGTTCACCTCGCTGTTGCGGGTCCTTCCCCCGGCCCTCGGCGGTCCCGTGCCTCAGGCGATGGCGCACGACCCGGGAAGCCCGCGCCCGTGAGCGCCGGTGCGGACCGGACCGGCCCTGCTGGGCCGGCGAGGTAGGCGCGCTATGGAGACGGTGCTGTTCGGGGTGATCCCGGTGCTGGTGTTCATCGCCCTCGCGGCGCGGAGCGCCCTGCGCGGAAGGGCGAGGCCACGCCGCTTCAGCGCCGGCGTGTATGCGCCCGACGGCGACGGGCGCGGAGCCGGCGAGGGGATGATCGCCGCCAGCACGTTCGAAGACAGAGACAACGGCGCGCGGGACGAGTATGCGGCCCGGATGCGCGAGCCCGACCCGATCGACCCGACACGAGGTGGCAGATGACGAACCCGGACCGGACCGCGACCACGGCACCGTCCACCGACGGTGATGCCACGGCCGAGCTGGCGGGACTCGTCCGCGAGCACGCCGTGGTGCATGGGAAGGTGACGCTGTCGTCGGGCAAGGAGGCCGACTACTACGTGGACCTCCGCAGGGCCACGCTGCACCATCGGGCGGGGCCGCTGATCGGCCGGCTCCTGCGCGAGCTCACCGCGGACTGGGAGTACACGTCCGTCGGCGGGCTGACCATGGGTGCCGACCCGGTGGCCCTGGCGGTGATGCACGCACCGGGGCGCCCGGTCGACGCGTGCGTGGTGCGCAAGTCGGCCAAACAGCACGGGATGCAGCGGCGTATCGAGGGCCCGGACGTGCGCGGCCGCCGCGTGCTCGTCGTCGAGGACACCACCACCACGGGCAACTCCCCGCTCACCGCGGTACGGGCGTTGCGCGAGGAGGGCGCGGACGTCGTCGGCGTGGCGACGGTGGTCGACCGCGACACCGGCGCGGCGCAGATCATCGAAGCCGAGGGCGTCCCCTACCGCTCGCTGCTGGGGCTCGCGGACCTCGGGCTGGCGGGGGCCGCGGAATGACCCGTGACGGCGCGCGGTCCGTTCTGCGCAGGGTGGGTACGTCGCTGCGCGGATCGGGCGGACTGCACCCCGAGCACGTGGTGTACCTGACCGGGGCGCTCGCCACGACGGCGCTGGCGCTGACGGGCGACAAGCGCATCCAATACGCCACCAAGACCACACTGGGGCCCGCGCTGGCGGCCCGCGTGGTGCGTGAGCGGCGCGCCGGCGCGATCGACGGCGTGGACATGACGCTTCTGCTCGTCGGGCTGGCTGGCGCGACCGTGGGCGACGTGTTCATGGTCGACGCGGACGACGACGAACGCCTACGGCGCGGGGCGTCGGCCTTCGGCGTGATGCAGTCCGCCTACGGGCAGTACCTGCGGCAGCACGGCGCGAAGCCGAAGCTCAAGTCCGCGCTGGTGGGCGGCGGGTCCGCGGCGGCGGGTGCGGCGCTGCTGCACTGGCGGATGCCGCAGGTGGCGTCCACGCTCAGCGGGTATTCGCTGGCGCTGGGCGCCACGGCGACGCTCGCGGCCGACCCCGGGCTGGCGCCGGGCGCGTCCCGGATCGCCGACGTGGTGCGCCCCGATGGGGCCGACACCCGCACCTGGCTCGGCGCCGGAGGAATGCTGTTCACGGCGTCGGACGCGGCGATCGTGGGCCGGCGGATGTTCCTGCGGGGTGCGGCCGCCCGGCGCCTGGCGGAGGCATTCGTGATCGCCAGCTACGGTGCCGCTCACGTGATGCTCGTCGAGGGCATGTTGGCGCTGCGCCGACGCTAGCCGCCCGGGCCTGTGGTCCGGAGGCCGGTTCAGTGCGGCATCAGGTGCGGCTGCAGCAGCACGTGGTCCCTGTCGCGCGGGTCGACGCGGATGGGGAAGGTTTCGCCCGGCAGGAAGAGGGCGCGCTCGTGCGGGGCGAGCATCCGCACGATGTGCCCCGCGTACGGCACCGCGCCCGGGACGACGAGGCGTAGCTTGATGTCCGTGAGCTCGCCGGTGAGCTCACGCGGCTGCAACGGGTGCACGGCGAGGATCGTGGCCCATCCCTCGTAGCCGTGGCGCGCCAAGCGGGGACGCCGGTGCGCCCACATCAACCCGATGGCGAGCAGGAAAACGTAGCCGCCCAGCAGGATGACGATCTGCGCGGCGAGCGTGCCCCGCGGCGCGATGGTGTGCAGCACCGTCACCCATGCGATGAACGCGGCGACGAACAGAGCGGTTGCGATCGCCACCGCTCGTACGGAACGTGCACGGCTCATTCAGCTCACCGACCTCGACCCGGGCGTCGCGGACCACCGCGCGATCACCGTCAGTATCGACCGGAACCGTGGCGGCTAAACCGGCACGCCCACGACTCCAGCCTAGTCCTCCGTCGGACGGTGCCGGGGCGGTTGCGGAGGGATGGCGCCGGGCCCCTCGGGGTGCTGGGGCGCGCGCGTGGTGGGGGACTGGCCGGGGTAGTCGGCCCAGCCGGCGGAGGGGTCCAGCGGCGGCCAGGCCCCGTCCGGGGCGCCGGTGCGCGTACGCGGGCCGGCGTCGTCCGTCGAAATGGACGTGGCGGTGACCCACACAAGGCCCAGCAGCAGGCCGATCGAGATCGCCAGCATGGCCGACGCCCACACCTGGCGTTCGGAGGTCAGCGCGGCGCAGCTGGCCTGGCCGGTCTCCGTGGCGCCCTGCACCGAACCGGTGCCGAACGCCGACGCGCACTGGACGGCGCCCAATGGTGACTGCACCAGCGTGGGCCGGCTCAGGCCCAGGTACATGCCGGCGAGGAACAGGGTGATCGCCAGCGGTGAGAGCAGACGGGCGATCAGCCGGGACGGTTTCACTCGAAGACTCCTTGCCATGGGTGCGCCGGGCCGTGCGCCTGGTCCTCTGCGCAGTCTGTCGCACGCGCACTCGCCGCGATACGCCGGGTGCGCGTCGGCGGGCCGGGTGCGCGGCGGCGGGGTACCGTCGCCCCGTGCCTCACACCAGCCGCAACGCACCCGACGCGTGGACGCCGGACATGCCGGGCCCCCGGCACGAGGGCCAGGACCCGCAGCTCGACGCTCCCGGCCCCACCGAGTGGAATCCGCGCCCCGTGGGCCTCGGCCCGTGGCACGAGGAGCGCTGCGGGCCCGTGCCGGACGACCCGCGTCTGGACCGCGCACTGGTCGAGGAAGGCGACCGCCGCAACGTCGTCGACGCCTACCGGTACTGGCGGCGCGAGGCGATCGTCGCGGACATCGACACCCGGCGCCATCCTCTGCACATCGCCATCGAGAACTTCGGCCACGACTCGAACATCGGGACCGTGGTGCGCACCGCCAACGCCTTCGCGGTGGGGGCCGTGCACATCGTCGGCCGGCGGCGCTGGAACCGGCGGGGCGCCATGGTCACGGACCGCTACCAGCACATCGAGCATCATCCGGACGTTCCGGCCCTGCTGGACTACGCGTCGGAGCACGGGCTGGGCGTGGTCGCGGTGGACAATGTGCCCGGGTCGGTGCCGATCGAGACGGCGACCCTGCCGCGCGAGTGCATGCTGCTGTTCGGCCAGGAGGGGCCCGGGGTGACAGACGACGCCCGCAGCGCCGCGCTGTTCACCGTGTCCATCGCGCAGTTCGGCTCCACGCGCAGCATCAACGCCGGTGTGGCGGCCGGCATCGCGATGCACACGTGGATCCGGCAGCACGCGAACCTGTCCACCGCGTGGTGAGCAGCCGGATTCGGAACGCCGTGCGCGGCGGGCCCGGTCCGGGCACGATGAGATCATGTCGTCACCTGGCAGCCCGTCGGCGCAGCTCACCGCGTGGGCGTCGCGCGCCGATGCCGCGGAGGCGGCTGTCTCGCACCGGCACATTCGCCGGCTCTGGGCGGTCCCGCGGACGCGGATGGGCTGCGCACGCTGGCCGGCCGACGTCCCGTCCGCGACGTTCCTCTCCTGGCACTACTGGTGGCAGGCGCAGCTGATCGACTGCGCAGTGGACGCGGCGGTGCGTGACCCCACCCCGGTGCGCCGCCGCCGGCTCGGCAACCTGTGCCGCACCCCGTGGATCCGCAACACGGTGAGCCGGGCGGGGACCGTCGGCTGGCGGCGCGACTTCAACGACGACATGGCGTGGATGGCGTTGGCGCTGGAGCGGGCGACGCGGCTGTGCGGCGTGCGCACGCCGCGCGGATTCGACAAGATGACGGCCGCGCTCGTGGACGGCGCCGATCCCGCCACCGGGGTGCTGCCCTGGCGGCGCGGCGGCGACTTCCTGAACGCGGCCACCAATGGCCCGGCGGCGATCCTCTGCGCCCGCCTGGGATGGACCGACACGGCGGAGAGGCTCTGCGACTGGCTCGACGCCACGCTCCGCGACCCGCAGACGGCCCTCATCCACGATGGCATCCGCAAAGGCGTGCTGGTGCAGGAGTACTACACCTACTGCCAGGGTGCGGTGCTCGGCGCGGAGACGGAGCTCGCGGCGCATGCGGCGGACGCGGTGGGGTCGCAGGCGATGCGCGGGAAGCGCATCGGGCGACTGCTCGAGGCGGTGTCGTCGGGCATGTGCGTCGGCGGCGTCATCCACGGCGACGGCGGCGAGGACGGCGGGCTGTTCGCCGGGATCCTGGCGCGATACCTCGCGGGGGTCGCGTGCGACCTGCCCGAGTCCGTGCCCGATGCGGGCCTGCTGCGCGGCACGGCCGCGAATCTGGTGATGACGTCCGCCGAGGCGGCCTGGGGAAACCGGATCGAGTTCGACGGCGAGCCGCTGTTCGGACACGAGTGGGTGACCCCCGCAGTGGTGCCGGCGGCCCTGTTCCGGCCTGACGACCCGACCGCACGGGTCGCCGAGCGCGATCTGTCCGTGCAGGTGTCGGGCTGGATGCTGATGGAGGCGGCGGCGCGGGTCGACAAGACCGTCGCCGGCTACGGAGCGGGGTGAGCGGCGGTGCAGCGGCTCAGTGTGTGAGGGCGGGCGCGGCTTCCTCCGCGCACTGGCGCGCGCGGCCTTCCTTGCGCATGCGCACCACTCCGACCGCGGTGACGACGATGACGGCGAGCGTCATGCCGCTGAGGACCACCGGCATGAGCCAGCGCACGCGGTCGAGCTGCGAACCGCCGACGTACCCGACGACCAGCATCACCGGGGCCCAGACGAGGGCGCCGAGCGTCGTCGCGATGGCGAACGAACGCCGGTTCATCGCCGCGGCGCCTGCGACCTGGGGGCACAGCGTCCGGATCCACGGCAGCCAGCGCGCCATGAGCACACCCCAGAAGCCGTAGCGATTGAGCAGGCCCCGAGCCTTTCCGAGGTTCTCGGCGTTGACGAACCGGCCGCCGGGGCGGGCGGCGAGCCTGTTCCCGCGGCAACGTCCCATCCGGTAGCCCACGTGGTTGCCCGCCACGGCCGCGGCGAACACGGCTATCACTGCGAGCACCAGCCACCCCGGTTGGTGCCCGGCCGCGAACATCATGCCCGCGGTGGCAAGCAGTGAATCGCCCGGCAGCACGAAGCCGATGAGGAACGCGCATTCGATGAACAGCACAGCAGCGACCAGCACGACCAGCAGGCCGGGGCCCGCGGACTGGACGTGGTCGAGTGCGGTGCTGAAGAACGTCACTGGCCGGCCGGCTGCTCTGGGTCGGCGGAACCGAGTGAAACGGACTGTGGCCGGTCGGCGGCCGGATCCGGCCCGGTGGCCGCAGCGTCGCCCCCGCTGGACTTGCGCCGCTTGTACCACTCCCACACCATCGGCAGGATCGACACGAGCACGATGAGGATGAAGATCGGTTCGATGAGCTTCTGGATGATCGCGAAGCTGCCCAGCCAGTAGCCGAGCAGCACGATGCCCGCACCCCAGACGATGGCGCCGACGATGTTGTAGAGGCTGAACAGGGTGTACCGCATGCGCGCGGCGCCGGCGACGATGGGTGCAAGCGTGCGCACGATGGGCACGAAGCGCGCGATGAAGATGGTGAGCGGCCCGCGCTTCTCGAAGAAGTCATGCGCCTCGATCAGGTACTTCTCTTTGAGGAAGCGCGCGTCGGGCTTGAACATGGAGGTGCCGGTGTAGCGGCCGATCCAGTAGCCGATCTGCCCGCCGATGATCCCGGCGATGGGGACGCCGATGAGCAACCAGACGAGCTTGAGGTGTGAATCCGCGACCTTGTCGGCATGCTCGGCGGTGGCGCTGCCGGCGGCGATGAGCCCGGCGACGAACAGCAGCGAATCGCCCGGCAGGATCGGGAACAGCACTCCCGACTCGATCAGAATGACCAGCAGCAGGCCCCAGAATGCGAAGGCGCCGAAGTAGCCGATCAGATTGAACGGGTCCATGAAGCCCGGCATGAGCGCCAGGTTCGTGGTGACGGAGTCGGAAGCGGCCAGCAAATTCACGGAGCCCAGCGTACCTGGACCGCAGCGCGGATCCGGGAGGCCGTGAGCCGCGTCACCGACGGGGGTCGGTCGTGCGCAGCACCGTGTCGTGTGCGGGAGCCGTGCCTCGCTCTTGCGCCCCCACGGAGTGGGCCGTCACGAGACTTCGCCGCGGGGAGTTGCCATAATGAGTGCGGTAGGCCGTGTCGGCCCGCCCCGGACCTGCACAGTCGTCAATGGAGGACCCCAGCCGTGCCCATCGCAACCCCCGAGGCCTACGCCGAGATGCTCGGACGGGCCAAGGAGAACACCTTCGCCTACCCCGCAATCAACTGCACGTCGTCCGAGACCATCAACGCCGCCATCCGCGGCTTCGCCGAGGCCGGCAGCGATGGCATCATCCAGTTCTCCACCGGTGGCGCGGAGTTCGGGTCCGGGCTCGGAGTCAAGGACATGGTGACCGGCGCGGTCGCGCTCGCGGAGTTCGCGCACGTCGTGGCCGCGAAGTACGACGTCAACATCGCGCTGCACACCGACCACTGCCCCAAGGACAAGCTCGACGGCTTCGTGCGCCCGCTCATCGCGCTGTCCCAGGAGCGGGTCGACGCCGGTAAGAACCCGCTGTTCCAGTCGCACATGTGGGACGGGTCCGCCGTGCCGATCGACGAGAACCTCGAGATCGCCAAGGAGCTCATGGCCCTGACCTCCAAGGCGAAGCAGATCCTCGAGATCGAGATCGGCGTCGTCGGCGGTGAAGAGGACGGCGTCGAGAACGCGATCAACGAAAAGCTCTACACCTCGGACGAGGACTTCGCGAAGACCGTCGACGCCCTCGGGGCCGCCGGCGTCGGCGACGAGCGCGGCTACATGCTCGCCGCCACGTTCGGCAACGTGCACGGGGTGTACAAGCCGGGCAACGTCAAGCTCAAGCCTGCGGTGCTGGCCGCCGGGCAGCGGATCGCCGAGAAGAAGCTGAGCCTGTCGGAGGGCGAGAACCCGTTCGACTTCGTCTTCCACGGCGGCTCCGGCTCCGCGGTCTCCGACATCGAAGAGTCGCTGACCTACGGCGTGATCAAGATGAATGTGGACACCGACACGCAGTACGCGTTCACCCGGCCGCTCGCCGCGCACATGTTCACCAACTACGACGGCGTGCTCAAGGTCGACGGCGACGTGGGCAACAAGAAGGTCTACGACCCGCGCAGTTACCTCAAGAAGGCCGAGCAGTCGATGACCGACCGCGTGGTGGAGGCCTGCCGGAACCTGCACTCGGCGGGCAAGTCCGTCAGCGCTTGACATCATGAGACGCCGGGCCGTACGGCCCGGCGCTCAGCTCGGCGGCCGCATCCCGACAGGGGTGCGGCCGCCCCGCCTTTCCACGGGTCCGGCGTGCGGGGCGATGGGAGTGCGGTGAAGTGCGGCCGCGCGGCGTGTCGGTAGCGCTCCGCGCGGCGCCGGCACCGTGGCTCAGCTCGCGGACAGTGACATTTCGACCGATGCGAACGGAAGCAGCGGCACCGATGAGCCCTCGTCGCCGGGTCCGGGCTCCGGGTCCGGCTCGGCAGGCTGGTCGATGGCGATCACCGACACCGAAGAGCTGGTGCTGTCGGATACGTAGGCGTAGCGCCCGTCGGGGCTGATCATCACCGCGTAGGGGTCGCCACCGACGTCGATGGTTTCCACCACCTCCTTCGTCGCGGTGTCGATGACCAGGACGGAATCGGTGGATTGGCCGGTGACGTAGACGCGCGATCCGTCTGGAGTGAGGGCGACATCCCACGGGTTCGTGTCCACCACGATGGTGGTGGTCGACCGGCCTGAAGTGTCGATGACCGAAATCGATCTGCTGACGTAGTTCGCCACGTACGCATGCGCGCCATCGCGGGTAAGGGCGATCCCCCACGGGCCATCGCCCACGTCGATGGCCTCGACTTCGCGGGTCGTCGTGTCGATCACGGATACGGTGCCGCCGGAATAATCGGATACGTAGGCTGCGCTACCGTCGGAGGCGAAGACGACGCTTTCAGGGTCGGAGCCCACTTCGACTGTGCCCTGCACGGTGCGCTCCGCTGCATCGATGATCGAGACGGTGTTGTCGTCCCCATTCGTGACGTAAACCTCGGAACCGTCGGGGCTGAATGCCGCGCCCGCCGGGAAGTCCCCTACTCCGATCGTCGTGATCAACTCGTTTCCGGGAACTGTGTACACCGCGACCGACGCATCCCGAAAATTGGTCACGTACAGTTCGGTGCCGTCGGGGGAAATCGCCATGGCGAATGCGCCTGGGTCAGCGAACGTGCTTTCCACCGCGTTTGTCTCGGCATCGACGACGCTCACGGTCTTCGTCGACCAATGCGAGACGTACACCCGCGTGCCGTCGGGCGTGATGGCCATCCCCGTCGGCCCGGCCGTGGTCGGGATCGTGTCGATGACCTCGTCGGCCTGTGCTGCGGAGACGAACGTGGTCAACAATGCGACTGCGGCTGCCGTGGCCGCTGATGTTCGCAGGCCTCGGCGGAAGCCGCCGTATCGGTGGCGTCGAGGAGAAGAACGTATCGGGCGGGGCGGCATGGAGCGTCCTTGCGTCAGGGGCGTGATGCTTGCGAGTGCGACGATTTTCGAAACGGAACCGGGCCGCCGTGAGTGGTGAACGGGAAGCCGGGTTCACTGCACGATCGAGAGCAACTGCGTGTCCGAGAACTACTGCGCATGGGAAAACTACTGTGCATGCGAGAATGCCTGTGCATGCAAAAACTACTGTGCATTCGAGCGCAACCGCTCATCGTCGCTCGTCATTCTCGATTTATACTTGCGCAAACCATAGCCGAGAATTGTGATAAGTCAATTGTTCGCGCCGCGGGCGCGTATCAGCGTGCGGACACGTCGAACGAACGCCGATCCTGATTCACGCCACAACAAGAGACGCACGCTGCGTGAGTGGCAGCGACCAGCAGCCGGCGGCGGGGTACGGGGACGGCGCGGCGGGTGCGCGGGCCGTGGATGGACACGCGGACTCATCGTTGCCGCGCACCCTCCGGCACAATGGGCGCCATGACCTCTTTCGGTGATCTTCTGGGGCCCCCGCCCACCCTGCTCCCCGGCGACGATGACGACGCCGAGTCGGAGCTGCTCAACCACGCCGACCCCACTGCGGTGGCGGCCAAGTACCCGTCAGCGTCCATAGCGTGGGCCACGTTGGCCGAGGGCGCCCTGGACGAGGACGCCCACGTGAGGGCCTATGCCTACGCGCGCACCGGGTACCACCGCGGCCTGGACCAGCTGCGCCGCAACGGCTGGAAGGGCTATGGTCCGGTTCCCTGGAGTCACGAGCCCAACCAGGGATTCCTGCGCGCGGTCGGTGCGCTCGCGCGGGCGGCGCAGGCGATCGGCGAGGACAGCGAGTACCGTCGCTGCCTCGACCTCCTCGAGGATTGCGATACTGCGGCGGCGGGCGAGCTCGGCCTGGTGTGAGCCGCGCGGCCGGGTCAGTACAGTGCGCCGCTGATGTGCTCCCACGCGGGCGCGAGCTGCGGGCGGAAGGTCTGCCAGCCGTGCAGCCCGTCCTGCAGGTAGTCGACGCGGACGTCGGCGTCCACGTCGTCGAGTGCGCGGTCGAGGTCCTGCGTGCACCCGTAGATGAACTGTTCGATGACGGCGCCGGACAGGTACGCGGACAGGTCGCCGTCGTACGGCCCCGCCAGCTCGCCGGGCCGGCCGATCCCGGGGGACGCGGACAGGTACACCGCCATCCCTTCGAGCGCGCCGGCGTGCGAAAGGACGTCGTGCCGGGCCCACTCGGGGTTGTCCCGGGTGCCCCACATGTTGGTGACGTCGCCGCGCCGCGTCTCCACCGTCATCTTCGTCATCGCATAGCCGGCGTCGGACAGCGTGGAGTAGCAGCCGCTGATCCCCGCCACCGCGCTGTAGAGGGAGGGGTGCAGCGTGGCGATCCCCAGCGCCCCGGACGCGCCCATCGACAGGCCCGCGATGCCGCGCTTGCCGTTGAAGGGGATTGCGTGCGCGCCGCCCTCGAGCAGCGGCGGCAGCTCCGAGGTCAGGAAGGTCTCCCACTTGTTGCGCGAGAGCATCGGGTCGTCGGCGATCCAGTCGGTGTACATCGAGCCGTAGGCGCCGGTGGGCATGACCACGGTGACCTGCTTGTCACGGAAGTAGTCGTCGGCGTGCCCCAGCGTGATCCAGCCGCTGGGCAGGTCGGATCCGACGCCGTCGAGCAGGTAGAGCATCGGCGCGGGCGCATCCGGGTCGGCGGCGCGGAGCACCTGCACGGCGATGGTCCGCGACATCGACGCCGAGTCGACATACCAGGTTTCCAGGCGCGGTTCGTCCGCGTCGCGTTCGATCCGCACCACCCGCGACTGCGTGATGGCCGGGTCGGGGCGGGGAACCTGGTACGGGTCCTCGAGCAGCCCGGAACTGCCGAACACCGCGTCCATCGGCAGTGCGACGGTGCTGCCCAGCGACGCGGTGTCGGTGGATCCGAGCGGGCTCGCCGAGCCGACGCTCTCGCCCGAACCCGTCATCGACTGCGCGGACGACTCCACCGAGGCGCCCCCGGCCGACCCGGAGTCCCCGCCGGAGCCCGAGGACAGCGGCACGGCGGCTGCAGGCTGCGTGAACACCACCGCACCCAGGGACACCGCAACCAGGGACACCGCACCGAGGGCAGCCGCCGCAATGCCGGCGCGGCCGCGGGCCCGGTGGCCGGTCGGGCGTGCGCGGGCCGGGCTGCTGAACGGTGCGGGTGCGGTCACGGTTCCTCCGGGGGTCGGACAGACGTCTAGCCGGAGAATTCTCGCACATTGATCTCCGGCGTGCGCGACCGATCAGCAGGTTCCGCGGGGCACGATGATCGGCACCGTGCCCTGCGGGTCGTCGAGGACGTCGGCCCGCAGCCGGTAGGTCTGCGCCAGCGTCTCCGGGGTCAGCGCCTGCTGCGGCGTGCCCGAGCCCAGGATCCGGCCCTGCCCGAGCACGATGATCCGATCCGAGTAGGCGCCCGCCATCATCAAGTCGTGCAGCACCATGACGACGGTGCGCCCGCGGCGCGTGAGCCCCTGCACCAGCTCGAGCATCTCGACGGCGTGCGCCGGGTCGAGGTAGGTGGTGGGCTCGTCGAGCAGGATCACCGGTGTGTCCTGCGCGAGCACCATCGCCAGCCACACCCGTTGGCGCTGGCCGCCGGACAGGGTGGCCATATCGCGGTCGACGAGCGCGGTCGTCGACGTCTCTTCCAGCGCGGCGTCGATGGCGGCGGAATCGGCCGCGGTCTCGCCGCGCCACCAGGGCCGGTGCGGGTGGCGTCCGCGCGCCACCAGCTCGCCCACGGTGAGCCCCTCGGGTGCCACCGGGTTCTGCGGCAGGACGGCGACGGTGCGGGCGGCGTGCCGGGCCACCATGCTGTGCACGTCCTCATCGTCGATGAGCACCCTGCCGGCACGCGGGCTCAGCTGCCGGCTCATCGTCTTGAGCAGCGTGGATTTTCCGCACCCGTTCGGGCCCAGCAGCGTCGTCGTCTCGCCGGGACGGGCGGTCAGGTCCACCGGGCCGACGACGTCGGGTGCAGAGCCGTATCCGGCACTCACCCCCTCGACTGTCACCGTGGTGCCGGCGCAGGCGGGGTCGGCGTCGGTGCCGTTCAGCGGGGGTTGCCGCGTGTGCTGCTGTGGGATCATCGGGAATCCTCCTGCCTCTGTGCGCAATGCTTCACGGCGTGGACCGCCCCCCACGCCGTGCCGAACCGAGTACGAGCGCGATGAGAACGGGGCCGCCGACGACCGCGGTGATGAGCCCCACCGGTGCAGTGAACGGCAGCGCCTCGGCGGCCAGCGCGCACACGGTGATCACTGCGGCGCCGCCGACGGCCGACGTCGCCGGCGGGGGAGTGGGACGCCCGGTGAGCAGCCGGACCAGCTGCGGTGCGACGAGGGCGACGAACCCGATGGGGCCGACGACGGCCACGGTCACTGCGGCGAGCCCCGTCGAGGCCACCAGCAGCACCATCCGGACGCGCGGCACCCGGACGCCGAGTGCCGCGGCGGTCGCGTCGTCGTGTGCGAGCAGAGGAAGGTCACGTGAGACGGCGGCGCCCAGCGCGGTGAACACGAGCAGACCCACCGACAAGGGGACGAGGGCGCCCGCGCGCACCAGCCCCGTCGATCCGGCCAGCCATGTCTGCGCCTCCGTCGCACGCGTGAGGTCGGCGCGCAGCAGCAGGTAGCTGACGAGGCTGCTGCACAGCAGGCTGAGCGCGAATCCGATCACCACGACGCGGCGGGACGAGCCGAAGCCGCCGAAGAGCAGCAGCAGGCCGACGATGACGGCAGCGCCGACGAGCGCCATCGCGGCCCGCCACCAGAAGGTGGAGATGTCCTCGGAGAACGCCGGCCGGGCCACCACGGTGCCGGCGACGACGGCCACCGACGCGCCGCCGGTGATGCCGAGGACGTCGGGCGAGGCGATGGGGTTGCGGGACATCGTCTGCGTCCACGCGCCCGCCAGACCCAGCGCGGCGCCCACCGCCACGGTGGCGATGGCCACCGGAAGCCGCAGGTCCCAGACGATGCTGATGGTCCTGTCGGTGTCGCCGCCGGTGAGCGCGTCGAGCACTTGTGACGGAGTGAGCTGCACGGGGCCGGTGGCGAGGAGCATGATGTAGCCGACCGCGGTGACGACACCCAGCCCGAGGAAGACGGCGATGAGGCGCAGTCGGCGGGCCCGCGCAGTACGGCTTCGGGCGGTGCGGCCGCGAGGGGTGCGGCCGTTGTGCGGCGGGCCGGAATCGGCGCCGACATCGGCCGGGCGCACATCCGTCGTGCCGGTCATGCGAACACCGCCGGCCGGCTTCGGCGCATGCGCACCACCGAAGCGATGAGCAGCGGCGCCCCGATGACGGCGAGCACCACCGAGACTTCCACTTCGCCGGGGCGCGCGACGACGCGGCCGAGCACGTCGGCGATCAGCGTGATGGCGGCGCCGGCGAGCGCGGTGGGAATGAGCATCCGGCTCAGCGACGGGCCGGTGAACCGGCGCACCAGGTGCGGCGCGGCGAAGCCGACGAAGGCGATGGGGCCGACGGCGGCCGTCGCGCTGCCCGCGAGGATGACGACGGCCAGGGCGGTGAGCGTCCGCGTGGTGCGGGGCGTCCCGCCGAGGCCGACGGCGGTGGACTCGCCCATGGCGAGCAGATCCATCGGACGGGCCGCGGCGGCCGCGATCAGCAGGCCCACGGCGAGCCCCACGGCGACGATCGCGAGGTCGCCGCCGCTGCGTCCCACGGTGGACCCGACGATCCACTGGCGCATCCCGTCGAGGACCGACGAATCCTGCAGCGCCAGCAGGGTCGTCGCCGCCCGCAGTGCCGCCGCCATGCCGAAGCCGACGAGCAGCAGCGTCAACGGGTCGGACGTGCGGCGAGAGACGGCGAGCACGACGAGGGTCACGGCGCCGGCGCCCGCGAGCGCGAGCAGCGCCTGGCTGCCGATAGCGACGGCCCCCAGCGTGGTGCCGACGGCGACGGCGAACGCGGCGCCGGCCGTGATGCCGATGATGCCCGGGTCGGCCAGCGGGTTGCGGGTCCAGGCCTGGGCGAACGCGCCGGAGACCGCCAGCGCGGCCCCCGCGGCGAGAGCGAGCAGCGTACGCGGCACCCGGAGCTGCCACACCACCTGCGACAAATCGCCGCCACCACCCCCGCCCGGGCCGGCGAACAGTGCGGAGAAGGCGGCGACGGGCGAGGTCGGACGGGCGCCGACGACGATGGAGAGCACACAGCCCGCGAGCACCCCGGCGACAGCGACCACGAGGATCACCGTCGCCCGTCTACTGCGGCCGCGGGCCGGTGCGCTCACAACTGCTGGTCGATCGCGTCGACGACGTACGGGATGGTCAGCGGGTTCGGCATGCTCATCGCGTTGCCCGTGTTCTGGTCCAGGTAGTACACCTTGTCCTGCTTGACCAGGTCGAGACCCTGGAAGATGGGGCTGTTGCGCACGGCGTCGGCGGCGCCGTTGTAGTCGAGGACGAACAGGTAGTCGAGCACGTCGAGGTCGCGGTAGTTCTCCGGCGCGATGTCCTTGTAGAAAGTGCCGTCGGGCGTGGCCTGCAGGTCGTCCGGGATGGTGAATCCGAGCTTCTCGATCATCGCGCCGCGGCCGTCGCCCTCGGTGTAGAGGCCGAGCTTGCCGGCGTAGGGCATGACCACGGCGGCCTTCTTGCCCTGCAGCTCGGGGTGCGTCTCGCGGAACTCGGCCAGCCTCGCCTCGGCCTGGTCGATGAGCTTCTGGCCCTTGTCCGGCTTGCCGACGGCGTCGGCGATGGTGGTGACCTGCACCTTCCACGGCACCTGCCAGTCCTTGTACTCCGGCGGGTGCACGGTGACGGGTGCGATGCGCTCGAGGTCGGTCTTCGCCTGCTCGTTCACCGCATTGTTGACGGCGATGATCTGCGTGGGGTTGGTGGCCGCGACCTGCTCGACGATGTCCGCGGTGAACCCGCTGGCGGTGTTGAAGATCAGCGGCGGGCGGGCGTCGCCCAGCTCGTCCTGCGCCCACGGGCCCACTCCGGACTCGTCGACGTCGCCCTGTGCGCCCCACGGCGCGATCGCCACGGGGGTGATCCCGAGGGCGAGAAGCGTGTCGGTGTCGCCGAGGCCCAGCGCGGCGATGCGCTGACCGTCGGCGGCCTGCTGGGTTCCGGACGCCGCGTTCGCGGTGTCGCCGTCGCCGCCGCGCGAGCATCCGCCGAGCGTCAGGGCCACGGCGGACAGCACCGCGACGGCCCCGAGGAGGCGGCGTCGCCGGCGCAGGGGCGTCGGTGCGTCAGATTTCTGCATGGGGAGCAGGTTAGCCTAGGCTAATACCCGAACGGAAGCCGGATCGGCCGACGGAAACCGACCGGCGGACGCGGTGCGGCGACCCCGCCGGACCGCGACGCACAACCCAGGAGCCGCATGGCCCACAGCATCACCGCCGCCGACACGCGCCTCACCGCTCGGCCGGCCGCCGGGGAGCACCGCATCATCCCGGTCACCGTCACCGCGAACGAGCGCCTGGCGGAGAACGTCCGCCGCCTGACGTTCACGGCGCCCGCGTTCGCGGACCACCGTCTCAGCAGCCCGGACGAGTACTTCGGCCTGCTCATGCCGCGGGACGGCCGCGCGTTCCGGTGGTTCGACCCGGACGCGGCGGCCAACATCCGCGCCGCCGTCACGGCGCTCCCGGCGGACGAGCGCCCGGAGCTGCGCTGGTACACCATCCGCCGACTCGACCCGGCGGCCGCCGCCATCGACGTCGACGTGGTGACGCACGGCGACGACGGGCCCGGCTCGCGGTGGGTGCTGCGCGCGGCGCCGGGGGACACCGCGGGGGTATACACCTGCGGCGGCATCTGGTGGCGTCCCGCGGAGCGCCGCCTGCTGGTGGCCGACGCCACCGCCGTGCCCGCGCTACGGTCGGTGCTGGAGTTCCTCGCCGCGCACCACCCCGGCGAGCTGGCGTCGACGCACGTGCTCGCGCTCGCCGCCTCGGACGCGGAGCTCGAGCCCGGGCTGGTCGAGCAGTGGGCGCGCCGGGTGGGCACCCTCGAATTGGTCTACGCCCCCGAGGACCGCCAATGCGCCGAGACCGCGCGGATCCTGCAGCAGTGGGCCCGCGACGGTCACCCCGCCGCGCGCGTGCCGTACGTGTGGGCCTGCGGCGAGGCGGACCTGGCGAAGGCCGCGCGCACCATGGCCGTCAAGGCCTGGGGTCTGGACGTGGAGCGGGCGAACTGGGCGACGTATTGGATCCGGGGGCGGGCTCGGCCCTGAGCGGGGCACGATGCCAGGATGGGCGCATGCCGCGCACTCTCCTTCGAGCCCTCCGGTGACCGGCCGGTCCCTGCTGGTGGCCGGCACCACATCGGACGCCGGAAAGACGGTGGTGACCACCGGGATCTGCCGCGCGCTCGCCCGCCGCGGCATCTCCGTCGCGCCGTTCAAGGCGCAGAACATGTCGAATAATTCGATGGTCGTCGAGGGCGGCACCGCGGGGGAGTGCGCGGAGATCGGCCGGGCCCAGTGGATCCAGGCGGTCGCGGCGGGGGCGCGGCCGGAGCCGGCGATGAACCCCGTGTTGCTCAAGCCGGGCAGTGACCGCCGCAGCCATGTGGTGGTGATGGGCGAGCCGGCCGGCACGCTCGAAGCCGGCGAGTTCGCAGGCGGACGGCGACACCTGGCCCGCGCGGCCTTCGACGCTCTCGACGACCTGCGTTCACGCTACGACGTGGTGGTGTGCGAGGGAGCGGGCAGCGTGGCGGAGATCAACCTGCGCGCGCACGACTACGTCAACATGGGGCTCGCACGCCGGGCCGGGATGCCGACGATCGTCGTGGGCGACATCGACCGCGGCGGCGTCTTCGCCGCCATGGCCGGCACCCTGGCGCTGCTCTCGCCCGGGGACCAGGAGCTGGTGCGCGGGTTCGTCGTCAACCGGTTCCGCGGCGACGTCGGCCTGCTGCGCCCCGGGCTCGACGAACTGGAGCGCCGCACCGGCCGTCCCGTGCTGGGGGTGCTGCCGTGGCTGCGGGGGCTGTGGCTGGATTCGGAGGACTCGCTCGCGCTGGGGGCCCGGCGGTCCGGGGACGAGGACGATGGCGGCGAAGCGGATGCCGCCGGGGCGCCCACCGTGGCCGTGGTGATGCTGCCGCGCATCTCCAACTTCACCGACGTCGACGCGTTGTGCCTGGAACCGGGCGTGCGTGTACGGTACGTCGACGACCCGCGCGCCCTCGCGGGCGCCGACGTAGTGGTGCTGCCGGGCACGCGTGCCACGATCGGAGATCTGGCCTGGCTGCGCGGGCGCGGCCTGGACACGGCGATAGTGGAGCACGCCGCAGATGGCGGTGCGGTGCTGGGGATCTGCGGGGGGTTCCAGATGCTCGGCCGCGAGATCCGCGATCCGGATGGAGTGGAAGGTTCCGGGGGCGTCGCCGCCCCGGGGCTGGGGCTGCTGGACGCGGTCACCGAGTTCGGCGCCGGCAAGGTGCTGCGCCTGCCGGAGGGGAGCGCGCTGGGCGCCGCGGCGTCGGGCTACGAGATCCACCACGGGCGCGTGACGGTGGCATCCGGCGCCGAGTTCCTGGGCGGCGCGCGCGACGGGCTCGTATTCGGCACCATGTGGCACGGCGCCCTGGAGGGCGATGCGCTGCGGTCCGAGTGGCTGCGGGAGGTGGCGCGTGCGCGGGGAAAATCGATCGCAACCGGGGCGGTGGGCTTCGCGGCCGCCCGTGCGGAGCGGCTGGACCGGCTGGCCGACCTGATCGACGAGCACATGGACGTCGACGCGCTGCTGGCGATGCTCGACGGCGGGCCCGCGCTGCCCACGGTCCGCCTCGCATTGGAGCAGCCCCGATGAGCGTGCTGGTGCTCGGCGGCACCGGCGAGGCGCGTGCGCTGGCGGAACGTCTCGACGGCGCCGGCGTCCCGTTCGTGTCCTCGCTCGCCGGTCGGGTGGGCCGTCCGCGACTGCCCGTCGGGCCTGTGCGGATCGGCGGGTTCGGCGGCGCCGACGGCCTGGCGTCGTACCTGTGCGGCGAGCGGATCACCGCGGTCGTCGACGCCACCCATCCGTTCGCCGCGGGGATCAGTGCCCACGCGGCCGACGCGTGCGCGCAGGCGAGGGTTCCCCTGCTGCGCCTGCAACGGCCCGGCTGGTCGGACGAGCCCGGTGCGCACCGTTGGAAATGGGTGGACGGGCACGACGCGGCCGCGCGCGCCGCCGCAGGGCGCGGCGGCACGGTGTTCGTGACGACGGGACGCCAGACGCTCGACCGCTTCGTCGGACCGCTGGCGTCGTGCCCGACGCTGGTGCGCGTGGTCGAACAGCTCGACATCGCGGTGCCGGGCGAGTGGATGGTGCTGGAATCGCGTGGACCGTACGACCTGGCCGCCGAGCGGGCGCTCATGCGCGAGCACGGCATCCGCGTGCTCGTCACCAAGGACTCCGGCGGGGCGATGACCCGCGCCAAGCTCGACGCCGCCGACGAGTTGAAGGTGGACGTGATCATCGTGCGCAGGCCGCCGGCGCCCGCGGGGGTGGAGACCGTGGCCGACGTGCGCGCGGCGGCGGAGTGGGCGACGGGTGTGACTGGGGCCGGCTGACTACGGCTGGCTGGCTGAGCCAGGGACGCCCTGGTGCGCACCCTTTTCCGCGGCCTGTGGATTGCGGAAGCATTCGCGCCGACGCACGACCACGGCCTCACTGGGCGGTGACGGTGAACGAGCAGGTCGACATGCCGATCCGCCAGTGCACACCGCTACCCGATTCCTTCCGCGACTCCTAGGCGCACAGAACGGCCGTCGACCTCGAGGGCATGCGCACCCTGCAGTGGGGTTCCAGAAGGCATGATGTGAGGCAGGTAACAACTTCTGCGTCGGGAGGCCCGCCATGCCGCACACGCCCGCACCGAGCCGCACCACGGTTCCCGGAACCCTGAGATCCACCGCAGCCCGCGTGCCTGATCGCGAAGCGCTGGTGTTCGGCGACCTGCGCTACACCTACGCCGAGCTCGACGCGGCCGTCGACCGCGTGGCCGCCGTGCTGGTGGGCGACGGCTTCCGCAAGGGCGACCGGCTAGCGCTCATGTCGCCCAACACCGACAGGTTCGTCATCGCCTTCTACGCCGCACAGCGCGCGGGGGCGGTGGTGGTGCCGGTCAACCCCGCGTCCACGGGGCCAGAGGTGGACTACCTGATCCGGGACTCGGGCGCGTCGGTCCTGATCTACGCGCCGCCGGTGTCGGGGGCGGTGCGCGATGCGGTGGCGGCCGGTCTGCCCGAGGGGCTGCGCATCCACTGCACGGGTGCGGATGCCGGATACCCCGACCTGTTCGAGGCCGCCGAGGGGACGGCGCCGGGGCCGGTGGACGTGGCGATCACCGAGGACGACGACTGCGAGATCCTCTACACCTCCGGCACCACCGGCAAGCCGAAAGGCGCGCTGTTCGATCACCACCGGATGATGTGGGAGACGGCGGCCTTCATCGGGGGAGTCGGCCTGCGCGACGGCGACCGGCTGCTGCACGTGGCCCCGCTGTACCACTCCGCCGAGCTCAACCTGATGCTGCTGCCGGGCGTGTTCGTGGGCGCGACGCACATCGTGCACAGCGGATTCGACCCGGTAGCGGTGTTGGACACCATCGCAGGCGAGCGCATCACGATGATGTTCGGGGTTCCCACCATGTACCAGTTCCTCATGCGTGTGCCCGGCGTGGCCGAACGGGACCTCGGGGCGTGGCGCACCGGGATGTTCGGCGCGGCCCCCATGCCGGCATCGGCAGTGCAGCAACTCGTGGCGACGTTTCCGGGCGTCGAGTTCATGCAGCTGTGCGGGCAGACGGAGGCCGGGCCCGGCGGCATCCTCGCCAAGCACGAGCAGGTGGTGGCACGGCCGGAGACCAGCGGCAAGGAGGCGTTGATCAACCTGGAATGCCGGGTGGTACGCCCCGACGGCACCGACGTGGCGCCGGGCGAGGTGGGAGAGATGATCCTGCGCGGCGTGACGGTGATGAAGGAGTACTGGAACAAGCCGGAACAGACCGCCGAGACCATCCGCGACGGCTGGCTGCACACCGGCGACCTCACCCTCGTCGACGCCGACGGCTGCATGACCGTGGTCGACCGGCTCAAGGACATGATCATCACGGGCGGACGCAACGTGTACTCGGTCGAGGTGGAGAACGCCGTCGCCGCGCACCCGTCCGTCGTCGACTGCGCGGTGGTGTCGAGGCCGCACGCGGAGTACGGCGAGTCGATCGTGGCCGTCGTGACGCTGGCAGAGGGGGCGGGCCTGGGCCTCGACGAGCTGCGGGAGTACTGCGGCGAGCGGATCGCACACTACAAGGTGCCGCATGACCTCGTGGTGCTCGACGCCATCCCGCGGAATGCCTCGGGCAAGATCCTCAAGCGCGATGTGCGCGGGATGGTGTGAGTCCTGCGGCGCCGGTTGCTGCCGCGCCGACCAAGCGGATTCTGCACGTTCCGGCGCGGGATCCGGCAGAAAGCGCTTGGTCGGCGGGGCGGATGCGGCGGGAGTGATCGAGTACCGCGTCAGCCCAGTGTGAACCCCTTGTACCCGTCGGCGGCCACGCCGTCGCAGATGCCCCGGTAAGTGCCGACTCCGCCGAGGAACGGCATGAACACGCGTGGCTTGCCGCGGACGTTGGCGCCCAGGTACCACGAGTCGGCCTGCGGGTAGAGGGTGCCGGCGGCGATCTGGTTGCCGAGCTCCACCCACCGGTCCTGTGCTTCGGCGGTCGCCTCGACGGTGCCGGCGCCCGCGTCGGTCAGGTGCGCCAGTAGGTCGCGCACCCACTCGACGTGCTGCTCGATGGAGACGACGACGTTGGACATCACCGACGGGCTGCCCGGGCCGGCGAGCACGAACATGTTGGGGAAACCCGCCACCGACACGCCGAGGTAGGTGCGCGGGCCGGCCGCCCACGCGTCGCGGAGGCGACGCCCGCCGCGGCCGCGGATGTCGATGCGCGAGAGTGCGCCGGTCATCGCATCGAAACCGGTGGCGAGCACGACCGCGTCCAGGCCGAAGTCCCGTGCGCTGGTGCGGATGCCATCCGGCGTGAACGTCTCGATCGGCGTCGCCCGCAGGTCCACGAGCTCCACGTTGTCGCGGTTGTAGGTCTCGTAGTAGTCGGTGCCCACACACAGCCGCTTGGCGCCGATGGGGAAGTGCTGAGGGCACAGTGCCTCGGCCGTGGCGGGGTCGTCGACGGCGGCGCGGATCTTGCCGCGCACGAAGTCCGCGACGACGGCGTTCGCCTCCGGGTTCGTCATGACGTCCGAGAAGGCGGACTGCACGCATAGCCCGCCGATGGCCCAGCGGCGCTGCAGCTCGGCGAGCCCCTCGTCCCGCGGGACCTCGGCGACAGGGCCCAGGGGCGGCGGAAGGTGCCATCCGCCGTACGACTCGCGCAGCGCCTGGCGCCGCGTGGGGTAGTCGGCCTCGATGGTGTCGGTCTCCGTGGGGGCGAGGGGATGGTTCCGCGCGGGCACCACGTAGCCGGCGGTGCGCTGGAACACAGTCAACTGCGTAGCCTGCTCGGCCAGCGCCGGGATCGCCTGCACCCCGGAGGAACCGGTGCCGATCACGCCGACCCGCTTGCCGCGCAGATCCGCGTCGCCGGGCCAGTCGGCGGTGTGCAACAGCCGGCCACGGTACCCGGACGCGCCCGGGAACTCCGGGGCGTTCGCCTGCGAGAGGCTGCCGGTGGCGAAGATCAACCATCGCGGCGTCCACCGCCGCCCGTCGTCGGCGCGGACCTCCCACCTCCCGGCCTCGTCGTCGTAGTCCGCCGCGGCGACGGTCGTGGACAGGCTGATGTGCGGGTGCAGCCCGAGCAGGTCCGCGGCGGTCTGCAGGTAGCGCTTGATCTCCTGCGCAGACGGATACCGCTGGGTCCAGCGCCACTGCGCGCGCAGTGCGGGGTCGAACGAATAGGAGTAGTCGATACTGTTGACGTCGCATCGCGCGCCCGGATAGCGATTGTGATGCCAGGTGCCGCCCCTAAGGGATCAACTTCGGCTATCGGATCCGGCGTAAGGGCATTGGTGACGACAGGTCCTCGCCGAGGTGGGCATCCCCGACTCCGTGGGCAGCACCGGGAATCCTTATGACAACGCGCTCGTGGAGACGATCAAGGGTCTGTACAAGACCGAGTTGATCAAGCCCCGTAAACCGTGGAAGACGGTCGGCGAGGTCGAGATCGCCACCGCTGAGTGGGTCGACTGGTTCAATCATCGGCGCCTGTACGAGTACTGCAGGGACATCCCGTCGGCCGGGCTCGACGCGGCATACTACGCTCGCACAGCGATGCCGCAACTCGTGGCGACGGCCGTTTGAGGCGGTCTCCGGACATGCCGGAGCAGTTAACTGGCTCTTCAGCTCTTAGAGTGCGTTGATGCGTGCGGCGAGTTGGCCGGAGTGCAGTAGTGATCGCAAGATGTAGTGGTCGAGGTTGCGGAAGCCTTGAGCGATGCCGTGTAGGTGTTCCAGGCGGCCGTTGATGGCCTCGACGGGCCCGTTGGAGACGCCTGTGTCGAAGTACGCCAGGATCTCCTTGCGCCGGGCCCACAGGCTGCGGCCGAGCTGGGCGAGTTCATCGAGGCC
>NZ_JAENKO010000073.1 GCF_016599145.1 Tomitella cavernea
CCACGTGCGTCGCAAGACACGCTCAAAGCGCCACGCAGGCAGGCCGCCCGGAAACGGAAGCGCCGCCACGGCAACCAGCCATGGCGGCGCTTCCTCCTGCGCTGTTGACAAAACCAACTACATATCAGTCGACGTTGGCCTGGGTGTTCTGCTCCGGTGCGGGCAGCACCTCGGCGATCCGGTACCGACGCGCGGCCTCGACTGGTGCGGAGTCGTCGACGCTGCCCTCGCGTGCGAGCGCTTGCAGCACGGCCACCACGACGGATTCGGCGTCGACGTTGAAGAAGCGGCGGGCCCCCTCACGGGTGTCGGAGAAGCCGAAGCCGTCCGTGCCGAGCGAGGTGTAGTCGCCGGGGATCCACTGGCGGATCTGGTCGGGCACCTGGCGCATCCAGTCGGACACCGCGATGAACGGCCCCTGCTCGCCGGCCAGCACCTGCTGCAGATACGGCGTGCGCGGCTCCGCCGACGGATCGCGCAGCGCGTCGCGCTCGCACTCGATGCCGTCCCGCCGCAGCTCCGACCACGAGGTCACCGACCAGACGTCCGCCGACACGCCCCACTCGTCGGCCAGGAGCTCCTGCGCGCGGAGCGCCCAGGGCATGCCCACGCCGGAGGCGAGGATGTGCGAGCGGGGGCCGTCGCCGTGCGACTTCGCGAGTCGGTAGATGCCCTTGAGGAGGCCCTCGACGTCGAGTTCGTCGGGCTCGGCGGGCTGGACCATGGGCTCGTTGTAGATGGTCAGGTAGTAGAAGACGTCCTCGCCGCCGAACCCGGGCGCCAGCGTGCCGTCGGGGTTCACCGTGCCCCCGTACATCCGGCGCAGCCCGTCCTTGATGATGTGGCCGAGCTCGTAGGCGTACGCCGGGTCGTAGGCGACGTTGCCGGGGTTGGTGGCGGCCAGCAGCAGCGAATGGCCGTCGGCGTGCTGGAGGCCCTCGCCGGTCAGCGTGGTGCGCCCGGCGGTGGCGCCGAGCACGAAGCCGCGCGTCATCTGGTCGGCCGCGGCCCAGAACCCGTCGCCGGTGCGCTGGAAGCCGAACATCGAATAGAAGATGTAGACGGGGATCATCGGCACGCCGTGGGTCGCGTAGGAGGTGCCGACGGCGGTGAACGATGCGACGGCGCCGGCCTCGTTGATGCCCTCGTGCAGGATGTGTCCGGACTCGGACTCCTTGTAGGCCAGCATCAGGTCGGCGTCGACCGAGGTGTAAGTCTGCCCGTTGGGGTTGTAGATCTTCAGCGACGGGAACCACGAGTCCATGCCGAACGTGCGCGCCTCGTCCGGGATGATCGGGACGATCCGCCAGCCGATCTCCTTGTCGCGCAGGAGCTCCTTGAACACGCGCACGAGCGCCATCGTGGTGGCGACCTCCTGCTTGCCCGATCCCTTCCGCACCACGTCGTAGGGCTTGTCGCCGGGGAGCGTGAGCGGCGTCGCCGCGGTGCGCCGCTCCGGCACGAAGCCGCCCAGCTTGCTGCGTCGGTCCAGCATGTATTGGATCTCGGGTGCGGCGTCGCCGGGGTGGTAGTAGGGCGGGAGGTACGGGTCCTGTTCGAGTTCGCCGTCCGAGACCGGGATCCGCATCTTGTCGCGGAACCCCTTGAGGTCGTCCAGGGTGAGCTTCTTCATCTGGTGCGTCGCATTGCGGCCCTCGAAGTGGGTGATCGAGTAGCCCTTGATGGTCAGCGCGAGGATCACCGTCGGCTGGCCGGTGTGCTGCATCGCCGCCGCGTACGCCGCATAGACCTTGCGGTAGTCGTGGCCGCCGCGCTTGAGGTTCCAGATCTGCTCGTCACCGAGGTCCTTCACCAGCTCCTTGGTGCGCGGGTCGCGTCCGAAGAAGTGTTCGCGGACGTAGGCGCCGTCCTTGGCCTTGTAGGTCTGGTAGTCGCCGTCCGGCGTGGCGTTCATGAGGTTGACCAGGGCGCCGTCCTTGTCCGCCTGCAGCAGTGCGTCCCACTCTCGGCCCCAGACCACCTTGATCACGTTCCAGCCGGCGCCGCGGAAGAACGATTCGAGCTCCTGGATGATCTTGCCGTTGCCGCGCACCGGACCATCGAGCCGCTGCAGGTTGCAGTTGATCACCCAGGTGAGGTTGTCGAGGCCCTCCATGGCGGCCACGTGCACCAGCCCGCGGGACTCGGCCTCATCCATCTCGCCGTCGCCCAGGAATCCCCACACGTGCTGCTGCGTGGTGTCCTTGATGCCGCGATTGTGCAGGTACTTGTTGAAGCGCGCCTGGTAGATGGAGTTCATCGGCCCGATGCCCATCGACACCGTGGGGTACTCCCAGAACTCCGGCATCAGGTGCGGGTGCGGGTAGCTGGGCAGCGCGCCCTTGGCGGCGTGGCTCTTCTCCTGCCGGAAGCCGTCGAGTTGCTCGGCGGGGATGCGCCCCTCGAGGAAGGCGCGCGCGTAGATGCCGGGCGAGGCGTGGCCCTGGATGAACACCTGGTCGCCGCCGCCGGGGTGGTCCTTGCCCCGGAAGAAGTGGTTGAAACCCACCTCGTAGAGCGCCGCGGACGAGGCGTAGGTGGAGATGTGGCCGCCGACGCCGATGCCCGGGCGCTGTGCGCGGTGCACCATGATCGCGGCGTTCCAGCGGATCCAGCGGCGGAATGTCCGCTCCACGTCCTCGTCGCCCGGGAACCAGGGCTCGTTCTCGGTGGGGATCGAGTTGACGAAGTCGGTCGAGGTCAGGGAGGGGAGCGCCACGTGCCGCTCACCGGCGCGCTCGAGCAGGCGCAGCATCAGATAGCGGGTGCGCCCGGGGCCGGACCGCTCGAGAAGGTCGTCGAGCGACTCGAGCCACTCGCCGGTCTCCTCCTGGTCGATGTCCGGCAGGTAGGAGGCCACGCCCTCGCGGATGACGCGCACCCGGTTGTCGCCGCCGCGCGACGGGCGGTGCGCCGCGCCCTGCGCGCCGGCTCCCGGCGCGGTTGCCTTACCGTCGACCGCCGGCTGCCCCTGGGCAGCGCGGGCCGGATCCTGGACTTCGTTCGACAAGCCGTACTCCTTGATGCGCGAGGGCGCTGGTGTGCGCCCGTATCCTGGCGCGCCCCCGGGGTGTGGGCGCGCGCCTACCGTGTGTCGGTGTCGGTACCGGCACGGCCTGCTGCGGGCACCACAGAGTGACCGCGCGACCGCGTCACTGTCCATCGTGCCTCAATGCACACCGGATGCCGCATGAGTTCCCACAGTCTGGTCGGTAACAAACACGTCCGGGCTCCGCAGACGGGAACCTGGCGACCAGGCATTCGAGCGGGAGGAGCGGGCGGGAAGTCGACGGTACCGCCCCGCGCAAGGGCGGAGTGGACGACAATCCGGGGCAGGGGTCACCTGCGGCGGATCCCGTGATCGGGCGTGATCTCGGCACGGGAGTACGACGACACGGGGATGACCACCTACCGTTGTGGTTGCGCTCGTGGCTCAGACCATGTTCGCTTTCAGGTGACCGGTATCCGCCGGGAGCCTGATCGGGCGGCCGAAAACCGCCCGAGACCCTCGAAAGAATGGAGATGACCACCGTGGTCGCCGCGGACGCCCAGAACTACCCGCAGATGCTCGGCATCGACGCCGATACGGTGGTGCAGGAGGTCGGTTGGGACGACGACACCGACGATGTGGTGAGAGAGGCCATCGAGTCCGTGATCGGCGGCGAGATGGAGGACGTCGACACCGACGAGGTGGTCGACGTCGTGCTCCTGTGGTGGCGCGAGGGGGACGGCGACCTGGTGGATGAGCTCATGGACATCATCAGCCCGCTGTCCGAGGAGGGCTTCGTGTGGGTGCTCACGCCGAAGACCGGCAGCGACGGTCACGTCGAGCCCAGCGAGATCGCCGAGTCCGCCCCCACCGCCGGCCTCATGCAGACGTCGTCGATCAAGCTCGGAGCCTGGACCGCGAGCCGCCTCGTGCAGCCCACGTCGCGGGCCATCAAGCGCTGAACGCGCGCCGGGCGTGCTGAACAGGAAGGACTGGTAGCGATGACCGATCGATCGCAGACCGTTCAGGGGGGGCCGAACATCGCGGTGGGGGACGAGGCACCCGACTTCACCCTCAAGGACCAGGACAACCAGCCTGTGACGTTGTCGTCGTTCCGTGGCCGGAAGAACGTGCTCGTGGTGTTCTACCCGCTGGCGTTCACCGGGGTGTGTCAGGGCGAGCTGTGCCGGGTGCGTGACAACCTGCCCACCTTCCAGAACGACGACACCGAGATCGTCGCCGTGTCGGTGGGGCCCTCGCCCACGCACAAGATCTGGGCGGCAGAACAGGGCTACACGTTCCCGCTGCTGTCGGACTTCTGGCCGCACGGCGCGGTGGCGCAGCTCTACGGCGTGTTCAACGAGGATGCCGGCATCGCCAACCGCGGGACGTTCGTCATCGACAAGGCGGGAGTCGTGCGCTTCGCCGAAATGAACGGGCCCGGCGAGCCGCGCGACCAGAGCGTGTGGGAGAAGGCGCTTGCGGCGCTGGCCGAGTGAATGCGCTAGATTGCTGGACGCACCGGAACGCCCGATCTGCGGGGCGGCCCGGTGCGTTTCGGGGCGTGTAGCTCAGCGGTAGAGCTCCTGTCTTACACACAGGCGGTCGCTGGTTCGATCCCAGTCGCGCCCACCACAACGACGAAGCCCCTCACCTGCATTGACGGGTGAGGGGCTCGGTGTTGTTCGCGCCGTCGAGCGGCTATTCCTGCTGGTACTCGTCGGCGTCGTCGAGCGGCTCTTCGCGTTCCTGATCGAGCGCGTCGGCCTCGTCGACGAACCGTTCGCCCACCGGGTTGTCGGGGTATCCGGTGTCGGCGTCGACTGTCGGCGTGGACTGATCCGCGCGGTCGGCGTCGGTCATCGTGTCGAGGTCGTCACCGCCGAGCGCGGCAGCCGAAGCGCCGGCGCGGGCGATCCTGTCTGCTGGGGTGCTCTTGTCAACGGCCATATCCACATCGTAGGCGAACTGCGGCCGCCCGTGCCGGGCTCCGCGGAGAGAACGCTCACCGGCGTCAGGCTCCGGCGTGGTCAGGACTTCTTGCCGTAGCGTTCTGCGAGAGTGCGACGCTGTACCTCGGGCAGCTCCTCGACGCGCGTGCGTTCGGGGGTCCGTACCGGCATCGGGGTGCGGGCACGGCGCTTCCTGCGGCCGCGCATCACGTGCGCGAACTCCTCCTCGTCCGCCGCCGCGGTCGGCTTCCGCTCCGGCGTGCGGGGTGCTTCGGCAGGGGCGGTGCCGGGTTCGTCGGCAGCGCCGCCGGCATCCTCCTCCGGCTCCGGACCGGCGCCGGGCGGCGGCCACGCGCCGGAGGCGACAGCCTGGTCGTAGGTGCGGCGGAGGCGGCGTTCCCGCAGCTCCGCCCACACGAAGTAGCCGACGCCCAGCGGCGCCATGATGCCGAAGGCCAGCCATTGCAGGCCGTAGGAGAGGTAGGGGCCGGAATCGAGCTGGGGCAGCGCGATCACCCCCAGGCCTCCGGGCTGGTCCGCCTCCAGTTGCAGATACCCCTGCAACAGGTCGACGTCGGTGAGCGCACCCACCTTGGCCGGGTCGATGGCGTACACCTGCGTCCAGCCGGCCTCGTGCACCGGTGGACGGTCGCCCGTCGCGTGCTCGGGTTGCCGCACGCGCGCGTCGAGTGTGATCGTCCCGCCGGGGGGAGGGGCGATCTGCGGCGGCTGCATCTGCTGGTCAGGACGCACATATCCGCGGTCGACGAGGATCGTGCGCCCGTCGTCCAGGCGGAACGGTGCGAGGACCTCGTACGCCGGGTCGCCCTCGATCGACCGCAGCCGCACCAGCACCTGCTTGTCCGCCAAATAATTGCCCGTGGCGGCGACGGGGCGCCACTCGTCGGCGTCGGCCACAGCGGTGGTGCCGTCGAAAACCTGGCCGACGGGGACCGGGTCGGCGTGCAGCGAGGCGGCGATCTTGTCGTTGCGGTCCGCGTTGCGGGAGTTCTTCCCCAGCTGCCAGGGCGCGAGGACCGTGAAGCACATGTAGGCGAAGGCGAGACAGAGCGCGATCAGCGCCAGCCACCCGGGCCGCAGCAGGAAACTCAGACGTCGCACGGCGTCAACGGTAGTCGATTGTCGGAACGGCGCTGGTCACGGGAGGTCCACGGGATTCTCGACCGCGGTCTCGGCGCGGCCGGACGCGGCGGCGCGGGCCCAGTCGACGATTCCCGGCGCCGCGGCCTCGAGCTGCCGGCGGACGGTGACGAAGCCGTCGTCCGCCCCGTAGTACGGGTCGGCGACGTCGGTCCCCGTGGCATCGTGGTCGAAGCTCCGCAGCATGCGAACCAGGGAGGGGTCGGCGCCGGCGCCCAGCAACGCGCGCCGGTGGCCGGAGTCGAGCGCGACGATGAGGTCGGCGGACAGGTGCTCCGGGCCGACCTGCGCGGCCGCATGGTCGACACCGTAGCCGTGCGCGCGCAGCTCGTCGCAGGCGCGCGGGTCGGCGGGGTCGCCCACATGCCAGTCGCCGGTGCCAGCGCTGGTGACGTGCACGGCGTCGGCCAGGCCCGCACGGCGGAGGTGTTCGCGGACGATCTGCTCCGCCATGGGCGACCGGCAGATGTTGCCCGTGCACACGAACGTCACGTGCACGGTGCCGGACGGGGCGGCGCGTGCGGACCGTGCGGCGGCGCCGGCGGGATCGGTCCGGCGCGCCAAGTACCGCAGCACTGTGGCGCTTAGTTGCTCCTGCGCGTCGACCACCCACGCGGCGCCCTCGGCCTCGCGGCGGGTGCCGTACCCCCACAGGACGAACGCGACGGGGATGCCGTGCTGCGCGGCGCCGGCCACGTCGTGGCTGCGGTCGCCGACGAGCACTACGGCGGGACCGTCCGCCGGAGCGGGATCGTCCACACCGAGCTCGGCCAGCGCGTGCGTGATGACGTCTGCCTTGGCGCGCCGTTCGCCGGCGGCGCCCGCGATCACCTCGAAGTGCCCGGCGAGGCCGTACGCGTCGAGGATCCTGCGCGCGTCCGTCTGCTGCTTCGACGTGGTGACCGCCAGCCGCACGCCGCGCGCCGCCAGGTCGGCGAGCACGTCGGCCATGCCGGGGAACACCGTCGACTGCTTCCACCCGGACGCGGAATAATCGGCGTGGTACGCGGCCAGCAGCTCCCGCGCCTGTTCCGGGGGGACGCCGAGCCCGGCCATCGTCTCGGACATCGGCGGCCCGACGATGCGGGAGCGTAGGTCGCCGTCGGGCTCGGGGACGCCATGGCCGGCGAGCGCGGTGCGGAAGGATCCGACCACACCGTCGGCGGAATCCATGATCGTGCCGTCGAGGTCGAACAGCACCAGGGGAGCGGACGGAGAAATGCCAGGCATGCCCGCATTGTCCCCGGTCCGGCGCGCACCCGGCGCCCGGGGACGCCGGGTGTGGTGCCGGGCACCCGGCGGGGTGCGCCATGCCGGTACCGTGCACTTCGGTAGGCAGTAGCGTGCCGGGCCCTGGCGGGCTCAGGTGCATCCGGATGGCCGGCGGCGGTGAGGAGCGCGATCGTGATCGGTGCGGCGGACGGGGAACCGGCGACGGAGGACGGGGGTGCCGTGCCCCTGGGCGAGATCATCGCGGCGCTCGACGAAGCCTACCCGCCGTCTCTGGCGCAGTCGTGGGATTCGGTGGGCCTGGTCTGCGGGGATCCCGCCGAGCCGGTCGCATCGGTGCTGCTGTGTGTCGATGCCACGTCCGCCGTGGTGGATCAGGCGGTCGATTCCGGCGCGCAGCTCATCGTCGCGCATCACCCCCTGTTGCTGCGCGGGGTCGACACTGTCGGCGCGCACACCCCCAAGGGCACGCTGGTGCACCGCCTCATCCGGTCCGGCTGCGCCCTGTTCACCGCGCACACCAACGCCGACAGCGCAGACCCCGGCGTGTCCGACGCGCTGGCGGCGGCGTTGGGTCTGACGGATACCGTGCCGCTCGATCCGCTGCCAGGGCCGACGCTGGACAAGTGGGCCGTGATGGTGCCGGGTGCCGAAACCCACCGCGTGCGGGCCGCGATGTTCGACGCCGGCGCAGGGCGCGTCGGCGACTACGACAGCTGCAGCTGGTCGGTGGAGGGCGACGGACAGTTCCGGCCTCTCGCCGGTGCGGAGCCGGCCATCGGATCGGTGGGCGCACTCGAGCACGTGCGCGAGCACCGCGTGGAGATGGTGGCGGCGCGCGCCCTGCGGGAACGGGTGCGGGCGGCAGTGCACGCGTCCCATCCGTACGAGGAACCCGCATACGACCTGATCGAGCTGGCGTCGGAACCGTCGGCGCGCGGCCTCGGCCGGATCGGGGAACTGCCGCGGGAGACGACGCTGGCGCAGTTCGTCGACCGTGTCGCGCAGTCCCTTCCGGCGACGGCCTGGGGTGTGCGGGCCGCCGGCGACCCGGATCGCCCCGTGCGCCGGGTCGCCGTGTGCGGAGGCAGCGGGGACTCGATGCTCGGGGCCGCCACCGCCGCCGGAGTGGACGCATACGTCACCGCGGACCTGCGGCACCACCCGGCGGACGAGCACCTGCGCGCGGGCGGGCCCGCGCTGGTGGACGTGGCGCACTGGGCGAGCGAATTCCCGTGGTGCGCCCAGGCCGCGAGCATGCTCAGGGCGGCCTTCGGAGACAGGTTGGCGGTCACCGTCTCAGGCGTGCGGACCGACCCGTGGACGATGGGCGCCTCCGCCACGGAATAGTGCCGGCGGCGCCGGGAGGGCGGGCGGCGGACCCAGCGGCCGCAGCGACGGCGGATGCCGGGGGCGGGCAGCCGGTGCCACTGTACGGTTGCAGACAATGGGGTCGCGGCGGGAGCGTCGTCGAGACGAATGGAGATATGCGCGTGAGAGCTGAACCGGATGTGCAGCGCCGGCTGCTGGACCTGGCCGAGATCGACACCGGGCTGGCCCAGGCAGCGCACCGGCGCCGCAATCTCCCCGAAGCGCAGGAGGCGCTGCGGATCGAGACGGAACGCAACGCGCAGAAGGACGCCGCGGTCAAGGTGGAGATGACCCTGGAGGATCTCGACCTCGACATCCGCAAGCTCGAGGGCGAGGTCGACGCCGTGCGCAAACGTGAGCTGCGCAATGCCGATCGTCTGGCTGCGGGCGGGATCCCCGCCAAGCAGCTCAGCGAGATGGAGCACGAGAACACCAGCCTGCAGCGCCGCCGCGGCGTGCTGGAGGACGATCTGCTCGCGGTGATGGAGCAGCGTGAAGCCGCGGGCGAAGATCTGGACCGGGCGGGCGCCCAGGTCGATGTGCTGGACCAGGAGCTGGGGGAGGCCCAGCGGCTGCTCCGCGAGGCCGAGGCGGACCTGACGGCCTCCGAGGAGTCGGCTCGCGCACGGCGGGCGGAATTGCTCGCCGCCGGCCTGCCGGACGAGCTGCTCGCCGACTATGAGCGGCAGCGGGAGAACTCCGGCATCGGGGCCGCACTGCTGCGCGCGCGCCGGTGCGGGGCGTGCCGGATGGAGATCGACCGCGCGGAGATCGAACGTATCAAGGCGGCCGATCCGGCTGAGGTGGTGCACTGCGAGGAGTGCGGAGCGATCCTCGTGCGCACGGGCGAATCCGGCCTGGGCACGTCCGCCGGGGCCTGACGGAAACCCACGGAAGGAGCCGGTGCCGTGAAGGTGATCGTGGAGGCCGACGGCGGTTCGCGCGGCAATCCCGGCGTGGCCGGTTACGGGGCGGTCGTGCTCGACGCCGTCGGCTACCCGGACGTGCGCACGGTCCTGGCCGAGTGCGCGGAGGGGATCGGACACGCCACCAACAACGTGGCCGAGTATCGCGGGCTGATCGCCGGCTTGGAGGCGGCGGCGGCGCAGGGCGCGTCGTCGGCGGCGGTGCACTTGGATTCCAAGCTCGTCGTCGAGCAGATGTCCGGCCGATGGAAGGTCAAGCATCCTGACATGATTCCGCTGGCCGACCGGGCCCGGAAGGCGGCGGCGCGCGTCGGCGCGGTGTCCTACACGTGGATACCGCGCGCGCAGAACGCGCACGCCGACCGGCTCGCCAACGAGGCGATGGACGGGACGCGGGGGACGGCAGCGTCTTCGCACAACGGTGACGGTGCGGGTGCGTCGGCGACGACCACGACGGCGGGCCGGGTGCACAAGGCGGCCGCAGCGGCGGCGCGGCCTGCGCCGGGGTGGACCGGGGCAATGGGCGACCCGTGCCGGATGGTGCTGCTGCGGCACGGGCAGACCTCACTGTCGGTGGAGCGGCGCTACTCGGGCCGCGGCGATGCCCCGCTGACGGAGACCGGCCTTTCCCAGGCGGCCTCTGCGGCGCGGCGTATCGGGGCGCGCGGAGGCATCGACGCGGTGGTGTCGTCGCCGCTGGCGCGCGCACGGTCCACCGCGGAGGCGGCGGCCGCATCCCTCGGCGTCCCGGTGGGGATCGACGAGGACCTCATCGAAACCGATTTCGGCGATTGGGAGGGCCTGACCTTCCGGGAGGCGGCCGAACAGTATCCGGCGCTGCACGCGCGGTGGCTGGGCGATCCCACGGTGGCGCCGCCGAACGGGGAGAGCTTCACGCAGGTGGCCGACAGGGTGGCGCGGGCGCATGCACGCGTGGCCGCGGAGCACCCCGGCGAAACGGTGCTGGTCGTTTCGCACGTCACCCCCATCAAGCTCGTGCTGCGGGCGGCGCTCGACGTGGGATACCCGCTGCTCTACAAGCTGCACCTGGACCTGGCGTCGCTCAGCGTGGCCGAGTTCTATCCGGATGGCGGGTCGTCGGTGCGCCTGGTCAACGACACAGCCCACCTGGGCTGACCGGGCGGCCGGACGCCGCCGCGCCGGGCCACGTATTGTGGCCGGTGCGGACGAGTCGGTGGGGCGGCCGCGGCACGGGGACCGGCGCCACTGCGTCCAGGCCCGTGTCGAGGAAAGTCCGGACTCCACAGAGCAGGGCGGTTGCCAACGGCAACCCGGGGCGACCCGCGGGACAGTGCCACAGAGAACAGACCGCCGGCGCGCACTCTTCGGGGCGCGGGCCGGTAAGGGTGAAACGGTGCGGTAAGAGCGCACCAGCGCTGCGGGTGACCGCAGCGGCTCGGTAAACCCCGCCCGGAGCAAGGCCGAAGGCCGCACCGGATCCATTGCGGATCGGGTGCGGCTGCGCAGGTGATCGAGGGCTGCTCGCCCGAGCCTGCGGGTTGGCTGCTCGAGGCACCCGGTGACGGTGTGTCCAGATGGATGGTCGCCGCCCGCGCTGATTCGGCGCGGGAACAAAATCCGGCTTACACACCGGCTCGTCCGCCCGCCGCTACGCAGTGGCCCCGCCCCATCGAGCAAGTATTCACTGTCTATTCGGGGCTGTGGGCGTGCGAAGAACAATTGGTCGAGACGGAGCACGACAACCACAGGGCGTGCCTGCCTCCCTGCACTGGCGGATCGCGCGGCGCAGCATCGGCGCCTGCGGCACACTGGGCCCATGAGCGACGAAGAGTGGTACTTCAACCTCGACGACCACACGGTGCACCGCGGTAAGGACTCCCGCGCCCTGAACCGGATGGGCCCCTACCCGGACGAAGCCACCGCCCGGCACGCCCTGGCGATCGCGAATGCGCGCAACGCGCAAGCGGATGCGGCGGACGACAATTGGGAGAACGGCTGAGCCGGCACAGCGCCACCGGGACTGCGGTCTAGAACCCCACCAGCGCCGAGGCGACGTCCGGCACCTCGAGGGCGCTGGTCACCCCGTCGTGTACGTCGGGGCAACTGACGGTGAGGATCTGATCGATCTTCTCGCGGTGCTGGGCGAGGTCGACGAGGTTCACGCCGTTCTGCGCCGCCCAGGTGACTACGACGCCGTTGAGCGTCACCTTGCCCGGGGTGATGGTGTAGGTGCGCATCGACTGCAACTGGTCGCCGAGGCTGCTGCACAGCGCGTCGGCCGCGGCGGGGGTGATGCCGGCGGGGAGCTCGCCGGCCGCCTGGGCCGAACCGGTGTCGGGCGCGGTGGGGGAGGTCGTGACGGAGGTGTCGGCGGCGTTCTTGGTGGCGGAGTCGGATTGCCCCGCCGCGGAGCACCCGGCCAGGACCGCCGCCGCGGCGGTGACGGCGGCGGCCGCGGGCAGTGCCCGGCGCAGC
>NZ_JAENKO010000074.1 GCF_016599145.1 Tomitella cavernea
CGGCCGCCCCGCGCGCGGCCCGCCGGCGTGCCCGCGCGTCCCCGACGTACTTGCCCACGCCCTTGATAGCCGGGCCCGCGGACGCCCGCGCCGAGCCCGCCAGCGAGGACAGGCGGGCACGGGCGCGCGCCCCCTTGCCGGGGGCGTCGCCGCCCTCTGGGGCCTCCCGGGGTGCTGGATCCGTCATCGCAGACTCCTGACCGTGCGGTGTGCGCCCGGGCGGGCCGCCGGGGCGTGCGCTCAGCTGTGGACGTACGTGCCGGGTGCTGCCACCAGCGGCGGGTGCGTCGCACTGCCCATGCGCGGCGGGGCCTGCATCGCCCCCGCGCGCGGAGCCCCACTGCGCCCAATTCTCCCACCACCTGCGGTCGGTGTGGGTGGCTTTCTCCGCCCATCCCTCCGCGCTGTCGGGCAGCGCCTCGATCTCGGCGGCGTCGGGGGCGCCGAGGGCCTTGCACCGGCTCTTCCTGCTGGGCGGGTTGACGATGTCCGCGATGTGCCCGCCGTTGGACAGCACGTACCGCGCGTCCTTGCCGTACAGCCGGGCGCTCTTGTAGGACGATCGCCACGGAACGATGTGGTCCACCTCGGCGCCGACGATGTAGACGGCGCTGGTGAAATCGCGCAGGTACTTGGTGTGCATGGCCGCGGGCTGCAGGAGTGGCCGGAGGGTGGCGACAAGGCCGATCCCATTGCGGGGCGCGGCGGAGTGGATTTGGCGCGCCGCGTGGCCTATTGCGGCGCCGAGGTGGAGCGCCGGTGCCGGCGGAAACGCTGTGCCCCTGTCAACCGGGCGGCCGTCACCGGAACAACATGCGTCGCGCGTGACAGCCCGACGGCCCGGGTGTTGTTGTACACCGACTCGGCGCGGTCGACCACGTACGTCTCGTGCCAGATGCCCACCGCGCCCGGGTGCTTCCGGGTCCGGCGGTGGAACTCGCGCCATGCCGACAGGTGTCGGCCCTCCGGGGCGGACGCGTAGGCGTAGAGCGCCTCTTGCGAGTCCCAGTACTGCAGGACCGCGGGGCCTGTGCGCATGGCGAGGTACTCGTAGCCGAGCAGGCCGGAGTGCTCCTGCGCCTCGAGCTCGCGGAGCATGCGCGGCATCGCGGTGAACACGGGCAGCCACAGGTCGGGTCGCCACGGCTTCGTGATGGTCATCCCGATGAGGAAGACGACGAGGGTGCCGTCGTGATCGTGGGTGAGACGGGTGGACCGCATGGCTCCTCCTTGATTGGAGAGTGACGCTATCCAGTATTGGAGAGTATTACTATCCAAGTCAAGGGTGAAGGGGTCGGAGTGCAGATTTCGGAGCTGAGCAGGCGATCGGGCGTTGCCGTCGCGACCGTCAAGTACTACCTGCGTGAGGGGCTTCTCCCGGAGGGTGCGCGTGTGTCGGCGACACGGTCCGAGTACGACGACGCGCACCTTCGGCGTTTGGCGCTCATCCGCGCGCTGATCGGCGTAGGCGGCCTCGGCGTCGCGGGGGCCAAGGCCGTGCTCGACGAGATCGACGACCCGCCGGAATCGCTGCACGAAATGATCGGCTCCGCCTACACGCGGTTGCCGGGTGCGGTTCCGGGCGCCGGGGCCGCACCCGAAGGTGCCGCGGACCGGGCATCGCTGCTGCTCCGCGACCTCGGATGGGATGCGGCGGAGCGCGAATGCGCGGACGAGGTGGCCGGGCTCGCCAGGGCGATCGGGGCGATCGACGCGGCCGGGCTCGAACTGTCCCGTGAGGACCTGGCCGCGTACGGCCGCGCGATGGGCGTCGTGGCGCAGCGTGAAGTGCAACGGACTCCGTCTGAATCCGTTCCCGCCGCTGTGCGCTACGTGGTGCTGGGCACCGTGCTGGTCGAGCCCCTGCTGCTGGTCCTGCGGCGGCTCGCGCATGTGGAGACGTCCCAGCGGCTGCTCGACGCGCCGCCTCCGTGAGGGTTCGCGCGGCCGCCCGGCGATGGCGCACAGCGACTCAGATCCGGGCGACGAGAAAATCCTCACCGCTCGACGGGCGCAGGCCGTCCGGGCGTCCCTCGAAATACAGCTCGCCCAGGTCGATTCCTGCGACGTGCTCGACACTGCGGAACCCGGCGGCGCGTGCCAGATCGAGCATGTCCTCGGGCGTGAAGAAGCTGATGAACGGCGTCCCCGACGATTGTGCCCCCGCGCTGCTCGCCTCGAGTCCGTCCTTGTCGCCGCCGTGGATGAGCTCCATCGGCAGCAGGAATGACAAGGCCAGCGTCGAGCCGGGGGCGAGGCCTGCGACCGCGCGCAGCGTCGATACGGTCGCCTCGCGCGTGAGGTATTGGACGACGCCGGTGGACACGACCACGGCCGGACGCGCGGCGTCGAACCCGGCGCGCAGCAGCGCCGACCACCAGTCCTCGGTCTCGAAATCCACCGGGACCAGGCGCAGGTTCCCCGGCAGGCCGTACCCGGACTGGTCCAGTCGTCGCCGCTTCCACTCCTGCGGGCCGGGCTGGTCGACCTCGAACACCGTCATCCGCGCGGCGAGCTCCGGGCGGCGCAGTGCGAAGGTGTCCAGCCCCGCGCCAAGGATCACGTACTGATCGACCCCGGCGTCGGCCTGTTCGGCGACGATCGCCTCGACGAAGCGGGCCCGCGCCACGATCGACGCGCGGAAGCCCGCGGAGAACTCCGCATCCATGTCCGGTCTGTCGCGCCACCCGGCGGGCGGATCGACGAGGGCCAGGCCGACGGTGTCCTCGAAAACGTGCGGGGTTGCGTCGACGAGCACGTGCAGCGCCCGCCACAGGGCCACCCGCTCCGCGGTGTTCTCGGGTCCGGCCGGGGCGTGGTCGGATGCGGCGCCGGGATCGTCGCTCATATGAATCCACTACACCACGTATGCGGGCCGGCCGCCATCGCCGGGCGCACGGTATCGGGCAATCGGCCGCCGCGGCCGGCCCGGCGCTATACGCTGAGCCCGGACCGGGAATTCAACGACCAGGGGGACGGCGATGACGATTGTCCGGACCGCTCGATCGGCCGCGGCGCTCGTGGCCGCCGGGACGCTGCTGTGCGCCGGCGCGGGAACGGCCGCCGCCGACAGCTCCGCCGCCACGTCGTCCAGCGGGTCTTCGGGCAGTACAGGGTCGTCGGGCAGCGCGGGGTCGTCCGGAAGTGCGGGGTCGACGGGCAGCGAGGAGTCGACGCTGGACCTGTCGCGGCTCGAGGACCTGGGCGTGCAAGCGGGCGTGGACACCGGGTCGCTCGGCGACTGGGACGTCACCGGGTCCCTTGGTATCGAGACCTCCGCGCCGGGACTGCGCACGGAGACCGACGACGCGGGACGAATGCGCGTGTGGGTCACCCGTCCGCCGTCCGCGCCGCTGCTGTCGACGTGCACCCCGGTCCTCGTCGACGCGCGCCGCATTCCGGAGCTGATGGACACTCTCGACGACCCGTCCGCGATCCTCGGCGGCGGCCTCCCGGGCGTCACACTGTTCGCTCCTCCGATCCCGTTGCCCCCGTCCCAGGCGCGCGACTACTGGCAGACCCGCACCGCCGTCGAACCGGGCGTGTACGTCCTGGCGGGGGTCTGCCTGCCGCAGGGCGCCACCCACATCGCGGCACTGGTCATGACGGTTCCCGGCAGCGGCTGGGGCAGCGTGGCGGAGACCGCAGGATTCGGCAGCGAGGCCGGTTCGATGCTGATCCGCGAGCAGCTGGGCTCCGTGACCGACTCGGCCGGCAGCGGTTCCGGCAGCAACAGCGGTTCCGGCAGCAACAGCGGTTCCGGGAGCAGCGGTTACAGCGGAGGAGGCTCGGCAGACTGACCACGTGCTGCTTTCGTCCGGCGCGTGCATTGCGTCCGCGGTCAGGCCGCGGATACTGGAGAACGGCGGACGGAACGGTGCGGCAGCGAGCGGGGTGACGGGTGGCCGGGACTGCGGGTGCGAGCCCGGGGCAGGCGGCCGGGATCGGCGGGCAGCGCGCCCGGGCTGGGACGCTGCGCCGCATGGCAGCGCCGCTGGCCGTAGCCGTGGCGGCCGCCGCGGCGGGAGCGTTCATCTGGGCGGCAGACCCGACCACACCGGGGGGCGTCATCCCAGAATGCCCCAGCAAGCATTTCTTCGGCGTGATCTGCCCCGGGTGCGGGAGCACGCGGATGATCTATTCGCTGCTGCACCTCGATCTCGCGTCGGCGATGCGGTTCAACGCGGTCGGGGTCGTCGTCCTCGTCGCCCTGGCCTGCGTTTTCGCGCGGTGGGCATGGGGTCGGGCCCGGGGGGACGGCGGCAACGCGATGCGGCTCGGCGGCCGCGCGGCATGGTGCATCGCGGTCGTCGTGGTCGTCTGGCTGGTGGTGCGCAACATCCCCGTCGCGCCGTTCACCGCGCTGCGGGTGTGAGGCGCGGCGACACTCGCGCGGCCGCTGGCCGTACCCGTCGGGCCGTCTGGGTAGGTTTGCACCGTGCCGACCACCGATCCAGGAGCAGCAGCGCAGCCTGCGCCGTCGCCTCGGCATCGCGGCCGCCCGGCCCTGGGCGCCCGCGTCGTCGCCGCAGTCGCCGGTCTGGTCGGCCTGCTGCTGGCGCTGGCGGTGCCGTTCCTGCCGGTCACGCAGTCCACGGCGCACCTGTCCTGGCCGCAGGGGAGCACGGTGGCGCCGGTGACGGCGCCGCTGGTCACCTATGCCCCCACCGATCTGCACGTCACGGTGCCCTGCTCGGCGGTGGCAGACCTGGCGGCGCACCCGTCGGGCGCGCCGGGAGGCGGGCGCACAGTCCTGTCGACCGCGCCCGTCGGCACCACCGGTGCCACGCAACGCGCGCTCGTCATCACCACCGGATACGGCGAAGTCACCGTCCGGTCGGCGGGCGAGATCCTTGCGAGTGCTCCGCTTGCGCCGGTGGCCGGTGGCGGATGCGACGCGATCACGGTGACGTCCACCGCCGAGGAGACGGCGGTGACGTTCGCGGGGCCGGACGGTGCCGCGGAGACCACGACGGTGACCGGTCACGACGCCCGCCCGCAGGTGGTGGGCGTGTTCACCGACCTCACCGGGCCGGCGCCGGAGGGGCTGTCGGTGGAGGCGACGGTGGACACCCGCTACATGGTGTCGCCGACGCTGCTCAAGTGGCTGGCGATGGGCCTGGCTCTGGCGCTCACCGCGGTCTCGCTCGCCGCGCTGGCCCGCATCGACGCGGCGGCGCGGGGCGGAGCCCGGGCGCGGTGGCGCGGGGTGCGCGGTCCGCCCGGCCTGCGGCGGACGGGTCGTCGGGTGCGGCTGTTCCCGCGGCGGTGGCGGCGCATCGGCGCGGCGGACGTCACCGTGGTGGCGGTGCTGCTGATCTGGCACATCATCGGCGCCAACACCTCGGACGACGGCTACGAGCTGGCGATGGCCCGCGCGGCCGAGCACGCCGGCTACATGCCCAACTACTTCCGCTGGTTCGGGGCGCCGGAGGCGCCGTTCGGCTACCCGTACTACGTTTTCACCCTCCTCGACCAGATCAGCCCGGCGTCGGTGGTGCTGCGCCTGCCCGCGCTGGCGGCGGCGCTGCTGTCCTGGCTGCTGATCTCGCGCGAGCTCATCCCGCGGTTCGGCCGGGCAGCGCGCCACGACACGGCGGCGCTGTGGACGGCGGCGCTGGTGCTGCTCGCGTTCTGGCTGCCCTACAACAACGGCCTGCGCCCCGAGCCGTACATCGCCGCGGGCATCCTCATCACCTGGGTGTGCGTGGAACGCGCCGTGGCCACGGGCAGGTTGATGCCCGCGGGACTCGGGCTGGCGGTGGCGGTGCTGACGTTGACGGGCGGGCCGACGGGCACCATCTGCGCGGCCCCGTTCCTGGCGGCCGGGCGGCCGCTGGTGCGGCTCATCCGGAGCCGGGGCAGGCGCTTCGGCTATGCGCCCACGCTCGCGCCGCTCGCCGCCGCGGCCTCGGTGGTGTTGGTGGTGGCGTTCAGCCGGGCCAGCATGGGCCCGCTGGTGATGGCGACGCGGATGAAACCGGTCGTCGGCCCGTCGGAACCGTGGTACCTGGAGTACCAGCGGTACATCCACCTGCTGCTCCAGGGCGGCCCCGACGGCTCCATCGCACGGCGGTTCGCGGTGCTGGTGATGCTGCTGTGCCTGGTCGTGTGCGCGGTCCTGCTGGTGCGCCGCCGAGCAGGACTGGTGGGGCGTGCGGGGAAGGCCGCTCAGGCGGGCGGATCGCCGCGCGGGCGCATCGTGGGCCTCGCCGCCGGTCCGGCGCTGCGCGCGGTCGTCGTCGTGGCGTTGGGGATCGCGCTGATGACCCTCAACCCCACCAAGTGGACGCACCACTTCGGCGTGTTCGCGGGGGTCGCCGCGGTGCTCGCCGCGCTCACCGTGGTGGCGTTGCGCGGGGCGCTGCGCGAAACGGGCCGGCCGCGCAGCCGTGCGCGCACGCTGTTCTCGGCGGGCGTCCTGCTGATCCTGGCCGTCACCTTCACCTCCACCAACAGCTGGTGGTACGTCTCCAACTATGGGGTGCCCAACGGGCTGTGGGTGACCATCGCCGGGTGGGTGCTCGCGCTCGTGTGCTTCGTCAACGCCGTCGTCCGCCTGGTCCGGGTGTGGCGGTGGCGCGACGGCCCCGCGCCGGAGGAGTCCGCCGCACACGACCGGCCCGCCGGGCGTATCCCTCGCCTCGTGCCCGCCGGTCTGCGCAGGCGGCTGGAAGCGCTGCCGTCGTTCGCCCCGCTGCCGATCGCCGCCGCGGGCGTCGTCGCCTTCACCGTGGTGTCGTTCGTCGTGGCGATCGCCGCCCAGTACCCGTCGTACTCGGTGGGGCTGGGGAACCTGCGCGCGCTGGCGGGCAAGCCGTGCAACCTGTCCGAATCGGTGCTGGTGGAACGCGACCCGAACGCGGACATGCTCGCGCCGGCCACCCCGGTGGCGGACCCGCTGGGCGCGGTGGAGCTGAGCGGATTCTCCCCCAACGGGATCCCCGCGGACGTGACCTACCGGCACGACAACCTCAACGGCCTCGTCGGCCACGCCAAGGTGGCGCCCGACGTCAATCCGCCGGGCACGGGCGGCGGGGTGCTCGACGCGGCCGGCGTCAACGGCTCGCTGGCGGCGCTGCCGTTCGGGCTCGACCCGGCCACCACCCCCGTGCTCGGCAGCTTCAACCCGGGCGCCCCTGAGACGGTCGCCGACGCCACCTCCGCCTGGTATGCCCTGCCGCCGCGCAGCGAAGACCGGCCGGTGCTCGCGCTGGCCGCCGCCGGCGAGGTCAAGCGCGAGAACCTGTGGGTGGAGTTCGGCCGGCGTGTCGGCGGGGGAGCAGGCGGAGCCGGCGCGGCCGCGGAATACGAGGTGCTCGGCGACCACGAGCTGTACGACATCGGGCCGGCGCCGTCGTGGCGCGACATGCGGGTGCCGTTCTCCGAGATCCCCGACGACGCCGACGTGGTGCGCATCGTCGCCCACGACGACGAGGAGGACGAGGACGACTGGATCGCGTTCACCCCGCCGCGTGTGCCGCGCCTGACCACGATGCAGAACCTGCTGGGGTCCGAGCAGCCGGTGTTCATGGACTGGCCGGTGCCGCTCATCACCACGTGCCAGCACCTGCCCGACTACCTCGACGGCGTCGCCGAAGTGCCCGGCTACCGGATCCGCGCCGAGAGCGGCCTCGCGGTGGTGGCCACCAACTGGCAGAGCGCGCAGGGCGGCGGGCCGCTGGGGCGCATCAGGCTGCTGCAACGCCCCGTCACTCTGCCTACCTTCCTGGACGAGGACTGGAAACGGCAGTGGGGCGACCTGGTCCGCTACGACCCGCGCGTGCCGGACGCGGCGCCCGCGCACCTCGACACGGGCACGGCCGCACGGTCCGGCATGTGGACGCCGGGGCCCATCAAGGCGCTGTGGACGGAGTAGGACCGGTTGCACGTGCCGGTGTGGCCGCCGGGCGTGGGGAGGCGTGCCCGCTCACCGTACGGTGAGCACCGCGTCCGGGCCGGCCGCGACCAGCTCGCCGATCACCGGCGCGCCCGGCAGCTCGCCGGCCACCAGCAGCCCCCCGGAGGTCTGCGCGTCGGCGAGCAGCAGCAACTCGTCCTCGCCCACCGTGGAACGCAGGTGCGGGCGCACCCAATCCAGGTTGCGCCGGGTGCCGCCGCTGACGAAACCGTCGCGCAGCGCCTCCCGTGTCCCGTCGAGATAGGGGACCGCGCCCGCGTCGATCACCGCGGACACGCCGCTGGCCCTCGCCATCTTGAACAGGTGCCCCAGCAGCCCGAAGCCGGTGACGTCGGTGGCGCACGCGATGCCGGCGGCGAGCGCGTCCCGGGCGGCGTCGGCGTTGAGGCGGGTCATCGCGTCGACGGCCTGGGGGATGGGCTCGCCGGTGTTCTTGTGCAGGCAGTTCAGCATCCCGATGCCCAGGGGTTTGGTCAGGCTCAGCGGAACCCCCGCCCGTCCCGCGTCGTTGCGCATGAGCCGGGAGGGGTCGGCGGTGCCGGTGACGGCCATGCCGAACTTGGGCTCCGGGTCGTCCACGCTGTGCCCGCCGGCCACATGGCATCCCGCGGCGCCCGCGACGTCTCGGCCGCCGCGCAGCACCTCCGCGGCCATCTCGTAGGGCAGCGCCCCGGTGGGCCAGCACAGCAGGTTCACCGCCACCAGCGGCGTCCCGCCCATCGCGTACACGTCCGACAGCGCGTTGGCGGCGGCGATGCGGCCCCAGTCGTACGGGTCGTCGACGACGGGGGTGAAGAAGTCCGCGGTGGAGACCACGGCGATATCGTCGCGGATGCGTACGGCCGCCGCATCATCCCCGTCGTCGAGGCCCACCAGGAGCTCGCCCGCAGGCTCGGCGACCGGCGCTCCGACGAGCCCTGCGACGACGTCCTCGAGCGCCCCGGGCGGGATCTTGCAGGCGCAGCCGCCGCCGTGCCCGAACGAGGTGAGGCGCGCCGGCGCCGGGACCGTGTGCGAGTGCGTGGCCGGGGTCGTCATGGCTCCGACGATAGGCCGACTCCGTCTTGTCCGTCGGCTTGACGAACGGAACCGCGGCGGGGCTTACTTGTGACGGAGGCGTCAGGGCTCCTGGTGGACCCCGCGGTCTTCAAAACCGACGTGGCCGGGCATCCCGGTCAGGCGGGTTCGATTCCCGTCCGCCTCCGCCATAGCAACCGGTGCGTGCAGAGAGGCGGTGCCCGCCATAGCAGCCGAACCTGGCGAGGGTGGCGCCGCCGACCCGCGCCGACGCGTCCCGTCCACCGACGCGCTGTTGCGTGACGAGCGGATGCGGCCCGCCGTCGACGCGCTCGGCGCACCGTATGTGAAGGCGTGGCTGAAGGGCGCCCAGAATGCGGTGCGCGCGGGCGAACTCGCCCCGACGGACATCGTCGACACGGTGCTCGCACAGCTGCCCGACGCGCCGATCACCTCCGTGCGCGTCATCAACGCCACCGGGGTGCTGCTGCACACCAACCTGGGCCGCGCGCCCCTGTCGGAGGCGGCGGTGCGCGCGGTGCGGGTAGTCGCCGGCGCCACCGATGTGGAGTTGGACCTGGCCACCGGCCGCCGGGGCGCGCGCGGGCGCGGCGCGCTCGACGTGTTGCGCGCTGCCGTGCCGGGCGCCGAGGACGCGTACCTGGTCAACAACGGTGCCGCCGCCCTGGCCCTCGCCGCCACCGCGCTCACCCCGGCGCACTCGCGGGCGCCCGGGTCGATCGTCATCGCACGCGGCGAGATGGTCGAGATCGGCGACGGGTTCCGGCTGCCCGACCTGCTCGAATCCACGGGGGCGACGCTGCGGGAGGTGGGCACCACCAACCGCGTGACAGCCGAAGACTACGCCCGTGCCGTCGACGAGACGACCGCCTTCATCCTCAAGGTGCACCCGTCGAACTTCGTCATCAGCGGATTCACGGCGGGTGCGGGGGTCCACGAACTGCGGGGGCTGGGGGTCCCCGTGGTGGCCGACATCGGCTCCGGGCTGCTCGCGCCGCACCCGGCTCTGCCCGACGAGCCGAGCGCCGCCGGCATGCTCGGCGCCGGCGCCGACCTGGTCACCGCGAGCGGCGACAAGCTGCTCGGCGGGCCGCAGGCGGGCGTGGTGGTGGGCCGCGCCGACCTGATCCACGCGATGCGCCGCCACCCCCTCGCGCGGGCGATGCGGGTGGACAAGCTCACGCTCGCCGCGTTCGAGGCCACCGTCGGCGGTCCCCGCACCCCCACCGTCGCGGCGCTCGAGGCCGACCCGCGCGGTCTGCGGGCACGGGCGGAGCGGCTCGCGGAGGCCCTGCGCGGCGACGGCATCGACGCTGTGGCCGTCGACTCGCGCGCCACGGTGGGCGGCGGCGGTGCGCCGGGGGTGGAACTGCCCAGCGCCGCCGTGTCGCTGCCCACCCGCTTCGCCGCGCCGCTGCGCGCCGTGCGTCCCGCGGTGCTCGGACGGGTGACCGAGGGCCGGCTGCTGCTGGACCTGCGCGCCGTCGCCGAGCAGCACGACGAGGAGCTCGAACTGCTGGTCCGGGCGGCGCGGTGACGGGTGGACCGGTGACGGGGAACGGCCAGGCCCCGCCCGCCGTCGTCATCGCCACTGCGGGCCACGTCGACCATGGCAAGTCCACCCTGGTGCGCGCGCTGACCGGTACCGAGCCCGACCGCTGGGACGAGGAACGCCGCCGCGGGCTCACCATCGATTTGGGCTTCGCGTCGATGACGCTGGACGACGGGGTGACGGTCGCGTTCGTCGACGTGCCGGGGCACCGACGCTTCGTCGCCAACATGCTCGCGGGTGTGGGGCCGGTGCCGGCCGCGCTGTTCGTGGTCGCCGCCGACGACGGGTGGATGCCGCAGTCCCAGGAGCACCTGGAGGCGCTCGCGGCGTTGGGGGTGGATCGGGGGATTCTGGTGATCACGCGCTCCGACCTGATGGACCCCGACCTGGCGCTGGCCGAGGCGCGTGACGCCCTGGACGGCACCCCGCTCGCCGGCATCCCCGCGGTCGCGGTGTCCGCGATGACCGGCGCGGGGATGGACGGTCTGCGGTCGGCGATCACAGACCTGGCGGGCGGGTTGACCCGGCCGGATCCGGACGCCGATGTGCGCCTGTGGGTGGACCGGTCGTTCACGATCGGCGGTGCGGGCACCGTGGTCACGGGCACGCTCGGCGACGGAACCCTACGGGTGGGCGACACGCTGACGGTCGGCGCGCACGGCCAGCGCGTGACGCTGCGGGGCCTGCAGTCCCTGGGCCGCGACACACGGTCGGTGACGGGCACGGTGCGCGTCGCCCTCAACGCGCGGGGCGTGGCCGTCGACGAGGTGCCGCGCGGCACGGCGCTGTTGACCCCAGGCCGCTGGCGGGAGACGTCCGTCGTGGATGTGTGCCTGGAACCGGGTCCGGGGACGCCGAAGCCCGTCCGGTTGCCGGAGCACATGACCGTGCATGTCGGCTCCGCGTCCACCCCCGTGCGGGTGCGGATGCTCGCCGACTCGCCCTTCGCCCGGCTGACCCTTGATGTTCCGCAGCCGCTGCGGGTGGGCGACCGCCTGATCCTGCGCGATCCGGGCACGCACCGCATCCCCGCCGGCGCCGCGGTGCTCGACCCGTCGCCGCCGCCGCTCACCCGCCGCGGGGCCGCCCGCCGCCGCGCCGAGACGCTGGCGGGCCTGCCGGACGGACCGGATGCCGGATCCGAACT
>NZ_JAENKO010000075.1 GCF_016599145.1 Tomitella cavernea
ATCGCCGGGGCCTCCTACGACTGTGGATAGGCCGGGCAGGCGGCTCCTGCCTGGTAACCCACGAGGATTCGTCAGGCTGGCCCCGGCCCGCAACCGCTCACGCGAGCGGCCACCTCATACCGTCTGATCGGGGTATAGGGTCCGGCGGCGGGCCGGGGCGAGCGGAATCGCCCCGGCCCGCTCGCTGTGCGCGGTGCATCGCCGACGGCGGCGCGGACGTAGCGGATCCGAAGCCCACCGCGTGCAAGACGCTTCGCGAAGCTCGGGATCGCGGAAGAAAGCGTGTCCGGTGTTGCCGGCGTGGTGACGTGCGATGATGACTGTGTGCACGGCCGTGACCTGCAGTCCTGCCGAAAGTGGCGACGACACGAACGCTTCCGCATTTCCTAGGCTGCGGAGAAGACCCCCGCCGCGCAGAGACGGGTGCGAGGACCTGGCCTCCCAGGCGTTGTCGGTGGTGCTGAGCCGGGCAGTACCGCTTACAGCCTCCGGTGCATGCCGAGCACGTACTGGGCCTGTCCCAGGTGCGCCGTGCAGTCGCCGATCACGCTCACCAGCCGCACGGCCACGGTCACAGGCGGGTCCCACGCGCGGTCCACGACCCTGTCGAGCTCGTCCGCGGTGAGCGAGTCGAGGTAGCGGAGGGTCGCGGCGTGCACGTCGGCGTGGTAGCCGTCGAGCAGTTTCCCGCCCACGCGCACCTGGCCCACCTGCTCGGCCGACTGCCCGTAGCCGGTCGCCTCCGGCGGGAACGGCAGGCCGAAACGCTCTGCCCACGAACTCCCCGCGGCGTCCGGGCCTCCGCCGGACGCCGTCCACGCCTGCGGGGTTCCGGCGGCGTCGGCCACGTGATCGTCTTGCACGCGGGTGAGATGCCAGAGCAACCATGCGACGCTGTTGGCCGCCGGATCGGGACGCCAGGCGGCGGCGTCCGCCGTCAGCCCGTCGCTCAGTGCGGCGACCTGCGCGCGGATGCGGCCGAACGAGTCGGCGAGCAGGGTGCGTGCGTGCGTAGCGGAGTCGGTGGAGCCGGGCTCGGACATGCCGTCGGTCCTTCCTCGTGGTGCACGTGCGCGAGTGCGCACGCGGGCGGGTGCGCGTGCGGGCCCCGCTGCCGACGGTACGCGCGTGCTACGGCGCGGCGTGCTCGATGAGCCCGGCGAGGGTGCGCAGTCCGCGGTCGGCGTCGTCGGGGGAGGCGTGGCTGAAGTTCAGCCGCATCGTGCCGGCCACCGGGTCGCCCGGGTAGAACTCCTCGCCGGGCATGAAGGCGACCTGTGCGTCGATCGCGTCGGCCAGCAGCCGCCGGGTGTCGAGACGGTCGTGCAGGCGCAGCCAGAAGAACAGCCCGCCCGCCGGCGTCCGCCACAGCTCGAGCGGCGCAGAGAGCAGTCGGCGTACGAAGGCGTGGGCCGCCGATCGGTCGGTGGTAGGGCCGCGAGGCGGCCGGACGTCACTTCCGCGGGGAGTTGCCGGCCACGCCGGGAGCGGTGCCGCGCGGACGCTGCGCCGTGTGCACATGCGGGGCGGGGGTGCGCGGCCGGTCGTCCGACTCGCGCGTCAGCACCCGGCTCTCCTGCTTCCTGCCGCGCGGCAGGTTGTTGGCCAGGAAGTATTCGAGGCTGTCGTCGAGCACGTCCAGCCACGGCTCGTGCAGCGCGGGCGCCAGGGTGCCGGTGAGCGTGGATCGGTAGCTGCGATTGCGGTAGCCCATGATGTCGGCCTGTTTGTCGTCGTGCCACTGCTTGAACAGCTCGCCCTGGCGTTCCACGTGGAACTCGGGGTAGTCGGTGAACGACAGCAGGTCGCGGATGTAGGCGGCCTGGAAGTCGATCTCCTGTTCGTGCCCGTCCAGCGCGCACTCGCGCTCGAACCACGCGTCCACGTCGGCGGCCTGGGCGTCGGCGTCGGGCAGGGCGACGGTGCGGGCGATGACCTCCCGCGCGAACCACGCCTGCGCGTCGAACATGTTGAAGGTGAAGTACTGGTCCTGCATGCCCAGGAACAGCAGCTTCGGGTTGGCCAGCGAGACCACGCCCTTGTACATCCCGCGCGGGTACAGCCGGTTGCGGGTGCGCAGGCCCAGCTCGTCGGGCAGGAAGGGGAAGTGGTGCTGGTAGCCGGTGCACATGACGACGGCGTCGACGTCCTCGCTGGTGCCGTCGGCGAAGTGCGCCGTCTTGCCGTCGAGTCGCTGCAGCAGCGGCACCTCGTCGAAACGCTCGGGCCAGTCGTAGCCGGTGGGGGCGCTGCGGTAGCTGATGAGCACGCGGGCGGCGCCGTACTTGTAGCACTGGCTGCCGATGTCCTCCGCCGAGTAGCTACTGCCGATCAACAGCACCCGCTTGCCTTCGAACTCCACCGCGTCACGGAAGTCGTGCGCGTGCAGCACGCGGCCCGGGAACGACTCGACGCCGGGGAAGTGCGGCACGTTGGGCGTGGAGAAGTGGCCGGTGGCGGTGACGACGTAGTCGAACTCCTCCGACTCCAGCCGGCTGTCGTCGTGGTTCATCACGGTCACGGTGAACCGGCCGGTGTCCTCCGAGTACTCGACCCAGCGCACGGCGTGGTTGAACTTGATGTACTTGCGCGCGTCCGACCGCTCCAGGCGGCCCATGATGTAGTCGCGCAGCACGGCGCGCGGCGGGTACGAGGGGATCGGGCGGCCGAAGTGCTCCTCGAACGAGTAGTCGGCGAACTCCAGGCACTCCTTGGGCCCGTTGGACCACAGGTAGCGGTACATGCTGCCGTGCACCGGCTCGCCGTGCTCGTCCAGGCCGGTGCGCCAGGTGTAGTTCCACATGCCGCCCAGGTCGGACTGCTTTTCGTAGCACACGATCTCGGGGATGGGACGTCCTGCGCGGCGGGCCGATTCGAAAGCCCGGAGCTGTGCGAGGCCGGAGGGGCCAGCACCCAGAATCGCGATCCTCGGCGTCGATGTGCTCTGCGTCAAGTGTCTCTCCTCAGTTATCGGCCAACCCGATAACCTTTATCATGATCCTGCGCAAAAGGCTCATCCGGTGAGAACGGCCACCGGCGTCCCGTCAGCGGGTGATACCGGTATGCCCCAGGCTGTAGCGGCCCGGCTGCGGCCACACTGCGAGCCCGTGCGGGCCGTCGCCCACGGGGATCTTCGTGATCAGATGCCCGTCGGAGGTGTCGAGCACGTACACCGCGTCGTCGTAGCGCCCGGAGAGCCACAGCTGTGTGCCGGCGGCGTTGAGTCCGCCCATGTCCGGGCTGCCACCGCCGGGGATGTGCCACTTGGTGATGGGTTCGCCGGTGTAGGCGTCGAGCACGCTCACGCTGCCCTCGCCGCGGTTGGTGACGAACATGCGCTGGGCGTCGCGGGTGAGGTAGATGCCGTGCGCGCACTGCCCGGTGGGGATGAACCGCTCGACCTTGGTGGCGGCGCCATCGACCACCCAGACCCCGTCCGCGTCGCAGTCGGCCACGAAGTACTTCGAGGCGTCGGGCGCGAGCTTGATGTCCTGCGGTCCCATGTGCTTGTTGCGGGTCGGCATGTCGATGACGCGCTCGAGCCGGTGGCTCAGCACGTCCACCACCGCCACACGCCCCGCGAACTCGCAGGTGAACAGGGCTGTCTTCCCGTCGGCGGAGAAGTCGGCGTGGTCGATGCCGCTGCACTCCGGCGTGGGGGTGGTGTCCTCGACCTCCCAGGTGTGCGGGTCGTACCAGACGAGTTCCTTGCGGGCCTCCGCCACCGAGATCGCGTACGCGCCGTCCGGCGTGAAGTACATGTTGTACGGGTCGATCACGGGGAACGTCTCACCCGGCGTGCCCGTGTTCGGGTCGAACGGCGTCGCATGGTTGCCGGTGTCGTCGATGGCGTACAGCGTCTTCATGTCGTACGACGGCACCACGTGCTGCAACTCGCCGCTGAGCTGGTACTTCCCGACCACCTCGAAGGTGTTCTGGTCGATCACCCACACGTCGCTGCTGTCGTTGTGCGGCACATACACCAGCGGCCTCGCCTGCTGCGCCGTGTCGGAGAGCATGCCGGCGCCCGCCTCGGAGTAGATGTTGTGCGGGTCGGTCACCGGCGGCATGCCGGGCAGGGCGTCCGGGTCGACCGGCGGGGTGGTGCTGGTGGGAGGAGCGAGTGTGGGCGAAGTGGCCGTCCCGGCGCTTCCGGAGACCTCGGCCCCGGCGGAGTCGGCGACGTCGCTGCTGGAACAGCCCGCCGCGACGAGGGCCGCCGCCGCCAGGACCGCGCCGACCCTGACCGCCGTCCTGCGCGGGCGTGTGCGTTCCGGTCGGTGGCCCGATCGCATCGTGTGTCCTTTCGGTTCCGTGCGGTGTCCTTTCGGTTCCGTGCAGTGGTCGGGTCCGCTCACCGCAGTAGCTCGGTGCCCGTCACCCCTGTCAGCCCGTGCGCGCCGAGATCCTCCAGTACCACCGGCAGCGCGGCCACAGTGTTGCTGCGCCCCAGGTGCCGACTGTTGACGCTGCCGGCGGTGGCCTGCGCGACTGCGGCGCGGATGGTCCCGGTGGAGGTGCCCTTCCAGTCGGCCGAGTCGACGTCGTAGTTGAGAGTGCGCGGTAGTTGAGGATGCGCGGTGGTTGAGGATGCGCGGTGGTCGAGGATGCGCGGCAACCCGCGCGCCCGGCCTGTGCGCACTCCTCATCGGTGGCGTACGGGCCGTCGGACTGCCGGAAGAGCACGCCGAGGCCCATGTGGGGGCTGCGGCGGCTGCGGCGCGGCGCTACCGGGGCGCCATGCGCAGTGCGCCGTCGAGCCGGATGGTCTCGCCGTTGAGGTAATCGTGTTCGACGATCATGCCCGCGAGCTGGGCGTATTCATCGGGCCGGGCGAGTCGTTTGGGGAAGGGGACGCCCTCGGCGAGGCCGGCCCGGAACTCCTCGGCCACCCCGGCGAGCATGGGGGTGTCGACGATGCCGGGCGCGATGGTGTTGACGCGGATGCCCTGCTGGGCCAGGTCACGTGCGGCGGGGACCGTCATCCCCGCGACCCCGCCCTTGGAGGCCGAGTACGCGATCTGGCCGATCTGCCCCTCGAACGCTGCGACGGAGGCGGTGTTGACGACCACGCCGCGCTGGCCGGACTCGTCCACGGGCTCGGTCTTGGCGATGGCGTCGGCCGCGAGGCGCATGACATTGAACGTGCCCAGCAGGTTGACCGTGATCACGGTGCGGAACAACTCGAGGTCGTGCGGGCCGTTCTTGGACAGGATGCGCCCGGCCCACCCGACCCCGGCGCAGTTGACGACGATGCGCAGCGGGGCGCCGGAGCCGACTGCCTGCGCCACCGCAGCCGTGACCTGGGCCTCGTCGGTGACGTCGGCCGGAACGAGCGTGACGCCGGCGGGGACGTCGGCGCCTGCGCGGTCGATCGACGCCTGCAGGTCGACGCCGAACACCTCGGCGCCCTTGTCCGCCAGCAGCTTCGCGGTGGCCGCGCCGAGTCCCGATGCGCCGCCGGTGACGATGGCCGAGGTTCCTGCGATGTCCATGCTGCACTCCTGTTCACGCGCTGTGCCTGTTCAGACTCTGCGTCGGCGAAGGGATCCTGGACCCTGCGCCCCTCGAACGATAGCCGTTGCGCGTGCATGGCAGGCCGCATCGCGGCGACGCGCGTCGCGATGCGGCCTGCAGCAGGTCAGAAGGAGTCGGACAGGTCGGCGGCGATGTCCCAGAACGTGTCCGACAGGTCGTGGGACCCCGCTGCCCACAGAAAGTCGGAAAGTACCCAGAACGGCTCGGCCAGGGACGTGTTGGCGAGGTCGGTGATGGATCCCATGACAGCTCCTCAATCGAATGAATATCTGATACAGAGCATATCGTGAGTAATCCGATGCGTCTATACGACGAGTGTGATGAAGAACGCCGCCCCGCAGCCGTGTGGCTGCGGGGCGGCGTCGATGTGCGTGGCGCCCGGTCCGTGCGGCCCGGGCCCGTGCGCGCGGCCGGACTCAGGCCGGGACGATCAGGCCCTTGGTCTGGGTGCGGGCGCGGTCGAAGCGGCCGGCGGCGTCGGCCCAGTTGACGACGTTCCACCACGCCTTGACGTAGTCGCCCTTGACGTTCTTGTACTGCAGGTAGAACGCGTGCTCCCACATGTCGAGCATGACGATGGGGATGATGCCGGCGCTGATGTTGTTGTTCTGGTCCTCGAGCTGCTCGAGCACCAGGTTGCCGCCGATCTGGTCGTACGCCAGCACGGCCCAGCCGGAGCCCTGGATGCTGTTGGCCACGGCGGTGAAGTGGGTCTGGAACTTGTCGAACGAGCCGAACTGCTCGTCGATCGCGGCGGCCAGCTCGCCCTCGGGCTTGTCGCCGCCGTCCGGAGACATGTTGTTCCAGAAGATCGAGTGGTTGGTGTGGCCGCCGAGGTGGAAGGCCAGGTTGCGCGACAGCAGCGGGGCCTTGGCACCGATGGTCCCGTCCTCGCGGGCCTCGGCCATCGCCTTCAGCGCACCGTTGGCGCCGGTGACGTAGCCGGCGTGGTGCTTGTCGTGGTGGATCTGCATGATCTCACCGGAGATGTGCGGCTCCAGCGCGCTGTAGTCGTACGGGAGTTCCGGAAGGGTGTACTCAGCCACGATCATCCTTTCTGGGGGCGGGCGGGCCGCGCAGATGCACGCGGTCCGGTCCGGTCCGACCTTGATCTGTCCGTACCCCACCTTTGTGGATGCAAACATTTTCTGCAATAGCGGTGGTCAGCAGGCGGTCCGCGGCGGATCGTGCGCCCTGGGCGGCGGCGTAGGCTCGCGTCATGGCGATGTTCGATCAGCTCTCACAGATGATGGCGCGCAGGTCGGCGATGGTGGACGAGGCGTCGGCCCTGCCGGGCCGCGACGAGACGATGCCGGTGCCCGAGCGGCACGCGGTGACAGGGGCGCCGATGCTCCCGCCGTACCCGGAGGGCATGGAGACGGCGGTGTTCGGCCTGGGCTGCTTCTGGGGCGTCGAGCGTGAGTTCTGGCAGACGGAGGGCGTGTACGTGACGGCCTCCGGATATGCGGGCGGCTTCACGCCCAACCCCACCTACGAGGAGGTGTGCTCGGGCCGCACCGGGCACGCCGAGGCGGTGCAGGTGGTGTTCGACCCGGCCGTCGTCGCCTATCGCGACCTGATCCGGATGTTCTGGGAGAACCACGACCCCACCCAGGGCATGCGCCAGGGCAACGACGTGGGCACCCAGTACCGGTCGATCATCCTCACCGTGGGCGACGCGCAGGCCGCCGCGGCCGCGGAGACGGGCGCAGCTTTCGAGAGGTCCCTCGCCGAGGCCGGTTACGGCGCCCTGACCACCGAGATCGCCCCGCTCGAGACCACCCGCGCCGGGAACTTCTACTTCGCGGAACCCGTGCACCAGCAGTACCTGGCGAAGAACCCGAACGGCTACTGCCCCATCCACGCCACCGGGGTGCGCTGCGGGGCCTGACGCCGCGCGCGCCCGCGCGGCGGGCGATTGCCGGATGCCGTACCGTCGCGTCACAAGTATCCGAGCGGTGCCGGTGGAGCCTGAGGAGTGACGGTGGGGCAGATCAGTATCAAGGCAGTGGCGGCGGCGCCGTTGGCGGTGGGGTTCTCCTTCGTAGACGACTACCGCACGGTTCCGCAGTGGATGTTCGGGGTCACCGAGTTCATGCCGCTGGGGGAGCAGGAGAACGGCCTGGGCGCCGAGTACGCGGCGACGATGGTGCTCGGGCCCAAGACGCTGCGCTCCAAGGTGCGGGTGACCGAATGGGAGCAGGACTCGCTCATCACGCTCGAATCGTACGAGGGCATCCGCAACTCGTCCTCGTGGCACTTCACCCGGGTCGACGATGCGCACACCGAGCTGTCCGTCGTGTTCACCTACGACTTCGGCGGCGGGCTGGCAGGCAAGGCGCTCGCCAAGATCGTCGAGCCGTTCGTGCAGGCGGCCGTGGCGCAGACGGAGAAAGACCTGCGCCGCCTCGTCGAACAGCACTATCTTGCATTGCAAGAGGGCTGAACCGCGACCGCACGCAGGTCGCGCCGCGTCGAGGGGAGGACGGCCGTGCGCCGAGGAACGATGATGCTGGCGTCGGCGGTCGTGCTCGTCGGGGCGCTGCTGACCGGGGGCGCGGCGTCGGCGACGCCCCCGGCGGCCCTGCCCGACGGATCGGCGGCCTCCGCGGCGGCGATCCCGCCGCAGTTCGCGCGGGTCCTGGCGGGCCAGCACGTGATCTACTCCTACCCCGGCCCCACCCCGCCGCCGGCGCTGTTCGACGCGGTGCGCGCGGGCGAGGCCGCGGGCGTCATCTTCTTCTCCGACAACATCGTCTCGCTCGACCAGATCCGCGGCGTGGCGCAGGAGCTGCAGGCTGCGGCGATGGCGAGTCCGATCCCGGTGCCGCTGCTGCTGCTCACCGACCAGGAGGGCGGCCAGGTGCGCCGGCTCCGGCTTCCCGGCGCGGACGGTCCGGCCGCCTCCGCGTCGCGGGTGGGCGCGGCGGCCGATCCCTCCGCGGCGGGCGCGCGCACCGGCCACGAGGCGGCGTCGGCGCTGCGTAGCGCCGGGATGAACGGCAACCTGGCGCCGGTGCTCGGGGTGCACCGGGCGCCGGGGGACTTCCTCGATGCGTTCGGGCGCTCCTACAGCTCCGACCCCGCGGTGGTCGCGGCCGCGGCGGGCGCGTTCATTGGGGCCCAGCAGGCGGACGGCGTCGCGGCGACCGCCAAGCACTTCCCCGGGCTCGGTGCTGCGCCCGCGGGGGCGAACACCGATGAGGAGCCGGTGACGATCCCGCTGGACTCCGGGACCCTGCGCAACGTCGACGAGGCGCCGTACCGGGCCGCGATCGCCGCGGGCGTCGACATGATCATGCCGTCGTGGGCGGTGTATCCCGCGCTGGACTCGGGCGTACCGGCCGGGTTGTCGTCGGCGATCCTGCGCGGGGACCTGCGCGGAAACCTCGGATACCAGGGCGTCATCATCAGCGACGCCATCGAGGCGGGCGCCCTGGCGGCCTTCGGCGACGCCGGCGACCGCAGCGTGGCCGCACTGGCCGCGGGGCAGGACCTGGCACTGTGCTCGGCGCGCGACGCGGGACAAGGCGCGCAGGCCACCGGCGACCTCGCCGCCGCGATCACCGGCGGACGGTTGAACCTCGGCGACGTGCTGGCGTCGACGGAGCGTGTGCTGGAGCTGCGCCTGTCGCTGCGGTGAGGAGGGGCGGCCGCATGACGCTCACGGCGGCTGCGGCATGACCTCTCAACGCAGCTGCGGCATCACCTTGTCCGCCACCAGTTCGAGGTGGTCGAGGTCGGTGAGGTCGAGTGTCTGCAGGTACATGCGGCCGGACCCCAGCTCGGCGTAGCGCCCGATCTTCTCGACCAGCTCGTCCGGGGTGCCGGCCAGGCCGTTCTCCCGCAGCTCGTCCACGTCGCGGCCGATGGCGGCGGCGCGGCGGGCGATCTGGGCCTCGTCGCGCCCGCAGCACAGCACCATGGCGTTGGAGAAGGTGAGCTCGGAAGTGGCGCGCCCGATCTCCTCGCACGCTGCGCGCACCCGGGCGAACGCCGCGGCCGTCGTCCCGGTGTCGACGAAGGGGATGTTGAACTCGTCGGCGTATCGGGCGGCGAGGGCCGGCGTGCGCTTTCTACCCATGCCGCCCATGATGATCGGCGGGTGCGGGCGCTGCGCGGGCTTCGGCAGCGCGGGAGAGTCGGTGATCGGGTAGTGGTGTCCGGGCAGGGTCAGATTCTGGCCCTCGGGGGTGTCCCAGAGCCCGGTGATCACGCCGAGCGACTCCTCGAGCCGGTCGAAACGCTCGCCCAGCGGAGGGAACGGAATGCCATACGCGGCGTGCTCCTCCGCGTACCAGCCCGCGCCGAAGCCCAGTTCCACGCGTCCGCCGCTCATCGCATCCACCTGGGCGACGGAGATCGCCAGCGGCCCCGGATACCGGAAGGTGGCCGAGGTGACGAGGGTCCCCAGCCGGATGCGGGAGGTTTCGCGCGCCAGGCCGGCCAGCGTGATCCACGCGTCGGTGGGGCCGGGCCGCCCGTCGACGTTCATGGGCAGGTAGTGGTCGGAGCGGAAGAACGCGCCGAAACCCAGGTCCTCGGCGGCCCGGGCGACGGCGAGCAGATCATCGTAGGTGGCGCCCTGCTGGGGCTCGGTGAACACGCGCAGTTCCATGGTGGCGACTCTGCCAGCTGGACGGCGTTCGGGGGCCGGGCCGCAGCCTGTGGACAACTGTGGACCACGTAATCCACACCCTGTGGACGCGGTGGTGGAAAACCTGGTCACACGCGGTCGGGTATCCCCAGATTGGGGATAAGTCTGTGCAAACTGTGGACAACGGGGTGGAAAACGTGTGCCGAGTCACAGAGTGTGGGCGGCTCGATTGTGAATTGTCCGCGGTTCGGAACCGTCCGTCGGGCCGGTCGGGGTGCGTACGGCGTGCAGGCTGCGACAATGGGGCCCGTGATCTATGAGCATGCGATTTTGAACGTCGGGGATTCCGGGGCCGGATTCGAGGCCGCGTTCGCGAAGGCGAAGCAGCTGATCGCGCGGACGGACGGGTTCCGGCGCATCACGATGTCGCGCTGCCACGAAACGCCCGGCCGCTACCTGATGCTGGTCGAGTGGGACAGTGTGGCCGCGCATCTGAAGAACTTCCGCGGGTCGGCCGATTTCGAGCAGTGGCGCGCGCTGATGAACCCCTTCTACACCGCGCCGCCGACGGTCGAGCACTTCACGCCGTTCGACGGGGCCGACGCGCCGGGACCGGTTGTCGGCGCACCGGACGCGTGACAGGATCGGCGAGGTGACAGACCCTTTCGAAACCGTCGTGGCGGCCGAGCTTCCGGACCGGTTCGACGACGCAACCGTGCTGCTGGACGTGCGGGAACAGGACGAGTGGGACCAGGGCCACGCGAAGGGTGCCGTGCACATGCCGCTGGGCGAGGTGTCCGAACGGCTCGACGAGGTGGACCCGGACGCGGAGGTGTACGTGGTGTGCCGGCAGGGCGGACGGGCCGTGCGGGTGTGCCAGTTCCTCAACCAGTACGGACGCGACGTGATCTTCGTGCGCGACGGGATGGTGGGCTGGCAGCAGTCGGGCCGGCCCACCGTGGCTGCGGACGGCGACGAGGGCAGCGTCTATTGAGCATGCCCGTGTTGTGTCAGCAGTGCACGCGCTGCGGGACGTTGTGGCCCGTCGCGGTGGGCGATGCCGGGCCGGTGCCCGCGCGCTGGTGCCCGCACTGCCAGGGCGACCTGTCGCGGCCGTTCACACCCGCGCCGCAGCAGCAGCAGCCGCTGCCCCCGCGGCGCCAGGTCCCGCAGCGTCAGGTCCCGCCGCGGCCAGTCGTCTCCGGCACCGCCGCGACGCGCCTGCAGCGCGCAGGCGCTCCGTCGCCG
>NZ_JAENKO010000076.1 GCF_016599145.1 Tomitella cavernea
CGGAAGACGTGCTCGCCCCGGTGGCGGGGCTGCGCCCGCGCGCGGTGCTGCTCGTGGCGCGCAGCGGCGGCGGCGCGGCCGCGGCCGATGTGGCCGCGGCCGTGCTGGGGCCGGATCTCGACGTCCCCGTCGTGCGCGCGGCGACCCTGCCCGAGTGGGTCGGTTCCCTGGACCTGGTAGTCGTGCTCGGTGACGACGCGGGAGACCCGGAGCTGAGCGGCGCGGTGGGGGAGTCACTGCGCCGTGGCGCGGATACGGTCGTCACCGTTCCCGCGGAGGGACCTGTCGGCGCGGCCGCGGGCACGCGGGCGCTGACGCTGTCCCCGCGGGTCCCGGTGGTGATCGCCCACCGATTCCTGCACCACCTCGCTGCCTCCGTGGCTGTACTCGGCACCGCGCGGCCCGATCGGTGCGCACGCTGGCTCGGCACCCGCGACGTGGCCGCCGGCCTCACGGCGCTCGCGGACCGGCTCGACGGCGAGGCGCTGTCCGACGGTCCCGGACGCGAGGCGTTCCGCAACCCGGCCAAGGCGCTGGCGGATGCGATGCTCGGGCACGACGTGGTGTTCGCCGGCGACGACGCCGTCACCACAGCCTTGGCGCGCTGCGCGTCGACCGACCTGCTGTCCAGCGCGGGAGTCAGTGCCGTGGGGGTGGGGCTGGTCGACGTGCTGGGGGCACCGCCGGTCGCGGGCCGGACAGGCGGCGCGGCCGAATCGATCTTCCACGACGAACAGATCGACGGACCGCCCCCGGTCGCTCCGCGCCGAGTGTTCGTCTTCGCCGCCGCCGGGGACGAGTCCGTGGTGCGGCGTCGCATGGCCGCCGTGCCGGACGGGGAGCTGCTGCTGGCCGCCCCCGGCGACCTCGCGTACGCCGGCCCGGACGCGGACGAGCGGACCGGCCCCGATTCGGCCGACTCGGATCCATCGGGTCCCGATCCGTCCGGTCCCGGGTCCGCGGCGGGCGCGGGGCCGCTGATCGCGCAGTGCGCGGTGCTGGCGGTGCGGTGGCAGTCGGCGGCCGGTTACGTGGCCGCGGCCTGCGGCGCGGCGCAATGGAGCGGCCTGCAGGGGGAACCGGGGTAGTGCTGGTACTCGACGCAGTGGTGCGCTCCTATGCCTGGGGATCGCGCACCGCGTTGGCGCGGCTGCGTGGCGACGCCGGCCCCTCGGCGCACCCGGAGGCGGAACTGTGGTTCGGCGCGCACCCGGCCGATTCCGCACACGTACGTGGCGGGGACGCCCCCGGGGACGGCCGCAGGTCGCTGTTGGACGTGATCGAGTCCGACCCCGTCGGGCAGCTCGGCGCCGACGTGCTGGCGCGGTTCGGTCCACGGCTGCCGTTCCTGCTCAAGCTGCTGGCCGCGGAGGAGCCGCTTTCGCTGCAGGCGCACCCCAGCAGGGATCAGGCGCTCGAGGGGTTCGACCGCGAGGAGGGTGCGGGCATCCCCCTCGACTCGCCCATCCGCAACTACCGGGACCGCAACCACAAACCCGAAGTGGTCGTCGCACTCGAACGGTTCGACGCGCTCGCCGGGTTCCGCGACCCGATGCGCACGGTCGAGCTGCTGGGCGCCATCGGCGTGCCGGAACTCGACCCGCACCTGGGCCTGCTGCGCGGGCAGCCCGACGAAGCCGGGCTGCGGGCACTGTTCACCACCTGGATCACCATGCCGCAGGCGATGGTCCACCGGCTGCTGCCGAAGGTGCTCGAAGGGTGCATCGGCTACCTCGCGGGGCACGGCAACGGCGGGGAGTTCGCGGCCGAGGCCCGCTCCACGCTGCAGATCGGGGAGGCCTACCCGGGCGATGTGGGCGTCCTGTCGTCGATGCTGCTGAACCGGGTGACGTTGGAGCCCGGTGAGGCGCTGTATCTGCCGGCCGGCAACCTGCACGCCTACCTGCACGGCGTGGGCGTGGAAATCATGGCGAATTCCGACAACGTGCTGCGCGGCGGGCTCACGCCCAAGCATGTCGACGTCCCCGAGCTGCTGCGCGTGCTCGACTTCCACTCCGTCCCGGCCACCCCCACGGAGGGCGTCGCCGCCGGGGCCCGGGAGCGGGTCTACCTGTCGGCCACCCCGGAGTTCAGCCTGAGCAGCATCGAATTGCGCGGGGGGTGCGTGGAACTGTCCGGGGCCGGGCCGGAGATATTGCTCTGCACGCAGGGCGCCGTCAGGGCAGAATGCGATGGTGTGAAAACCGACGTTGTGGAAACCACGATCCATGCCACCCAGGCGTTGTGGGTGCCGGCATCGTCCGGGCCGGTCACGCTGACGGCGGTGCCGCGGAACCACGTGCAGGAGCCGAGTGCGGGAGCCGGCGGCCCGCAGGCGCAGATCTTCCGGGCACGCGTGGGAGCCGCGTGAGCTCCGGGCACGGCCAGGAGGGCCTGAAGACGATCCTCGCCGCGCTGACGGCCAACCTGGGCATCGCGGTGGCCAAATTCGTCGGGTTCGCCGTCACGGGGTCGTCGTCGATGCTCGCGGAAGGCGTGCACTCGGTGGCCGACACGACGAACCAGGCCCTGCTGCTGGTAGGACGCAAGCAGGCGGCGAAGCGTCCGGACCGACTGCATCAGTTCGGCTACGGGCGCAACCGCTACTTCTACGCGTTCGTCGTGGCGCTCGTGCTGTTCAGCATGGGGTCGGTGTTCGCGGTCTACGAGGGCATCGAGAAGATCCGGCACCCCGAGGAGCTCAGCAGTCCGTTCGTCGCGATCGCGATTCTGCTCGTGGCCATCGTGCTCGAGGGCTACAGCTTCCACACCGCGCGCGGTGAGTCGAAGGCGCTCAAGGGCGGGCAAAGCTGGTGGGGGTTCATCCGCAGCAGCAGGAACCCGGAGCTGCCGGTGGTGCTGCTGGAGGACTCGGGGGCGCTGGTGGGCCTGGTGCTGGCGCTGGCGGGCGTGGGGCTCACCATGGCCACCGGCGACGCAGTGTGGGACGGCGTGGGCACGGTGCTCATCGGCTGTCTGCTCGGCGCCATCGCCATCGTGCTCATCGTGGAGATGAAGTCGCTGCTCATCGGGGAGGCCGCCACCGAGGAGCAGGAGAACCGGATCATGGCTGCGCTGGAGGCTGGACTCGCCGAGCGTGTGATCCACCTGCGCACCCAGTACCTGAGCCCGGACGAACTCCTGGTGGCCGCCAAGATCGCGCTGCCGGCCGGCACGCCCCTCGACGCGGTCGCGGCGCAGGTGGACGCGGCCGAGGCGCGGATCCGCGAGGCCGTGCCGGTGGCGCGGCTCATCTACATCGAGCCGGACCTGGACCGGGCGCGCGGCGCCGGAAGCGCGGACCGCTAGCCTGGCAGGCGGTCCACGGGCGGACCGACCAGACGTGACGAGGAGAGGTACATGACGAGCGCACAGACCAGGGCGACCGTGCAGACGCTGGGCGGCATCGACTTCGCGGTGGCGGACCTGTCGCTGGCGGAGTTCGGGCGCCGCGAGATCCGGCTGGCCGAGCACGAGATGCCCGGGCTGATGGCGCTGCGGCGCGAGTACGCCGACGTGGCGCCGCTCAAGGGCGCGCGCATCTCCGGCTCGCTGCACATGACCATTCAGACTGCGGTGCTCATCGAGACGCTCACGAGCCTCGGCGCGGAGGTGCGCTGGGCGTCGTGCAACATCTTCTCCACCCAGGACCACGCCGCCGCCGCCGTGGTGGTGGGCCCGCACGGCACGCCCGAGGAGCCGCAGGGCGTCCCCGTGTTCGCGTGGAAGGGCGAGACGCTCGAGGAGTACTGGTGGGCGGCCGAGCAGATGCTCACCTGGCCTGAGGTCAATGGGGAACATGAGCCGGCAAATATGATCTTGGACGACGGCGGCGACGCCACGATGCTCGTGCTCAAGGGCGCGCAGTGTGAGAAGGCCGGTGTGGTGCCGCCCGTCGACGAGGAGCACGACAGCGACGAATACAAGGTGTTCCTGGCGCTGCTGCGCGCCTCGCTGGCAGCGGACGCGGCCAAGTGGACGACGATCGCGGAATCGGTCCAGGGCGTCACGGAGGAGACCACCACGGGCGTGCTGCGGCTGTACCAGTTCGCCGCGGCGGGCGAGCTGGCGTTCCCCGCCATCAACGTCAACGACTCGGTCACCAAGAGCAAGTTCGACAACAAGTACGGCACCCGGCACTCGCTGCTCGACGGCATCAACCGCGGCACCGACGTGCTCATCGGCGGCAAGACGGCGCTGGTGTGCGGCTACGGCGACGTGGGCAAGGGCTGCGCCGAGGCGCTCAAGGGCCAGGGTGCACGTGTCTCCGTCACCGAGGCCGACCCGATCTGCGCGCTGCAGGCGCTGATGGACGGTTTCGACGTGCGCACCGTCGACGAGTTCATCGGTGAGGCCGACATCGTCATCACGGCCACCGGCAACAAGGACATCATCGGCTTCGAGCAGATGAAGAAGATGAAGCACCAGGCGATCCTGGGCAACATCGGCCACTTCGACAACGAGATCGACATGGCGGGGCTCGAGCGCGCCGGCGACGTCACCCGCATCAACATCAAGCCGCAGGTGGACGAGTTCCGCTTCGCCGACGGGCACAGCATCATCGTCTTGTCTGAGGGGCGCCTGCTCAACCTGGGCAACGCCACCGGGCACCCGTCGTTCGTGATGTCCAACTCGTTCGCCAACCAGACGATCGCGCAGATCGAGCTGTTCACCAAGCCGGACGAGTACGACAACGAGGTCTACCGGCTGCCCAAGCATCTTGACGAGAAGGTCGCCCGGGTGCACGTCCAGGCGCTCGGCGGATCCATCACCAAGCTGTCCAAGGACCAGGCGGAGTACATCGGCGTGGACGTCGAGGGGCCGTACAAGCCGGAGCACTACCGCTACTGATGGGCGTGCTCATCGCCGTGGAGGGCATCGACGGGGCAGGCAAGCGCACGCTCGCCGGCCGTCTCGTCGATGCCTGGCGCCGCGGGGGGCTGACCGTCGCCACCGCCGCGTTCCCGCGCTACGGCGCGTCGGTGCACGCCGACCTGGGCGCCGAGGCGCTGCGCGGCGGCCACGGCGACCTGGTCGACTCCGTCTACGGCATGGCGTTGATGTGGGCGCTGGACAGGCGCGCCGCGTGCGGGGACTTGGCCAGGATGGTCGCCGGATACGACGTGGTGCTGTTGGACCGCTACGTCGCCTCCAACGCGGCGTACGGGGCGGCGCGCCTGCACGAAGGCTGCGACGGGCCGTTCACCGAGTGGGTGCGCGAGCTGGAATTCGCGCGGTTCGGGCTTCCCTTGCCGGACGTGCAGCTTCTGCTGGACGTGCCGGTGGAGCTGGCGCGAGAGCGCGCCGTGCAGCGCGAGGCGCAGGACCCGTCGCGGTTCCGGGACTCCTACGAGCGTGACGACTCTCTGCAGGCCCGGGTGGCCGGCGCCTACGGGGCGCTCGCCGGCGCCGCGTGGGTGTCGCCGTGGGATGCGCTGCCGCCGGACGCGGCGGGGTCGGCGAACGCGATCGGCGCGCTGGCGGAGCGCGTCGTCCACGCGGGGTGACGTGCGGCCGGGTGCGGCCACTGCAGGGGCTGATCCGCTGTCGGCGGCCGGAAGCGCACGTTCGCGCGTTCCCGGCGCCGTCCAGTACTCCTGTACATGACCGACGACGCCGGCCGGTACAGCCAGGACTATCTCGACCGCGTCGAAGAGCCGGTCGGCTGGTACACGGAGCGCGGGTACAAGGTTATGCCGGACTTGCACCAGGATGTGTATTCGGGCGCGATCGGCTCCCACGGCGCCGGCGGCAACGGCGCGGCTGCCCGCGAGATCGGTGCGGGCGTCGCCTACCGGCCCAGTGACCCCGGAACGTGGGGGCGTACCTCCTTGACGGTTCGCCCACGTTTCTCGTCGACGCGATGGACAAGGCGTACCCGAGTGCCGTGGCCGGCACTCCCGTCGAATGGTCGACCGGACCGGGCCGTCGTGAATTGACGTTCCATCCCGACCCCGCCGTCACGGACCCTACCGACATCTGCCGCCCCTCGGACGAGTTCCCCGGCGACGTCGATGTCACCGGGGCCACTGTGGTGCCGTGGGACCCGATAAGCTGGCTGCTCACCGTTCACGTCCCCGGCGGGGCGAAGACGGTCTCGGTGACGGTCGTCCCGGAAGGCGACTGATCAGTGGCCGACCGACCCGGGCGCTCAATCGGTCACCGGCTAGACTGTCCGCGCGAGTGCCGTGCGAACCGCCGTGCCGCGTTGATCGGCGTCGGCGGTCCGGGATGCGACGATGGAGAACATGAAGCAGCGGATTCTGGTAGTCGACGACGATGCCGCCCTGGCGGAGATGCTGACGATCGTGCTCGAGGCGGAGGGCTTCGAGCCCTGCGTCGTCGGCGATGGGATGGAAGCGCTGCCGCAGATGCGCCAGTTCCGCCCGGACCTCGTCCTGCTGGACCTCATGCTGCCCGGGATGAACGGCATCGACGTGTGCCGGGCTATCCGCGCGGAGTCCACGGTCCCCGTGGTCATGCTCACCGCGAAGACCGATACCGTCGACGTGGTCCTGGGCCTCGAGTCCGGCGCGGATGATTACATCGTCAAACCCTTCAAGCCCAAGGAGCTCATCGCCCGGGTACGTGCGCGCCTGCGTCGGATCGAGGACGAGCCTGCGGAGATCCTCTCCATCGGCGAAGTGGAGATCGACGTCCCCGCCCACAAGGCGACCCGCGACGGTCAGCGCGTCAACCTCACGCCGCTCGAGTTCGACTTGCTCGTCGCCCTCGCACGCAAGCCCCGCCAGGTGTTCACCCGCGAGGTGCTGCTCGAACAGGTGTGGGGCTACCGGCACGCTGCGGACACGCGGCTGGTCAACGTGCACGTGCAGCGGCTGCGCGCCAAGATCGAGCGCGACCCGGACAACCCCGAGGTGGTGCTCACAGTCCGCGGTGTCGGATACAAGGCCGGACCTCCGTGATCGGTTCCCCCGGGACACGGCACCGCCTGCGCGGTGCCGTGCTCGCGGTGGCGCACGCGCTGCATCGGCTGGGGCGGGGCCTTTCGCGCAGCTGGCGGCGGTCGCTGCAACTGCGCGTGGTCGTCTCCACGTTGGCGTTGTCCTTGATGGTCATCCTCATCCTCGGTTTCGTGCTGAGCAGCCAGATCACCAACCGGATGCTCGAGGCCAAGGTCGACGCGGCGTCCGAGGAGATCGACCGTGCGCGCGGCACCGTCGACCGGATGCTCGAGAACTCCGACCCGTCCAGCTCGCTCGAGAGCCGGCTGGAGGAGGCCAAGTCGGCGCTGACGGACCCGACGACGGACGGCCAGGCCGGCAACAACGCCGGCGCGTTCGAGCCGGTCCTCATCGTGCCCGGGGCCGGCCCGCGCAAGGAGACGTCGGCGGGCCCGGTCAACGAGGTGCCGGACTCGCTGCGCGGCTTCGTGCGCGCCGGCAAGGTGAGCTACCAGTACACGACGGTGCCGGACGGCTCAGGGGTCGGACCGGCACTGGTGATGGGTACGCCCGCCGGGTCGGACATTTCGCCGATCGAGCTCTACATGATCTTCCCGCTCACCGCGGAGGAGCGCAGCCTGTCGCTGGTGCAGGGCATCCTGCTCACCGGCGGCCTGGTGCTGCTGGGGCTGCTGGCGGCCATCTCGCTGCTGGTGGCGCGGCAGGTGGTGCTGCCCGTGCGGTACGCCTCGCGCATCGCCGAGCGGTTCGCCGACGGGCGGCTCAAGGAGCGCATGCCCGTTCACGGCGAGGACGACATCGCCCGCCTGGCGGTGTCGTTCAACGACATGGCGGAGAACCTTTCGCGACAGATCACCCAACTCGAGGAGTACGGCAACCTGCAGAAGCGGTTCACCTCGGACGTCAGCCACGAGCTGCGGACCCCGCTGACGACCGTCCGCATGGCCGCGGACCTGATCCACGACAACAGCGACGAGCTCGACCCGGTGCTGCGGCGCTCGGCGGAGCTGCTCACCGCCGAGCTCGACCGCTTCGAGGCGCTGCTGGGCGACCTGCTGGAGATCAGCCGGCACGACGCAGGAGTCGCCGAACTCGCCGCTGAGAAGCTCGACCTGCGGGTATGTGCGCGCGCAGCGCTCGAGACCGTGGAGCACCTCGCCGCCGAGTCCGGCAGCACTCTCGTGGTCGACATGCCCGACGACGCCGTCGTCGCGGAGGTCGACCCCCGCCGGGTCGAAAGGATCCTGCGGAACCTGCTGGCCAACGCGCTCGACCATGGGGAGGGCAAGCCGGTGGCGCTGCGCATGCGCGCCGAAGACGACACGGTGGCGGTCGTCGTGGCGGACGCGGGTCTGGGGCTGCGCCCCGGCGAGGAGAAGCTCGTGTTCAACCGGTTCTGGCGAGCGGATCCGTCGCGCGTGCGGCGCTCCGGCGGCACCGGCCTGGGACTGGCCATCAGCATGGAGGACGCGAGGCTGCACAACGGCAAGCTGGAGGCGGCGGGGGCGCCCGGCAAAGGCGCAGTCTTCCGCCTGACGCTGCCGCGCGTGCGCGGCGCCGGCGTCGTCTCCTACCCGTTGCCGCTGCGTGTGCAGGCATTCGCGCCGGCACCGGCCCTCGAGGCGGCCGCCACCGAGGGCGCCGCCGCTGATGGCGCCGCCGCGGATGGCGCGAACGCTGACGGCGCGCACACCGATGGCCCGGATACTGACGGCGCGAACGGGGACGGTGCCGCCATCGACACGAGTGGAAGCGAGGCACGGCGATGATCGGCCGCGGACACTCCACCCGACGGTCCACCGCGGTGATCCTGACCGCGCTCGCGGCGATCCTCATGGTGGCCGTGTCGGCCTGTGCGGAACTGCCCACCTCGTCGTCGCCGCAGGCGCTGGGCACCGTCCAGCGCGACGTGGGCGCCGCCGACGTGCCCACGCCGACGCCGGGAAAAGAGCCGGACCTGCTCGTGCGCGACTTCCTCAAGGCCAGCAGCGAGCCGGGCGGGCGGCACTCGGCGGCGCGCAAGTTCCTCACCCCGGCAGCGGCGAAGAGCTGGGACGACACCACCAGCACATCGATCATCGACAAGATCGACGTGTTCTTCGACAGCCGCAGCGCCGACGAGGCGACGCTGCTCATCAGCGCGGCCAAGGTGGGCCGCCTCGACGACAGCGGCTCCTTCCGGGCGGAGGAGGGCACTCTGGAGACCCGGGTGTCGATGGTGCGCGTGGACGGCGAATGGCGCATCGACCGGTTGCCGGACGGCGTCATCATCGACAGGGCCCAGTTCCTCAACAGCTACCACCAGGTGCAGTTGTACTTCCTCAACCCGGCCGGAACCATGGTGGTCACCGACCCTCGCTGGTTGACGGTGCGCGTCGAGGAGCTCGCCGCGCAGTTGATCTCGATGCTCATCGAAGGGCCCAACCAGCTGCTCGAGAAATCGGTGACGACGCGATTCGGGCCCAATGTGCACTTGCGCAGCACGCTCACCAAGCTCGACGGGCGCGACAGCAACGTGGGCGTCGGGATCGGCGGCGTGAAGATGGACTTCCAGGGCATCGGCGGCCTCGGTCCGCGGGAGCGTCAGCAATTCGCCGCGCAGATCGTCTGGACGCTGTCCTCGGCGGGCGTGGCGGGGCCGTACGAGATCCTGGCGGACGGCGCGCCGCTCGACCCGGCGCACGCCGACGGCTACACCACCGCCGACGTCGCCGGGTTCGACCCGTCCGGCAGCGCCACCGATGTCGGGCTGCACGCCGTCGTCGACGGCGCACTGGTGGCGATGACCGACTCCGGTCCGGTCCCGGTCCCGGGGCCGCTGGGGTCGGCGAAGGGCCTCGTCGATGCGAGCCTCGCGCGCGACGGCAGGCACGTCGCGGCGGTGCAGCGGGCGAAGGCGCCCGCGACCGGGGTGGAACTCGTCGTCGGCCAGTACGGCGCGGCCACCGACGTCGCCGCGGCGGGCCCGTGGATGACCGAGCCCACCTGGGCGCCCGACGGCTCCACCTGGGTCGCGGTGGGCGGCGATTCGGTGCAGCGGATCAGCGTGGGGAGCAACGGCGAGCCGGCGGCCGAGAAGGTCGACATCGCTGACGTGACGAAGATCGGCGGGGACATCACCGCGCTGCGCCTGTCGCAGGACGGCGTGCGGGCGGCGCTGATCGTGGACGGCCGTGTGTTCGTCGCTTACGTCACGCCGCGTGAGAAGGGCGGGTACGCGCTGACGTCGCCGAGCGCCATCGGGTCGAGCCTGAGCGGCGACGCGGTATCGCTCGACTGGGGCGGCAGTGAGGAGATCGGCCTGGTCCGGTCCACGCCGGACGCGCCGCCGGTGATCATGTCGTTCGACGGGTTCACCATGCACGCGATGAGCAGCCGCAACCTGGCACCGCCGCTGACGATGATCCAGATGACGCCCGACGACGTCTACGTGGTCGACAGCCGCGGAGTGATGCGCCGCTCGCGGAGCGCGGGCGAGGATTCGCAGTACTGGCGCGAAGTGCCCGGGCTCATGGGGGAGGGCCGCCTGCCGGTGGTACCCGGCTGACCCGCGGTGATGAGGGCGATGGCGTAATGGGGGGATGGCATGGGAATGCTCGCCGGGCTTCTGGATCTGGCGCTGCCGGTGGAATGCGCCGGATGCGGGGCAGCGGGGTCGGCGTGGTGCGCACGGTGCGCGGCGGACCTGGAGGGCGTGCCCGTGGGGGTGTACCCCCGCGTCGCTCCCGGTGTGCCGGTGTGGTCCACCGGCGTGTTCGGCGGCGCGCGCCGCGGCGCCGTGATCGCGCTCAAGGAACACGGCCGCCGGGATGCCGCGGTGCCGCTGGCCGCGGCGCTGGCGCGATCGATCGCCGCGCTGCGGGAGGCCGGTGAGCTCGACCCGCCGGAGCTCGCACCGCTGATCATGGTCCCGGCCCCGTCGAGGGCGTCGGCCGCCCGACGCCGCGGCGGCGACCCCGTCCTGCGCATCGCCGCGCTGGCCGCGAGTGCGACGCCGCCCCGTCTCGCCTCGGCCGCTGCGTCGGATCGCGCGGTGCGGGCGCTGCGGTTGCGCACGGGCGCACGCGATTCGGTGGGCCTCGGTGCGGCCGCCCGGCAGCGGAATCTGGCGGGTCGC
>NZ_JAENKO010000077.1 GCF_016599145.1 Tomitella cavernea
CGTTTCGACGCGCGCTCCCGCGCACCGTGCAGGCGCTGCTGCGCCTCGGCCAGCGCATCGTTGGCCGAGGCGGCGCGGTCGGCCAACCGGTCGCGCGTCGCCTCCGACTCCCGCGCCTCGCCGGCGATGCGGTCGGCATCGGCCTCGCGTTCTCGTGCCGCCGCGCGGGCCGCATCGAGCTCGCGCGCAGCGTCCATGGCCGTGCTGTCGCGCAGCGCCGCGTCCTGCGTGCGCAGCGTCGCGATCCGATCGCCCGCCTCGGCGATGCGGTCGCGCGCCCCCTCGGCCTGCCCCTCGGCGTCGGTGTACTGGGTCTGCGCGTCGAGGAGCTGCTGCTCGAGCCCCCGGGCCCTGCCCTTCGCGGCGAGCGGCCCGGCGGCCTGGCGGCGCGCCGCCACCCGTGCGTACGCCCCGTAGACGCCGACGAAACGCTCGGTGGCGCTCTGCGATTCACGTAGGCCGTCGAGCTCCTCGCGGTCCTCCTGGAGGCTGCGGAACGATTCGGCCGCCACCGACAGCAGCGCCGGGTCCAGGGGCGGCAGCGCTTCCGTCAGCGCCGCGGACAGAGCCTTCTCGCTGGGCCGCTTGGACAGCTGCGGCTGCCGCAGCTGCACCAGCAGGTCGACGAGGGCACCGTAGCGTTGAGTACCCAGGCCGAACAGCGCCTCATCGACGGCGCGCCGGTACTCGCCCGCGCGGTCGAAGCGGGTGCCGTGGCCGTCCAGCGCGGCGGACAGCCGATCCTTGGTGAGCACGGTGCGCGAGTGGTCGACCAGCTCGAGTCCCGCCCCGATGCGCTGCGGGGTGACGAAGAACCACGGCGGCAGCATGCCGCGCCCTTCCACCGCCTTGAGTCCGGCGCCGATCGTGCAGTAGTGCGCGGTGCCGTCGTCATCGACCCGGCCGAACTCCAGCCAGGTGTAGCCCAGTCGCTCGGCGTGGTCGTAGGCGCCGCCCAGCAGCAGGTTCCACTCCATGCGCTTCTTCGGATCGGCGTCCGGCTCCACGCGGTGCGCGGACAGGTCGGCGTCCAGGAGGAACGGGAGCATGAGCGCGAGCACCTTGGACTTGCCGGTGCCGTTGTTGCCGCGCAGCAGCAGGCGCCCGTCGCGGAACCAGAACTCCTCGCGGTCGTAATAGAACAGGTCGACAAGGCCGGCGCGCAACGGCTGCCAGCGGCTCCTGGCGGGCACGGGCAGCGCGTCGGCGGCGGTCGTGCTCGTGTGCGTGCTCACCGGGCGTGTTCCTCCGTGTGTTTACTCGAGTGCTCTGCGGGCTGGTCTTCGACGGCGAGCGCGGTGCCGGGTTGCCCGGCGTCGGAATGCTCAGCCTCGGGATTCTCGGGGCCGATATTCTCGGGGCCGGGATCCTCAGGGCCGGGATCCTCAGGGCCGGGGAGCTCCATGACGTTGTCGTCGGCGGCAGGCTCGGCGACGGCGTACCGGGCGATGGCGGGCCGCGGCAGCACAGTCGGCTCCCCGTCGGCTCCTTGCCCGCGCCGGACCAGCCCCAGCGCCTCGAGGCGGTCCAGCGCGGTGCGCACGATGACCCGGTCCGCCCCCGGATCGGCGGCACCGCGGCGCCAATAGCCCTGGGTGGCGAAGCCGTGCGCGCGCGACCGGATGAGCTCCTCGAGGTCCGCGGCGCGCACGGGCCCGTCCACGGCGGCGAGGTGGGTGGCCAAGAGCAGCGCCGCGTGCCCGTCGGTGCCGCCCTCCGGCATGCGGACGTCGGTGAGCGTCCCGTCCGGATCGACCATCGCGATGCCCTCCGCACGTACCTCGGGGACCAGCCCCGTCAGGTCGGAAACCGCCGCGGCCATCGCGGCCCGCCGGTGGTCCAGGAGGGAGCGCGCCCGCGGGGAGAGGTCGTCGTAGTACACGACCGGGTCGTCCAACAGGCGCCGGGTCAGCGAGCGGCGGATGCGATCGTCGCCCAGCTGCTCCGAACCCGCGGGCGGGTCGAAGGTGAGGCGTGCCAGGCGTTCCGCGAAGCGCTCGGCCGGGCCGGACGCTGCCGCGACGATGGTCGAAGGCCCGCGCGCCGACGCCAGCATCCCCGCCAGCGCGCGCCGGTGCACGTCGTAGAGCACGTCGCCGGTGTCCTCGACGAACTGGTCCTCGTCGCCCGCGACCCGGCTGAGCACGCCGAACTCGATGAGCAGACGTACGGCCGCCGCCAGGTCGCCGCGCTGCGTCCGGCTGTCCAGCGTGAACTCCAGGCCGGTGGCCGCCAGGCCCGGGTCTGCGGCCGCCAGCAGCACGTCGTCGGCGAGCCCGCCGAGCGTGATTTGGGCATCGGCGCGGGAGAGCACCGCGAGCAGCAGGCAAGCCAGCACGTATCGGCGGCGGGTGAAAGGCCGTCGGGGGCGCGCGGTGACGGCGGGGTGGGTGTGTGCGTCCGGGCCGTCCGCGTCGGTCGTCTTGGTCAGCCGTGCGAGCTCCGGGGTGACCAGCAGCGGCCACCCGGCGTGCGTGTGGAACCAGGCGCGCAAGTGCGCCGAGTGACGCTGCACCAGCGCGAACGATTCCGCATCCGGCCCGTCGGCGCGCAGCAGCGGGCGCCGCAGGATCGCGCGCGCGGCCCGTCGGCGCTCGTCGTCGCGCGACTGTGCCAGCGCATCGGTCAGTGAACCGGCCATGTCAGACGCCCCGGCGGGCGTACTCGGGGAGCGGGGCGTCGTCGTCTCCGGGGCCCGCGGTGTCGGTGAGCGCGGTGTCGGTGAGCGCGGTGTCGGTGAGCGCGGTGTCGGTGAGCGCGGTGGACAGGTCGCGGATCTCGACGATGTGGTCGGGCCCGCGCAGGATCCCGTCGGGGGTGCGGATCTCGGCCATCGCGGCGCCGGGCCCTGTCTCGCCGGACCCCGTATCGTCGGACCCGGTGCCGTCGCGCTGGGTGGCGTCGCGCTGGGTGCTGTCGCATTCGCTCAGGCGGATCGCCATGGCGCCGTCGCCGGTGCTCACCTCCACCGTGCGCGCGCCGAGCGGCTTGGCGGCGAGCGCGTCGCCGAGCAGCCCCAGGAACAACCGGAACTCGGCCGGCTCCAGCGTGCCGACGTCGGACAGCCGCACGGGGCCGCCGGTGGCGAGGCGTGCGCGTGCGCGCGCCGTCTCCCGCACCTCCTGTGCTGCACGCTCGGCCAGATGCCGGCGCGCGAGGGAACGGTCGAGCACCTGGGCCGGCCGCCCTCGGCGCTCGTAGCTGCCGGTGCGGCGCAGCCGCGGGCTGATGAGCAGCGGCGGCGCGTCCGCCCACGGCGTCTCCGGGGGGATCGGATCGTAGGCACGGGCTTCAAGGGTGTCTGCGTCCACGCCGAGGTGCCGGGACGGCTGAAGGCCGAACGCGGAGCGCCAGAGCGTGTGCATCGCATCGTCGTCGGGCGCCTCGGCGAACCACTGCGCGAGGGCGCGGAAGTCGGCCGCGCGATCCGAGCGCCCCGAACGCCGGTCGTGCAGGGCTGAGACCACCTGCAGCAGACGGGGGATCGCCGAACGCGCCTGGCCGCGCAGCACCATCGCCTGGCTGGGGTGGTGCGCGCTGCCGATGAACCAGGCGCGGAAGCCCTGCCACCGGTCGCGCCAGAGTGCCAGGCTGCGCGCCAGGGCCACGTCGGCGGTGTCTCCGGCCTCGGCGGGCCCCGGAGCGGTGTCACGCGTATCGCGCTCGGCGGCCATCCGCAACAGCCTGTCCACACCGAGGTCCTCGATCTGCTCGACGAGGCGCGCGATCTCCGCGCCTGTCCCCACAAGGTCCTTGATGAAGCGTTCGAGGTACTCGATGAGGCGTTCCTTGTAGGCGACGAAGGCGTCGGCCTCGGCGTCCTGCACGTCGATGGTGCGGGCCAGGGCGGACATGAAGGCCTGTGCGTTGGCCGCCAGGTCCTCGAACCTGTCGACGAGCGTGCGCAGCGCCAGGTGGGTGGCCCCCGGCTCCGGGGCGCTGGACGACGCGAGCGTGTGCAGCTCGCGCAGGCGTCCGGCGATGTCGTCGAGCGCCACCGACTGCAGGGAACCGCGCCGCCCCAGCGCCTCCTCGTAGGTCTGCAGCGCGTCCTCGGCGGCCTGGCCGTGGTCGGTCATCTGGTACAGGTAGCGGGCCCGACGGAACTCCTCGACACTGGTGACCCGGCTGGTGTCCGGGTCCGAGCGCAGGTTCCCCCAATGCTCCAGTGAGGCGAGTGCGCCGTCGATGGAATGGTTCTCGCCGAGCGTGCGGCCGTGGTCCGGGAGCATCGCGCGGATGTCCTCGGGCCGCAGGTGCACGATGAACCTGCGCTTGGCCTGCACGAACGCGCCCATGATCGCGCGATACAGCGGGGCTCCCGGCTGCTGCAGGTGAGCGAACGGCCTGGGGGTGTCGGCCGGTGCGTCCGCCTGGTCCATCGTCGCCTTTCGATCGGAGCTCCTGGGGTGGCAGCCGAGGGTCGGCCGAAGCCGAGGATAGAGGTATCCGCGCCCGTTCGCGGGGTCAGGAGTGCGGCGTTGTGATTTTGCGCGCGGACGACCGCGGACGGTGGTCTCGACATGCCGTCGGTGCTGCGATCTGGTAAACGCACCCCGCGTTTCGTGGTCGGCCGGGGGAGGCGATGTGCCTCTCTGCAGGCTGGGGATTGCGGAAGAGGTCGCGTGCGGTTTGCCCGCGCCGCATAGCACGAAACCCGCAGGAGACGGATGCGGTTTTCGCGGCCTGTGGGGAACCTGCAGGTTATCCACAGCGTGTCGCGCGACGGGATTTCTTCCGCGATCCCTAGGTCAGAATGGAGGACATGGGGGATGTCGCACAGAGGATGTTCATGCTGGTCGGCGCGCTGCAGGAGGGCGGCTGCCACCCGGGGGAGAAATTGGCGGAAAGATTCGGCACCAGTACGCGGACGATCCGCAGCGACGTGGTGCGGCTGCGTGTGCTGGGATTCGCGATCGCATCGACGCCCGGGCCGCGCGGCGAGTACCGGCTGACCCGCGGCCGGAACATGCCGCCACTGTCGCTCGACGACGACGAGGCGGTGGCGGCCGCCGTCGGGCTGGCGGTGGTCGCGGGCACCGCGGATCCTGCCTCACCGATCGCCGGCGGCGCTTTCGACGCGGCCGCCGCGAGAGCCCTGGCCAAGCTGGAGAGCTTCCTGCCGGAACGGCTCCACCGGCGCACCGCGGTCGAATGCGGACGGATCCAACCCTTGCTCAGCCTGGCCCCGACAGTCGACGCGGCCATGCTGGTCACCGTCACGCAGGCCATCGCCGCCCGCTTCCTGCTGCGATGGACGGCGAAGACCCGCGACGGGCTGGTTCGCGCCGCATTCTTCGAGCCGTACCGGCTGCTGTTCCGGCACCCGAACTGGTACGTGGCGGGATTCGACCGTCGCCACCATGCCTGGACGCTGCAACGCCTCGACGACGTGGACGCGGCGGGCGCGTCCCGCCGTCGCTTCGACCCCCGTCCGCTGCCGCCGGGGCGGCGGGACGACCTGATTCCGCACGTGTACCACGCGTGGCACGATGCCGAGTTGCGGGTCCACGCTCCGCTGCGGGACCTGGAGGATGCGGTCCGCCATCAGGAAGCCGAGGTGGACGCGCTGGGCGCCGACGATTTCCTGGTGCGCATCCGCGGCACCCACCGGCACGCGCTGCTGATGCGGCTCGCGCTGCACGGCATAGAGTTCCGGGTGGTGTCGCCGCCGGCGCTGGTGGACGAGTGCCGGCGCCTGGCGGAGCACCTGTCCCGGGCGGCGGGTTAGGTTGGGATCATGCGCGGTGAGTACAAGGTGCCCGGAGGCAAACTGGTCGCGGCCGAGGTGGACGTGGACGACGGGCGCCTGTCGCGGGTGCACGTGTCCGGAGACTTCTTCCTCGAGCCCGACGACGCTCTAGAGGATCTCAACGCGGCAGTCACCGGGATGCCCGTCACTGCCGACGCGGCCCAGCTGGGTCAGGCCATCAGCGGGGCGCTCAGCCCGGACGTGTCGATGATCGGCTTCACCCCCGAGTCGGTGGGCATCGCCATCCGGCGCGCGCTCGGGCGGGCGACCGGCTGGCACGACCACACCTTCGACATCATCGACCCCGTCGTGCTCGACCCGGCGATGCACGTGGCGCTCGACGAGATCATCAGCCGTGAGGTGGCGCTGGGCGAGCGCCCGCCCACCCTGCGGTTCTGGGACTGGGACTCGCCGCTTGTGGTGATCGGCTCGTTCCAGTCGGTGCGCAATGAGGTGGACGAGACGGCCGCCGAGCGGCACGGCATCGGCATCGTGCGGCGGATCTCCGGGGGCGGCGCCATGTTCATGGAGCCCGGCAACTGCATCACCTACTCGTTGGCGGTGCCGTCGTCGCTGGTGGAGGGGCTCAGCTTCGAACGCTCCTACGAGTTCCTGGACCAGTGGGTGATGGGCGCGCTCGCCGACGTCGGCATCACCGCCCGCTACGTGCCGCTCAACGACATCGCCTCCGACAAGGGCAAGATCGCCGGCGCCGCGCAGAAGCGCTTCGCCTCGGGCGCCGTCCTGCACCACGTGACGATGGCCTACGACATCGATGCGGAGAAGATGGGCCAGGTGCTGCGGGTGGGCAAGGAGAAGCTCTCCGACAAGGGCATCCGCAGCGCGGCCAAGCGGGTGGACCCGATGCGCTCGCAGACCGGTATGGCGCGCGCCGACATCATCGACGCCTTCGCCGCGCACTTCCGGGCGCACTATGCCACCCGGGACGCCGACTACACGGAGGCCGAGCTGGACTGTGCGAGGCAGCTGGTGGAAAGCAAGTTCCTCAGCACGGAGTGGACCCACCGCGTCCCGTGATCTCGCCGCCGTGATCAGGCGGCGAGAGCGTGGAGGAAGTGCCGCAGGTCGCTCCAGTGACCGCGGGTGCGGGACAGGTCGTCCGGGAGCAGCGCGATCTGGGCGTGCGCCAACACCAGTCGTCCCTCGGCGGTCATCGCGTCGCCTCGTCGCTGCACCATGTCATCACCTCCGCAGCCCCGTTCGTCGGCTGCTTGTCGTCTCGGTGCACCTAGGTTAACAGAAGGTGAACGACAGGCGTCGATCGGGTGCTTGCTGCGGAAAAGGTCCGGGCCGGACCCCATCGGAGCCCGGCCCGTTCACAGCAGGTGGTCGTCAGAGCAGGGTGTAGATGAACACGCCGAGCGCGGGGATCGCGAGGAACACCGTGAGCACCCAGGCCGCGGCGATGGTCTTGTGCTCACTGGCCACCGCGGCGAGGATCTCGGCGCAGCGCACCGGGACCCACCGCAGCGGCGGGAGCCCGTAGATGATGAGGATGCCGATCACGTTGAACAGCACGTGCACGAACGCGGCCTGCAGCGCCAGCTGCGCGTCGCCACCGGTGACCGCGAACGCCGCCAGCAGCGCCGTCACCGTGGTGCCCACGTTCGCCCCGAGCGTGAGCGGATAGATCTGCTTGGTGGTGAGCGCGCCGGAACCTGCGAACGGCACCAGCATCGACGTGGTGACGGACGACGACTGGATGACCGCGGTGACCCCCGCGCCCGCGCCCATCGCCACCATCGGATTGCCGCCGACGGTGCGCTCGAGGACCGTTTTGGCCTTGCCGACCATCAGCACCTGCAGCAGCTTGCCCATGTAGCGGACCGCGAGGAAGATCAGCGCCACTCCGAGCACGATCGTGGCCACGGCGCTCACGGTGCCGCCGCCGAGCACGCCCAGCGCACCCTGCATGCCGAGGGCGTCGACCACCGGGCTGGAGACGACGCCGATGATGTCGGCGTTGTCCGGGTCGGGCAGCACGGTGCCGTAGGCGAAGCCGGCGAGCATGCCGGAGAGCCGCTCGAGCGGGTGGAAGAGCAGCTCCAGCGGCAGCAGGATGGCCACCGCGGTGAGGTTGAAGAAGTCGTGCACCGTCGACGCGGCGAACGCCCGGCGGAACTCGGCCTTGTTGCCCACGTGCCCCAGCGAGGCGAGGGTGTTCGTCACCGAGGTGCCGATGTTGGCGCCCATGATCATCGGCACCGCCACCGACACCGGCATCATCCCGGTGCCCACCGCGGTGACGACGAGCGTCGTGGTGGTGGAGGACGACTGGATGATCGCGGTGACGAGGATGCCGACGAACAGGCCGATGATCGGGTTAGTGGCGAAGTCGAACAGGTTCTGGGCCGTGCCCGAGCCGAGGCCGTTGAAGCCGTCGCCGATGACGCCGATCGCGCAGATGAGCAAATACAGCATCGCGGCCACGCCCAGCCACCGGGTGACGGTGGCGCGGCGACCGGGCACCTGCGGTGCGGAGGGTGCGGGGCGGGGAGCGGCCGACGGGCGGGGCGAGGGGCCCTGCCCTGTCGGGATCTCATCCGCCGTGGTCTCGGTGAGGACGGTTCCTCCCGCGCGGCGGCCGGCTTCCAGCATCGACGACTCCTGTGTCGTGGTCGGTGTTCCAGTCGGTTCACCCGTGATGCTGGCAGTGCCAGGTGAACGAACGGCAAACTTCCGGATGCCGGGCGGTGTCGGGTACGCGTACTCTTCGGGCCTCACCGCCCGACGGCCATGTGGAGGTGGGGCGACGGTCACATTCGCGGTGGTTCAGAGGTTCCGGACGTCGCGCCGCAGAGGATGATCGTCCGGGATCTGCACCACCGCGATGCGCACCCCGTCCGGATCGGCGATCCACATCTCGATCAGCCCCCAAGGCTCGGTGCGCGGCTCGCGCAGCACCGTGACGCCGGCGGCGGCCAGACGCGCGTGCTCGGCATGGACGTCGCGGACCTGCATCCACAGCTCCATTCCCGCACGGCCGTCGACGGGCCCGGCACCGGACACCTCGAGCAGCGCGCCACCGACGAAGAACACGACCCCCGGGTGATCGGGCGCCCCGAACTCACGGGCCACGGCCAGACCGAGCGTGTCCCGGTAGAACGACTGCGACGCGGACAGGTCCGAAGGCCGCAGCAGAATCCTGCCACTGAGTATCTCCATGCCGCCCATTGTGCGCGGCATGGCGCCTCTGCGGCGTCAGCGTGTGGGCGGAGGCGCGGCGTTCACGAGTGTCAGGCAGCCGCACGCTGCCGTACCTGCCCGATAGGCTCGGACGAGGATCCGGTGCAAGGGGAAAGGTGCTCGAACAGTCATGGCTCATACGCAGTTCGTCAACAGTCCGAAGTCCTTCGTGGCCGATGCGATCCGCGGGCTGACGGCCTGCACCGACGACCTCGCCTGGCACGCCGATCCGGGGTATCTCACGCGCCGCACACCGCCGGAACGGGGCCGGGTGGCGGTGCTGTCCGGCGGTGGGTCCGGACACGAGCCGATGCATGCGGGCTTCATCGGGCGCGGCATGCTGGCCGGCGCATGCCCGGGCCTCGTTTTCACCTCGCCGAACGCGCTGCAGATAGACGCCGCGACGCGGGCGGTGGACGCCGGCGCCGGCGTGGTGCACGTGGTCAAGAACTACACGGGTGACGTACTGAACTTCCGCATCGCGGCCGACCTGGCACGCGAGCGGGGCGTCGCCGTCGAGCATGTGCTGGTGGCCGACGACGTGGCCAGCGACAAGGGCACCGACGAGGCGGGGGAGCCCGTCGGGCCGGGCATGCGGGGCACTGCGGCGACGATCGCCGTGGAGAAGATCTGCGGGGCAGCGGCCGACCGGGGCGACGACCTCGCCGCCGTGGCAGCGCTCGGTCGCCGGGTTGCGGACGGCGCGCGCAGCATGGCGGCGGCATTGCGGCCGTGCACACTGCCCGGCGCGGACGAGCCGTCGTTCGACCTGCCGGAAGGACAGATCGAGATCGGCATCGGCATCCACGGTGAGCGGGGCACCGAACGCCGCGACGCGATGCCGGCGCGCGACCTCGTACGGCTGCTGGCCGACCGCATCCTGGCTTCGCTGCGGCCCGCGGACGGCGACAGGCTCATCGCCGTCGTCAACGGACTCGGCGCCTCCCATCCGCTGGAACTGCACCTGCTCTTCGGCGAGCTGCACGACCACCTTGCCCACCGGGGGCTGGTCGTGGCGCGCTCACTGGTCGGGTCGTTCACCACGGCGCTCGACATGGCGGGCGCGTCGATCACGCTGATCCGCTGCGATGACGAGATTCTGGAGCTGTGGGACGCGCCCACGGAAGCGCCCGCCTGGCCCAACGCCCCGTCGCGCCGCGTGCACGGCCCCGGCGCCGCCGCGCCCTCCTCCGGCCGCGAAGAGGCGCCGGGTGGAGAGGCGTCCGGCGCCGCACCGGCGCCCGGCCGCCCGG
>NZ_JAENKO010000078.1 GCF_016599145.1 Tomitella cavernea
GGTGCGCGGCGCCGTCAACGCCGGACAGCAGGCCCAGCGCGATGCGGCGACCGCCACTGCCCAGGCGCGTGAGGCGATCGCCGGCCAGCCGGGCGGCGAGGCGATCCTTGCCGCCGCGGATCACGCGGCCGCCGAGGCCGCGGTCATCACCGGCCCCGCCGCGACGGCAGTGGACGACGCAGCCGCCGCCGCGACGGCGGCCGTCACCGGCGATCCGCAGCCCGCACCCACACCGGCCCCACAGCAGACGACCGCGGACGCCGCGAATGCCGCACAGGCAGAGACAGCCCCGCCGGCCTCGGCTCCGGTCACGCCTGCGGCGGCGCAGGACGTGTCGCCGCAGTCGGAGCAGACGCCGGTGGCGGCTCCGCAGTGGCGGTCGGAGGTGCCCGAGCCCGTGGCGGCGGCCGTGGATGCAGCGCCGCCCGCGGTCGGCGACGCCGTCGACGCAGCGGCCGCAGCAGTGCAGGCAGCTCTCCCGGAGGCATGACCATGACGCAGGGCCCGATCATCGACGACCTCGGCGCCCCCCGCCCAGGGCGCGGGGCCGAGCAATCGGCCGCGGAGCGTCCTCGCCGGACGGTGCGTGTGCCGTGGCGTCGCCCGCCTCGGCGGTTGCTGACGGCCGTGGTCGTGGCCGCCCTGACGGTGGTGGCGTGCGTGTACGCGGTCGGCGCCCTCATCGGATCAGGCGATAGCAACAGCGCCGTTGCCGCGTCGTCCCCGGCTGGGCAGGCCGGTCTTGGCGGCGGGGCGGGCGCGGACCCGGCCGCGGCCGGGTGTGCCGCCCCCGCTGGCGATGTCAGGTCTGGGGTCGGAGTGATCCGGGCGTTGGAGCACGCCTACTACGTGGCCCGCGACGGGGCCGCGGTGCGGGCGCTCATCGCCGACGGCACCCCGGCCGCGGGGCCTGCCGAGACGATTCAAGCCGGTATCGACACGATCCCGCCGGGCACGACGTACTGCCTGGCCGAGTCGCAGGTATCGCCGACGCTGTACGCGGTGTCGGTGACCGAACACCGCCCGGGCGGGGACACCGTCGACTATGAGCAGACCTTCCAGGTGCGCAAGGCACCGGACGGCACGTGGGCCGTGGTGAAGATTTCTAATACAGGGGGGCGCGGGGCATGAAGCGGGTAGCAGTAAGGGCGGCCGCCGCGGCGGTGGCGTCGGCGGCGGTGGCCGCGACACTTCCGGCGACGACGGCGACGGCGGCCGTCGCGAGCGGCGGCTGCGATGGGTTCATGGCGGTGCTGGTGCCCGGGACGGGGGAGACCTCCGAGCATGCGGACCCGGCTGTGCCGGCCGGGCTGCTCGGGCAGGTCGGTACCGCGTTGGAAGACGCCTATGGTGCCTCGATCGCGGTGGTGTATCCGCCGTATCCTGCGGCCGCGTTCAACGGGATGCTGTACTCACAGTCCGTTGACCAGGGCATCGTCGATGTGACGAACTTGATGCGTCGCTGCCCGGACGCGCAGTACGTCCTCGCCGGGTATTCGCAGGGGGCGCAGATCGCCAATGATGTCGCCGTGGCCATCGGCCACGGCGACGGCCCGGTTGCGGCCGCCCAGATCGAGGCGGTCGGACTGCTGGCCAACCCGCGGCGCGGCACCGACGGCGCGAAGATCATCGGCCCGCCGCTTGCCGGGCAGGGCATCGCCGGGCCGAACCCCCGCGGCTTCGGCGCCCTGTCGGGCCACGTGTTCGACATCTGCCACCCGGACGACAAGTACTGCAACATCGCTGCTGCCAAGAACAGCTTTCTGTCGTCGCTGGGCCGGGTGCTCGGCAACGACCCGGCCCCCGACACCGGGCCCGCCGCTGGCGGCAAGGCGGGGGACACCTCCGCGAGTACGTCGCCAGCGCAGCCGGCGCGGGTGGTGTCCCAGACAGGCAGCGGCACCGGCATGGCCGCGGAGCTTGGCGCCGACTACGGCGGGGCCCATCTGGCCGCCGCCATCCGCGCCGCAGAACGGCTACCGGCGCGCGTCGAACAGCTCGGCGAGAATCCGCAAGCGCCGGTGGGCTGGTCACGCCGCTCGGCGGTGGCCTCCCAGGCGGCGATGATCGCCGACACGCTGACCCCGGTAGGGCAGACGCAGGCGTGGTTGTCGACGAACCCGGCCGCGCAAGACAAGATCGCCGCCGCCGACGGCGGCACCCCGTTGTCGGCGGCGGGCGATCTGCTCGCCGGCCTCGCCGACGTGGACGTGGCCTCGCTGGCGGCCACGGCCGGCCAGATCGCCGACATGCTCGGGTCGACGCCGGGCGCGGGCGGCGGAGTGTCGGCGGCGGCCGACACCCTTGCCGAGGGGCTGTCCGGGATCGCCGGCATGGACACCTCCATGCTGACCGCCGCGGGCACGGCGCTACGCACCGTGCAGCCGGTCACCCTGCTCGACCAGGCATTGCAGATGGTCGCGGACGTGACCTCGGTCGACTACCTCGGAGTCGCAGGCGACTTCGGCTTGCTCGGTGGGCAACTGCTTGCCGGGGATATCCCCGCGGCACACGCCACCGCCGGCCGGATCAACAACAACCTGTCTCCCCTGGTGGAAGCGGCATCCAAGCTGCCGCTCGACCAGGTCGCGCAGGTACTCGCGCTGATCCCGGACCCGGTCTCGCAGGCGGCGGCGCTGGTGTGCCGGCTGCTCGACAACGTCGACGTGATCGGCCTGGCCAAGGCAGTCGGCCAACTCCAAGAAGTCGCCTGGCAGGTCGTCGAGACCGGCAACCCCCTTGCCCTGGGACAACTCCTGCCGATCGGGCTCAACCTCGCCCATATCGCGCTCGGAGTGTTCACCGGCGGCCAGGAAACCCCGGCCTCGGCGCTGCACTCGGGGCCGGCGGCACTCACCGCGCAGATGGGCCAACAGGCGGCCGCATCCGATCTGGTCGGGCTGGGCCAGTCGGTGGCGGCCGCGGCCACCAGCGACGGGGCGGCCGACCTCGCGCAGCTCGTCGACGCGGGCTTCACCGCGGCCACCTTCTACGGCTCCCAGGTGCACCAGAAGTACACGACCTGGTCGCCGCGCGGTGATGGCACACCGGCGACCGCCGTGATGGCGGGAAAGTTCCGCGACGCCATCGGCGGCTAGGGCACGCCGCATATAACCGAAGAGAGCCACCGATTTTGTGTTCCTGGTCGGGCACAACAACACACGCGAAGGGAGGTGGCGGCAGTGGCATCAGGAAAGGCGGCCTCGGGCGGGGCGCTCGCAGTGGGCGGCGTGCTGCTGCTGGCCGCCACCTTCATGGGCGGATTCTCCGGCGACGGGTACCGGGACGCCGCCTACCTGTGCCCGGGCGGCGAGGACGCAGGAACACGGACCCGCGGCGGTTCCGGTCTGCACGCCGAATCGCTGGGCCCCGGCTGCGGCACCACCGCTGGCGGCGACCGGCTCGATAAGAAAGCACTGCTGGCGGATCACCCGGCCGCCGCCCCGTTCATCCCGTGGATCACACAGGCCGCAGGCACGTGCGCGGCGGTGACCGCACCGCTGCTCGCAGCGCAGATCGACAACGAATCCGGCGGGTTCAACCCGGACGCCTACAACGCCGACTCGCAGGCCGCGGGCCCCTCGCAGTTCTTGCCGGCCACGTGGGAGGCATACGGCGTCGACGGCGACGGAGACGGGACGAAGGACCCGTACTCGATCGCGGACGCGACCATGTCAATGGCGAACTACGACTGTGCGCTCGCGGCTCTGGCCGAGCAGGACTTGGCGGCCGGCACCGTGTCCGGGCAGATCACCGAGCTGATGCTGTCCTACTACAACTGCGGGCCGGGAAACTCGCGGGCCGCGGGCGGGGTATGCGGAAACGGGCAGACCCAGGGCTACATCGTCGATATTCCCGCCCAGGCGGCGGCCTGGACGCTGGCGGCGCCGGCATCGTCGGAGTTCGGGGCGCGGGTGGTGGCCGCGGCCCGCTCCCAGATCGGATTGCCGTATGCGTGGGGCGGGGGCAACCAGTTCGGCCCGACCCTGGGTATCTCCGATAACGGCGGTCCGGCCGATGCGCACGGCGACTACGCCAAGGTCGGCTTCGATTGCTCGGGGCTGGTGCAGTACGCGGTCGCGCAAGCCTCCGGCGGCAAGCTCAACGTGGTGCCGCCGGATTCCGCGCAGATCGTCTCGCCGCTGGGCACGTCGATCACCGACCCGGCACAACTGCGTGCGGGCGATGTCATCCAGCCGCATCCCGGCCACATCTTCATCTACTCGGGCGCGGGCACGGTTATCGAGGCGCCGCAGTCCGGCGAGTTCGTCTCCGAACGGCCCTACACCCCGCCGGCGACGGTGCGGGCGATCCGCTTCGGCCCCGACCAGGCAGACAAGCAATGAATGGAGAGTCGATGCGTACTCGTACTGGCAGGCGTGCCGTGGCCGCGGCACTGATCCTCGCCGCGTCCGCGGCGACCGTGGCGGGCTGCGGGTCCGGCCCGGGCCAGGATGCGGACTCCACGGCGAGCCGTACTCCCGCCCCGGCGCAAATGTGGGAGCCCTCGGCGGTCCCCACCGCCCCGCCGTCCGCGGCCCCGTCGACGACGGTGTCGGAGCCGCCGGTGCTGCCGACCCGCACCGTGCCGACGGTGCCGGCCACTCCGGCGGCGGCCATCGCGCAGGTGGACCGGACCGACTCGGACGCGGTCGCCGCCGAGGCGCTGCGCCAGTGGCTTGCCTGGCGGCCCACTAGTGACGGCGGAACGCTCGACGCGATGGCGCGAGCGGCGCCGCTGCTCACCGACGACTACGCCGACGCCACGCTCGGCGAGGCGCCGGTGCGCGGCCCGGGCGGCGATTTCGCCGCCTGGCGGGCCGACGGCGCCGACCGGGTCGAGGTGACAGTGACCGCCCAGCCGAACCAGGGCATGCGCGATGACTCCGACTCGCACATGCGGCATCTGGTGTTCACCGCCACCCAGACCGCGAAGGACGGGGAGCGCACGGTCGGGACCGCCGAGCAGGTCGTCTACGTGATCGTCCGCGAGCAGCCGGGCGGCGTGTGGGCGGTATCGAAGATCGTCACCCGGAACACGGGAAGGAGCACGCGATGAGCGAGCCAGTGTATGGGCGCGAGACGCCGGTGAACCTGCGCAGCCAGCGGCTACGCCGCGCGGCCGGCAGCAACCAGGGGGACGCCGATCCGGTCGAGGTCGATGCCGCGGACGCCGACACCGATACTGCGGCCGGCCCGCCGCCGGCCGACCCGTACGGGGTGGGACAAGAGGCCCTGGCCGCTGCTACGCAACCCGCCCCGGCTCCGGCGGCCGCGGTGCCGGGCCTGTTCGACGAGGCGGCACCAGCCGCGACGGCCGAACAGGCCCGGAGCGGCTGGCGCGGCCGGGTCAACGCGGCGATGGGCCTGCACCTGCGGGCCACGCCGACCGAACGCGATGCGGCCACCTCCGAGCGGGCACGCCGCGCGGCGATCCAATCGTCCCCGCCGGGGGTGGTGGTCATCGCCTCCCCGAAAGGCGGTGCGGGTAAGACGCCGACCGCGCTGATGCTCGCGGCCGCGTTCGGCAGCCACCGACGCGGCGTGGTCGCCTGGGACGGCTGCGAGTCGCCGGGCACCCTCGCCGACCGGGCGGCGCTACGCCAGCCCGGCGGCATCGCCGATGTACTCGTGTCGGCGGGCCGGCTCGCCTCGGGGCAGGCGGCCGCGGCCGAGCTGGCCGCCTATCTGACCGCCCAGCCTGCCGGGCACGAAGTGCTCGGCACCGCCCTCGACGGCAGCCAGGACCCGATCGCCGTCGGCGCCGACGAGTGCGCCGCGGTCATGGCGGTGCTGCGCCGGCACCGCGACTTGATGGTCGTCGATACCGGCAACAACACCTACGCGCCCGCGTGGCGGTGGGCGGTAGGGCACGCCGACCAACTGGTGGTTCCGGTGCCGCTACGCGTCGACGCGGCCAAGGCCGCCTATTGGATGCTCCACCGGCTGCGTGCCGAGGGCTACGAGGAGACGGCGGCGGCCGCCCGGGTTCTGCTGGTCGCGGTGCCCGGCGCCGACGGGGCCCTGGAACAGCGCATTGCCGAACAGCTTGCCGCGGCCGGGGCCACCCGGTTCTCGCGGGTGCCGTATGACTCGTTGCTCGCCGCCGGCGGGCGGATCGCATTCGGCCAGACCACCGCCGCCACACAGGCGGCGTTCACGGACCTGGCCGCCCGCGTGGCCGGGGACCTGGCCGGTCGGGCCAGCGGGTCGGTGCTCACCGGCCGGGCCCCGGCGGGCGGATACAGCAGCAGTGATGGGGAGTTTCCCCGGATCGTGACCGAAGGAGACGCGTGGTGAACAAGGCCGTATTGGCGGTGGACAACCCGTTCGAGAAGATCAGCCCCGATCTGTCGATTCTGGGCCCGGCGATGAACGACACGTGGGTGCGTGTCGGGTCGGCCGTGTGGGCGGTGGCCCTGCTCTTCGTGGTGATCAAGTTGATTGTCGGCGTGTCGAAGATGAAGTCCGCCGAGAAGCGCGGCTACGCCCAGGACGCCTCGGAATACACGGGGGAGGCGAAGGTGGCCGGCATCGCACTGGCGGTGCTGGTGATGCTCACGGTGATCGTCGGCAGCGTCCTGTTCGTCGTGCAGCCGGGGGCCTAGCGATGAACACCGAGTATGCCGCAGCGACGGCGAGGGAGGAAAGGCAGTGATGACGACGAACACGGTGGCAGCGCCGACAACCCCGGGGTGGCTTCTTGCCGTCGTCGGCGTAGTTGCGCTTGCGGTTGTGGTGGTGGTGGCCGCCAGTTCCCGTCGCAGGGGGCGGGCGTGGTCGGTGCTGGCGGCTGAGTTCGGTGCTGCGGTGGTGCTGGTCGGGGCACCGGCCGCAGCCGTGTGGGCAGGGCCGGCGGCCGTGGCCGCGACGGTGACCGCCGAGCTGCTGGTGGCGATGGTCGTGTTCGTCCGGTGGGAGCGGTCTCAGCCCATCGGCCTGGCGAGCAGTGAGGGGAAGGAAGGGCAGTGATGAAGACGAAGACGGATTATTCGAAGGTGGGCCCGGGTATCGACGGCGCGGCGGCGCCGGGGAGGAAGACCGGGCCGCGGCGGTGGCTGTGGCCGGTGGCGGGTCTGGCGACGCTGGCGGTGCTGATTCTGGTGGTCGCCGTCGCCTGCGGCGGCTCGGATTCGGGCGAGTCCGGCAGTAAGACCGAGGCGATCAAGACGGCGCACGGCCCGTCGGCGTTGGTCGACGGTGTGCCCCGCGGGTACACCCACGACAAGGCCGGTGCCCGCACCGCCGCGGTCAACTTCGAGCAGGCAATGGGGCATGCCCGCTCGGGGAGGCTCGATGCGTCTGCCCTCCGCGAGCACGCGGTCGGGGAGAACCCCTCGCCCGCGTTGCAGTCAGTGCTGGACAACGCCACGGATCGAGTGGAGCACGAGGACACGGTATTCAACGGCGTTCCGTTGGTGGCGACGGTCACCAACTTCACCCCGGAGGCAGCGACCGTGTCGATTTGGACTGAGGGGATCGCTCAGACGCGTACCGGGGGCCCGGATTCGCCGATGGGCGTGTCCACCTCGTACTCGACGACAACGGTGACCCTCGCCTGGGAAGGCGAGGACTGGAAGGCCACCGATTGGGCCTTCGAGCCCGGCCCGAAGCCCGAAGACGCCCGGTTCCCCGAGGACGGCCCACTCTCGCAGCCCGGCGGGCAGGGCCTCTACGTGTTCTACCGCGACTGACCTGTGGCGCGAGGTGGTGAAGTGATGATGGTGCGACTGCGCCGGGCGGCCGCGGCGGTCCTTTTGGCAGTGGTGCTGCTCGTGACCGGGGCGGGGGCCGCGTCCGCAGCCCCCGAGCAGGGCCCAGGCGGCACGCCCACGATGAACGGGCAGCAGCTCCCGGAGGGTTTCCCGGCCGAGCTGCGTAAGTTCGTCGCCGGCACCGACGAATTCCAAGCCGCCTGGTTCGACGGCGAATGCGCGAACCGCGGCGGAGACTTCGGGTCGTATCTGGCCGGCGTGCTCGGATCACGGGACGGCCGGCCGGTCGAGGTCGACCTCATCAACGCCGCCTACGGCCAGGACTGGTCGCACAGCTTCCCCAACGGTGACCCCGCGTTCATTCCGAAGAACCCGATGTGCGCGGACGATCTGAAGAAGTTCGCGCAGCCGCAGACCACCACGTGGGGTTTCCAGTTCGCCGACACCCCCGATGACGCCTCGATCGAGGCGATGAAAGCCGCGATCGAGGCCAACCCCGCCGCGGATATGCCCGACAGCTCCGACCTGGGCGAGGAGTTCTTCACCGGGCAGGTGTGCGACTACGGTGACGACCGGGCGCCGGCGCAGCTGTGCTTGCACCGCTTCTACCTCAACTGCGACAAGGCGGAAGGCAGGGTTGATCGGGAAGCCTGCACCTCCTGGAATGTGCGGGTGGGGGAGCTCCAAGGCGGCGCCTACTACTGGTGGGACCAGAACCGCGGGTTCACCGAACGCCTCTCGGACTCGGCATCGAACACGTTCGGCGCCTACGCCGACGGGTTCTCGTCGATCTGGTCGGTCACCGGAAAACCGGTGGTCGAGACAGTCAAGTTCATGGCTGATCCGGGCAGCGTCATCGACGATTGGGCCAACGCCCTCAAGTCGTCGGCGGTCGATCTGACCGAAAAGGTCATCCGCGGGCTCACGACCACCGGCAGCTTCGACACCACCAACGACACGTTCCTCACCTGGTACGCCTACTCGACCGGCATCGGCATCCTCGCGATGGCGATTACCGCGATCCTGGCCGCTCAACGCATCTCCGACGGCAAACGACATCCGCGCGATCTGCTCATGGACTACGGCGGCTACATGCTGTTCGGCGTGGTGGCGATGCTGTTCGCCCCCGGCCTGGCCGCAGTGTTCCTCTCGTTCATCGAGCAGGTCTCACAGGGCATCGGAGACGCGCTCGGAGCCCCGGCCGACCAGGTCGTGACGAACATGTCGGCGATCCTGGGGCAGGCGACCTCCGAGACCGTCGCCGGCGGCGCGATCGCCGGGATCATCTTGTTCGGACTGATGCTCATCGGCGTGCTGGCCGCGTACTTCGGGCTGCTCATGCACGCCGCCGGGCTGCCGATCCTGCTGTGCGTGGCCGGCATCGGCTTCGGCATGTGGGTCCACCCCAAGTGGCGGCAGAAGGCCATGCGCCCGGTGATGATGTTCGTCGGCCTGGCGCTGATGAAACCACTGCTGTTGCTGCTGCTCGGCGTCACGTTCGCCACGATCAACATTTTCGCCGGCACCGCCCTCGGCGGCGCGTCGGGCATGGAGCTGTTCACTGCGCTCGGCATGATCGCGGTCTGCTTCGTCATGGTCGGCCTGGCCCCGTGGGCGCTGCTCAAGTACGCGCCGATCATGCCGTCCTCGGAGGACTCGGCCGACTTCGGCAGTGGTGGCTCGGCGGCGGGCATGGCCGCCGGCGGCATGGCTGGCTACGGCGCGGGCATGCTGCGTGGCGGCGGCGGTGGCCGGTCGGCGGCGTCCCGGTACGCCTCGGCCGCCTCGGCGCCGGGCCGTACCTCCGGGGGCATGGGCGCCGCCGCCGGCGGCGGCGGTGCCTCGGGTGGTTCCAGGCCGGGAGGGTCGGCGTCGACGCAGCAGGC
>NZ_JAENKO010000079.1 GCF_016599145.1 Tomitella cavernea
AGCATTACAACCGTCAATCAACCGATTGGCCCAGGCGAAGTAGCGCAAGCCTCCCACGCGCTCACACTGCGTGAGGCACCGGCCACCGCTTCGCGCTCACTTTTACGTGAGGCACCTCGCCTCGCCTCGCGCGTTGACTCATCCAAAATGCCCGCGTAGCGGCGTGTCGCCACTCGTCGGGACCGGGGTCGTCGTAGGCCTTGCAGATGGGGCTGACCATGACTGAGCGCAAGTCTGTGACCAAGGCGATCGCCACCCGCTACAAGCGGGCCGGCAAGACCGACAAGACCGCGATTCTCGACGAGCTGTGCGCCACGACCGGCTGGAACCGGGACCACGCCCGCCGAGCACTCCGCGAGGCGCTGACACCGCGGATCGTGCGCCCCCGCACACCACGACCGCCGAAGTACGGTCCGAAAGTCATTGCCGCACTGGTGTTCTGCTGGGCGGTGCTCGGCATGCCGGCCGGTAAGCGACTCGCCCCGATGCTGCCGGAACTGGTGCTGGTGCTCCGCGAGTTCGGCGAGTTGGACATCGACGATCAGACCGCGACGTTGCTGGCCGGCATCGGGCGTGTCAGATGGTCTGTGTAAGTGGTCAGGTCTGACCCCGAAGGGACCCTCCTGTGACCGTGCAAGACGATGAAGCTGTGGACCAGACACGTCAGCAGCGCCGTGACCGTCAGAACGAACTCGCCGACCGGCTCGCCGCCTCGGGCGCCCTCGACGAGATCTTCACCCGCATCGACGCCGGCGAAGCGCTCACCGGCGAAACAGGCCTGCTGAACGCGATGATGAAGTCCGCCCTCGAACGCGGCCTGAACGCCGAGCTGACCGGACACCTCGGATACGAGGCCGGCGACCCGGACGCCTCGGCGTTCCCGAACTCGCGCAACGGATCCCACGCCAAGACGGTGGCCACCGAGATCGGCGACGTCGAGTTGCGCGTGCCGCGCGACCGGGACGGCACGTTCACCCCGATGCTCGTGCGCAAGGGGCAGCGCCGCCTCGACGGGCTCGACGCGAGGATCATCTCGCTCTACGCGGGCGGCATGACGATCCGCGATATTCAGCATCACCTGGCCACCACGGTCGGCACCGAGCTGTCACACGAGACGATCTCGAAGGTCACCGAAGAGGTCGCCGACGAGGTCGCCCGCTGGCAGCAGCGGCCTCTGGATTCGCTGTACCCGGTGATCTACCTCGACGCGATCATCGTCAAGGTCCGCGACGGCGCCCACGTGCGCAACAAGGCCAGGGCTACGTCAAAGTCGGTGTTCCGCTGGTGAGGACCAGTTTTATCGCGTCCTGGAGACAATGCTGATAGTGACGACACGCCGCGGCGATGTTGCGGTGGCCAGCCGCCCGGTGCATGCCGAGGGCAAGGTTACGGAGCGTGGCCATCACCCGCGGCCCGCTGCCGGTGCGGATCCGTGACGCGTCCTCCCGATACGTCACATCGCGGACATAGTGCACACGATTCTCGATGCCCCAGTGGCCGCGTACCCACGCAGCGATCTCCGCCGGCTGCGCGTGCGCCATGTCCAGGTCCGAGATCAGATACACCAGTTCAACATGCTTTCTGCCGTGCACCGTGCGGGTACGCCGAATCTGCACGACCTGCCCGATCAGCGGGAATCCGGCTACTCCCGCCGGCACCTGCGCGGCCTTGATCGTGCGCCGCACCCGCCGGCCGTGGCTCCGGTCGACGGCGGACTCGCCGTCGATGCGGCTCCACGGCAACGCTGCGAGTTCCTTGTGCAGGGCCGGCTGGTTCTTCTTCACCGTCATCACCACATGACCGCCACGTGAAACGATGTGCTCGATGGTGCCGCGCTGTGTGTGGAGTGCATCGACAGTGACCACCCTATCGGTGAGGTCGAACTGGCCGAGGAGCTCACGCAGCATGGGGATCTCGTTGGTCTTCGCCGCGACATCGGCTTGCCCGATCACGGCGCCAGTGCGGTGGTCCATCGCCGCCAACAGGTGCGGCTGATTGCCGTCGGAATCTTTCGCGCCCCGCACCGTCTTGCCGTCACAGGCGATGATCCGCCGCCCGTCGATCGTGGTGAACGAGAGCCGCATCCACTCGTAGACGAGCAGGTCGAAGGTGTGGGCGTCGATCTGTTCCAGGATGCGGCGGATCGTCGGCTTGCTCGGAATCTGCGCATCTGCCATGCCGGCGGTATCGAGGAGTTCCCGGCCGCAGTCGTGCGCCCATTGCGCGATCGCCGCGAAGGAACACGCACCGGCGACGACGGCGGTCGCGGCCAGAAGCACGACCGCGGGGATGCGGTGTCGGATACCCCGGGCCTTACGCGGATCCGGGATCTGTGCGATCACCTCACGTAGTTCCCTTGGTGCTGAAGGGATGTCAGCGAGTCCGCCGAGAACGGGATCGTCGGTGTCGACGATGGAGGCGGTGGTAGGGCACACTGGCGTAGCGGGCACGGAGCTCCTGGAAGTTGTGTTGCGTCAGAACATCCATCTTCCAATGAGCGCCGTGCCCGTGCTTCTACCCCGACCGGGCGGCGTGTCGTTCCTCAAATCCCCAGGTCAGCCAGTCGCCACCCGACTTTGACGGCACCCTGGCAACAAGGCCGCCCACATCGCCGTCGGCGTCGACATGGACGGGGTCAAGCACGTCCTGGCCATCTGGATCCAGCAGACCGAGGGCGCGGATGCCGGACGATAGGCAGGCGGGCACAACGGGGCTCCGATCGATCGCGTGGACGTAAGCACCCATCACGATCGCGAATCCCGTTGTGCCCGCTGCGCTTCTACACCTTCTTTGGCGTGTCGTGGTCACGCCACACCGCACCCACAACTTTGCAATCGCGCTGGGTAGATCATGATCGATGCCACAACGCACTTCGTGTGTTACAGTTCACAGACCAAGCGCTTGGTCAACTCACAATGCTGCCTTCGGCTTGGCGACGGGTAACAATATGAATCCCGACTAGGAGGTCCCGGCCGAGATTGTTGCTGTAGTAACTGGCGCCGGGCGGATGCGCCCAACCGGAAGCGCTACCACAGTTGAGTTGGCCCACAGGTTGCCTCACGGTGGTCACCTGAACGCGTCGCGGCCCTTTACGCCGCAGCGTTGAGCGCGCCTTCGGAGAGCGCCCGCGGAAGTTGGAACACGGGGGCGTGCGACATCGATAGTGGGCGGTTAACTGTCCGATAGATGACGGGCCTTGGCCTAAAAGGAGTGGACTATGAGACTTCGGCGGAAGCACTACATTTTGCGCCTAAGTATTGCAGCAACGGCAGTGACTCTGCTTACCGCAGGGTGTGCCAACACCAACGGCAACGGCAACGACGGCGTCGTCGCAGTAAGCGATCTTGGCGATCTTGAAGATGGAATAGTGAACGCGGACCCTGCGACAGGGGAGCCAGAAGACGGCGGGACGCTCACTTTTGCCGCTTATGCCGAACCTGCTTCTCTTGATCCAGCCAAAACCATTGCTTCAGCAACTACCGGCGGCATCGAAATGGTCAACATATACGACTCTATCATGCGCTATGATGCCGAAACTGGAACAATTGTTCCGCAATTGGCTGAAGACCTAACTTCCGATCCTGATTTTCGAACTTGGACACTTACAATCCCCGACAATGTAACTTTTTCAGATGGCACTTTGATGGACGCCTCAGCTGTCAAGTATAGCCAACAACGCTACAGTGAATCCGAAGGACCGGAATCCGGATTGTGGAACGCCAATGTCGCGAGTATCGAAACCCCGACCCAACATACTATCATCTATACGCTTAATAAGCCTTGGCCGAACTTTCCTTCGATCCTAACATCTGGACCGGGAATGATAGTTGCAAAGTCCGCTGGCCCCGTCGACGGCGACTTTACGCCTATAGGTGCCGGACCGTTTAGTTTAGCCAAATGGCAACAGGGAACGTCTATGACCTTGTCTGCACGCGAAGATTATTGGGGCGGGCCTCCGTCACTTGATGCAATAGAAATCGCGTATATGCCAACAACCCAAGTTTCCATGGATACATTCAACAATGATGAAGTCGATATGACACTGGCTCGCGAGCCAGATGATGTTGCATTTATGTTGGAACACGGCATTGCGGGTTTTGCAAGCACGACTAATGCAACGAATATTACGATGATAAATGCGTCTCCTGGCCGTCCCGGAGCGGACCAAAGAGTCCGTAAGGCGATGCAGTTGGCCATTGATCCCGGCCTTATCAGTAAGCGTACTTATGGTATGGAAGCTATTGGTAGCAACCAATTATTTGCCGAAGCTTCAAAGTGGAATACGAGTACGGATGGACCGTCCTACGACCCCGAACAGGCAAAACGCTTAGTAGCTGAAGCTAAGGCTGATGGGTTTGACGGGCATATAGTTTCCGTGTTCGGGCCAAGTCAAGCGAAGCAAAAACAAGCCTTGTCAACAGAAGCAATGCTGGAGGCTGTCGGATTCAATGTGGAGACAAAAATACTTCCAACGTTCAGTGATCAAATTCGTCTAGTTGCCGCTGAAAGAAATTATGACTTGAGCGATTGGGGGCTAAGTATTCGCGATCCCAATCCATTGTCAAAAATGGCCGCGGCAATGACCTCCGAAGGTAGCCAAACATATGGTATGTACACAAGCAAGAAGATGGATTCACTTATCGAAAAGTTTCAAACAACGAGTGGTGACAAAACAAAACGTGAACTGATGTCCAACATTCAAATGCAGGTGAATCGAGATGTCCCATTTCTAGTAAATGGATCATTTCCGGAGTATGTCGGTTGGCAACAGAACGTCCACGGAATCAAGGGCACTTCGAATTCTATGGTCCTACTCGGAGAAGCATGGAAGGCCTGACCGAAGTCACGGTATTTCCGTTCTTTGGAAGGAAACTCCGTAGGAAACAGCGAAAGCGCAGAATCGCCATGTCCGCGGTAGTCGCAGTGGCAAGCGCCGCACTGCTTGTCGGCTGCACCAGCGGCGGCGACGGCGGTAGCGGCAGTACCGGATCCGGCTCGGGCGAGCCCATGCAGGCGGGCATCATCGGCGATCAGTCCGATGCCGGCAGCCCCGCGGACGGCGGCACGTTGAGCTTCGCCGGCTACGCGCTTCCGTCGAGCCTGGACCCGGTCAAGACCCAGCCCGCGGGCTCGACCGGCGGCACCGAGATGGTCTCCGTCTACGACCTGCTCATGCGTTATGACGCGGAGAGCGGCGAGTTCGTGCCCCAGCTGGCCGAGACTCTCACCGAGAGTGACGACCATCTGAGCTGGACGCTCAAGCTGCCCGACGGGGTGACGTTCAGCGACGGCACCCCGTTCGACGCCCAGGCCGTCGTCGACAGCACCAACCGGTACAACGAGCTGCACGGCGCTAACAGCGAGCAGTTCGTTGCCGGCGTCAAGAGCGTCGTGGCCGAGGACCCGACCACCGTCCTCTACAACCTCAACCAGCCGTGGCACGAGTTCCCGGCGCTGCTTACGTTCGGGCACGGCATGATCGTGGCCCCCGCCGCGTACGCCGACCCCGAGAATTTCCAGCCGATCGGCGCCGGCCCGTTCACGGTGGCGAGCTTCACGCCGGGCTCCAAGCTGGTGATGAAGCCGCGCGCGGACTATTGGGACGGCCCGCCGCACCTCGACGAGCTAAACTTCGTCACGGTCCAGGGTGAACAGGCCAAAATCGATGCGCTGAACTCTGGGGACATCCAGATGGCGTTCATGCTCCAGGAAGACAAGATCGACGACGCCACGGAGCAGTTCCCCGGCTTCTACGAGCCAGTGAGCATGGGCGACGTCGGCGCCATCAACAACCGCGAGGGCCATCCAGGCGCGATACCGGAGGTCCGCCACGCGATGCAGCTCGCCATCGACCCGGACGTGATCAATCAGCGCGCCAAGAACGATAAGGGCATGCCTGGGTCCGAGCTGTTCCAGAAGTGGTCCAAGTGGCACAGCGACGACGTAAGCGAGGTCACTCCGGACCTGGAACGAGCCCGCAGATTGCTCAACAAGGCCAAGGCCGAAGGCTACGACGGGCACCTCACCTATGTGGGCCTCCAGAGCCAGACATCCCAGGACATCGCCGTAGCGGTGCAGGCCATGCTGCAGCAGGTCGGATTCACGGTGGACGTCGAGTACGCGGCCACGTCCACCGACGTCGTGCAGCGGCTGTACGTCGACCACGATTTCGACCTCACTCACACGTCGAACAGCATTTCGGATGCGGTGCCGTTCATGCGCCTATCCGCGTCGATGCGCAGCGACTCGTCGAACAACATGATCGGCTACAGCAACCCGAAGATGGATGCGCTGCTGGAGAAGACGCAGCAGTCCACCAGCGACGACGAGAAACGAGCAGGCCTGGCGCAGATTGCGAACCTGATCAACGAGGACGCCCCGGTGCTGATCTGGGGTGCGGGCGCCAACTTCGTCCCGTGGACGCAGAACGTACACGGCGCCGTACCAAGCACGGACGGCATCATGCTACTCGGCGATGTGTGGCTGAGCTGATGGCACACAGCACCGAGAGAGCGGAGGCTCTCCTAATCGGTGCATCACTTCGACGAAAGGACTTCCCTATGAGGACAGTGCTCTGTTCCCCGATTCCGAGTGCGGCGGGCCGTCCGGCCGCCGCGGGTGAGCAGAAATGACTGCCGGGGACGCCACCAGGGCCGAAACCCCACCGACGGGCCGATTGTCCGGCAAGGTCGCTCTGGTGACCGGCGCTGGCCGGATGCGCTCGATCGGCCGAGCCATCGCGGCCGAACTCGCGCGGTCGGGGGCCGATGTGGTCCTCACCGGGACCAGCAACTCGGCCCAGCCCCGTACCGATGAAGAGCGCGATAGCGGCTGGCGGGATGTCGAATCGGTGGCCGCCGAGGTGCGGGAACTGGGCACACGCGCAGTCACCGCCGTTACGGACATCGCCGACGAAGACTCCGTGCGAAACACGCTGTCGACAGCGTTCAAGGAATTCGGCGGCGTGGACATCCTGGTGAACAACGCCGCTGCCGCCCGGGCCGAGGACCGGGTACCGGTCACCGACTTGGACACGGACGTCTGGGATCGCGTGCTGCGCATCAACCTGCGCGGCACCTTCCTGATGAGCAAGCATTTCGCGCGCCAGCTGGTCGACCAGGGTCACGGCGGGTCCATCGTCAACATCTCCTCGCTGGCCGGGAAGCTCGGCAGCGCCAACTCGTCCGCCTATTGCGCATCCAAGGCCGCGGTGCAATCGCTAACATCGTCCATGGCCCAAGAACTCGGCGGCGAGCAGATCCGGGTCAACGCGCTGTGCCCGGGGATCATCAGCACCTCCCGTCTCGACGATCTTCCGCAGAGCACGTGGGCCAAGATCATCGCGGACCGCGTCCCGCTGGGCCGCGCCGGCTCGGCCCACGACGTGGCGGCGGCCGTCGCGTTCCTCACCAGCGACGAGGGCCGGTGGATCACCGGCCAGTCCTGGAATATCGACGGCGGCCAGCTGACCATACGCTGAGCGGGGCTGCGCCTCGGTGCCAGCCGCGACGGCGAACGCCCCGGCCGACACCTCTCTTCCGCGGCCCGCACCTGGAGAGCGGAACGCTCCCGACGAATGCGGCGCCGACCACATAGAGTCGCTCAAACGCAATATCGATCTACCGAAACGAGGAACTCGATGCAGGCGGATGAATTCGAAGGACAAGTCGTACTGATCACCGGTGGGGCGCGGGGACAGGGCCGTTCGCACGCCCTCGCCTACGCCGAGCGCGGGGCCGACGTGGCGATCTGCGATCGTTGCGCGGATTCCGAGGCCATCGGCTACCTGCTCGGCACGCAGTCCGACCTCGACGAGACGAAGCGCCAAGTTGAACAGCGGGGGCGCCGGTGCGTCGCGGGCACGGTGGATACCGGCGACCGTGCGGCAATGGACGCGTTCGTCGCGCTGGTGCAGCAGGAGCTCGGCGGCATCGACGTGGCGATCGCCAACGCCGGCGTCTCCGACGGCGCGGCGATCACCGACCACCCGCAGGCGCTGTGGGACGAAGTGGTCGGCAGCAACCTGACCGGCGTGTTCAACACCGTCGCGGCGGTCGCCCCGGGCATGGCCGAGCGCGGATACGGCCGCGTCGTCACCATCTCGTCGATGATGGGCCGCAGTTCTGGGCCGAACATGGCCGCGTACTGCGCGTCCAAATGGGGCGTCATCGGCATGTCGAAGTCCGCGGCGCAGGAGCTGGCGCACTCCGGTGTGACGGTCAACGTCATCACGCCCGGAAACATCGACACCCCGATGGTCAAGAACGACGCGTTGTACGCGAAGGTCCGCCCCGATCTGGACTCGCCCACCTGGGACGACGCGGCGTCCGTGCTCGGCCAGCTCCACGCACAGCCGATCGCGGTCATGCCGCCGGAGGACGTCACCCGCGTCGTGCTCTTCCTGACGGCCGAGGCCAGCGTGCACCTGACCGGCATCGTCGTGCCGGTCGACGCGGGCTGGTCCACCCGAACTAGCGCCTAGCCTGACACGCCACGCCAGCACTTTCGCTTCCCGGCTACACGCCGGAGGTGGTTCGATGGCGCCCCAACCCGACCAAGGTCAGATCGCCAACCTCGCCTACCGGTACGTGGAGCTCGTCGACAGCGGCGACTTCCACGGACTCGGCGAGATGTTCGTGGACGGAGTCCTCTACTCCAGCGGAGAGCCGCCGCGCGGCGTCGCGGAGGTGCGGTCGAACTTCGTCGACTGGCTGCGGGTGTACCCGGACAACGGCACGCCCCACACCCGCCACCTGACTACCAACCTCATCATCGGTGGCGTCCGAGTGGCGGCGTCAACCAGACCCGTGACCACCGTTCATGCGCAAGCGCATATGCTCGAGATCGAAACGGGGCCAAGACTGCTTTTACACCGCCACTCTGGCAATCCCCTGTAACCGTGGAGGTCTGATTTTGCTGGACTGGCGCCTCACCGTCGGGGCTTTCCCGTCCCGGCTCCGCGGCGTCGCCCGCAGCCGGCGTCGAGGCTGGGCCGCAGGC
>NZ_JAENKO010000080.1 GCF_016599145.1 Tomitella cavernea
CGCGGGGCCGCCGCCGCGCCGGGCGGCGGGGCGGCGGCCCCGGCGCCCGCTCTGCCTGCTAGGCCTGAGCCGAGAGTTTGCGGTACTCCAGCACGGTGTCGATGAGGCCGTACTCGCGGGCCTCTTCCGCCGTGAGGATCTTGTCACGGTCGGTGTCGATGCGGATCTGCTCGGCGTCCTTGCCGGTGTGGCGCGCCAGCGTGGTCTCCATGGCGCGGCGCATCCGCTCGATCTCCTTGGCCTGGATTTCCAGGTCGGACACCTGCCCCTGCATGCCTTCGGTGGCAGGCTGGTGAATGAGCACGCGCGCGTTGGGCAGCGCCATGCGCTTGCCGGGGGTGCCCGCCGCCAGCAGCACCGCGGCCGCGGAGGCCGCCTGGCCCAGGCACACGGTGGTGATGTCGGCGCGGACATACTGCATCGTGTCGTAGATGGCCATCAGCGACGTGAACGAGCCGCCCGGCGAGTTGATGTACATGGTGATGTCGCGGTCCGGGTCGAGCGATTCGAGCACCAGCAGCTGCGCCATGACGTCGTTGGCGGAGGCGTCGTCGACCTGCGTGCCGAGGAAGATGATGCGCTCCTCGAACAGCTTGTTGTAGGGGTTCGACTCCTTGACGCCGTAGCTGGAGTGCTCGACGAACGACGGCAGGATGTACCGGGACTGCGGCATCATCGGTGCACCGCCGCGGGGACCGGGGTTCTGCGGAGCAGGGTTCTGCGAAGAAGAGTGGGTCATCGGGTTCTCCGTGTCTGCGGTAGCGGGTTTGACGTGCGGACGGGGGGCGGGCCGTGCTGCGGCGCTCAGCTCGCCCCGGTGCCGCCGGCGTCCTTGGCCCGGCTGATGACGTGGTCGACGAAGCCGTACTCCAGCGCCTGGTCCGCGGTGAACCACCGGTCGCGGTCGGCGTCCCGGGTGACCTCCTCCACCGAGCGGCCGGTGTGCAGAGCATTGAGCTCGTTCATCTCGCGCTTGGTCTGCGCGAACTGCTCGGCCTGGATGGCGATGTCCGCGGCGGAGCCGCCGATGCCGGCCGACGGCTGGTGCATCATGATCCGCGCGTGCGGCAGCGCGTAGCGCTTGCCCTTGGTGCCGGCGGCCAGCAGGAACTGGCCCATCGAAGCGGCCAGGCCCATCGCGTAGGTGGCCACATCGCATTCCGCGTAGGTCATCGTGTCGAAGATGGCCATGCCGGCGGTGACCGAGCCGCCCGGCGAGTTGATGTACAGCGAAATGTCCCGCGTCGGGTCCTCCGCCGACAGCAGGAGGATCTGCGCGCAGAGACGGTTGGCGATCTCGTCGTCCACCTGCGAGCCGAGGAAGACGATGCGCTCCTGGAGCAGGCGCTCGAAGACCGAGTCGCTGAGGTTGAGACCGGAGGCGCCGGAACGCATGGCGGGATTCTGCAAACTCACGGGCGTGCCTTTCGAGTGCGTCGTGTACTGCGAACTGCGGTCGGGCGGTGCGCGACCGCCTTGCGGTCCCGGGCGCCCTGCGCGATGCCGGCCGCGCGGGGAGCCCCTTCATCGACCCTAACGAAAGCGGGCGGCACCGTAGTCCCGGTACCGCCCACTTTCGCTGTCAGCGTGAAAGCCCCTCGGGGTCAGCCCTTCGCGTCCGCGTCGTCGTCGGCGTCGCCGGATCCGCCGACGGCCGCGTCCTCGTCGGCGGTCTCCGCCTCGTCGTCCTTCAGGCCCAGCAGGTCGGCCACGTCGATGACGGCGCCGTCGGTGTCCTTGGCCGTGACCTTCTGCACGATGTCGGCGAGCGACTTGCTGCGCCGCACCTCCGCGTAGAGCACGCCCAGGCGCCCCGCATCCTGGATCTGCTGCGCCAGCTGGTCGGGCGCGATGTTGCCGCGGCGGGCCTCGAACAGCAGGCGCTCGGTGAGCTCCTCCTGACTGACCTGCACGTCCTCCGCGTCGGCGACCGCGTCGAGCAGCAGCTGCGCCTTGACCGCCTTGACGGCGGACTCCCTGGCATCGGCCTCGAACTTCTCGCGGCTCGAGCCCTGGGCCTCGAGCAGCTTCTCGAGCTGCTCCTCGTCGTGGTCGAGGCTGTGCACGACCTCGTGGATCTGGTTGTCGACCTCGGCCTGGACGATCGCCTCGGGAAGCTCGAACTCGACCTGCTCGAGCAGATTCTCGAGCACCTTGTCGCGGATCGCGCCGGCCTGCTCGGAGCGCTGCGACTGCTCGACCCGCTCACGCAGGCTCGTGCGCAGCTCGTCGATCGTGTCGAACTCGCTGGCGAGCTGGGCGAACTCGTCGTCCGCCTCGGGGAGCTCGCGCTCCTTGACGTTGTTGACGGTCACGGTGACCACGGCCTCTTGGCCTGCATGCTCACCGGCGAGCAGCTTGGTGGTGAACTCGGCCGACCCCTCGGCCTCGACGCCCACCACGGCCTCGTCCAGACCTTCGATCAGCTGACCGGAGCCCACCTCATGCGAGAGCCCCTCCGCGGTGGCCTCGGGGACCGGTTCGCCGTCGACGGTGGCGGCCAGGTCGATCGAGACGAAGTCGCCGTTCTGCACGGCGCGGTCCACCCCGGTGAGGGTGCCGAAACGCGCACGCAGCGCGTCGAGCTGCTCGTCGACGGCGTCGTCGGTGACGGCGATCGGGTCGACCTCGACCGCGATGGCGGAGAAGTCCGGCAGGTCGATCTCGGGGCGCACGTCCACCTCGGCGGTGAACTCGACGTGGTCACCGTCCTCGATGTTGGTGACCTCGATCTCCGGCTGCGAGATGGCCTTGATGTCGTTGGTGGTGACGGCCTCGGTGTAGCGGCCGGGCACCGCATTCTGCAGGACCTGCTCGATGACCGCCCCGCGACCGACACGGGTCTCGATGATCTTCGCCGGCGCCTTGCCCGGGCGGAACCCGGGAACGCGCACCTGCTGCGCAAGCTGACGGTAGACGGCGTCGAAGTCCGGCTTGAGTTCCTCGAAGGGCACCTCAACGTTGATCCGGACCCGCGTCGGGCTGAGCTGCTCGACGGTGCTCTTCACGGACTAGCTCCTTCGTCGTTCCGCGGACCCGGTTCCGGGACGCGGTCGTGTTCGATGTTCTCCGGCAGGACGCAGGCGGCCTCCGCGACCGTCTGCGCCACGCGTACTGCCAGTCGGGGTGACAGGATTCGAACCTGCGACCCTCCGCTCCCAAAGCGGATGCGCTACCAAGCTGCGCCACACCCCGTGACCACTGGGCACCTACCCGGCCGCGTTCGATGCGCCCGCGCGGCGGAAGCCCTCCGGGCGTGCCCGCCGCGGCCGGTGTTCCGACACGAAAACCGCATCCGGGCACAGCCGGGCCCGCACGCTGGATCGTACGGGTCCCGATCCTACGGCCCGGCCCCCCGCTGGTGATACCGGGCCCGGATTGGGTACAGTTCTCGTTGCACGCTGGCCGCGCTCGGCCCGCGGGTGCACCATGCGGGTGTAGTTCAATGGTAGAACCTCAGCCTTCCAAGCTGATGGTGCGGGTTCGATTCCCGTCACCCGCTCCACGCTGGTCAGGACCGGTTTCGGCCCGGCCTGGCCGCCCCCGAGACGGCCGAATTCCGGCACACGTGCCCCACTTGTGCCCGCAGCGCTCACCGCACCGGTCAGTTGATGTGCCGTTGGTCGCTCTGGTGCAGGGTCCCGAACTCCTGCCGGATGTAGTCGGCGTTGTCCGCCCGCCACTGCTGCACCGCGGCTTGTGTGCCGTCTGCGCCCGCCGCGTTGATCGCCGCTTCCAGCGATTGCAGCCGCTCGTCGTCGATGGTGAAGCCCGACGCCACGGTCGCGAGGTTCGGGTGGTCGTCGCTGAATCCGGCGCGCGCCGTGATGTGCAGGTTCTCCGTGGAACCCAGGGACCCCTTCGGGTCCTGCAGGTCCTTGAGGTCGTAGCGGCTGTACGCCCAGTGCGGATGCCAGAGTGTGACGACGATCGGCGCGCGGTCGGCGATCGCCGTGCCCAAGTCGGCCGCCATCTGCTCGGCGGACGACTCCTCCACCCGCATCACCCCGCCCAGTTCGTAGTCGGGGATCACGTGGTGCTCAGTGCGGTCCATGATCCCGGCGCCGGCGTCGATGCCGGTGATGACGCCGCCGAACTCGCGGGCGTGGTCCTTGAGGTCGGCGATGGAGTTCACGTCGGTCACATACGACGGCACCGCGAGCTCGAGATTCGCGTTGTCATACCAGACTCCCAGGTCCTCTAGCCGGTCTCCGTACTTATCCCAGTACTTCTGATGGGTCAGGGGCAGCCAGGTGTCGAGGAACATGTCGATCTTGCCGTCCGCCATCGCCGCGAAGAGCGCGCCGACGTTGTCGAACCCCGTCGTCTTCACCTGGTAGCCGGAGTCGCTGAGCTGCTGGTCGAACAGCGCCGTCAGCGCCGTGTCCTCGGCCCAGTCGATGTAGCCGATCTCGACGGTGTGCGCCTCATCGACCGAGGTGTCCGCGCTGGATCCGCAGCCGGCGGCGACGAGGGCCGCCGCGGCGAGCGCTGCGACGAGCCCGGCCACCTTGCGTGGACGACGACGGCGATCAGTGTTCCGGCGCCGCGCGCCGCCGCCTGTCCGATCCCCCGTGTCCGACGGGCCCATCGCTGCATCTCCCTTCCGCGCGACCCCGCCGCCGGGCTGGGCAAGCCAGCCCGCACAGTCCATCAGCGCGGCCGCCGTCTTCGATCCTCACCTTGAGGCTGCCACTTCGGCGGGGTCGTTCTCAGGACTTCCGGCACAATGCCCGCGGCGGGTCGGCGCGACACGGGCGTGGGCGGGGACCCCCCCGGGGTGCCGGCCCCGCCCCGGGTGCGCCCGCCGCCCCCCCAACGACGCGCCCCGGGCCCGGG
>NZ_JAENKO010000081.1 GCF_016599145.1 Tomitella cavernea
GTCCTCCCGCCACACGCCCCGGGGGGGGGGGCCGCGCCCGGGGGGGGGCCGGTAACCCACGTGGGTCCCCGCCCACGCCCGTGTTCCGCCTGCAGCGCCCGAAGCTCGGCGCTCAGGCCGCTGCCGGTCTATCAGTCCTGCTTGAGCGATCCGAACTTGTCGTCGACGAACGCCTGGTTGTCCTTGGTCCACTGCGTCACGGCGTCGGCGGTCTTGCCCTTGCCGGCCGAGTTGATCGCGTCCTCGAGCGACTGCAGGTGCTCGTCGTCCATCGTGAAGTTCGAGGCCATCTCGGCGATCTTCGGGTGCGCCTCGCTGAACCCGCCACGCGCTGTGATGTGCAGCTTCTCGGCCTCGCCCATCGCCTTCTTCGGGTCCTGCAGGTCCTTGAGGTCGTAGCGGCTGTACGCCCAGTGCGGGTGCCACAGGGTGACCACGATCGGCTTTTTGTTGCTGATCGCCTTTTCCAGCTCCGCCAGCATCGCGGGGGTCGACGACTGCTGGACCTTCATCACGTCTTCGAGGCCGTACTCGGGCACCGCGAAGTTCTCGGCGCGGTTCATGATCCCGGCGCTGGGCTCGATGCCGGTGATGACTCCGCCGAACTCGTCGGCGTGGTCCTTGAGGTCGGCGATGGAGTTCACGTCGGTGACATACGACGGCACCGTGAGTTCCAGGCTGGCCTTGTCGTACCACACGCCCAGGTCCTCGAGCTGGTCGCCGTACTTGTCCCAATACTCTTTGTGCGTGGTGGGCAGCCAGGTGTCGAGGAACATGTCGACGTCGCCGTTGGCCATGCCGGAGAAGATCGCGCCCGCGCTGAGCTGCGTGGTCTTCACGTTGTAGCCGGCCGCCTCGAGCTGCTGCTCGAACAGGTTGGTCAGGGCGATGTCCTCGTCCCAGGCGATGTAGCCGATGGTGATGGTGTCATCACCGCCGCCACCGCTCCCGCCGGGCGCCTGGTCGCTCGATCCGCACCCCGCGGCCACCATGGCGATGGCACCGAAGATCGCGACCGCCCCGGTCAGCAGCCCGCGGCGACGCCTCTTGCGGCGTGCCGGCGTGTCCACCGGTTCCGGATTCTCCCCTGATTCCATGATTTCTCCCTTTCTCGATTGCTGGTTCCCGCGGCGACGCCCGACCTCGCCGCGCGGATCACCCTGCCGTCGCCGTGCTCCTGTCGGCGTCGGCCGGAGTCTCTTCATCGTCGGCGGTCCGGCTCCTGCGCAGAACGCCGAACACCGCGCCCATGCGGCTGAACACCGAGCGGTTGCCGAACGAGGCGCTGAGCCGGTCGAGGTAGATCGCGAGGATCACCACGGCGATACCGGCCTCGAAGCCCGCACCGAGCTGGAGGCGCGTCACGGCACCGAAGACCTCGGTACCCAGGCCGGGCGCGCCGACCATGCCTGCGACGACCTGCATCGACAGCGCGAGCATGATCACCTGGTTGACACCCGCCATGATCGAGGGCAGCGCAAGCGGCAGCTGAATCCCGGTGAGGATGCGCCACGGCGAGGTGCCGAACGCCTCGCCGGCCTCGACCATCTCGGGGTCCACCTGGCGGATGCCGAGCTCGGTCAGCCGCACCCCCGGAGGCAGCGAGAACGCGACGGTGGCGACGATGCCGGGGACGGTGCCGATGGAGAAGAAGAAGATCACCGGGATCAGGTAGACGAACACCGGCAGCGTCTGCAGGAAGTCCATCAACGGTCGCACTATGCGGCTCACCGTCGCGTTGCGCGCCGCCCAGATGCCCAGCGGCACGGCCAGTACCACCGCGATCACCGCAGCGAACAACACCTGCGCGAGCGTCTGCATCGTCGCTTCGAACTCGAGCATCCCGTCGATGATCCCGAAACCGATCACCGTGACCACGGCGGCCTTCCAACCCCTGATCCACAGCGCGAGCACCGCGAAGATGATGATCATCCCCCACGGGGGCAGGTAGGTGAGCACGTCCGTGAGCCAATCGACCGCGCTCGACACGACGGTCGAGATGAAGTCGAAAAGCGGCCCGACGTTGTTCGTCAGCCACGTGACGATCGTGTCGAACCAGTCGCCCACGTGGATGCGCGGCACATGCCAGGTATCGGCCAGCAGCGCGACCCCATCCCTGGTGCCCGCCGAGCCGTTGATCACGCCGGTGTTCACGATGCCGCCCCCGATGCCTCGACGATGTCCTTTGCGGGATCCTGCGGCGCGGCCGCGGCATCGCCCGCCGCTCCGAGGAGACGGTCCTGCGAGATGGTGCCGCTGAGCCTGCCCGCGTCGTCCACTACCGCCAGCGGATGGTCACTGGCCGCGGAGCTGCGGAAGAGTGAACGCAGTGAGGCGCTCTCCGGCACCTCCACCACGTCCCGGTCGACGGTGGGCGCACGGCCGCCGACCACGGCGCCGTGCGCCGAATCGGCGCCGATGACCCCCACCGGGCGGCCGGACTCGTCGACGACGAAGACGGTCCGATGCCCCGGTGCGGCAGCGATCTCGTCCCACTTCGCGTCGAGCGCCGCCGCCGTGACGGTGACCGCCTGCCGATCCATGACGTTCTCAGCGGTGAGCACCCGTGTGCGGTCCACGTCCTGGGTGAACTCCTGCACGTAGGCGTTTGCCGGGGAATCGAGGATCTCCCGCGCGGTGCCCACCTGTTCGATCCGGCCGTCCCGCATGATCGCGATGCGGTCGCCGATCCGCATGGCCTCGTCCAGGTCGTGGGTGATGAAGATGATGGTCTTGTTGAGGGTCTTCTGCAGCTCCGTGAGCTGGTCCTGCATGTCGCGCCGGATCAGCGGGTCCAGTGCGCTGAACGCCTCGTCCATCAGCAGGATGTCCGTCTCCGCAGCGAGCGCGCGGGCCAGCCCCACGCGCTGCTGCATGCCGCCGGACAGCTGGCCCGGCATGTGGTCCTCCCAGCCGGCGAGCCCGGTCAGTTCCAGCGCGCGCGCCGCCTTCCGACGCCGATCGGCCTTGTCGACACCCTGGATCTGCAGGCCGTACGCGGCGTTGTCGAGCACGGTGCGGTGCGGAAACAGCGCGAAATGCTGGAAGACCATGCTCATGGTGCGGCGACGCAGGTGGCGGGCCTCGTGGTCGGACATCGCAGTGAGGTCCTCCCCACCCACGAGCACGCGCCCCGAGGTGGCCGGCAGCAGCCCGTTGAGCATGCGCAGCAGCGTCGACTTGCCCGACCCGGACAGCCCCATCACCACGAAAGTCTCGCCCTCACGGATGTCGAGGTTCGCGTCGACGACGGCGGCCGTAGCGCCGCCGGTGTCGATCTCCGACCGCGCGGCGCCGCCTTCCAGCGCCGCCACGACTTTCTCGGGGTTCCGCCCGAACACCTTGTAGAGCTTCTCCGTCTTGACGGTTGCCACCGTGTCCTCCGTGCCCGCGATGATGCGCCGGGGAACACGACCCCGGGACGGGCCGGAGCCACGCCGCCGTTCGGATCCGGCCACCGTGCCCGCGCGCCGCGGGCATCCGGGGATCTCCCACGCCCGCGCACCCATCACCGCTTATCGAAAATTGCGCAATCTGCGATTCGTAGTTGACCGTATCGCAGGTCGCAGACAGGATAGGGCTCCGCCGCCGAGCTGTAACCTTTGCACGAACGTCCCACACAGGAGCGGAAGCACCTCCGCCCAGCGCACAGCGATACTCTGACCACCGTGGGTCCGCCTGTTCTTTTCGTCGCACTCTTCGTGCTCGTCGCGCTCATCGTCGCGGTCGTCCTCGCCCGCCGGGCGCAACGGAAGGTCGCCGCACGGGACGAGGCGAGGCACGCCGGAGGCGCCGCGCGGCCGGGTCCGTGGGTGGTCCGGCTGACCGGGCAGCTGGACGGCCCCGCGGCGGTCACGGCCCGCACCCCCGCCGCCCGCGCATGCCTGCAGCGCGCCATCGAAGCCCAGGCACGCGCCGTCGACCTGCTCCCCAGCGCGTCGACGCCCGCGCTGGGGCTGCGCGTCCAGGAGGCCGCCGTCGCAGGATTGCACTTCGTGCGGG
>NZ_JAENKO010000082.1 GCF_016599145.1 Tomitella cavernea
CTGAACACGGTGTCGACGATCTTCGCGTTCGTGCTCGGCGCCTCGACGCTGCCGTTCCTGTGGAACGTGTTCAAGAGCTACCGGTACGGCGAGGTCGTCACCGTGGACGACCCGTGGGGCTACGGCAACTCCCTCGAGTGGGCGACGTCCTGCCCGCCGCCGCGGCACAACTTCACCGAACTGCCGCGCATCCGCTCGGAGCGTCCGGCGTTCGAGCTGCACTACCCGCACATGGTCGAGCGCATGCGTGCCGAGGCCCACGTGGGGCCGGGCTCCGGAGCCCACGACGAGGAGCTCGTCGGCGTCGGCCACGGCGGCGGCACCGCCACGCTGGAACGCGACAAGTGACCGGTCCCGGGTGCACCGCGGTCATGAGGTGAACCGCGGGCCCCGACCAACGAGGGCGGCCCCTCCCCGGCATCGGGGAGGGGCCGCCCTCGCATCTGCGGGTCCGCATCCCCGGGGCCGCAATCGGGGCCGGGACGGCGCCGCCGGATGTAGTCTGCGGCACGAGCGGAGAGGGTTGCCGCCCCGCCGCCGTGCAGTTCGTGATGAGATTGCTGCCGGTGCCTCTTCCCGGCACGCGAGCGTGTAAGGAGGTTCCGGTCGGTGACCGAAACGGATTCCACTCTGCTGGTCACGGTGACCGGCCCGGACAAGCCGGGCGTCTCGTCCGCGGTGTTCTCTGTGCTGTCGGCGCACAACGTGAGCCTTCTCGATGTCGAACAGGTCGTCATCCGGGGCCGGCTGACGCTGGGAGTGCTGGTGGCCGCGCCGCCCGAGTCGGCGCCGCTGCGCGGCGACCTCGAACGGGCGGCGGTCGATATCGGGATGACCGTGGACGTGGCGCTGGGCGTGGACCCGGCGCGCGGTCACGAGGTGTCCACCCATGCCATCGTGGTGCTGGGGCGCCCGGTGACGGCCAGCGCATTCCAAGCCATCGCGCGTGCCATCGCCGACTGCGGCGCGAACATCGACGCGATCCGGGGGATCGCCGACTACCCCGTGACCGGGCTTGAGATGCAGGTATCCACGCCGGGCCGGAGCGTCCGCGAGGACGCCGCACTGCGCGCGTCGGTCGCAGAGGCCGCGGCCACGCAGGACGTCGACGTCGCCGTGGACCGCGGAGGGCTGGCCCGGCGTTCCAAGCGGCTCATCGTGTTCGACGTGGATTCGACGTTGATCCAGGGCGAGGTCATCGAGATGCTCGCCGCCCACGCCGGCAAGAAGGCCGAGGTGCGGGCGGTCACCGAGTCGGCGATGCGCGGCGAGATCGACTTCGCCGAATCGCTGCACCGGCGCGTCGCCGTGCTGGAGGGGCTTCCGGCGTCGGTAGTCGAGGAGGTGGGCGCGGCCATCCAGCTCACGCCGGGTGCGCGCACCACTATCCGCACCCTCAAACGCATCGGATACCGCTGCGGCGTGGTGTCCGGCGGTTTCACTCAGGTGATCGCGGGCCTGGCGCGCGAGCTCGAGCTGGACTTCGCGCTCGCCAACGAGCTGGAGATCGTCGACGGCAGGCTCACCGGTCGCGTGGTGGGCACGGTGGTCGACCGCGCCGAGAAGGCCGTGGCGCTCCGTCGGTTCGCCGAGGGCGCTGGTGTGTCGCTGGAGCAGACGGTGGCCGTGGGCGACGGCGCCAACGACATCGACATGCTCACGGCCGCGGGGCTCGGTATCGCGTTCAACGGCAAGCCCGCGCTGCAAGAGGTGGCGGACGCGTCGCTCAACTACCCGTTCCTCGACGCGGTGCTGTTCATCCTGGGCGTCACCCGGGACGAGGTCGAGGCGGCCGACGCGGTGGACGGCCTTGTGCGCCGGGTGCCGATCGACGACTGACCTGACGGCGAATCACGGGAGGGATGGCGCGTGACGGGAACGGATGCGGGCGACGGGCGCTCGGTGGTGCAGAAGGCATGGCAGTGGCTGCGCGGTGACGTGCGCTCTCCGCAGCAGGCGCACCAGGCCGTCCTCACCAATACCTTCGAGGCCCGCCACGGGGTGCTCGCCCGCGGCTACGGTTCGGCGGCCGACCCGGCGGAACCCTCGGATGTGCTGGCGATGCAAGTGGTGCTGCACATCGAGAAGCGCGACCCCCCGGCGCGCAGCGATCTGCTCGCGGCCGCCGCCACCGCTGCGGTCGCGCTGTGCCTGGACGAGCGGAGCGGGCCGGGCGGCGAGTGGGGCTCGGCCGTGCACGCCTGGGTGAGCGCCCGCATCCGCAAGGTGACGCGACGCGCCCGCGGCAAGCAGTGGGAGGACGTGCAGGCTCTCCCCGGGATCACCGCGGCGTGCGGGGGAGCCGAGGCGCGTGCCTTGGTTCCCGGGCCCGTCGGCCAGCTGGACCCGCGCGTGAAGAAGCTGCAGATCAGCGGCACGGACCTGCCCGACGACGACCCGGACAGGCCTGCCGCCAAGCTGCCCGTCATCTGGATCGACGCCGCGCTGGGCATGTCCACCGGCAAGGCCGCGGCGCAGGCGGGGCACGCGGCCATGATCCTCGCGGGCGCCATGACCTTCGAGCAGGTGCGGAACTGGGCGCGGCACGACTACGCCTGCAGCGTCCGCGACGCGCCGCCGGAGCAGTGGGCGCGGCTGCAGGAGCAGGTGCGTGAGGGGGAGGCGGTCGCGGTCCGCGACGCGGGCTTCACCGAGGTGGCGCCGGGGTCGATGACGGTGATCGCCGAGCTGCACGGCCTGCCGTAGGCCGCCGTCGGTCAGCCGGCCCCGAGCCGTGCGAGAGCGCCGCGCGCCGCATCGCCGTCGGTCGTCTCCCAGAACGGGGGCAGAGACGCCCGCAGGTAGCCGCCGTAGCGTGCCGTGGCCAGCCGCGAGTCGAGAACCGCGACCACCCCGCGGTCGGTGGTGCTGCGCAGCAGGCGGCCGACGCCCTGCGCCAGCAGCAGTGCCGCATGGTTGGCTGCGATGGCCATGAAACCGTTGCCGCCCCGCGATTCGACGGCGCGCTGGCGGGCGCCCAGAAGCGGGTCGTCGGGCCGCGGGAACGGGATGCGGTCGATGAGCACCAGCGACAGCGACGGGCCGGGCACGTCCACTCCCTGCCACAGGGAGAGCGTGCCGAAAAGGGACGTGGCCGGGTCGTCGGCGAATCTGCTCACCAGTTGCCCGGTGGAGTCCTCGCCCTGGCACAGCACCGGCGTGTCGAGCCGTTCCCGCATCGCGTCCGCAGCGGCGCGGGCGGCGCGCATGGACGAGAACAATCCGAGGGTGCGTCCCCCGGCCGAGGAGACCAGGCCGGCGATCTCATCGAGCAACGCCGGCGACTGCCCGTCGCGTCCCGGCGGCGGCAGGTGTGCGGCCACGTAGAGGATGCCGGCCCGCGCATGATCGAACGGCGAGCCGACGTCGAGCGAACTCCACCGGACTGCGGCGGGACGCTCGGAATCCGGCTTGTCGGCGGGCACCTCCTTGCCGGTGGCCAGGTCCGGGTCGATCGTGCGGACTGCGGGGGACTGGGTGGCCGGCGGCAGACCCCAGTCGATGGCCAGGCCGTCGAAGGATCCGCCCACCGTGAGCGTGGCGGAGGTGAGAATGGTCGTGGCCTCGCCGAACAACCGGGCACGCAGCATCCCGGCCACCGACAGCGGCGCCACGCGCACCACGTGCCCGCGGCGATCCTCGTCGGCCAGCCACACCACATCCCGCCGCCGGGCCGGGTCCGGATCGTCGAAGGCGCTGAGCACGCGCACGGCGGTGTCGTGCAGCTCGTCCAGCTGGCTCAGCGCGGCGGTGCGGGCCGCAGCCGCCTCAGGGTCCGACGCCGTCATCCCCTGCTTGACGGGGCCGATCGCGGTGCGCGCCGCCCACGCGGCGTCACGCAGAGCGGCGAGGGCGGACCCCGCCGCGTCCGGCACGCGCTGCCACGCGCCCTCGGGGCAATCGGACAGGGCGTCGGCCAGGTTCTCTCCGGCCTCCTGCAGCCGGTCGGAGTCCTGCTCCTCGATCAGGCGCGCGCACCGCTTGACCGCCGCGGCCACGGCGGGCCCGGTGAGCTCTGCGGTGGCCACCCCGGTGACCCGGTCCACCAACTCGTGCGCCTCGTCGATGATGACCACATCGTGTTCGGGCAGTACCGGGACGCCGGTGATGGCGTCGATCGCAAGCAAAGCGTGATTCGTGACGACGACGTCGGCCCCGCCGGCGGCGGCGCGCGCGCGTTCGGCGAAGCAGTCGGTGCCGTGCGGGCAGCGCGACGCGCCCAGGCATTCGCGGGCGCTCACGCTGGCCTGCCGCCACGCCGTGTCGGTGACGCCGGGGGCCAAGTCGTCGCGGTCGCCGGTGTCGGTCTCGTCGGACCATTCCCGCAGCCGCTTGATCTCGCGGCCCAGGCGGGAGACGGCGAACGGGTCGAACAGCTCCTCGTCCGGCTGTTCGTCCGCCGCACCCGACGACAGCTTATTGAGGCACAGGTAGTTGCCGCGGCCTTTGAGGATGGCGAACTCGGGGCGCCGGGGCAGGGCGGGCGCCAGGGCGTCGGCGAGCCGCGGCAGGTCGCGCTCCACCAGCTGGCGCTGCAGCGCGATGGTGGCGGTGGAGACCACCACCGTGCGGCCGGTGCGCACCGCGTGCTCCACGGCCGGGACCAGGTAGGCCAACGACTTGCCGGTGCCGGTGCCGGCCTGCACGGCCAGGTGCTCGCCGGTGTCGATGGCGTGCTCGACGGCCGACGCCATCCGGATCTGCCCGGGACGCTGCGCACCGCCGACCGATGCGACTGCGAGGTCGAGCAGGCCCGCGACCGTCGCCGAAGCGGTCCCGTCGGCTCCCGCCTCCGGGGCGTCGGGAGTCGCGGTGGCAGTGGCGTCTGTGGCAGTGGCGTCTGTGGCAGTGGCGTCGGTGTCGGAGGCGTCGACGGCGGGCTGCGGCATCACACGAGCCTATCCGTTCGCGCCGGGCGGCCCGCATGCCGGATTCGGCCGTCCGTCACGGGTGCGGGACCGTGCCCACCAGTTCCGCGCCCGCCGCACGCATCTGATCGAGTGCGGTCGCCACGGTGTCCGCGGCGACGCCCGCGGTGTGCTCCAGCAGCACGCGCGTGGGGAATCCCGCGGTTGCGGCGTCGAGTGCCGTCGCGCGCACGCAATGGTCGGTCGCGATCCCGACGACGTCGACGGCGCTGATGCCCTGATCGCGCAGCCAGTCGCCGAGTGCAACGCCGCCGGCTTCAGCCAGATCGGCATCGGTGGTGCCGTCGAAGCCGGAGTAGCCGTCGTCGTACTGGCCCGAGTAGAAGACGGCGTCGAGCGTGGGACTGCCGAGTTCCGGGTGCGGCTCGGCACCGGGGGTGTGGGCACGGCAGTGGACCGGCCAGGTGGTGACGTAGTCCGGTTCGGTGCCGGCTGCGGCGAAGTGCCGGCCGGGATCGATGTGGTGATCGCGGGTTGCGACGACGGCGGAGTACTCGGCGCGGTGTTCAGTGAGGAAGCGGCGGATCGATGCGGCGACCGCCGCACCGCCCGGCACCGCCAGTGTGCCGCCCTCGCAGAAGTCGTTCTGCACGTCGACGATGATCAGGGCCCGGTGTTCGCGGCGCGCTGCGGGCGTGGCCCGGGTGTTGCCGGTCATGCGGTGCTCCTTCGACTGCGGGTGTGCCTCCACTGTGCTCGCGGGCCCGAGTGCAGTCCACCGGCCGGACGAATCCCGCTTCCGGCGGCCGTGGTCAGGGGAGGAACCGGGTCGTCACCGCGGGCAGGCCGTGCGTGAGCCGCAGGCCCTCCCAGGGCAGGCCGGTGAGCCTTTCCGCCACCAGCGTGCGCGCACCGTCGATCCCGCCCCGCCCGGGTGCGGGTGCACCGCCGCGCACCAGCGGGCGCAGCAGCTGTTCGGCGTGCAGGCCCGGCCCCGCGAGGGCTCCGGCGGCATCGAGGCCGTCCGGGTCGGAGAAGCCGGCGCCGGCCCGGTAGACGACTTCTTCGACGATCGTGCCGGTGGGGCGTACCGCGCGCACAGCCCTCTTGGCGCCGCCGCGCGAGGGTTTGTCCGTGCTGCGCTTGGCGACGGGGACGCCGTCGACCTCGACGAGCTTGTACACCATGCCGGCGGTGGGCGCGCCCGCGCCGGTGACCAGCGAGGTGCCCACCCCGTACGCGTCGACGGGTTCGGCGCGCAGGGCGGCGATCCCGTATTCGTCGAGATCGCCGGAGACGACGATCTTCGTGCCGGTGGCGCCAAGTCCGTCGAGCTGGGTGCGCACCTGCCGGGCCATCTCGCCCAGATCGCCCGAGTCGATACGCACCGCCCCCAGTCCGGTGCCCGCCACCGCGACCGCCCGCCGGACGCCCTCGGTGATGTCGTAGGTGTCCACCAGCAGTGTGGTTCCGGTTCCCAGTGCCGCCACCTGCGCGCGGAAGGCGGCCGACTCGTCCGGCCCGTCCCCCGTGGTGTGCAGCAGGGTGAACGCGTGCGCGCTCGTCCCGGCGCCGGGGATGCCGTGGCGGCGCACGGCCTCGAGGTTGGAGGTCGCGTCGAAGCCGCCCACGTAGGCGGCGCGCGCGGCGGCCACCGCGGCCTGCTCGTGCGTGCGCCGCGACCCCATCTCGATCAGGGTGCGCGGACCCGCTGCGTGAGCCATGCGTGCGGCCGCCGAGGCAATGGCCGAATCGTGGTTGAGTATCGACAGCACGAGAGTCTCCAGCACGACGCACTCGGCGAACGTGCCGCGCACCGACAGGATCGGCGACCCCGGAAAATACAACTCGCCTTCCTGGTACCCGTCGATGTCGCCGGAGAACCGGAAGCCCTCCAGCCATTCGAGAGTGCGGGTGTCCAGGACCCCGCGCAGCGGCTCCAGCTCGGCGTCGCCGAAGCGGAAGTGCGCCAGGGCGTCGAGCAGGCGTCCGGTGCCGCCGACGATCCCGTAGCGCCGTCCGTCGGGCAGCCGCCGGGCGAACACTTCGAAGGCGCAGCGCCGGTGCGCCGCCCCGCCCGCCAGCGCGGCGCGAAGCATGGTCAGCTCGTACATGTCCGTGAGCAGCGCGGTGCTGCCCGCATGCTCGGCAGGTGCGGAAGACGGGTTCACCCCCTCAACCTAAGGCCCCCGGAGCCGGGCGTGCCAGACCGGGCCGCGCGGTCCGGCGAGGTCTGAACTGGCCGGAGTTCGCGGTCCCGCGGGTTCGGCGGGGCCGTAGCCCGGGGCGGTGGCGGGCCGTACCCTTGGGGCATGGCTGCACCGATGCCCAGCGCGCCCGCCGCGGAACCGCAGGTGGACGAGGAACTCGACGAGCTCGAGGAGATCGACCAACCCTGGGTGACCATCGTGTGGGACGATCCGGTGAACCTCATGCACTATGTGGCGTTCGTCTTCCAGAAGCTGTTCGGCTACAGCAAGGAGAAGGCGAACGAGCTGATGATGAAGGTGCACAACGAGGGCAAGGCGGTCGTCAGTTCCGGTGGCCGCGACAAGATGGAGAACGACGTCCGCCGCCTGCATGCCGCCGGATTATGGGCGACGATGCAACGGGGCGAATGAGCAACGGGGCGAATAAGCTGGGCGGGCTGATCCGCGATACGAACTGATCGGAGTCGGGAACCCAAGTGCGTGAGTGGACGAGGAAGCATTCGCTGGGGGGCGTGCGGTTCCGATCGGACATCAGCGACCACGAGTCGGCAGTGCTCCGCTCGATGGTGACGTCGGTGGTGGGGATGCTCGACGCGCGGGAACAGGAGACTCCGCAGGACGATCTCGCGGCGCTCACCGGCATGCGTTCGGGCAGCAACGAGGCGCCCAGCGACCCGATCCTGGCACGCCTGCTGCCGGACTTCCACCGGCCCGAGCACGACAAGGGCGCCGACCCGGCGGAGGGTGCCGACCTCAACGGCGCGCTGCGCAGCCTGCACGAGTTGGACATCATCGGGGAAAAGCGGCGAGTGGCGCGGGAGATGCTCGCGTCGCTGCCGGAGGGCGGCGGCCGGGTCACGCTGACGGCGGAGCAGGCCGACTCCTGGGTGACCGCGCTCAACGACGTGCGGCTGGCGCTGGGCGCGGCGCTGGGCATCGACGCGGACACCCCGGAGCACCCTCCCGAGGACGACCCGCGCGCCGGCGAGATGGACATCTACCACTGGGCCACGTGGGTTCAGGACAGCCTGGTGCAGGTGATGATGCAGTGACGGGAGTCGGGGCGTGAGTGCGGTACCGGGAAAAGCGGGTGGCGGTGGGTGACGTGCACGGACGGCCCGACGCGTCGCCCGGCGCCGTCAACGCGATCGTCGACGTCCCGGGCATCCGCGTGGGCCACGCGCACCGGCTGGACGCGGGCGTCACCGTCGGCGCGGCGGACGGGTCGTCGGACGGCGGCGGCTGGGCCACCGGGTGCACGGTGGTGCGCATGCCCGACGACGGTGCGGTGGCGGCGGTGGACGTGCGCGGCGGGGGCCCCGGCACGCGCGAGACCGACCTGTTGGACCCGGCGCACACCGTCCAGCGGGTGCACGCGATCCTGCTCACCGGCGGCAGCGCCTTCGGGCTGGCCGCCGCCGACGGCGTGATGCGCCGCCTGGAGGACGAGGGCGTGGGCATCCCGATGGGCGGCGCCGGCAAAGCGGTGCCCATCGTGCCCGGCGCGGTGATTTTCGACCTGCCCGTGGGCGGCTGGCGCAACCGTCCGGACGCGGCCTTCGGATACGCGGCGACGGCGGCCGCGGCTGCGGGTGGGCGGACAGCAGGCGGTCGGGGTGCGGCGGACGCGCCCGGCGCGGCGGCGATCGCCACCGCGGGCGGGGACTCG
>NZ_JAENKO010000083.1 GCF_016599145.1 Tomitella cavernea
CACTGCGTGCCTTCATTGGCAAAAAAGATGAGGGGGGGACCACGGGGGTACAGACCCGCTCCCACCTCACCCCGGCGAGGGCAACAGGCACTCGCCACAACCCCAGGAGGACACCATGACCCACACCGAGCACCCGCTGTTCGCCGCCGTCGACGAATGGGCCCACTGCGCACGCGAGATCACCGACGGCGACCCGTGGACCGGCTTCAACTGCGGAGAAATCGAAACCCTCGCCGACGTACTCCGCGCAGCAGGACACCACGACACCGCCGCATTCATCGTCCGCAGACACCGCGAAGACGACGACGAAGGCGACAACGAAAACCACTAACCCACCAGACCGGCAGACCGTGGGCCGCCCCGCACCAAGGGGCGGCCCACCGCCATATACAGCGCAAACATGCAGAACAACCGCCGCAAAGGCTGGACACCCCAAACCAAATAGACTACAATAGAGTATGTCGGAAGGAACGGAATCCGACACCCACGAGGGAGGGTAACCGGCCCACCCCACGCCCCAGGAGGAACACCCATGGCAAACCCCAAAGTGACCAGCCACGCAGGACTGATCGCCGCCATCCCCGCACTGCTCGGCTTCACCCCCACCGACTCCGTCGCCTTCATCGCCATCGCCGCAGACAATCGCGTGGCGTTCGCCGCGCGCATCGACATCAAGGGCGTCATGCAAGCAACCCGGACGGTCGTCGCAGCCGCCGCAACCAACCAGATCACCACCATCGTGCCCGTCGCGATCACCGCCGACCAGATCACCGGCGAGGCCGTCGCCGCCGTCGCCGCCGAAGTCCTCATCACCAACGGCATCACCGTGCCCACCCAGTTGTGGACCGAAGCGATCACCGCAGGAAGCCGCTGGACCGCACCCGAAACCGGCGAGAGCGGCACCCTGCCCGACCCTCAAGCCACCGAGGCAGCCGCGCACCGCGTGCTCGCGGGCCGGAGCATGGACCGTGACCGCCACACCATCGCCGACGAAATCGCGCCCACCGGCAGCCCCGTCGCAGCCCCCGCCCCGCGCAGGCTCGACACCGACCCCGCCGCCGCCGTGAGCGCCGTCGCCGCCATCGCCCGCCGCCACGCGACCGGCAGTGTCCTCAGCGACGACGATGCCGCCACCATCGGCATCGCACTGCAAGACACCGCCGTGCGCGACACCGTCATCGGCATGCTGGCCACCGACGCCCGCCACGCCATCACCGCCGTGTGCATCGCCACCGCACGCCGCACCGACGGTCCCGCCCGCAGCGACGCCGCCGCCGTCTACGCAATGGGCATGTACATCGACGGAGACGGCACGCGCGCGCTCATCGCCGCCGAAGCCGCCAAAGCCGCCGACCCGCTCAACACGCTTGCCGATCTGCTCCTCGAAGCGCTCAGCATCGCCGCCCCGCCGTCGATGATGCGCCACGTGGCCGAAGCCGCCGCCGAGTAACACCACCGCGCGCCCCAGGGGGGGCTACCCCCCGGGGCGCGCAACCGGCACACCGTGGGCCGCCCCGCACCAAGGGGCGGCCCACCGTCATATGCAGCGAAAACACGCCAGACGAACCACCGAAACCAGTGGACGCCCCACACCTAATAGACTACAATAGAGTATGTCGGAGGGAATGGAATCCGACACCCACGAGGGAGGGCAACAGGCCCACCCCACACCCCAGGAGGAACACCCATGGCAAAGAAGGTCCGCACCCGCAAGACCCCCGAACAGCGCCGCGAAGAGGCCGCAGCACTTCAGGCCAGCATCGCCGAACAGGTCGAGCAGTTCCGCGACTCCGACCAGTGGCGCCAGTTCCTACAGTTCGCGCAGGCGTTCCACGCCTACAGCCTCAATAACGTCATGCTCATCATGGCCCAGCAGCCCGCCGCCACCCAGGTTGCAGGCTTCCGCAAGTGGCAGCAGCTCGGCCGCCAGGTCCGCAAGGGGGAGCGTGCCATCAAGATCTTCGGCTACAGCACCAAGAAGATCACCGAGGACGACGGCAACGGCGACGAGACCGAGCGTCGCATCACCATTTTCCCGGTGCTGTCGGTCTTCGACACCAGCCAAACCGACCCGATCGAGGGCGCCGACACCGTCGTTACCAGCCCCGCAACCGCTCTCACCGGAGACGACCCGGCGGGCATCGCCGCCGCCGTCACCGACTACATCACCGGCGAAGGATGGACGATCACCCGCGAGACCATCGCAGGCAGCGCCTACGGATACACCACGCCACACAACCGCCGCATCGTCGTCGAGCAGAACATCAGCGCCGCCCAGGCCGCGAAAACCACCATCCACGAGACCGCGCACGCCCTCATGCACGCCGACCTGAAAATCGGCGAGTACGTCGCGCACCGCGGCCTCTGCGAAACCGAAGCGGAATCCGTTGCTTACATCGTCGCCGGAATATGCGGCCTCGATACCGCCAGCTACAGCGTCGGCTACGTCGCCAGCTGGACCGACGGCGACACCGACATGATCCGCGAGACCGCCGCGCGAGTCCTGTCCACCGCCCACACCCTCGCCGACGCCATCACCACCACCGACGACGCCGCAGCGGCATAAACCTATCCCCGGCCCTTGAACCCCCAGGGCCGGGGATGCAACGCATAAGGACGGCCGCAAGCGGCCGGCAGAACCCATTCACGCGGCCACGTGCCGACACGCCGCCGCAGCGCGGCCGCCGGAACGACGCCGGCAGCCGGCGCACCCGAAGAACAGACAACGGCGCCCATGAGTAAAGCCACTGGCAGGCGCCTCCGCGGCATCGCTGCTGAACTCTGAGCCGCCGGGCCCGGAACCCGCCCGGCACTCGGCGACCACCCTATCGCGCGGCACCGACACAATAGGACCAACGAGACGACCACAGTCGAACCGGCTACCACCACCGGCACACACCCCGCCAGCCAGGGAGGCATGAGATGACCACGCACGCCATCGACCCCGCCCGCTTCACCACCCTGCTACTCGACCGCGGCTACACCCACGGCGAGCTCGCCGCCATGCTCGAGGTCCACCCGCACCGCGTCCCCCGCTGGGAATCAGGCACAGAGAACGTTCCGCCCGGCATCCTCGCTCGCCTCGCCGCCATCGACGCCGCCGCGGCAGCTGCGGCCGCCGGCATCGTCGCCGATCGAGCCCGGGCCGCCAACACCACCATCACCGCCCACCGGGACGCCGGCGAACGAGGGCCCGCCGACATCACCATGACACCCTTGACTCTCGGCCCCCTCGACGACGCAGCATTCCACGCCGCATGGCCAGAACACGCAGGCATGCCGGCCCGCTGGTGGTGGCACGTCGCCGCCATTGCCGAGAACTATGGCATCGACATCGAACGTGGCAGCACCTACAGCCGATAAACACAGAAGAGTGGACGGCCGCAAGCGGCCGGCACGCAAGCGTCAGCTGTTCACAACTCCTGGCGGGCGAACGTCAGGGCTGCTGCGCGTTCAACACCAGCTCGTAAAGCTCACCGTCGATCAGGCCGTCTCTCAGCGCCTGGCCCACCTCGGAGCTGAACGTCCCCTCGACCGGACCCACGTCCTCGACGAGGCTGCCCGCCCACTGCATCGGCGCGAACTCCCACCGCGACAACTGCCGGGCGAGCTCGTCGCCGTCGATGTAGCCGGCCGAGTATCGTTCGCAAATCCCGTACGCGGTCGCATCAGCGAACCCGTCCGGCACGATCTGCGGTGCACGGACGAGCAGCTTCCACACTGCCAGCCGTTTGACCCCCAGTACTCGAGAAATGTCCGACTCCGTCATGCCCACGTCGACGAGCCGGTGCACCGCGTCCCTCAAGTCGCGGCGCGCGCACGATGCCACTGCCCGCGCTCGATGTGCCGCAGCGACCAGCTCGCTGGCCGATCCAGTTGTGGCGTTGACGTCCACAATCACCTCCGTGGAATCTCCGGTTGTATGGCGACGCGAGGCGATATGCGGTGGCAGCGGTCCGAATCCCGCATCGTGCCGCCAGGCTCAGAGCTCCGGCTACGCGGTCGGCGGGTACTGACCGTACAGGCCGCGTATGTCGCCGTCGGCCGCGAGATGGTGCTCGTAGTCGGCGCGCGCCGCGACCGCCGCAAGAGCGGTCTTCTTCTCGGCTTGCCGCCACTTGAGCAGCAGGTAGCCGCACCAGGCGGCGACGGCGCCGAAGATCACCGCGCCGAGCACCGTGCCGCCGCCGATGCCGCCAGCGCAGAACACCAGGCCGGCCACGAGTCCCGCCCAGGCGGCACGCTTCGGGTGCTTCTGCGCGTGCTCGCGCACCTGCCTTCCCGCGTCGGCGGTCGCACGGCCTGCTTGCGCCACCTCGCCTCTGTGCCGGATTCCCCATCCGGCCAGGTAGAACGGCCAGGCCAGCATCCACCAGAACAGCAACGCCGTGTACTTGACGATGCCGGCCGAGCCGCGGGTCACGCCGCGGGCCGCGGCACGCTCCATCCGCCATCCGATGTATCCCACCTTCTGCTCCTAACTTCCGTCGCAGCCGATGCCGTCGCCGTCCCGGTCTAGCCGGTGCGGGTCGCCGGCGAGGACTCGGACGGGCGTGGTGTAGTCCGAGCAGTCGGTGTCCGGGCCGGATTGCTGCATCGGGTACTGCGGTGCAGGAGCTGGTGCCGGAGCGGGCGCGGGCGCAGGCGGTGGGGCGGGCACGGTCGTTTCAATGATCACCGGCGCCGGCGCCGGCGCCGGTGAGGGCGCGGGCGCGGGCGTGGTCACCTGCGTGGAGGTGGGGGCCGCCGCGGGCGGCTGGCCGCCGCAGTTGTGCAGGATCCGGGCGATCGCATCATGCTCGGGACGGGTCACCCACAGCCCGTAAAGGGCCTTCACATCAACCTGTTTGGCCACGTAGGTGCACCGGTACGCCTTGTTCGGCGGCAGCCACGTGGCGGCGTCGCCATCGCCCTTGGACGCGTTCGTCGGACCGTCGACGGCCATCAGATTCCGCGGGTCGTTCGCCAGGTTCTCGCGCTGCTGGGCGGAAAGCTGCTGGGCGCCGGTCTGCCACGCGTTCGACAAGGCCACGACATGGTCGATCTGCACATCGTTCGAGGTGCCTTCGCCGCGCTGGAACGCGATCGTCTTATCGGTGTACGGGTCGTGCAGCGTCCCGGTCAGGACGGTGCAGTCGCCGGTGCCGGGTTTGTAGGTGATGCCGGTGAGGTCGCGGCGCAGGATGTCGTTGCGGGTATCGCAGCCGTTGTGGCCGCCGGCGACGGCAACGTCGTCGGTCCAGGCCGACCCGAACTGGTCCCGGTCGTATCCGGTCTTCGGGGCCCGCCCCTTGATCGGCAGGGTGTCGAGCTTGGCCAGTGCGGCAGTGGCGCTGCTACCGGCCGGCGCCGCGGCGGCACCCGCGCCGGCACCGGTGGCGGCCGCGGCGCCCCCGGCAGCACCTGGGGCGGCTGACCGGGACGCGGCAGCCGAGGCGTGAGTAGCCGACGTAGCAGCGGCCGCGGTGGTGGTCGAGGTGGTGGTCGAGGTGGTGGCGCTTGCTGCGGCAGTGGTGGTCGCGGTGTGGCTCTCATCGTTGCCGACGGCAGTGCCGATGACGAACAGCACGGCGACCGTGCCGCCAGCGATCCACGGCCACTTACGACGCTTCTTCACCGGCGGCTGCAGCCCCGGCGGCTGCGGCGGCTGGTACTGCGACGGATCGTACGGGCTGGACATTCCGGCAGGCTCCTTTATCGCGCCATCGGGACGGCAGCGCTCGCGTTCTACGCCGCAGGGCCCGGCAGGACCACCACTGGCTTGTACTCGTTGAGATACTAAACCCCCGCTCAGACATACAGCCGCCGCCTCACAGAAGCCGGCTAGTCCGCGTGCCGGTCTGCGCGCAGCTTGCGGAGGAGCAGGGCGTTAGCGGCAATGGTGATGACGTTGGCGGTGATGATCAGGGCGAATGTCAAGGGACGCGTTTCCTGTCGGAGGGGCTGGTTAGTGTTCCGCGCGGCCGGTTCCGTTTCCGTCCTGGTCGCTGCGGGTGCTGTCGAGGATGGTGCGGAGGGTGCGGGCGGTGGCCCGGGCGTCGGCGGCGTCGAGTTCGGCGGTGTGCGCCCGTTCGCGGGCGGCGTGTTCCGCGTCGGCCGCTGCGGCGGCCGCCTTCTCCGTTGCCACAGCCCGGCGCCCCGCCTCCTGCACCGCCGTCTGTGCGGCGTCGAGTTCGGCGGCCAACCGGGCCACCTCAGCTTCGGCCTGCTCAGCGCGTGCCCGCTGTGCTGCTGCATCCTCGAGCGCGTCGGCCTCGGCGCCTGCCAGCGCGGCACGTTCGACCGCGGCGGTTTCCGCCAGCTCGTCGCGGGCCGTAGTGACCGCCGCCGACCACAACGGCCCCAACACGGGCACCAGCGCGTCGGCCGGTACTTCCGGCACATCGGCGGCGGGCCGGTTGCGCACCAGCCACTCGCGGGCCGCGTCCGTGCCCACCCGGGCCTTCTCCCGTAGCGACCGCACCGTCACCGGGCGGCCCTCACCCACCAGGGCGGCGAACGCATCCGCCAGTGCTGCCGCCTGCTCCGCTCTCGACGCCATATCCGCTCCCATTCTAAGTACAAACAACGTACCTGATACGTACCAATTGTACCGCTTGGTTGATGCGAGTGGGTGAACGGCTTCCCCCGCGGCTGCCTGGGACAGGGCGGCGCCGCGCCGAGGAGCCAGCCACCCCGCCGGGTACGGCCAGCTCCGCGTCCCGGCGTCGGGGGTGTTGCGGACTGCCGCACGGCCGGAAGGCCGTCTGAGAGTGTCGGGCCCATGACGAGCAACATGGCAATCCTCGTGGCAGGCGCGATCGGGTTCTTCGTCCTGGCAGTGGTCATCGAGAAATGGAATCGGACCAGTGAACGCAGCGGCGAATCGGTCCGTGAGCGTGACCGCAAGTTGCCCGGGCGGTGTCTCATCGCCGCCGGGATGTGCGTCGGCGGCGTTGTCTTCGCCGTCGCATCGGCCGTTGCCGGCACCGCCTAACCCAGACGCGGCGGCCGGTAGACGTCGGCGGGCGCCGGGCACAGCCCGGCCCCGCCGACGTCACGGAACCGTGGCGGGCGCCGCCACGTCCAAGACGCTGTGGAAACCTACGAAATCGCGCTCATGCACGCCAACGGACAACCCGCCCCCGACAACGACCACGCCCGCCAGCTCTACCGCGAACTCGACGACGTCATCGCCTTACTCGGCACACACCCGCCCGGGCAGAGCCCAGACGGCGCCACCTCTGGCCGTCACGGCCGCTGACCAGGCAGGACCCCGCGGCCGCGGCGACCAGCAGGGGAGTGGCCGGCAAGACAGAAGTTTTGCTTGTGCGCATCACGCCCATCGCTTACCCTGATGGCAGTAGCTAGGGATGAAATAGTTCCCCGAGCGCTGATCCGAGAGCCCCGCACCCCCTGGGTGTGGGGCTCTACGCATTACGGTGTGCCCCCCGGCTGCCATACTCGCAGCGTGCTGCTCGCATACATCGACGAAATCGGCGAACCCGGGGCGTTCATCGCCCCCGACCACCCGAAGTTCAACACGAGCCCCGCGTTCGGGTACGCCGGCTTCGTCATCCCCGAACAGCACGCCCGCGTGTTCGGCGCCCGCTTCACCGCACTCAAGCGCCAGCTGTTCACAACCGAGATCGGCGAGGACGACCCCGCCCTGTTCGAGCGCAAGGGCGCGAGGATCTTCCACGTCGCCACGCCCGAGACGTACCCCCACCAGATCCGCGTGTTCAACGACCTGGTCAAGATGCTGCGGTCGATGGGCGGGGCACTGTTCTACTACGCCGACGAAAAACCGCTCGGCACGCCGAAACAGACGCAACTCGACGTTGAGGGCAGGGAGGCTGCGGCGATGCGAGAGACCCTGAACCGGCTTGCCCGGCACGCCGACCGGGCCGGCGCGGAGAACCTGCTCGTGATGATCGACCAGATCAACGAAACGACCCGCATCGAGCGTCTACACCACATGTACGGGCACATCTTCGGCCGGGCATCCGAGCACCCGGAGATGAAACTGATCGTCGAACCGCCCATGCACGTCGACAGCAAACTCAGCGCCAACATCCAGTTCGCCGACTGGATCGCCGCCTGCCTGACCAGGGCAATCGACTACCAGCTCATCAAAGCTTCGCGCTACCAGTGGATCACCGACGACGCCCTGCTCGGCGAGCTGTACGGCGGATTCACCCACGAATCCAAACTCCACCTGTGGAACCGTCAGATCAACGACCTGCACCACTCCCAGATCCGCTACCGCAAACGCGTCGTGCACCCCGAACCGGACGGACACCTCCTCGGCCACGCCTGGGACACAGACAAGTTCCGCCAGGTCAAAGCCGCAGCCGAACGCGCCGCCGAACGAAACAGATAGCCGCTACAGCACCAGCCGGAAAGAACAGAAGATGGGCCCCGGCCGGGCCCTTCCGCGGCTTTCGTAGCTCCCGCGCAGGTCGCCACGCCGCGGTGGCCGTGTGGCCGCGGTGTGCCTGCCTGGCCGGCCCTGGGGGCGCGGCGGCGGTGGTGGGGGAGCGG
>NZ_JAENKO010000007.1 GCF_016599145.1 Tomitella cavernea
GGCGAGGGCGGCCGGCCCGGCAGGGCGGCCGACGCCCCGCAACACGGCGGGCGCCCCGCGCGGAAAGCTGCGCGCCCCGGCAAGCCCGGGGCGGCGGGCAAGGGCGCCGCGCACAAGGGGAGCGCGGGCAGGAACAGCGCAGCCAAGAACAACACGGCCCGGGGCGCGGCGGCCAAGGGTGGGGCATCCAAGGGTGGGGCGCCGCGCAAGCCGAAGCCCACGCGGGCCAAGCGCGAACCGGCGATGCTGAGCTTCGCGCGCCCGGCGCGCAACCAGTCCGACGGGCCCGCCGCCACCTCGTTCGACGGAAGCTCCGGCAGCTCCAACGAAGGCGTGCGGCTGCAGAAGGTGCTGGCGCAGGCCGGCGTGGCGTCGCGCAGGGCGGCGGAGATCCTCATCGACCGCGGGCGCGTGGAGGTCGACGGCCAGATCGTCACCCGGCAGGGGATGCGCATCGACCCCTCCGAGTCGGTCGTGCGTGTCGACGGGGTCCGGATCGTGATCGACCAGGACATGGTGTACCTGGCGCTGAACAAGCCGCGCGGCTGGCAGTCGACGATGTCCGACGACCTGGGTCGGCCGTGCATCGGCGACATCGTCGCCGAGCGGGTCATGGCGGGCCAGCGGATCTTCCACGTCGGCCGGCTCGACGCGGAGACCGAGGGGCTCATCCTGCTCACCAACGACGGCGAGCTGGCCCACCGACTCATGCATCCGTCGTACGAGATCCTCAAGACCTACCTGGCCACCCTCGACGGCCGGATCCCCCGCAACCTGGGCCGGATCCTGGCGGAAGGCGTGGAGCTGGAAGACGGGCCGGTGCACGTCGACAAGTTCTCCATGGTGGACCTCGGCGAGACGCGCACCATGGTGCGCGTGGTGCTGCACGAGGGGCGCAAGCACATCGTGCGCCGGCTGTTCGCGGAGGTCGGCCACCCCGTGCTGGAGTTGGTGCGCACCGACGTGGGCCCCGTCTCCCTCGGCGACCAGCGCCCGGGCACGCTGCGCGTTCTGCGTGGCGCCGAGGTGGCCGAGCTCTACGCCAAGGTGGGGATGTGAGCGCGACGGCGCCGTCGGCGGCGCACCCGTTCGTGATGGCCATCGACGGTCCTTCGGGCACCGGCAAGTCGAGTGTGTCCCGCCAGGTGGCGCACCGGATCGGCGCCGGATACCTCGACACCGGCGCGATGTACCGCGTGGCGACGCTGCGCGTGCTCCGCGGCGCGGTGGACATCACCGACCCGGTGGCCGTCGCCGACTCCGTGCGCGGGCTGCCTGTGTCGGTCGGATCCGACGCGCTCGTCGAGGAGATCCTGCTGAGCGGGGAGGACGTCTCCGCGGAGATCCGAGGCGATGCCGTGACGGCGGCCGTGTCGGCAGTGTCGGCGGTGCCGGACGTGCGTTCGGCGCTGGTCGAGGTGCAGCGCGCCCTCGGTACGGCGCGGGAACGAATGGTGGTCGAGGGGCGCGATATCGGCTCAGTCGTGCTGCCCGACGCCGACGTGAAGGTCTTCCTCACCGCCACGGCCGAGGCCCGCGCGCACCGGCGCAACCGGCAGAACATCGCAGCGGCCGGCGGCGCGGACGACTACGCCGCGGTGCTGGAATCGGTCCGCCGGCGCGACCACCTGGACTCGACGCGTGCCGTATCGCCGCTACGACCGGCCGACGACGCGCGCGTGGTGGACACCAGCGACATGGGATTCGATGATGTCGTGCAACTCCTCACCGAGCTTGCGCGCGAGAACATGGGAGCAGCCCTATGAGCGACGATGCGGGCCGCGGCGGCGGCACCACCAGTACCGGCGACATCTACGCGCAGGGCACCGGCCGTCCGGGTTCCGTGGACGGCGGGGTGGCCATGGACGGCATTTGGAGCGACGAATCCGATTGGACGGCGCTCGACGCCGAGCTGGCCGAGGAGGCGGAGGACGACACCGTTCCGCTCCCGGTGCTGGCGATCGTGGGCCGGCCGAACGTGGGCAAGTCCACACTGGTCAACCGGCTGATCGGTCGGCGCGAGGCCGTCGTGGAGGACGTGCCCGGTGTGACGCGCGACAGGGTGGCCTACGCCGCGGAATGGTCGGGTCGCGGGTTCATGGTGCAGGACACCGGCGGTTGGGAGCCTGACGCGGTGGGGCTGCAGAAGGCCGTGGCACGGCAGGCCGAGACTGCCATGGCCGAGGCCGACGCGATCCTGCTCGTCGTGGACGCGACCGTGGGCGCCACCGCCACCGACGAGGCCTTCGCCCGGATCCTGCGGCGTTCCAAAACCCCGGTGCTGTTGGTGGCGAACAAGGTGGACTCGAGCCGCGTCGAGGCGGACGCGGCCGCCCTGTGGTCGCTGGGACTGGGCGAGCCGCACACGGTCAGCGCCATCCACGGTCGGCGCACGGGCGACCTGCTCGACCTGATCCTCGACACGCTGCCGGAGACGCCGCGCGACACGGCTGCCCCCGTCGGCGGGCCGCGGCGCGTTGCGCTCGTCGGCAAGCCCAACGTCGGCAAGTCGAGCCTGCTCAACAAGCTCTCCGGCGGCGAGATCTCTGTGGTGCACGACGTCGCGGGCACCACCGTGGATCCCGTCGACACGCTCGTGGAGCTCGGCGGCAGCGTCTGGCGGTTCGTCGACACGGCGGGGCTGCGGCGCAAGGTGCGGCAGGCCAGCGGCACCGAGTTCTACGCGTCGCTGCGGACTCGGTCCGCCATCGACGCGGCCGAGCTGGCGATCCTGCTCATCGACGCCTCGCAGCCGATCACCGAGCAGGACCTGCGCGTGCTGTCGATGGTGGCGGACGCGGGCCGCGCGCTCGTCGTCGTCTACAACAAGTGGGACCTGGTGGACGAGGACCGGCGCTATGAGCTCGACCGCGAGATCGACCGCGAGATGCACCGGGTGCCGTGGGCGCAGCGGGTGAACGTCTCGGCGCTCACCGGGCGGGCCGTGCAGAAGCTGGTGCCCGCCATGGAGACCGCGCTGGAGTCCTGGGACACGCGCGTGCCGACGGGCCGGCTGAACAACTGGCTCAAGGAGGTCGTCGCCGCTACTCCGCCTCCGATGCGCGGGGGAAGGCTGCCCCGCATCATGTTCGCCACCCAGGCGGGCACGCGGCCGCCGACGTTCGTGCTGTTCACGACGGGCTTCCTCGAGGCCGGGTACCGGCGGTTCCTGGAGCGGCGGCTTCGCGAGGAGTTCGGCTTCGCCGGCAGCCCCGTGCGGATCTCCGTGCGCATGCGGGAGAAGCGCGACCGGCGCAAGAAGTAGCGGAATCGCCGATCGGGAACGCCGCAGGTCGGGGGCCGATTAGCGGGTTGGGCCCCGCCTGCGGTACTGTTCTTCCTGGTGCTGCGGAGGGCTCGTTCCCCGCGGCGTCACGGGCTGTGGCGCAGCTTGGTAGCGCACCTGACTGGGGGTCAGGGGGTCGTGGGTTCGAATCCCGCCAGCCCGACGTTGTGCAGTGCCGGGACATCGCAGACGCGGTGTCCCGGCACTTTTCTGCATGCGATCCCGGGTGCATGTCCGGCCGCGCCGTTTCGCGCACCGGGTGCGCTGACCGAGCCGCGATCCCCCTGAAGCCTGTGCAAACTGCGCTGGGACCGGTCGAGGGTACGCAGGCCGTCCGCGGAGATCGGGCTACGCTCGGGCCATGGACCAGCGCGACACTGACAGCGGGGCATCAGGCCGCGGTGCGGCAGACCGGGATGACATGGACGGGCACGATTTCATCCCCGCGTCGCCGCGGCCCGCCGCCGGTGCCGGCAACGATGGTGCCGGTGTCCAGTTCGGCCCCGGCTCGGTCACCGAGGACGACGTCCGGCGCGCGGTATCCGCATTCGCGCGTCAAGAAGCGCGCCGCCCTGGCGAGCAGAGCTCCGTCGGATCGGCTGTTGCGCTGGCGGTGTCGACGCGCGACGGGGTGCCGGGCATCTGGTTGACGCGCCGCTCGCCGGCGCTGCGCAAGCACCCCGGCCAGTTCGCGCTGCCCGGCGGACGGATGGATCCTGGGGAGGATGCGCCCACTGCCGCGCGTCGCGAGCTCACCGAGGAGCTCGGTGTGGCGTTGCCCGACTGTGCCGTGCTGGGGCTGCTCGACGACTACCCGACCCGATCGGGCTACACGATGACCCCCGTGGTGTTGTGGGCTGGGGCGGACCGGGTCACCACCGCGAACCCGGGCGAGGTGGCGGAGGTGTTCTTCGTCCCGTTCGACGAGCTCGATGTGGAACCCCTGTTCGATCGGATTCCGGAGTCGCAGCGCCCGGTGATAAAGTTGCCGTGGCGCGGTGGATATCTTCATGCACCCACCGCGGCCGTGATCTACCAGTTCCGCGAGGTCGTACTGCACGGTGAGCACACCCGTGTGGCGGACTTCGAGCAGCCGGTCTTCGCCTGGCGCTGAAGGTCCGCGCGGCCTCGGCCAGGCCGGCGGCGCTCGGCGCCGGTTTCCGGCGACGGCCTCGTCCAGGATAGATTGATCGCTTGGTGCTTTTCGGAGCAATTCGAGTACAGATCGATAAGTGTGCTGAAAGAAGGTGACGTGTGACCGGTAATGGTCAGGTGAGCAGGATCTATGACGAGGTGGTCAAGCGGAACGCGGGCGAGCCGTTGTTCCACCAGGCCGTAGCGGAGGTCTTCGAATCACTGTCGGTGGTCCTCGAGCGCTACCCGCACTATGCGGACGCGGGCCTGATCGAGCGGCTGTGCGAACCGGAGCGTCAGATCATCTTCCGGGTGCCATGGCAGGACGATGAGGGCAACGTCATCGTCAATCGCGGTTTCCGCGTCCAGTACAACAGCGTCCTCGGGCCCTACAAGGGCGGCCTGCGCTTCCACCCCAGCGTGAACCTGGGCATGGTCAAGTTCCTCGGCTTCGAGCAGATCTTCAAGAACTCCCTGAGCGGCCTGCCCATCGGCGGCGGCAAGGGCGGCTCCGACTTCGACCCCAAGGGCCGTAGCAACTCGGAGATCATGCGCTTCTGCCAGTCGTTCATGACCGAGCTGCACCGGCACCTGGGCGAGTACACCGACGTCCCGGCAGGCGACATCGGCGTGGGCGGCCGCGAGATCGGCTACCTGTTCGGCCAGTACAAGCGGATGACCAACTCGTACGAGTCCGGCGTGCTCACCGGCAAGGGCCTGACGTGGGGCGGATCGCAGGTGCGCAGGGAGGCGACCGGGTACGGCGCCACTTACTTCGTCGCCAGCATGCTCGAGGCCAAGGGCACCGACCTCGCGGGCAAGAAGGTCGTCATCTCCGGCTCCGGCAACGTGGCCATCTACGCCATCGAGAAGGTGCACCAGCTCGGTGGCACGGCGATCGCCTGCTCGGACTCCTCGGGGTACATAGTGGACGAGCAGGGCGTCGACCTGGAACTGCTCAAGGAGATCAAGGAGATCAAGCGCGGGCGCATCAGCGAGTATGCGGAGCAGCGTTCCACCGCGCACTTCGTCGAGGGCGGATCCATCTGGGACGTCCCCTGCGATGTGGCGCTGCCGTGCGCCACGCAGAACGAGCTCAGCGGCGACGACGCCGCCACGCTGATCAAGAACGGCGTCCTGGCCGTCGCCGAGGGCGCCAACATGCCTACCACTCCGGAAGCTCTCAAGGCCTTCCGGGAGGCCGGTGTGGCGTTCGCCCCCGGCAAGGCCGCGAACGCGGGAGGCGTGGCCACCTCGGCGTTGGAGATGCAGCAGAACGCCTCGCGCGATTCCTGGCATTTCGAGTACACCGACGAGCGGCTCGCGGCGATCATGCGCGACGTGCACGAGCGATGCAGCGAGACCGCGCGCGAGTACGGTAAGCCCGGCGACTACGTGCTGGGCGCCAACATCGCCGGCTTCGTCAAGGTGGCCGACGCGATGTTCGCACTCGGCGTCATCTGACCGGTACGGTGACACCGCCCGGAGACGAGGCGGTGGGGGTGGAAATGTCGACGACGCAGGACGGTCGGAGGGCGGACAGTGGCCCTCTGACCGTCCCGAACCTCATCAGCGGGCTCCGCATCCTGGGAGTGCCGCTGTTCCTGTATCTGGTAGTGGGCGCGCACGCCGACGGGTGGGCCTTGGCGGTGCTGCTGGTCAGCGGCGCCTCGGACTGGGTGGACGGCAAGCTGGCGCGGCTGCTGGACCAGTACAGCCGGCTCGGCGAGCTCCTGGACCCGGTGGCCGACCGCCTGTACATGGCGGCCGTGCCCATCGCGTTCGCCGTGCGCGGCATCCTCCCATGGTGGGTGGTCGGCGTGCTCATCGCACGCGAACTCGTGCTTGCGGCCACGCTCCCGCTGTACCGCAGCCGCGGTCTGGGCCCGCCGGAGGTGCACTATCTCGGCAAGGCCGCCACCTTCACGCTCATGATCGCCATGCCTGTGCTGCTGGCGGGGTTCGGCGATTCGGCGGTGGCGACGACTCTGCACCCGTGGGGCTGGGCGCTGCTGATCTGGGGCCTCGGGCTCTACGTGTGGACGGGGCTGATGTACGTGGCGCAAGCGTGGTTGACAGCGCGCACGCTGCCGCGCGTGCACCGCGCGGCCGGCAGCGGGGCGCAGTGATCCGCGATGACCCTGCGCCGCAATCCGGAGCCGTCGCTACTGCGTTCGCTGCTGCATGACCACCTGGACCCCGGCTACGCCGAATCGGCGGCCGCGGGGCGCAACCGTCGTCGTGCCGGCGGGGTCTGGCTTGCGGGCGGCTGCCTTGTAATGGGCCTCGTGCTGGGTACCGCCGGCGCCCAGCAGCTGGACGAAGGCCGCGGCGCATCATCCGACGGACAGGCGGCGATCGTGGACCAAGTGCGGGAACAACAGTCCGCGGTGGACCGGCTGGTCCGCGAGCGCGACGCGGCGTCCGACAGCGCGGATGCAGAGCGGCAACGGGTGCTCGCAGGCGACTCGGCAGGCAAGGAGGTGCTCGACTCCCTCGCGCGTCTCAGCGCCGGTGCGGCGACCGTCGCGGTGCACGGCCCCGGGCTGGCGGTGCGCATCACCGAACCGGACGCGGGGGGCGACCTCAGCGACTCCGAGCGTCCGCGGCCCCGGCACGGACAGGTGGTGTTCGACCGTGATCTGCGCGCCGTCGTCAACGCGTTGTGGGCTGCGGGTGCGGAAGCGATGGGCATCGACGGGGTGCGCATCGGGCCGGGCACGGCGATACGGCAGGCCGGGGGCGCGATCCTGGTCGACAACCAGCCGGTGTCGCCGCCGTATGAGATCGACGCGATCGGGGCGCCGGACGCGCTCAGCGTGGACTTCGTGGACTCGGCCGCGTATCTGCGCATGCAGTCGCTGACCCAGCTCTACGGTGTGGAAGTCGCGTTCGAGGCCCGGTCGGACCTGCGTCTGCCGCGTGCTCCGGCGGTGGAACTACGGTATGCACGAGGCGACGAGGAAGGACCCCGATGATCGGCTTCATCGCACTGGTCGTGGGCATCGTGCTGGGCATAGTTTTCAGCCCGCAGGTGCCCGAGGCGTTGCAGCCCTACCTTCCCATCGCCATCGTCGCCGCCATGGACGCCGTGTTCGGGGGGCTGCGGGCCTATCTGGACAGGATCTTCGACCCCAAGGTCTTCGTCGTCTCTTTCGTGTTCAACGTACTGGTGGCGGCGTTGTTGGTGCTGTTGGGCGACCATCTCGGCGTGGGCACGCAGTTGTCGACGGCGGTGATCGTGGTCCTCGGCATCCGGATCTTCGGAAACGCCGCAGCACTGCGCAGGAGGCTTTTCGGTGCCTGAGAGATCCGACCGGCACGCGGAGCCGCAGGGCCCGGCGGAACACGCGGGGGACGGGGCCGTCCCGGACGGGCCGGAGGGGCGCCACGAGTCGGAGGGTCGTCACGAGTCGGAAGGTCGCCACGAGGCGCCCGCGCCGCGGGCGCGGGGCATGCTCGGGTGGCCGGGCCGGTCATCGCGTGTGTCCGCCGTGCTCGTCGCCTTGCTGTGCATGCTGCTCGGCGTGGCCATCGCCACCCAGGTGCGCGATACGGGTTCGGGTGACTGGCTCGATTCGGCGCGCCCCGCCGATCTGCTCGTGGTGCTCGACAACCTGCACGGCAAGGAGGCGTCGCTGCGTCAGGAGATCTCGACGCTGGAACAGTCGATGCAGTCGATGCAGTCGGTGGGCACGGACTCCCGCGAGGCGCTGGCGCAGTCCCGGCAGCAGCTCGACGCGCTCCGGATACTCGTCGGCGTCGCCCCCGCGGAAGGGCCGGGGGTGGTCGTCGCGGTGACGGATCCGCGCGGGGGCGTCGACCCGTCGGTGCTGCTGGACCTGCTCCAGGAGCTGCGCGCCGCGGGCGCGGAGGTCATCGCATTCTCCGGGGCCGACGAGGGCGACGACGTGCGGGTGGGCGTCGATACGGCGGTGACGGGCACGGCGGGGAGGATCGCGGTGGACGGCGTGCCGCTGACGGCCCCGTACACGGTGACGGCCATCGGCGACGGGCCGACGATGGCAGCGGCGCTCAACATCCCGGGCGGGGTGCAGGACACCGTCCGGCGGGCGTCGGGGGAGGTCACGGTGACCACCGAGGATCTCGTACGGGTCACCGCGGTCCGGAAGCCCGAACAGCCGCAGTACGCGCAGCCTGACGATTAGGGTCGAGGTGACGCGGGGCCCCGGCCCGTTGCGGATCGATGTGGAAGGGGAAGGCGCATGGTTTCGGGCGACAAAGACGGTGTACCGGGGGACGGTGTACCGGGGGACGGTGTACCGGGGGTCGGTGTACCGGGGGTCGGTGTACCGGGGGTCGGTACTTCCGGGGACGGCGCAGGAGGCGGGGCGGGCGGCGACGCGGGCGCGCCGGCCCTGCGGTATACCGCTGACCACGAGTGGGTGCGTCCGCTGGGGGAGGATCTCGTCCGGGTGGGGGTCACCGGTTACGCCGCCGGGCAGCTGGGCGACGTCGTCTTCGCCGACCTGCCCGCGGAGGGGGCCGAGGTCACTGCGGGCCGGGCTATGGCGGAGGTGGAGTCCACCAAGAGCGTGTCGGAGGTTTTCGCCCCGGTGTCGGGCCGGATCGCGGCGGTGAACGGCGCGTTGGACGCGGAACCGCAGCGCGTGAACTCCGACCCGTACGGCGAGGGTTGGCTGGTGGAGATCCGCGTGGCCGATTCGTCGGTTCTCCGCGCGGCGTTGGCGGGCATGATGGAGGTCGCCGCCTACGAGGCGTCGACGGGGACGTGAGTGTGATTGTTTCGTTTCGCCTGCGGCGCACCGGTCCGCGCGTCCACGATGTACCGTCGACACAGACGAGACCGATCGTGCGAGAGCGACTGCCGAGCAGGTGCGAGGTCCGGAGACGGACGAAGGAGATGCGGTGAGCGAGAACGACAAGAACGCGGCCTATGAGGCTCCGGCCGAGACCACTTCGGTGTTCCGTTCGGACTTCCTCAGCGAGGTCGACGGGTCGGGGCAGGCCACGGAGGCCCCGGTCAGCGGCGTCGAGGGTTTGCCGCAGGGGGCGGCGCTGCTGGTCGTCAAGCGCGGCCCCAACGCCGGCTCGCGGTTTCTGCTGGACCAGGACGCCACCTCGGCGGGCAGGCACCCGTCGAGCGACATCTTCCTCGACGACGTCACGGTGAGCCGCCGGCACGCGGAGTTCCGCAAGCACGGCGACGGGTACCAGGTAGTGGACGTGGGCAGCCTCAACGGCACGTACGTCAACCGCGAACCTGTGGACAGCGCCGCCCTGGCCAACGGCGATGAGGTGCAGATCGGCAAGTTCCGCCTGGTGTACCTGACCGGGCCGCGGGGCGGCGACGCGCAGGTCGAGGGTGCCGCGGGCGCGGAGGGCCGGTGACGGCAGCCGGCCGATCCACGGCACCGTCCGGGATGTCGATCGGCGCCGTGCTCGAGCAATTGCGCGGTGATTTCCCCGATGTGACCATCTCGAAGATCCGGTTCCTCGAATCGGAGGGGTTGGTCACCCCGGCGCGAACTGCGTCGGGGTACCGGCGTTTCTCGGTGGCGGACTGCGAGCGGTTGCGCTTCGTGCTCACCGCGCAACGCGACCACTACCTGCCGCTCAAGGTGATCAAGGAGCAGCTGGAAAGCATCGATGCGGGAGGCTCGGCGGTGGCGACGTTGCACCCGCCGCGCGCGTTGTCCATCGCGCCCGGGCTGGTGTCGCCGGAGGCGTTCCGGACGGGCCGGGAGGTCAGGGTCACGCGCGCGGATCTGTGCGAGCGCGTCGGCGTGGAGGACGCCTTCGTCACCCAACTGATCCGCGCAGGTCTCATCGTGCCCGGCTCGTCCGGGTTTTTCGACGAGGACGCGGTCACCGTCGCCACAACGGTGCGTGATATGGCCGGATTCGGCTTGGAGGTGCGCCACCTGCGCGCGTTCAGGGCGGCGGCCGACCGTGAGGCCGGGTTGGTGGCGCAGATCGCTTCGCCGGTGGCCCGTGGACGCGACGCCGGCGCACGGGATCGCGCCGAGGAGATCGTCCGCGAGCTCGCGGCGCTGTCGGTGACCCTGCACAGCTGCCTCGTCAAGGGCGCAGTCCGCGACAGCCTCGACGGCTGAGCCCGTGCGGCGCGGGTGCTGCTGACCGGCCTCCGGGTGGCCTAGACTTCAACTGCGGGCGCCGGTCGCAGAAGCCTCCCGCGGACGGCCATCACCCGAGTGTCGCGAGTACCGGCGGCGTCCTCGACCGGGGGCCGAGCACCTCGGGCGTCAGTGGCCTCGGACCGGTTTCGAGCAGCGAGAAAGGCGGGCGCAATGAGCGAGATGCAGCTTGTGGGCATTCGTGTGGAACAGCCCCAGAACCAGCCCGTGCTCCTGCTGCGAGAGTCGGAGGGGGAACGGTTCCTGCCTATCTGGATCGGCCAGAACGAGGCGGCGGCGATCGCGCTGGAGCAGCAGGGGATCGCGCCCGCGCGGCCGCTCACACACGATCTGATCAAGGACGTCATCGACGCGCTCGGCCGCACGCTGCTGGAGGTGCGCATCGTAGACCTGCGTGAGGGTACGTTCTACGCGGAGCTCGTCTTCGACGGTGACGTTTCGGTGTCGGCGCGGCCGTCGGACGCTGTGGCGTTGGCGATCCGGGTGGGAGTGCCGATCCTCTCGGACGAGGCGGTCCTCGAGGAGGCGGGTCTGGTGATCCCCGATGAGCGCGAGGACGAAGTCGAGAAGTTCAAGGAGTTCCTCGACTCCGTGTCGCCCGAGGATTTCAACCCCGGTGAGTCCGGCGGCCAGGAGGGCTGAGTGCGCAGAATGGCGGTCCGAACATCACGATTCGGCAACAGGTTCAATCTCAAGTAGAGGTTTAGGGTGTGTCGCGTTGAATCGGCCCTGCGATCCCCATAGCGTTCACTACGTCGATCCACAGCGAAGTGGTTCCGGTCAGGCGTAAGCTGTATGCGCTTGAGGTATCGGCGCGAGTGCGTTGCCGCAGGCGGTGGCGAGAGGGAGTGTCCAGTGGGCCAGAATCCTGAGAACCCTGCAGAGCAGAACCCCCATCGGGGCCTCCCCGGTGCGGATGTCGTCCCGCAGCAGACTGCTTCGCAGGATGCGGCGCCAACGGTGTCGCCGGGTGCGGAAGCGGCCCTGCCCCAATCCGAGATCGCGGACGAATTGGTCGGCTACCGCGGTCCCACTGCATGCCAGATCGCCGGCATAACCTACCGGCAACTCGACTACTGGGCGCGCACCTCACTCGTCGTCCCCTCGATCCGCAGTGCGGCAGGGTCCGGCAGTCAGCGCCTGTACTCGTTCAAAGACATCCTCGTTCTCAAGATCGTGAAGCGGCTGCTCGACACCGGGATTTCACTGCAGAACATCCGCGTGGCCGTCGACCACCTGCGCGGCCGCGGCGTCGATGACCTCGCGGAGATCACGCTGTTCTCGGACGGCGTGTCGGTGTATGAATGCACGTCCGCGGAGGAGGTCGTCGACTTGCTCCAGGGCGGTCAGGGCGTTTTCGGCATCGCGGTCAGCGGCGCGATGAAGGAGCTGTCCGGTTCCATCGCGGACTTCCCCGCGGAGACGGCTGTCGACGGCCACGCGATCGACACCCCGGAGGACGAATTGGCGGGACGCCGGAAGGCCCGGGCGAAACGGCGCATCGGCTAGCCTGCCCGCCCTACGATGCGGGGTATGGAGCAGGAGTTCATCGGACAGAATGCAGCCGTCGGCTCCGCGGACCTTCCGTGGGACTTCGCGCGGCGGCACATCGGCGCCGATGCCGGGGAGACTGCGCACATGCTCACCCGCCTCGGATTCGACGACGCCGATGCGCTGATCGCGAAGGCACTGCCACGCCCGGTGCGGGAGGCTCCGGGGGACGCCGGGGAGCAGCAGTTGCCTGCGGGCTGCGGCGAGGGCGAGATGCTCGACGAGTTGCGGGATATCGCCGCGCTGAACACGTCGCACGTTTCTATGATCGGCCTCGGCTACTACGGCACTGTCACCCCGGCGGTGCTGCGTCGCGGGATCCTGGAGAACCCGGCCTGGTACACCGCGTACACCCCCTACCAGCCGGAGATCAGCCAGGGGCGTCTCGAGGCGCTGCTGAATTTCCAGACGATGGTCGCGGAGCTGACCGGCATGGACATCGCGGGGGCGTCCATGCTCGACGAGGCGACGGCCGCCGCCGAGGCGATGACGCTCATGGTCCGCGCGCGCCGCGGGGGACACGGCACGGTGATCGTCGCCGACACGGACCTGTTCCCCCAGACTGCTGCGGTGCTCGTCACGCGCGCCGCGCCGCTGGGCATCGACATCGTGCGCGCGGACCTGCGCCGCGACGGCGTCCCCGACTGCGCACCGGCGGGCGTCATAGTGCAGACCCCGGGCGCCTCCGGGGTGCTCACGGACCTGGCGCCGCTCGTCGACGCGGCGCACGCGCGCGGCGCGCTGGTGGCGGTGGGGGCGGATCTGCTGGCCATGACGATGGTGCGGCCGCCGGGCGAGGATGGTGTGGACGTGTGCTTCGGCACCACTCAGCGCTTCGGCGTGCCGATGGGTTTCGGCGGCCCGCACGCCGGCTACATCGCCGTGCGCAAGGAGCACGTGCGCCGGCTGCCCGGCCGCCTGGTGGGCGTCTCGCACGACGTGGACGGGACGCCTGCGTACCGGCTGGCGCTGCAGACGCGCGAGCAGCACATCCGCCGCGAGAAGGCCACGAGCAACATCTGCACGGCCCAGGTGCTGCCGGCGGTGCTGGCGTCGATGTTCGCCTGCTATCACGGGGCCGAGGGACTCACAGCGATCGCGGAGCGGATCGCGGAGCGTGCCGAGGCGCTCGCGGCCGGTCTACGGCGACTGGGGGTGGAGGTGGTGCACAGGCACTTCTTCGACACCGTGCTCGCCCGCGTGCCCGGCGAAGCGCAACGCATCGTGGACCGGGCGCGCGACGGGGCAGGCCTCAACCTGTGCCTCGTCGACGCCGACCACGTCGCTGTCAGTTGCGACGAGACCACTACCGAAGGGCAGGTGGGCGCCGTCCTCGCATCGTTCGCGGGCGGTGACGCGCACCTGTACTTCAGTCTCAACGGTGCGCCGCTGGCCGGGGTGCCGTCGCGGACAAGTCGATTCCTGCAACACGAGGCGTTCACCCGGTACCGCACGGAGACCGCGATGATGCGGTACCTGCGGCAGCTCGCGGACAAGGACATCGCGCTGGACCGGAGCATGATCCCGCTGGGGTCGTGCACGATGAAGCTCAACGCCGCGGCGGAGATGGAGCCGATCACCTGGCCGCAGTTTTCCGGCACGCACCCGTTCGCACCGCAGGATCAGGCTCGCGGCACCCTCCGGCTGATCGCCGACCTCGAGCGATGGCTCGCTGCGATCACGGGGTATGCCGCGGTGAGCGTGCAACCCAACGCCGGCAGCCAGGGAGAGCTTGCAGGTCTGCTCGCCATCGCCGCCTACCACCGCGACAACGGGCAGGCGCAGAGGACGGTCTGCCTCATCCCGTCCAGCGCACACGGCACCAACGCGGCATCCGCGGTGCTGGCCGGACTGCGGGTGATCGTGGTGGCATGCGACGAGGCCGGCAACATCGACCTGGCGGACTTGAAGAGCCTGCTCGCCGAACACGGCGAGACCGTGGCGGCGCTCATGCTCACCTATCCGTCCACCCACGGCGTCTACGAGCAGTCGGTGGGCGAGGTGTGCGCCGCGGTGCACGACGCCGGCGGGCAGGTGTACATCGACGGGGCCAACCTCAACGCGCTGGTGGGGTTGGCCCGGCCGGGCCGTTTCGGCGGCGACGTCGGCCACGTCAACCTGCACAAGACGTTCTGCATCCCGCACGGCGGGGGCGGCCCGGGGGTGGGGCCGATCGGCGTGCGTGAGCACCTGGCGGAGCACCTGCCAGGACATCCGGTGGCGCCGCGGGCGCCGGGACTGCGCGGCGGCCCGGCGGTGTCCGCCGCGCCGTACGGGTCCGCGTCGATCCTGCCGATCAGCTGGGCTTACATCCGGATGCTCGGCGCAGAGGGCCTCCGGCGGGCCACGATGGCGGCGGTGGTCGCCGCCAACTACGTCGCCGCGCGGCTGCGCGAGCACTACCCGGTGCTGTACACGGGGGCGGGCGGGCTCGTCGCCCACGAGTGCGTGCTGGACCTGCGCGCGATCACCCGGGAGTCGGGCGTGACCGTGGAGGACGTGGCCAAACGGCTGGCCGACTACGGGCTGCACGCGCCCACCATGAGTTTTCCGGTGCCCGGCACGCTCATGGTGGAGCCCACGGAGAGTGAGAACCTCGAGGCGCTCGACGAGTTCTGCGACGCGATGATCGGGATCCGGCGCGAGGTGGACCGCGTCTCGGCGGGGGAGTGGCCGGCGGACGACAACCCGCTACGCGGCGCCCCGCACACGGCCGAATGCCTGGTGCGCGAGTGGACGCACCCGTACACCCGGGCCGAGGCGGTGTTCCCGTGGGGGACGGCGTCGCGGCGGCCCAAAATCTGGCCCGCGGTCCGCCGCATCGACTCCGCCTACGGCGACCGCAACCTCGCCTGCGCATGCCCACCTATGGAGGACATCGCGGAGTCACGCGACGGTGCGTGAACTGATCGATCCGGTCACGGCCGGGCGTCAGCGCTGCAGGGCAATCATCGCAGCAGGGTGTCGACGGCGCCGCCGAAAGCGGGCCCGGCGGACGACTGCACCTCGGTGACGGTGCCACCGGTGGCCGTCGCCACCGACCGCAGCGAGTCGATGTCCTCGTTGGGGCCGATGACGATGACGTCGATGCGCACCGGCCGAGCCGGGTCGCTTGCCTGGGCGACCGCGTCGAGCAGTGCCTGCGTGCTCTTGAACGACTGGTCGTCGTTGGGGCCGTCAGTGATGAGCAGCACCGAGTTGACCGCGCCGTCGACGTAGCCTTGCACGGCCGACGAATAGGCCGCCTGCAGGGATCGGTAGGTGTGCGTCGCGGCGCGCGGCCTGGCGGCGTCGAACCCGGTGATGAGCGCCTGGCGTCGCGGCGCGCCGCCGACCTCGTCGCTCAGCGTTCCCGTGGGCACGATCACTTGGTAGGGGCCGGATTCGCCGAGATCCGAACTATAGGCCCACAGGCCCACGCGGTCGGAGTCCGGAAGCGCGCCCAGCCGCTCGTCGAGGGCGCCGGTGACGTTGGACAGGCGGGATGCGCCGCCCTCGGCCACCCCCATGGACCCGGAGACATCCAACAGGATGGTGGTTGCACCGCCCGACGAGGCTGCGGCGGCGGCGGGTTCGGCGGGGGCGCCGACCGCGGCGCGGAGCGCCGCCAACGCCTCGTCCGCGGGCCCCGGGAGCACCTGCGCCGGGGGGACGCCGGTGAGGACGCCGTCGCTGTCGGCGGGGGCGTCGGCATCCGGGGCGCCGGGGACGAGGAAACCGTTCTGAACGAAGCGCGAGGCCTGCTCAGGCCGGGCGAGGAAATTGAGGAAGTCCGATGCCGCGGCGGCGACGGCCCGCTCGTCGACGACCTGTTCGCCGTCAGCCTGGCCGGTTCCTCCGGAGGGTGCCGCATCGGTGCCGGGGGCGGGGCGCAGCAGCACCGCGGGGTAGTCGACGACGGGGGTGGGGCCGACGGGTCGTACCGCGCTCAGTGGCGCCCCGGCCGAGCCCGAGTTGAACCGGTAGAGCTGCTCGGCGGTGGTGGGCACCGCCCGCACGCCCTGCGGCGCGTCGCCCTGCTGGAGCCCCTCGAGCACGTCGGCCGCGGTGGCGGCACGGTCGCCCGGGGCGCCGCCGACGAGCGCCGCGACCGCGGCCTGCCCTTGCGGCCCGGTGACCGCCTGTCCGGTGAGCGCGGTGCCGGTGGCATCGGGGCCCGCGTCGGCGATGGCCGCGGCGAGGGCCAGCTCGGTAGTGGCCGCGGCATCGGAGCCGGTGGGCATCGCGAGGCCGAGCGTCCCCGCGGACTGGCGGGCAGGCAGATCCTTCCAGGAGAGCCCCTGCAGCGTCGCCGCGGTGGCCTGCGGGGCCGCGAGCACGACGGGCGAGGCGGCCAGCGAGACCGGGCTGCCGTCGATCCGTTCCGGCGACGCGGAGCGCAGTGCGGCGACGTCGGCCGCGGACTGCGGCACCCACAGCGCCGGACCATCGCCGGGGGCGGCGATGGCCCGGCGTGCCGCGGATCCGTCCGCCTCGTGGATCCGCACCGACACGCAGTGGTCGCGGACGACGGGGTGCGCCGCGGAGTACGACTGCGCGAGGTCCGTGAGTACGGGGATGATCGACGGGGCCGCCGCGACCGGCACCGTGACGTCGCCGTTGACGCACGAGGCGGCGGCACGGTCGTCCGCGTCGCCGGCGTGGTCGCGCAGCGCCAGCCATCCGATCACCACCGCGACGACGACGATGACCGCGACGACGGCGAAGATCAGTCCTCGGCTGACACTGCGGTGGCCGGAAGCGCTGCGATGTCGACCCACGTGACTCCTGATCGTTCCTTGTGCCCCCGTCGGTTCTCCCCGCATGCCGAGTCTAAGGCGCGGGCCCCGGCGGGGCGTGGCGGCGCACCGGTACGGGCCCGGACCGGTGCGCCGCCGGCGCCGACACCCGCGGCGGCGTGGGGCGGTTACGCCGGATTCTCTGGCAGCGGCGGCTCGTACCGGTGCGTGGCGTCGCGGACGGTGCCGACGAACTCCTCGGCGAGGTCCTCCATCGCCACGATCCCCACCATCCGCGCCGGGCCCGTGTCGCCTACCCGGCGTGTGACCGCACCCAGGTGGCTGTGCGTGCGCCGCAGCAGGGTCAGCGCCTGATCGAGCGGCAGGTCATGCGGAACCCGCGGGAGCGGGCGCACCTCGGAGACCGGAATATGCGTGGACGGCGTCGTCGTCGGATCCAGCATCAGGTCAAGGATGTCCTTGACGTGCAGGTATCCGGCCAGCCTGCCGCCGGCGGCCCGCACGGGATAGCGCGAGAACCCCGTTGCGGTGACCGCGTCCTCCACCGATCCGAGCGTGGGTCCGCCCGGCGCCATCGGCACCGTGCGCACCTGTGCGGCGGGGATCATCACCTGGCCGACGGTCTTGTCGATGGTCGTCAGCGCGCGGGTCAGTCGACGGTGCTCCTCGGCGTCGAGGAGGCCCTCCATGCGGGATTCGCCGATGATCTCCGAGAGCTCCATCATCGACACGGTCGCGTCGAGCTCGTCCTTGGGATGCACCCCGAACACGCGCAGCACCAGGTTCGCCGAGAGGTTGTAGAACCTGATAAGCGGGCTCATCACCTTCATGAACGCGAGGTGCGCGGGCACGAGGATCATGGCCATCCGCTCGGGTCCCGCGATGGCGATGTTCTTGGGGACCATCTCGCCGAACAGGATGTGCAGGAACGCGACGATGAGCAGGGCGATCACGAACGCGATCGGATGCTGGACGTCGGCAGGGACCCCCATCGAATCCATGGGGCGTTCGAGGATGTGCGCCACGGCGGGCTCGGCGATCCGGCCGAGCAGGATCGAGCAGATCGTGATGCCCAGCTGCGCGCCGGCCAACATCATCGACAGGTGCTCGCTTGCGTGGATGACGGTCTTCGCACGCCGACGTCCCTGGGAGGCCAGGGACTCGAGCCGGTCGCGCCGGGCAGAGATGATGGAGAACTCGGCGCCGACGAAGAACGCGTTGCCGGCGAGCAGCACGAGCATCAAAAGAAGAGACCACAGATCGGTCATCGGTCGTCCTTCCCGCCGCGTGCCGCCCCGCCCGCGGTGCCGCCGGAATCGCGACCGGTGCCGCCCGTGGCAGCATCGCGGGTGCCGGCCATGTGATCGGCGTCATCCGTGCCGTCGGACTCGTCGGCCGGCAGCTCAGTGCTCAGCGCGACCCTGTCGATGCGGCGTCCGTCCATGCGTACCACCCGTGCGCGCCACACCTCGTGGTGCGCGCCCAGCTGGTCGCCCAGCGTCGGCTGCTCGTCGTCGAGCGTGGCGGCGATGGGCACGGTGATCTCCTCGCCCTCGGCCGGGATATGCCCGAACTCCGTGAGTAGCAGCCCCGCCAGAGTTTCGTAGTCTCCTTCCGGCAGGGGGAGCCCGATGGCCGCGGACACCTCGTCGATGCGCAGCAGCCCGGAGCACAGCCAGCCGTCCGCCGTGGGCTGCACGTCGGCGAGCGTCGCGTCATGCTCGTCGCGGACGTCGCCGAGGATCTCCTCGACGAGGTCCTCCATCGAGATCATCCCGGCGGTGCCGCCGTACTCGTCCACCACCAATGCGACCTGCATCCCGTGGGCGCGGACCCGCTCCATGACGGCGTCGCCGTCCAGACTGGCGGGCACGCTCGGCACAGTGCGCGCGATATCGCCCACGCTGGTGGTCGCGCGCGCATTCGCCGTCAAACCGAAGGCCTGCTTGATGTGGACGACGCCGATGGTCGCGTCCAGGTCGCCGTCCGTCACCGGAAAGCGCGAGTAGCCTGTCCGAGCGGCGAGTTCGACCAGGTCGGTGACGGTGTCGGTACGGTCGAGCGACTCGATCCGCACGCGCGGTGTCATGAGCTCGTCCGCGGTGCGTTCACCGAAGTTCAGAGACCTGTCGACGAGCAACGCCGTGCCCGGTGTGAGGGAGCCCTGCTTGGCGGAGTTGCGCACCAGCGAGCCGAGCTCGTCGGGGGAGCGGGCCGACCGGAGCTCGTCGGCGGGTTCGATCCCCAACCGCCGCACCATGGCGTTGGCCGTTCCGTTGAGGGCGTTGAGCGCCCACTTTCCGGTCAGGGAGAACCCCGCCTGCAGCGGCGCCGCGGCACGCGCGACCGCCAGCGGATGCGCGATCGCGAGGTTCTTCGGCACCAGCTCGCCGAGGATCATCGACAGGGACGTGGCGATGATCAGCGCCAGTGCGAGCGCGATCCAGTCGGCCGTCGAAGTGGACAGGCCCGCGGACACGAGGGGGCCGTGGAACAACGACGAGAACACCGGCTCGGCGATGAAGCCGGTGAGCAGGGTGGTGACGGTGATGCCCAGCTGGGCCCCGGACAACTGGAACGAGAGTGTGCGGTGGGCGTGCTGGACGATCCGTGCGCGACGGTCGCCGTCGCGGGCCTGGGAATCGACGGTGCTCTTCTCGAGCGCCGTCAAAGAGAATTCGGCGGCGACGAAGACCGCGGTGCCGAGCGTCAGCGCGAAGAAGCCGACGAGGCTGAGGACGGTGATGGCGATGTTCATCAGGCAAGCCGCCCCGGCATCTCACCCGTTGCGGGCCGGTGCCGTCCCGCAACGCGCTGTGTCGCGGCGACGGTGGTCCTGTCCCGTAGGCGATGGTGGCGACGAGGCGGCCACGGAGAAGGCGGATGTTCGTAGGGTCTGTGCGGGGGTGCCGTGGGCACCGTTACCTCGCTTTCGGCAGGGAGCCGGGGACCGCGTGGCCGGTCCGGACGGTTCCATGATGGCGGGCGCCGTCGGCAACTGTGCTGCTCGACGGCGGCGGACGGGCGTCCGGCCCGTTCCGTGCTTTGCAGTTTACCGGCTGGAGGCGGCGTCGGTCGTGAGTGGCGTCACCGGTCCGCCGCGTCGGCGTGTCTCACCAGCCGGAGTCGAGCGGCCGGCCCTCGGCGAATCCGGCCGCGGACTGGATGCCGAGCACGGCCTTGTCGTGCAACTCGGCCGGCGACCGGGCACCGGAATAGGTGCAGGTGCTCCGCACGCCGGCGCAGATGTGGTCGACCAGGTCCTCCACGCCGGGCCGCTGCGGGTCCAGCCGCATGTGCGAGGTGGAGATGCCCTCCTCGAACTGCGCCTTGAGCGCACGGTCGAATGCGTCGCGGCTGCGCGTGCGGGCCTCGACGGCCCTCTTGGAAGCCATGCCGAAGCTCTCCTTGTACGGCGTGCCGTCGGCCTCGTAGCGCAGGTCGCCCGGCGACTCGTGGGTGCCCGCGAACCACGAGCCGATCATCACGTTCGACGCGCCCGCCGCGAGCGCCAGCGCCACGTCGCGGGGATGGCGGATGCCACCGTCCGCCCACACGTGCCCACCCGCGTTGCGCGCGGCCGCCGCGCATTCGAGCACAGCCGAGAACTGCGGCCGGCCAACGCCGGTCATCATCCGCGTCGTGCACATCGCACCCGGGCCGACGCCCACCTTGACGATGTCGGCCCCCGCGGCGAGCAGGTCGCGGGTGGCCGCGGCGGTCACCACGTTGCCGGCCACCACCGGCACGCCCGGGGCGGCGGCACGGACCGCGCGGACGGCGTCGATCATCTTGTCCTGGTGCCCGTGCGCGGTATCGACCACGAGGACGTCCACCTCCGCGTCTGCTAGTGCCCGTGCCGTGGCGGACGCGTCGCCGTTGACGCCGATCGCCGCGGCGACGCGCAGGCGCCCGCGCCCGTCGAGCGCGGGCGTGTAGAGCTCGGATCGCACGGCGCCGGAGCGCGTCAGCACCCCGGCGAGCAGCCCCTCGCCGTCGACGAGCACGGCGAGCTCCTCGCGGGCGGCGGTGAGCCTGTCGAAGACGTCCCTCGGCGGCGTTCCCGCGGGCGCGGTGACGAAGTCCGCGGACGTCACGGCGCCGACCCGGCTGAAGCGGTCGACGTCCACGCAGTCGGCGGCGGTGACGGTGCCGACAGGCCGGCCCTGTTCGATCACGACCGCAGCACCGTGCGCGCGCTTGGGGATGAGCACGACCGCGTCGGCGACCGAGTCATCCGGTGAAAGGGTCACCGGCGTCTCGTGTACGGGGTGGCGGGACTTGACATCCCGCACGGTGGCGCGGAGGGCGTCGACCGGCAGGTCCTGTGGCAGCACGACCAGCCCGCCGCGGCGCGCGAGCGTCTCCGCCATCCGCCGGCCGGACACGGCCGTCATGTTCGCGGCGACGAGCGGGATGGTCGTGCCGGACCCGTCCTCGCAGGCCAGGTCCACGTCGAAACGCGAGGTCACGCCGGACCGCGCGGGAACCAGGAACACGTCGTCGTAGGTCAGTTCATACGGCGGCATCACGTCGGGGAAGCGCACGTGGCTCACCTTACGCACGGCGGCGGCCCCGCGCCGAGGCATAGTCCTCGGCGGCGGGGCCGCCGGAGAGGTCCGAGCCGGTGCCGTCAGGCTTCCACCTCGGCGCCGCCCTCGCTCCACAGGATGTGAAACTTCTTGCCTTCCGACGCGTCGACGCGCTCGTAGGTGTGGGCTCCGAAGTAGTCGCGCTGCCCCTGGGTGAGGGCGGCGGGAAGACGCTCGGCGCGCAGCCCGTCGTAGTACGCGAGCGAAGAGGAGAACCCCGGAGCGGGCACCCCCAGCCGCACTGCGGTCGCGACGACGCGCCGCCAGCTGTCGAGACCCTCCTCGATGGCGCTGCGGAAGAACGGGTCCAGGACCAGGCTGGGCAGGTCGGGATCGGAGGTGTAGGCCTCGCGGATGCGATCCAGGAACCGGGCGCGGATGATGCACCCGCCGCGCCAGATCGTGGCCAGATCGACGGGCTTGACACCCCAGCCGTGTTCGTCGCTGCCGGCCTTGATCTCGTCGAAGCCCTGCGCGTAGGCGATCACCTTGGAGGCGTACAGCGCGCGGCGGATGTCCTCGATGAACTCCGCCTCGCCGCGACCGGCCAGGGCCTCCGCCACGGTGGGCAGGGTGCCGCCGGCGAGACCCTTGGTCGCTGCGCGCTGGGCGCGGGCGCCGGAAAGTGCGCGGGCGAACACCGCCTCGGCGATGCCCGTGACCGGCACACCCAGGTCGAGCGCGGCCTTGACCGTCCAGCGGCCGGTGCCCTTCTGCTCGGCCGCGTCGACGATGACGTCCACCAGCGGTGCGCCCGTCTGCGGGTCGGCCTTGTCGAGCACCTCGGCGGTGATCTCCACCAGGTAGCTTTCCAGTTCGGTGTCGTTCCAGTCGCGGAACACCTGCGCTATACGGCCGGCGTCGAACCCGAGCACCCGGCGCATGAGATCGTAGGCCTCGCCGATGAGTTGCATGTCCGAGTACTCGATGCCGTTGTGCACCATCTTGACGAAGTGGCCCGAGCCGTCGGGGCCGATATGGGTGCAGCACGGGGTCCCGTCGACCTGCGCCGCGATCGACTCGAGCAGCGGGCCCAGCGACTTGTACGACTCGACCGAGCCGCCGGGCATGATCGACGGGCCCTCGAGTGCGCCCACCTCGCCGCCGGACACGCCCGCCCCGACGAAGTGCAGTCCGCGTTCGCGCAGCGCGTGCTCGCGGCGGATCGTATCGGTGAACAGCGCGTTGCCGCCGTCGATGATGATGTCGCCCGGCTCCATCGCCGCGGCCAGCTGCTCGATCACCTGGTCGGTGGGCTCACCGGCCTTCACCATGATCAGCGCGCGGCGCGGCTTCTGCAGGGCGGCGACGAACTCTTCGATCGACTCGGTGCGGACGAAGTCGCCCTCGGCGCCGTGCTCGGCGATCAGGCGGTCGGTCTTGTCCGCGTGCCGGTTGTGCAGTGCGACGGTGTGGCCGTGCCGCGCGAGGTTGCGGGCCAGGTTGGAGCCCATCACCGCGAGGCCGGTCACGCCGATCTGGGCGCGGCCGACGCCGGCCTGGTTTGTGGAGTCTGCCGGAGAATTCGCCGTAGAAGAGGTCATGGATGCCAGTTTTCCTTGTCACCGTCGGGAGTCCAAGCACGATCCCGAAGATTCGACGCGGGCGCGGCGGCGAATGCACTAGACAGGGAACGTGACGCGGGGCCAACGCTACTCCGCCGGGACCCGGTCAGGTGGTCTCGGCGTAAGGGAGTGACGGGAAGAGGTCCTTGTTGCAGGGGTTCTCAATTCAAGGGCGAAAGCGGGCCCATGAGCTTGTGCAGCTCGGTGAGCCAGGGGATCGCCACAGCCAGGGTGGGCACAACCAGCACCGCTGCGGCGGTGAAATACACGAGCGCGGCGAGGCGACGATCGTTCCCGCGGTGCAGCCGGGTGACCCGGACCAGCGTGCCGGGCCCGCCGAGCGCCAATGCGCCGGCGGGTGCCTCCGCTCCTGCGCAGGCGACCAAGGCGCGTGCGAGAGGCGTGGGGCCGGCGGTGCGGCGCGCCGAATCGTCGGCGAGCATCTCGACGAGCAGCTGGACCGAATCGAGTGCGGAGCCGCTGCGCACGAAGCGGGGGAACGCCGCGTAGACGGCGGTGAACGCCTCCAGCACCAGGTCGTGCCGGGCGCGCAGGTGCGCGCGCTCGTGGGTGAGGACCGCGCGGATTTCGGCGTCGTCCAAGGTGTCCAGCACGCCTTCCGACATGACGATGCGCCGCCGGAGACCGGGAAGGCAGTACGCCAAAGGCCGGGGACTGCTGAGCACGCGCAGCGCCGCGGAGGATGGCCGGTGCGCCAGGTCCGGCGAGCAGTCGAGCAGGTCGACGAGCATCCGGTGGCGCGCGCGTCGTCGCCGGGTGTGGAAGCCCACGCGGGTGACGGCGAAGATCAGCCGGGCACCGATGATGAGCGTCGCGGCGAGCACGCCGACGTACAACGCCCACAGTGGCCAGCCGAGGACGTCGATCTCGTCGAGAGGTGCCGTGGTGGGGCGGCCGTCGGGTCCCGGCACCAGCAGGCGGCTGGCGATGGCGATGCCCGCGCTGAACGCGGACAGCACGGCGGCGAGTGCCACCGCCTGCCAGAGCACCAGCGCGGCGCGCGGCGCGCGGTGCGTCCATGTGGCCCTGCTCAGCAGGGCGGGAATCGGGCCGGCCAGGGCGAGGGCCAGGATCCCGAAAATCAGCGCGGACACGGGGTTCATAGTGCCTCAGCAGGCAGCCGGGCTCAAGGGCGCGTCCGGTTGCGGTCCTCGGCGTTCTCGAGCGCGTCGAGGGCTTCACGCAGCGCGTGCGCCTCGTCGGGCGTCACCTGCTGGACGAAATGCACGAGCGCGCCCACCCGCTCGCCGGACTCTGTGCCGTTGGACAGCGCGTCGACCATGAGCCCGGCGACCAGTTCGTCACGGCTGTGCACCGGCGCGTACCGATGCGCGCGGTCGCTACGGTGCTGGGTGACGAGGCCCTTCTTGGCCAGGCGCTGCAGCACGGTCATCACCGTGGTGTACGCGAGGTCGCGGCGGGATGCGAGGGCCGCGTGCACCTGGCGGACGGTCTGCGGTGCGTCCGTGGCCCACAGGTGATCCATCACTGCCTTTTCAAGCTCTCCGAGTCCGGCCATGGTGAGAGTCTAGCCGGGTGTCCGACGTGGTGTGGTACTACCCGGCGTCGTTTGGGGGTGGGGCTCGCGCGCTGCGGGGAGTCGGCGGTTTCGCGCGAGGCCGTGTGGAAGGATTGGGCGCGGCCGGAATCCCGGCCGCGCCGGGGCGCGGGCACATGACCGCGCAATCGATCACGAGCGGATGGAGCGGCTGTGTCCTACGGAACCTCGACGGAAGCGGAGTCGGCCGCAGCGGCGGAACACCGCGGGCCGCCCCTCGAAGAAGTGCAGGCCATGGCGGGCGTCGGGTTCCACAAGGCGTTCGGTCTGCGCTTCCTGGAGGCCTCGGGCGACCGTATCCGCGTGGAGTGGGACGCCGCACCGGAACTGCACCAGCCGTACGGAATCGTCCACGGAGGCGTCTATTGCTCCGTGATCGAATCGGTCGCCAGCCTCGGCGCTGCGCTGTGGCTGGGTGAGCGCGGCAACGTGGTCGGTGTGAACAACAACACGAATTTTCTGCGCGCGGTGCGCACCGGTCGGCTCGAGGCGGTGGCCGAACCGCAGCACCGGGGGCGGCTGCAGCAGCTCTGGCGGGTGGCGATCACCGACGAGGACGGCCGGTTGGTGGCCGAGGGCCAGGTTCGGCTGCAGAACGTCGAGAACGCCGAGCGCCTGGCCAACTGAGCGCCATCCGGACGGCGCTGTCGTCTGAGGCCGGCCCGCTCAGCCGGCGGCCTCGGCGGGGCCCTCCTCGGCGTCGGCGCCAGAGCCTTCGTCCGTAAAGCCCCCGTCGGCGTGGTGACGGGTCCCGTTGTGGGAGCGTTCGAGCGCGAGCACCCGCTCCGCTTCCTCCTGTGCGAGCTTCTTCGCCGCGTCCACGTCGAGGACCGCATACTTGCCGTTGCCCAGTTGTCCCAGGGCGGAGCGCGCGAGCACCTGTTGCACGGTGATGGTCATCTGGCCTCGGCCGCGGCCGAAGAACGTGGTCGCCCACGACATCAGCGTCGTCAACCGGCTCTTGAAGCCAACCAGATACATCAGGTGGATGACGAGCCAGATGATCCACGCGATGAACCCGGTGAGCTCGAGCCGGCCCACCTTGGCGACGGCGCTGAACCGCGAGATCGTCGCCATGCTTCCCTTGTCCCAGTATTTGAACGGCTTGCGCTCGTGGTGCGGGCGGCCGCCGGCCTCCTCCGCGATGTTCTTGGCCACGTAGGTGCCGCCCTGCATGGCCACCTGCGCGAGGCCGGGCAGGTTGTCGAGCGCCATCATGTCACCGACGACAAAGACGTTCGGGTGCCCTGGAAGGCTCAGATCCGGGTTGACGTGTACACGGCCCGCCCGGTCGAGCTCGGCATGCGATTGCTCGGCGAGGATCCCGCCGAGCTTGCTCGCCTGCACGCCCGCCGACCACACCTTGCACTGGCAGCGGATGAGCTTCTCGCTTCCGTCCTTCTTCTTGATGGTGATGCCGTCGCGGTCGACGTCGGTGACCATGGCGCCGGTGTGGATCTCGACGCCCATCTTGGTCAGCCGCTTGGCCGCGCTGGCGCTGAGTTTGCCGCCGTACACAGGAAGAACGTCGTCCGCCCCGTCGAGGAGGATGATGCGGGCGTTGCGCGAATCGATGTTGCGGAAGCTGCCGTGGAGCGTGCGGTGGGCGAGCTCGGCGATCTGGCCGACCAGCTCGACACCTGTGGGGCCCGCGCCGACGACGACGAACGTCATCAGCCGTTCGCGCTCGTAATCGTCTGTGCAGATTTCCGCCTGTTCGAAGGAGCCGAGGATCCTGCCGCGCAGCTCCAGGGCGTCGTCGATGGTCTTCATACCCGGCGCGTATTCGGCGAAGTGGTCGTTGCCGAAGTACGACTGCTTGGCGCCTGCGGCGACGATGAGGCTGTCGAACGGCGTGACCCGCGTGATGGCCATGGCCTCCGAGGTGACCGTCCTGGCGTCGAGGTCGATGTCCGTCACGGAGCCCAGCAGGATCTCGGCGTTGTGCTGCTTGCGCAGCACCAGGCGGGTGGACGGGGCGATCTCGCCCTCGGAGAGGATCCCGGTGGCCACCTGGTATAGCAGCGGCTGGAACAGGTGGTGGGTGGTCTTGGCGATCAAGGTGACGTCGACGTCGGCACGTTTGAGAGCCTGCGTGCTGAACAGTCCGCCGAAGCCGGATCCGATGACCACCACCCGGTGGCGCTGTGGTGTTCCGGTCTCGCTGGTCATGACGCACTCCTCATGCGGATCCGCAGATCCGTGGACGGCAGGACACCGTCAACCCTAGTGATCCGGCGGGGCGCCCGTCGCGACGAGCCTGGAATCCGGCCGGAAACCGGGCGTCGCCGACCCTGGCCGTGGCCCGCGCGACGCGGGAGGACGGTTCCACTGCGGGGAGAAGATCGGCGGCTCATGCGAACTCGGGTCCGGTGTCGCGCTGCCGCGGAGGCGTGGCGGCGTAGGTTGCGCATACGAACCGGACTGCAGCGGGCAGGTCCATTCCGAGGCCGGTGAGGTCGTCCGCCAGGGCGCGCGGTGCGGTCAGCGCGATGAGCAGGTGGCCGGTGCCCACTGCAGGGTGCCGGCGGCGCGCGGCGTCGGAGCGGGCCTCTGCGAGGATCACGTCGATGGCGGGCATGGCCACTCTCGCGTGCTCGGTGTCGTCCGGGGGCGGCAGTGTGAGCGCGGCGACGCGCACGCGGGCACGGCCGAGCCGGATCCCCTGGTCGGTGAAGGCCCGGGTGGCTGTGGAGCCGGTCTCCGCGAGGATGGCGAGCAGCAGGTGCGCCGCGGTGACGGACGCATGGCGATCGACGTCCGCGTGGCCGTGCTGCACAGAGGGGCGGGACACTGCTTGAGCGGCGACGAGGGCGTCGTGGGTGCCCTGGGTGTACGGCATCGCGGGACCCGGGCCCGCCGGGCGGGCGGACCGGTCGATGAGCGGCGGCCGGTTGTCGGTCACGACCTCAGCCTATCCGCGTCGCCGCGCTCATGCGCATCTGAGTGCGGCGACGTGTCACCGGTTCAGCGGTAGCCATGGCGCATGTCCTCGACGACGCGGGGATGGGCCAGCGTGGACGGCTCCAGATTGCGAGGCCCCATGTCGTCGGGGAAGACCACCGCGGCGTCGAGCACCTGCTGGTCGAGGAACCGGAGGTCGGGAAGCCGCGGGGGCAGCGTCGCGGCGGGCGGAGTGTCGCCGTGGGAGGCGAGGGTGAACCCCCAGCCGCCGAAGGTGGGGACGTAGACGTGGTAGGGAGTGACCGCGAGTCCGGCCGCACTGACCGACGAAACCGTACGCCAGTAGGCGTCGGTGGTGAAGTACGGGCTTCCGGATTGGACCACCATGCGGCCGTCCGGGGCCAGCACGCGGGCGGCAAGGCCGTAGAACTCCGTCGAATAGAGCCGTCCCAGCTGTGGGGTGTCGGGGTCGGGCAGGTCGATGAGCACCGCGTCGAAGCCGTCGTCTGGGATCGCCGGATGGTCCTGGCGCAGCCACGACATCGCGTCGTCCACGATCACCTGCACGCGCGGATCCGCAAGGGAGTCGTCGTTGATGCCGCTGAGCGTCGTGCGCGCGAGTTCGAGCACCTCCGGGTCCAGCTCCACCTGGACGATGTGCTCCACGGAGGGCACCCGCAGAAGCTCGCGCGCCGCCAGGCCGTCGCCGCCGCCTAGTATCAGCACGGAGCGGGTGTCCGCCTGCAGCGCCGGGTACACCAGACTCTCTGTGTAGCGGTACTCGTCACGGGTGGAGAATTGCAGCCCGCCGTCCAGGTATAGGCGGGTGTCGTTCCCGCGCTGCGTCACCACGATCTCCTGGTAGTCGGAGCGCTCATAGGCGATGATCGGGTCGGCGTAGAGCGCTTGGCGCGCGGTGGTCTCGATGTGGCGGGAGCCCACCAGCAGAGTGATGAGCACGGCGGCGGCCGCGGCGAGCAGCAGCAACGACAGCATCAACGCGCGCCGGGAAAGCAGGTGCCGCAGCAGGAAAAGCGCGAGCACGGCCGCGGCGACGAGGTTGACCATTCCTGTGACCGCTGCGCCGCGGATCATGCCGAGCGCCGGCAGGAGGATGAACGGCCAGGCGAGCCCGCCGAGCAGTGCGCCAAGATAGTCCGCGGCGTTGAGGTTGGCCAGGATTCGGCCGGAGTCGGTCGCCTCCGCGGTACGTCCCTGCTGGAGCAGGGTCATCAGCAGGGGGACCTCGGCGCCGACGAGCGACCCGATGAGCGCTGTCGCGAACACCAGCACCCACAGCGACGAGTCGAAGTAGGCGAACGTCAGGTACAGGGCGGTGGCGGAGAGTCCGCCGACGAGCGCCAGCAGGGTCTCGACGGTGACGAAGGTGATGGCTGCACGGTGCAGGAGCGGCTTGACCAGCAGCGCCCCGGCGCCGAGCGCGGCGACGTAGCCGGCGACGATCAGCGAGGTGGCGACGATGCCGCCGCCCGCGAGACTGGTCGACAGCGTGAGCAGGGCGAGCTCGTAGATCAGCCCGCAGGCCGCGCACGCCGCCACCGAGGCGAGCAGCAGGGCCCGCCACCGGCGCTGGAGCACGAACGGTGGTCCGGCGCCCTCGTCGTCGTCGGCAGGGTGCCCCGGAGCGGGGGAGTCGCCGTTGGCGGCGTCGGTGGTCGTGCTCACTCGGTGTGGGCCCGGATCACGAGATGGCGGCGGCGTTGACGATGCCCACCGCGAACAGGGTTACCGCGACGGCCACGGCCGACGGGTGGAGGGTCGGTGACTTGATGAGGTCACGGGAACGGCCCGGGGCGGCGACCTCCAGTACGATCAGCGTCGCCACCTGCAGCAGGACCCCGATCACGCCGTAGACGATGGTGTCCACGAGTCCCTGGGCGAGCCCCAGTGAGCTGGCGAAGATGCTGGAGGCGACGACGATGGCCAGCGCGAGGTGCATGCCCACGGCGACCGCGACGGCATTGGGCCTGTGCTCCTGGAACACCTGTTTGCGCAGGTTGCCGGGAGTCAGCACGTCGACCAGGACGAAGCCGAGTCCCATGATCGCGACGCCGACGGCGAAGTACAGCACGATCGCCACGGCGTTCTGCGCGAGGCTGCTGCCGTGGAGCGTTCCGAATTCGACGGCCAGATTCATGAGGTGCTCCTCGCGGTGGTCGTGACGATGGTCTTGGGCGTCCTGCGCGGCGATGTGCGCGGCGATCGTGTCATTTGGTCCCCCCCGGTCCGCCGCCGCTCCCTCCGGCTCCGCCGGCCGGTGCGCCGGGGTAGAAGCCGGGGCCGAGGAAGATGAACGCGCCGCCACGGTAACCCGCATTGAGGCCTTCGAGGTGGACCACGCAGGGCTCCCCGCCGAGCGGGCCGACGGTCACGATGTCGTCGTCGTATCGCAGGTATTCGGTGCCGCGGTCCGCCTGGCGTGCCTGCGGGGCCTTGTATGCCGCCAGGTCGTCGGCGACCTGTGCGGGGTCGCCGGCGCAGCGGTAATTCTTGCCGCCCGTGGCGAGCTGCACCCGCTGATAGGTCTCGTCGATGTGCGATTCGATGTTCTTGGCGACGGCGACCGCCAGCAGCAGGCACACGACAGCGCCGAATGCGAGCAGGCCTGCGATGAGGTAGTGGCGCCGGGTACTCATGGCGTCCACCGGCTTTCGGTGCGGACCACGGTGCCGCGGCGGGCGCCGGGGTAGAGGTGCCATGTGCGCCAGCTCCAGCCGTGGCGCTCCGGCTGTGCTGCGAGGCTGGTCAGAGCGGAGTCGTCACCGGGGAAGCGTCCGGTGATCCAGCGGGAGTCGCCCTCCGAGCGTGCCTGCAGCAGGCTTGCGAGCCGCGCGATGCCGGCGTGGCTCACTTCCCGGGTGAGAACCTCGAGTCGATAGCCCCGGTCCTCGAAGCTGCGGGGGAGGGGAGTGCGGTGCGGGGCCGTGTTGCATGAGATCTCTTCGGTGAACGGCTGTGCACCCGAGTCGATCGTGACGACGTGCGAGGCGCCGAGCACGCCGAGGGTCAGAGTGCCTCCGCACGGGTGTGCTATTCCGAGTTCGGCGAGAGCAGGGGGCGCGGGGCGGCCCAGGATCAGATTCAGCTCACCTGCGTCCACATCGGTGGCCGGAACAGTGAGAACGTGGAACGTCACCGGCTGGGCTCAGGATCCCGCGGGCGGAGCAGGATACACCGTGAGTTCGCCGGGTAGAAGGGTCCTGCCGACGGATACCTCCCACACCTGGCCGGGCGCCCAGCGCTCGAAGCCCAGGAGGCTGTTGCCGTCGGCGGAAACGAAGTCGACGTAGTCCATCTCGCCGCCGGAGGGGAGCCCGGTGTTGCCCTCGGTGGTGTAGGAGGCGCGCCCGCGTTCATCCTCGGTGTAGTCGATGCCCTCGACCTGGACAGTGCCCTGCGGTGCGGACGACGGACCGGGCCGCTTGTGCCAGAGGGCCAATTCCAGTGTGCCGTCGTCCTCTTCGACGCTGAGCCATTTCGGCTCGCCTTCGCTGGCGAGCAGGTGTTCCCACCAGACGAAGGGCCCCTCGCGCAGGGTGAGCGTGCCACGGACGACATAGTCGACGCCGAAGTAGGAGACGATGGCGCCTGGGCCGAGGGAACGCGGGCCGAAGGACGACGTGGAGGACGTCGCCGAACCGAGGGGATCAGTGCGCTGCGCCGGGGGGCGGTTCGCCGCCTCGGCCTGGCGCTTGGCGCGGAATCCCAGGTACGCGATCACGCCCGCTGCGATGATCAGGATGATCGCGATGAAGATGAGGAATGAGGACAAGTGGTGCCTCTCGTCGCCAGGACAGGGAGCCGTTGCGACGACTGTAGCAAGGCGGGCTGGCGTGCCGCAGTGCTGGTGCGGTCGTTCGCGAGGAGATGGGTGTCGTCCGGCGGCCTCGTCAGAAGCACTGGCGGACGAAATGACATAATGTAGATTATCGGCGTTACCGCGATCCGGTTGGATGCGCGGGATGGGGTCGCGCTGAAGGCTGTGACGAGACACGGTTCGATGACCTGCCTGCATTCCACGTGCGGCGCAGCCGCATCCCGATACGCGCCGTGTCGCGGCGTGACGCCGCCCGTGCATGTGCAACCCGGCTATCCGGGCGCGCAGCGTGCCCGGCGCCGACTCGCCGGCATCGGCGGGTGCTCACAAGCCGGCGATGTGCGCATGGCGAGCTCCGTGTCGTTCGCGGCCGTTCGTATGCGCCCGCCCCCCCCGTGGAACCTCATTCCGTCACTGTGACGGAATGAGGTGTATATCCTTGAGAACGCGCATGGAGATCTGCGCAAGTATGCGATCGCGTCGCGTCCGATCCGATTCCGAGTACATCTGAGACCGAAGCAGCTCCTTCTGGACCCGGAACTCGTTATGTTGCGCCGGCGCGGCATAGCAGGCACGGGGCTCGACCGCGCACAGCATGACTGCCCAACGCGGGGGGCCTCGAAGCCCGGCACGTATCGCCGGCGGGTGCCACGTGACGTCGATGAGAAGCGGCCCGGCCCCGCCGGCGCCGCTGCGCAGCTCGGCGCCCATCGCTGTGCGCACCCACGCCACTCCCGCGTCATCGCCGTCCGCGCTTGACGACGTCACCATGAGCGCTCCCGTCCTGTCCCGTCCCGGGGCTACACCACCGACAGCGTCCAACCCCGGCGCCAGCAGCATGCCGGGCGGTCGCAGCTGCTCTAATCGACTGCCGTCATCCCAGGTCGGGCGTCGTGCCAGGGCATATGCGTCCCGCCCGATTACGGTTGCCGCACAACCGGATACATATACCGCATGACACTGCATGCTCAAGCGGGCATACTGGTGAGCAGCTACCCCAGAACCCCGGTGGTCGGCCTGTTCGGCACTCTCGACCGGGAAGGCACATCATGCCATCACTTACCCAAATTCATCCTCCCCACGCGCCCGCCGGAGGCGACAATCTCGACGCCGCGTTGGAGCAGAGCACCCATGCCGCTGTCGCGGCGATTCCCGCCGCGGCCCAGGCGGGAATCACCTGCCCTGCCTGCTCCGGCTCCGTCAGCAGCTACGGGGCGACCGACCCCGCGGTCGACACGCTCGCCCGGTCGCAGAATGCGCGTCGCCGCGGCCCGTGGCTGCCCACCGCGCGCGGCCTGCGCACCGTGTCCATCGTCGATACCGCCGCGGACCGGCGCTGGCCCGAGTTCGCCTTCGCCGCACGTCAGTGCGGGTTCGGCTCCATCCTCGCAGTCGGACTGTCCGCCGACGACCCCACCCTCGGAACGCTGACCCTGTATGCCACCGACGTGGACGCATTCAGCGGCGATGACGAGACGATCGCCGCCGTGTTCGCCGGCCACGCAGCCACACAACTGCGCAAGCACACCGGCCACACCAGCGAAGGAGATGCGGGGCCAGCGGCAGGTGATCACGCGATCATCGGGCACGCCGAAGGCGTTCTGATGGAAACGCACCACGTCAACGCCCATGAGGCCCGTGCCATGCTCCGCCGCACCGCAGACCAGGCCAACCTCACAACGACCGGCGCCGCATACTGGCTGATCACCGACGCCACCGGTCGCGGCCGGACCGGCCGTCCGGCCACAAGTGGCAACGAGCCGGTAACTTTCGAGATCGGCGGCGACATCGACGCCGCCAACGCCGCCACGCTGGCACGGCGACTCGCGCACCTTCCCCGCCGCGACACCACTATCGACCTGACCAGGCTGGGCTTCTGCAGCGCACGCGGCCTCGAACTGCTGTTCGAGCACAGCAGGCGGCTCGCCGATAACGGCGCCGTCCTGCGCCTTGGCGGCTGCCCGCCGCCGCTGCGCGCCGTGATCGACCGCCTCGGACTCGACGACGCCCTCCCGGCCGCGAACACGATCACAAACAGCACCGGCGTCGGCGCCGTGTCCGATACGGCCCCGGCTGCGGCCGGTGCTGCGGGAGGACCACTCTGACGGCATCTGCGCCGGCGGTGTCGCCGCGACGGGTAGGTAAGGAGGACCGATGACCACACGCGATGACCTGCGCGCGGCAAAGGCGCTGCAGGGTTTGAGCTATCCCGCCGATCGTGCGCGTGCACTGGACTACGCGCGCACCCGCGGCGCCGACCGCAAGACCCTCGAGGCGTTGGAAGCGCTGCCCGATCGTACATTCACTACGCACGACGACCTCGTGGACGCCGTACCGCAACAGCCTGAAGGCACCGACCAGCCCGGCGGCAGCGCACGCTGACCCCTCGCCTGGCGACCACGGTTCCGGCGTGGCAGCCGGTGGGTGCCAGGGCGCTCCGTCATGCCGCAGCGCTCCCGGCAGTGTGCCTCGATACGAACCGGGAGATCTCTTCGAGCGCGGCGTCCCCCTCCGGGGTGAGAGTCGTCGTCAGCGGGAAATCGTGCATCTGGCCTTCCCATACGTGCAATTCGCACGGTCGGCCGGCCTCGCCGACGAGGTCGGCCATCATCTCGCCCTCGGTGCGCAACAGATCACGCCCGCCCACGTGGATGCTGACCGGCGGCAGCGTGCTGAGGTCCTCGCGCAGCGGGGAGACGAGGTCGACGGGCTTACCGTCGATGGCGATGCGCCGGTGGCAACGGCGCAGATAGCGCACCATTGCCCGCAGTGCCGAACGAGGAAGCATCGGGCAGCCGTCCCAGTCCGGTCGGTGCAGAGTGGTGGACGCATCGGTCAACGGCGACACCGTGGCGATAGCCGCCGGGGTCGGGAGGCCGGCCGCGGTCAGGGAGAGCACGGACGTGAAAGCGAGGTACCCGCCGGCCGAGTCGCCGACCACGGCGATCTCGTCGGGCTCGTAGCCGCACTCCAGTAGCCAGCGGTAGCCGTCCACGGCATCCTCCACTGCGTCCGGAACGGCATTGTGCGGCAGCATGCGGTAGTCCACGTTGAGTACGGCCGCGTCCGAGCGGCTCGACAACACGGACGCCATGGCGCGGTGGGTGTTGAGCCCGCACATCACGAATCCCCCGCCGTGCAGGTACAGCACTGCACGCTTGGCCCGCCGCGTCTTGGTGCGGAGCCACTCGGCACTGCAGTGCGGCAGCCGCACGGGCTGGGCGGCGGTATTCGATGGCGACGGCAGCAGTCCCGCGGCCTTGTCGACGAGCCCGGTGGGCCACCCCAATGCTGGGTCGAGCGCCCATCCGCGCATCACCTGCTTGACCGTCAGCCTCACCGTGTCCGCCACCAGGCGTGACCGGACGCTGGGGCCGGAATGCCGGTACCGGGCGACAGGCCGACGCGGGACGCCCGAACTCGCAATCGATGTCATCGCCGTCACCTCCCGACGCTGCGCGGAGCGCCGCAGTGTCGGGATACCCGATGCGGCGCAGAAAAAACCGCGCCGCTCCTTTGCCGCAGCGGTGAAGCGGGTAGTCGGCAGCATGGACACTTCGCAATTCGGCACGATCGCCGCCCACCGTCCTGCCCCCGACTACTCCGTCGAGGGCATCGAGGCGTCGGCGTTCACGATTCCGACCGACGCCCCCGAGTCCGACGGCACCCTCGCGTGGGACTCGACCACCGTCGTCATCGTCTCCGCGCGCTGCGGACCGTACATCGGCACCGGCTACACCTATGCGGGTCCGGCCGCCGCGACGGTGATCACGGGCACCCTCGCAGGCGTCGTCGAGGGCGCCGACGCGATGACGCCGCAGCGATCGTGGATGCAGATGCAGCATGCGGTGCGCAACCTGGGTAAACCTGGTCTGGCGGCCGAGGCGATCTCGGCCGTCGACATCGCGCTGTGGGACTTGTTCGCCACACTGCTGGGGCAGCCGCTTTCGGTGGCGCTGGGTGCCGTGCACGAGGCCACTCCGGTGTACGGAAGCGGCGGATTCACCTCCTACGACGAAGCGCAACTCGTCGATCAGCTCACCGGCTGGGCGTGCATGGGCATGCGGCGGTTCAAGATCAAGGTGGGACGCGATCCCGAACGTGACGAGCACCGGCTGAAGGTGGCGCGTGGGGCTGTGGGCCCGGACGCCGAACTGTTCGTCGACGCGAACGGCGCATACCAGCGCAAAGAAGCGCTGCTGTGGGCCGCCAGGTTCGCGGTACACGAGGTGCGCTGGTTCGAGGAGCCCGTCAGCTCGGACGACCTCGACGGGCTGCGTCTGGTCCGCGACCGTGCCCCCGTCGGCATGGACATCGCAGCGGGCGAGTACGGCTACCACCTCCCCTACTTCCACCACATGCTCGACGCAGGCGCGGTGGACTGCCTGCAGGCCGACGTGACGCGCGCGCTGGGCGTCAGCGGCACGTTACGCGTGTCCGCATTGTGCGACGCCCGCAGCATGGAACTGTCTTTGCATTGCGCCCCGCAGATCAGTGCGCACGTGGGCACCGCGGTGTGGCATCTGCGTCATCTCGAGTACTTCCACGATCACATCCGGATCGAAGCAATGGCGTTCGACGGGGTGCTCACACCCCAGCCGCCGGGCGAGCTGAGGCCGGACAGGTCCCGCCCGGGCTTGGGCGTAGAAGTGCGTTGGACGGACATAGAGCAGTACCGGGTGCAATGAGCAATAGAGCCGTGGGCGATCCCCCGGCTCCGACGCGATTACCTCCGGACGCTTACGGGTACCCGAACCGCGAGGACGACGGAAGCTCCGAACTCCCACGGAAACAGCGAGCACCGCCGAACGTCGACCACACAGCAGGAGGCACCCGATGGAGCCGTCCGGAAGTCGGGAAACGCAAGTGCCCCAGCCGGACACGAGCCCGAACGCACAGGACGACGGTGCGGCAGACGAACTCCGGCATAGAGATAAGACCCGAAGCCTCGCGGAGCAGGCGCGTGGGGACGCCGCCGACGATGGCAACGCTGCATCCCAGGACGAGACGGCATCCGGCGGTGTCGCGGCCCACGAACCGAACCGGCCAACCTCGGAGGTGCTCGGCGACCTGTCGCACCAGATCACGCACTTGGTGCGCGATGAGGTCCGGCTGGCGTTAGCCGAATCCCGTACCAAAGGCAAGCGTTTGGGACTCGTTGCGGGCATGGGCGGAGTCGCAGCCGTGCTGGGGCTCCTGGGCGCGATGGCGTTGACCGCGACGGTGATCGCCGCGATCGCCATGGTGCTGGCGACGTGGCTTTCAGCGCTGATCGTCGGAACCGCTCTCGTCCTGGCGGCGCTCGCTGCGCTGGGAGGGGTGGCGCTGGAGGTCCGTCGTGCGCGTCCGACCATGCCGGAGGAGACCATCGGCTGTGTGCGGGAAGACATCGAAACCGTGAAAGGACACACGAGCTCATGAGCGCGTCCAAACACAGCGCATCGCAGAAGGACCTGAGCGCCGCAACGCCCGACGCGCGTGACGAGATTGAGGCGGACATCCGCAAGACGCGCGCGGAACTGGGATCCACCGTCGATGAGCTCGCCCGAAAGCTCGATGTGAGAGCACAGGCGGAGCACGCCGCCGTTGCCGCACGCATGAGAGCCGTGCAGACCGCGCGGTTGGCCACCGCCAAGCTTGAGGAGCCGGCGATGCGTAGGTTGGGCCCTCCCACAGCGGGTGTCGCGCTGCTCATCGGTTTCTTGCTCACCGTGCGCCGTCGGCGCGCGCGTCGACGTGCACATAGGCGATCAGGGGTCGGCTTCAGCTGATCACGAGCTCACCGCATCGCTGTCCGGAACCGAGGGTCTGGAGGGTCGACCACGGCAGTCACGGCAGCCACCGAGGCCGCGGATGCTGCGCGGCGGCAGGCCGACGAATACAAGGGCGAGGCGGCAAGGGCGCTGGGAGGACACCTGACGGTGATGGCGGAGCAGGGCACCTCCGCAGGTCAACGAGACACCGCGGAAGCCCTCGGGCATACGGCACAGCATCGGCGAGCCCATCACCTGCCCGTTTTGCTTGGACAAGTGGGTTGTCACAGGATTCGTCATCGATTTGGTCGACGCGCCGCGGGGCACTATGCGCGGGCCGGGCGCTTACTGGCCGGGCAGCCTGTAGGCGTCCAGGGGCACTGCGCAGATGTCGCCGTCGTGGGCGAATGACGCGTCCGGAAGATCGTCGCCGACAGGCCAGGCATTGTTGACGGAGACGGCGAGTGCAGGCGCTTCCCATGCGGCCGCCGCGCGCTGCGTCAGCCGGAATGCCGTGTCTGGCGGTGAGCCCACGTCTTCGCCGCGCAGGAATGCCGCGATGCGGGTATCGATGCCCTTCTCCCCAAGCAGCGTGGCGTGCAGTCCCGGCATCACCCGGATGGGGATGCGCGACGCGGTGTCGGGCGGCACCACCGCCCCCGCCACGTTGGGCATGAAGACTATCGAACGGACGCCTGGCGACGGGCACAGCATTGTATTCCGGAAGAACGGCCCGTGGTCGACGATCGAACGCACGAACGGCTCGTCGGCATGGCTGATGATGTCGCTTCCCGCCCAACGTGCCACGGTGAGCATCCCGCGCAGCACCCACCCTGCCGCGATCCCCCAGCCGGACTCGGCCCCGGCCGGTGGAAAGTACACGCGGCCGGGCCGGACCAGCGGGCTGAGCAGCACCACGTCGGACACGTGCAGGTGCGGGTACAGGGCCAGATAGGTATGCACGATTAATGTGCCCTCACTCTGCGCTACAACCGCTACCGGTCTGCCTGTGCGGCGGGCGGCGTCCTGTACTTGAAGGTGGAGCAATGCGGCAGCGGTCGCGATCGACTGATGCGTCGCGCCGCGGTTGTACCCCAACGGCTCCCCGTCCGGCGCAAGACCACGGTACGAGTACCGCACAGGAACCGAGAGTCTCGCGCCGGGAGCCCAGCTCTCCGCCGTGACCGCTGTTGAAGGGCTAGGGTCCGGCGTGTCCGGTGGGCGGTAGGTGGAACCGTATCCGGCGACGAACATGACTGTCTTTCCCGGCACTGCAGCTTGCACGCGCGCGATGGCTTGCTGTTGTCCGCCGCCGAGCCGGAAGCCGCCGCCGGTGCTTGCGGCATGGGTCAAATACAGCAGCGCAACTGCGCCCACCAAGAACGCGGCCGGCACCGACGGGAACCACCGCCACCGGACCGGGGCGGATACCACGCTGCGCACCAGTCCCTTCCACAGCCACGCGTTCACGGCGCCGGCGACTCCGGCGATCAGGATCGTCCAGAGTCCGGGCGCAGACGTGATCGCCAGCGCACTTGCGGTCATCGCAAGGAACCCGAGGAACGACCACAGCAACGCCCCGGGAGTGGGCAGTCCCCGCCACCACTGCCGCACGATGCCGCCGCGGCAGAGAACCAGAACGAGGAACAGCACCGGCACTACTTCGCCGAGGACGAACCACGACAGCGAAGTCGCCGATGCCGCCATCGCAACGATCGCCCACGGGGTCAACACGACCATCGTGGCCATTGTGAAGGTGGCCATGTACCGGAAAGTGTCTCGCAGCGGGGGCCGCCCTGTACCGTCGGGCCACATCACACGCGCCACCGCCACGACGAACGCGGAACGCAGCAGTACCGCAGCCAGTGCCTCGGCTACGAATGTCGGCCAGGAGTCGTGGTAAACGAACAGCCAGCGCAGATCGTGGAACACGCCCAGCACTGGCGTGGCGCTCGCCGCCGGGGCAAGGCCCGCGGCCGACGTGAAGCCGAACGCCTGGACTATCGACTCCTCAACCACCGGCGGCGCCACGCACAACAGCACCAGCAGCATTCCGCCGTCCGGGCGACGCGGCAGCCCCGCGGCGATCGACGGCAGTACGGCGAGCATCTTTCCAGAGCGGTGGAACACAGCCTGAAGGCGTGATGACGCCATGGATGGCTGCATCACGCGCGCTTCCCTTCGCCGTGCCGGTCAGGCTCCTGCACTGCGGAGGTTCCCAGCGCTCCCTCGGCGCAAACCGCCGGAAGGCCAAGCGCGCCCAGTTCCGGCATCCACGTGCCGAGTCCAGCGCCTGTCCACGCCGCACGATGGCGACCGGCCGCTGCAGTCGTGATTGAACTGCACTATCCGGGGTATCGCGCCGAGAGTGGCCCGACCGACCCTGCATTCCGAAGGATGCACCGGGACGGAACGCGCCCGGTGAGGAAGGTGCCCGTGATGCGACATGGTCCACGTCGTCGGTGGTCGGCGGTGCCGACCGCGGCGGCTGCGGCATTGGTGGTCGCGGCGTCCGGCCTGCTGGGCGGGTGCTCCGGATCCGGGAGGGCACCGATGTCCGGGCGGGTGACGTTGGTGCACACCGCTATGCCGCTGCGCGAGCCGATCTGGTCGACCCACGTCGGCAGGCTTCTGGGAGTGACTTCGGACGGGAGGATCGCCTCAGTCGCGGTCAACGGCGACAGACCGGGGAACACGGTTCTTTCCGCTCCGTTGGGCGATGGCGGCGAGCAGGCCGTCGGCGAGAACCTCGCGATCAATCCGCTCGACGACAGCACAGTGTTCATCGCACAGCCACGGCAGGACCGCATAGCAGAACTGCGCATCGACGGGCTCCGGCCGATCGGGTCGCTGCCCGGCGGTCCGGCCCCCGACAGACTCGGCCTCGAGGCGGGTGCCGGGATCCTGCTCGCCATGCCGGATAACGGTGCAAGCGTGGCCGTGATCGACTTGCATCGTCGTCGACTCCTGGGGGTGCAGCCCGTCGAGGCCGGACCTGATGGCGGGTTGGAGGGTGCCGGCCGCGGGCACACCATCGACTTCCACGTCGTCGGCGCGGGTCACGTCGCCCACTACAAAGGCCACACGATGCCTGCTGACGAGACGGGCGCGGTGCCTGTTGCGGCGCAGGCGATCGCCGGGGACAGGGCGAAGTCCAGCAAGGTCTATGTGGCCACGCGGGACTCGGACCGATTGCTTGCCCTCGATACGAAGCGGGCCCTCAAGGGGATGGAGGTCGTCGGCCGTGCCGAACTCGGCGCGCCGGCCCGGTACATCGGCACTGACAACACGCGTGTGTATGCCGCCACGGAGGATTCGCTGGTGGTGTTGCAGGCCAACTCCTTCGAGGGGTACCCGCCGGACGGCGCCATTCCTGTTGTGCGCACTATTGATTTCCGACGAAAACTCGAGCGCGCGGCCCGACAAGCTCCGCTCAGTGGTCTCGCAGTGGGGCCTGAGAAAATCTTCCTGACCCTCAAGGGGGTGCCCGGTGTCGTCTCGATCACCAAGCCGAACATATGAGGAGCCGCCCGAGGGAGTGCCGGGCATCGACGTCGACCTCGACATGCTCGAGACGGCGGTGGACGGCCTCCGGAGGTTGGCCGGCTCCCACGGCTCGGACGAAGAGCGCGGCGGTCGGGGGGACGAGGCCGCGATCTATTCGTTCTCCATCCGCTGGGGCACGCTGATCTTCGGCCGGCTCGAAAGGCTTGAGCACTACAACAGAGCAGGCCGGCTCGGGGCGGCCGGGCTACAGCGCTACTTCGCGCTCCGATGCGCTCTGCGCGAGCTGGAGCCGTCGATGCGGGCTCTCGGCATCGCCGTGCCCGCGATTGCGACGACCGACGCCGCGACCTGAGTCCCCGCTCCTCCCCCCGTATATAGCAGCCGGGCTCACCGGTGAACGTCAACGTCACGCAGCGGTGAAGGTCACGCAGCGAGGAACTCACCGCCACGCAATGCGATGCCGGTGCGGGGGCGCGGACACCGCGGGTCGGCGCACGTCAATCCCACCATGTAGTCGTCCTGCTCGGAATGCAAGAACAGAAACCCCAAATACAGCGCGTCCCCGACCGTGAAGGCATGGCCCCCGCACGCGTCGCATCGCGCTTCACGCAAGCGCAATTGTTCGAGCACGCGATGTCGTTCCGCCTGCCCCAGTGGCGTCAGTTCGGGCCGAACGTCCGGGGTCTGCGCCCGTGATCGCTTTCCCGTCAGCGCGTCCGAGGCGGGTGCGACTTCCGCCATGGCATTAGTCCCTTCTCTCTGAGCCCGTTCGCGGCTCCCAGCCCTGGGCCGGTCGATAGTGCCCGTGCCTCGGTTCTCCACCCGCCGCCGCCTATACCTCGACGTCCTTGTCGAAGTACACGTTGTCCTCGCGCCAGCCGCCCATCCCCTCCCCTATCCGATCGTAGGCGGAGACGAACTCGATGTGCTCGATCCACTTGGCCATCTTGAATCCCACTTGCGTTTCCACTCGCAGGCGAAGAGGAGCGCCGTGTTTGATGGGCAGCGGGCCGCCGTTCATCCCGTACGCCAATAGCGTCTGGGGGTCCGTCGCCAGTTCCAGGTCGATGATCTCGTAGAACTGGCCGCCTCCTTCCGCGCTCGGTTCGTCGCGCCCGGAATCCTGGGCGGTGAGAAAGCAGATGAATCTGGCCTCCGGCAGCGGCCGGACGGCCGCCACAAGATCACGCAAGGGCAGGCCACTCCACTCGGCGATCCCCGACCAGCCTTGGACGCAGTTGTGCAATGTCCGCTGGTCTTGTGTGTCGGCCATCCCTCGGATGGCAGCCATGTCCAGAGTCATCGGGTTCTCAACGAGTCCTCCGACATGCACCTTCCAGTCCACGAATCCGTGCACGGCCAACACCTGATACGCGCGGCTGTTCGGCGGCTTCCCGTTGACCCGGTGCTCCGTGGACAGCTCGCGTGTCGAGTAGTCCTGACGTGAGCGCATCGGCCGCAGCACACCGAGACGCGCATGCAGGATGATCCAACCGAGCACCTTCTGCACTGATCGCGGACTGTTGAGACTCCACACGGTCGCCGCCCAGTGCAGTACGAGGATCGCCACAATGATCCCCATGGAGGCGCCGATGGCCCAGGAGACGTCACGGACATCGCCGAATATCATCAGTGCATTCAGCTGGCCCCAGCCCCACAACGAAACCATCAGCAGGTGCACCACGATGAACGCTGCGAACGCGGCCAGCCCCAGCAGGTGCAGCGAGCGCGCGGACTGGCGCCCGCCCCATAGCCGCACGTACCAGGGAAAGCGGGCCTCGACGGCGGGCGATTGCGCGGCGCCGGTGAGGATCTGGAACGGGGCGAGAAGGAAAATCACCCCGAAGTAGCTGAGCTTTTGCACCGCATCCAGCGGCTGGCCTGGCAGCGGTGGTGGCAATCGGAAGCTCATGTAGGTGACGATGTCGTCCCACGCGTGCGGGAAGATCTCCCACGAATAGGGCACATACCGGTGGTATTGGCCGGTGGCGAAAAGAAGCGCCCAGTAGCTGGCGCCCAGGAGAATCCAACCGATCACGGTCACGAAGTGCCAATGCCGGCCCATGCCGAGGTTCCTGTGGCCCGGCAGCGCGATCAGCGAAGAGTAGGAGACTTCGTCGTCGAGCGTGTCGTGCAGCTTGTCGGGCGGGTGCTTCCGCCGAGTGAAGCGGGCCCATTCCGTGCCGGGCAGCGAGTGGTTGCGCCAGTACATCTTGGGGAACCCGGCGAGGATCTCGATTCCGCTGCGGATGAGGAAGGTCAGGAACAGCACGTTGAGCCAGTGCTCGATGCGCAGCCACGCCGGGTAGTCCAGTTGTGTCACGTTGCGTCTCCTTTGTTCCGCACTGTGACGGTGCCACCACGACCGCGGCAGGTGGCCGCTACGGCCGCTGCCATGGACGGCGAACCGCGGGTTCAGTCGCGCCACGTCCGCTGCTGTGGTCGTGCGATGAGGACGCCGAGGGCGATAAGCGTGTGCACGCCCAGGAATCCGACGGTGAACGCCATCGCGAAAGTTCCGGCGGTGAAGTCCCACCAACCCGCCACGTAGGACAGGCCCGGAAGCCCCATCGACCTGCCGACCAGATAAACGATCAGGAACAGTACGCAGAAGGCGTCGCCTAGGATCCACGCCGTCTGCGTGCTGGCCACGCGTTTGCCGGCGAACATCCCGAAACAGGCGATCGTCCACCCCGCGCACAGCACCGCGTAGTAGGCGAGCCAGCCCGCGGGCCACGAATACTCGCCGAACAGCAGATAGAGGTGCATCGCGATCGCCCCGGTGAGCAGGCCGATGCCGATCCCCGTGGTGGTGCGCGGCAGGTTGAACTGCACCCATCTCGCGGCGCGCAGCACCCGTGCCGCGCCCGTGTCCGCGAGAACGACGCTCATTGTTCACTCCCATGCGACCGCGATCCGCTTCCGTGCTCCGGCTACCCCGACGGCCCCGTGGCAAACGCCGCTCGCGCAGTCGAGTGCGTTCCGCTGCCGCGCGGTGCAGCCCGTAATCCCGATACAGCGGCGTCGGCCCTCAGTTCGAGAGGACGCCGGGACGCGGCCCGCCGTGTTCGTACTCCGCGATTTCCATGCCGCGATTTCCATGCCACGCGTTTCGCGTGAGCGATTCCGGGCTACGCCGTAGTCGGTGACCGACTCTCGCAACCGGATGGGGGCTGCCATGCAGACGACCGCGCAATTCATCCTCGGACGACTCCGCCAGTGGGGAATCCACCGGATATTCGGCTACCCGGGCGACGGTATCCTGGCGATGCTCGATGCGCTCAACCAGGCAGACGGGGACCCGGAGTTGATCCAGACCCGCCACGAGGAGATGGCCGCGTTCATGGCGACCGGGCATGCCAAATTCACCGGCACAATCGGGTGCTGCCTGGCGACATCCGGAGGCGGGGCGATACATCTGCTCAACGGGCTTTATGACGCCAAGCTCGACCACCAGCCCGTGGTCGCGCTGATCGGCCAGCAGAAGCGGATGTCGCTTGGCGCGGCCTTCCAGCAGGAGATAGACCCCAACACGCTGTACAAGGATGTGTCGTCCGACTTCGTGCAGACGTGCATGGAGCCTACGCAGGCCCGCCACCTCGTGGACCGTGCGTGCAAGGTGGCGCTGACCAACCGCACGGTCGCGACGATCATCCTGCCTGAGGACGTGGGCGAGTCGGAAGCGGTGCCGTCGCCGCCGCGCGTGCACGGCGCCGTGTTCAGCGGTGTCGGGTGGACGCGGCCCCGCATGATCCCGCCGGTTTCGGAACTGGACAAGGCCGCCGAGATTCTCAACTCCGGCAGCAAGGTCGCCATGCTCGTCGGCCACGGGGCGGCCGAGGCTGCGGGCCAGGTGGTGGAGGCGGCAGAGCTTTTGGGCGCCGGCGTGGCGAAGACGTCGCTCGGCCGGGCCACGCTTCCGGACGACCTGCCGTACGTGACCGGCCCTATCGGGCTGCTCGGATCCACCGCCAGCGATGCCATGATGCGCGGCGCGGACACACTGTTCTTCATCGGTACCGCGTTTCCCTACGCCGAGTGGCTGCCCAAAGAAGATCAGTGCCGCGGCGTGGAGATCAATGCCGACGGGCGCATGATCGGTACGCGTTATCCGATGGAGGCGAACCTCGTCGGTGATTCCGTGAGCACGCTGGACGAGTTGCTGCCGAAGCTCAGGCGCAAGCAGGACCGCTCCTGGCGCGAGCACATCGAGGCGCAGGTGGACGAATGGTGGAAGGTCCTCGACGACCGCGCCCATGACAAGGCCGATCCGCTCAACCCGGAGCTGGTCGCCCATGAGCTGTCCAAGCGCCTGCCGGACGAGTCCGTCATCACCGCCGATGCGGGTTCGGTGGCCAACTGGTGGGCCCGGCATCTGCGCATGCGCCCGGGAATGGGCGCCTCGCTGGCCGGCAACCTCGCGACAATGGGGCCGGGCACGCCGTACGCCATCGCCACCAAGCTCGCCTATCCGACGCGCCCCGTGATCGCGATGGTCGGCGACGGCGTCTTCCAGATGAACGGCATGGCCGAAATGATCACGATCAAGCGCTATATGGACCGGTTCACCCGGGGCGGCCCCCTGGTGTTCTGCGTGTTCAACAACCAGGACCTCAACCAGGTGACGTTCGAGCAGCGCGCGCAGGGCGCCGACCCGAAGTTCGAGGGCTCCCAGCACATCCCGGATGTCCCCTACGCGGAGTTCGCGGAGATGCTGGGTCTGACCGGCATTCGCTGCGACAGCCCGGACGATATCGGCGCCGCGTGGGACCGTGCGCTGGCCACGGATGGCCCGGTGGTCCTCGAGGTGATCGTGGATCCGGAGATCCCGCCGGTGCCGCCGCACATGAAGACGGAGATGGCAAAGAAGACCGCCAAGGCCATGGTGAGCGACCCCGAGCGGGTGGGAATCGCGACCAAGGGCACGAAGCAGAAGCTGCACGAGTTCACCGAATCGGCCAAGCAGTATCTCCCCGGCGATTCGGGCGACCGGGGGGAGGGCCGGTGAACATCGCGCACGGAACGAGGACCATCCCCGCCCACGCGGACACGCGCTTCGCGTCCGGTATGAGTTCTGCCGAGACCATCAACGTGATCGGGCTCGAGCGGCACCTGCAGCGGCACGTCGACGGCGAGGTGCGGTTCGACGACGGCAGTCTTGCCATGTATGCCAACGACGCGTCGAACTATCGCCAGGTGCCCATCGGCGTGGTGATCCCCAAGACGCTCGACGCCGTCGTGGAAACCATGCGCGCGTGCCACGCCTACCATACGCCGGTGGTGTGCCGGGGCGGCGGTACGAGCCTGTCCGGGGAGACGGTCAACGTGGCCGTCGTGATCGACTTCTCCAAATATCTCACCGACGTGGGGCCAGTGGATCTTGACCGCCATACGGTTGTCGCCGAAACCGGCGTGATCAACGAGGAGCTCAACAAGGCCATCGGCCATACCGGATACATCTTCGGCCCCGATCCGTCCTCGCACTCGCGGTGCACGATCGGCGGGAACATCGGCAACAACTCGTGCGGTGTCCATTCGGTGCAGTCGCACCTGTACGGCCCCGGACCGCGCACCTCCGACAACACCGAGAGTTTGGAGGTGGTCACCTATGACGGCGACCGGTTCTGGGTGGGGGTGAACGAGGAGGAGCAGCTGGATCGGATCATCGCGGCCGGCGGCCGTAAGGGCCAGATCTATACCCAACTGCGTGACCTGCGCGACCGGTACGCAGAGGACATCCGCGCAGGGTTCCCCAGCGTTGAACACATGCCGAGGCGCGTCTCCGGATACAACCTGGACGAGCTGTTGCCGGAGAACGGGTTCAACGTGGCCCGCGCGCTGGTGGGCACGGAGAGCACGTGCGCGGTGGCGTTGCACGCCGAGCTCGGTCTCACTCCGGCCCTGCTGCACCGCACGCTCGTCGTCGTCCAATATCCGTCGATTTCCGCCGCGGGCGAGCATGTTCTCGAGATTCTGGACTGGAAACCCATCGGGCTCGAATCCGTCGACGACCTGCTGGTGCACGACCAGCAGGTGGTGGGCAAGAACGTCGAGGGCCTCCGCGCACTGCCGCGTCGCGACGACGGCGGGGCATGGCTTTTCGTGCAGTTCGGCGCCGACGACGCCGCGGAGTCCTATGACACCGCACGCCGGTTCATCGTATGGCTGAAGGAGGACAAGCACTACGACGCCGACCGCATGGTGCTCTCCCGCAGCGTCCAGGACGGCGGCGACAGCGAGACACTCTGGGCGATTCGAGAGGCGGGCCTGGGCTCCACCGCCTTCCCTCCGGATGGCAGCGACCACTGGCCCGGCTGGGAAGACTCCGCGGTTCCACCGTCGCGCGTCGGAGATTACGTCCGCGACCTGCAGGACCTCTATGCGAAGCACGGACTGCGGGGCGCGATGTACGGGCACTTCGCGGAGGGATGCATCCACTCGCGGATAGGCTTCGATCTTCGGCATGCGGACGGCCTGCGGAACTATCGCGCATTCATAGAGGAGGCCGGCAACCTCGTGACCTCGTACGGCGGATCGATATCCGGCGAGCACGGTGACGGCCAGCAGCGTGCCGAGCTTCTTGACAAGCAGTACGGTCCGCGGCTGATGCAGGCGATGCGCGAATTCAAGGCAATATGGGATCCCGACTGGAAGCTCAACCCCGGCAAGGTGATCGACCCATATCGGATCGACGAGAACCTCAAGCTGGGCACCGACTACAACCCGCCGCGTCCCGACGTGGTCTTCGCATACCCGGACGACGACGGCGACTTCGCGCACGCCAACCTCCGATGCGTCGGGATCGGGGAATGCCGTGTGCCCGAGGCGAGTTCCACGATGTGCCCCAGCTATCAGGTGACCAGGGAGGAGAAGCATTCGACCCGCGGGCGCGCGCGCCTGCTGTTCGAGATGCTGCGGGGCGAGACCATCACGGACGGTTGGCAATCGCGCGAGGTGGCCGAAGCGCTGGACCTGTGCCTTTCGTGCAAGGGCTGCACCAGCGACTGCCCCGTTTCCGTGGACATGCCCACCTACAAGGCCGAGTTCCGCTACCACCATTTCAAATCGATGCGGCGGTGGCGGCCGCGGTCCGCCTACGCGTTCGGCTTCATCGATCAGGCTGCGCGCCTGGCGGTGCGGGTTCCCGAACTGGCGAACTTCGTCACCCAGACGCCCGGCCTGAGCCGGCTGACCAAATGGATGGGCGGCATCGACCAGCACCGCGACCTGCCGACCTTTGCGCCGATGACGTTGCAGCAATGGTTCTCCCGCCGCGGCGGCACCGCGAATCCCAACGGCACCCGTGTGCTGCTTTTCCCCGACACGTTCACGAACCACCTGCACACCGACGTCGGCAGAGCCTGTGTAGAGGCCATCGAGGCGGCCGGCTACCAGGTGGTGATGCCAGACGGGCACCTGTGCTGCGGGCGCCCGCTGTACGACTTCGGCTTCCTTGACGCGGCGAAGAAGTATCTGCATCACGTGCTCGACGAGATCCGCGACGACGTGCGCGCGGGAACTCCGATCATCGGGATGGAGCCCAGCTGCGTCGCGGTGTTCAAGGAGGAGCTGCCCAACATCCTGCCGCACGACGACGACGCGGAAAGGCTGCGCCGCAGCGTCTACCACTTCCCCGAGTTCTTCGCCGAGTTCGATGTGGACCCGCCGCGGATGGACGGCGCCGTGCAGCTGTGGACGCACTGCCATCAGCGTGCCACCGGCGGGCAGACCCCAGAACAGAAGGTGCTCGAGAGGATGGGTGCGCAGGTGGAGCCGCTGGCCGGCGGCTGCTGCGGGTTGGCCGGTTCCTGGGGATTCGAAGACGGCAAGTACGGAATCTCGATGGAGTGCGGCGAACAGGCCCTGCTGCCCGCGCTGCGCGGCGCCGAGGAGGGCACCCGGTTGGTGGCCGACGGGTTCTCGTGCCGCACTCAGGTGGGCCAGGCCGGGGTCGGCAGGGACCCACTGCACCTCGCGCAACTGATGGCGGTCGCACGCGGGCGGGCCGACGGGACCGGTGGATCGCCGGTGCCGGCGCCGCCGGAAAGGCCCGCGCCCCCGGCGGCGGTCCGCGCGACGCGCACGGCCGGACCCGTCGCCGTCGCAGGCGCGATCGCGGCAGTACTCGGACGGGCCGCCTGGGTGAAGCTCGGCCGGTGAGCGCGGCAACCAACGCCCACGGGGGCAGTCCCGGCTCCCGGCCCCGATTCTCAGCCCCGAGAACGACGGCGCACAGCGTGGGCGATGCGCAGGGGGAACATCCCGAGCAGCGGGGCGCGCCGGCCGAGATCGGCCGAGTCCTCCCGGTCGAACGCGGTGGCGTAGGCCAGTGCGTGCTCTTCCGTGTCGTACATCTTCGACCCGCCCGGCCGTCCGCATCGCCCGCAGTCCCATGCCATGACCCGGCCCTGCACGGAGAACCGGTAACGGTGGCCGAAGACGTGGCAGGCGATCATGCGCGTAGTCTTCCCGTTCCGGCCGCCGTCCAACCGCATCATGGGCAATCGCATTAACGGCATTGAATCGGGTATCCGCGACTCATGAGCTCCACCATTCAGACCGGAACCATCGAAACCGCCGTGCCCGGCCGACTCGACCGGCTTCCCTGGTCCCGCTTCCACTACCGGGTGCTGCTCGGTCTGGGAACTGTGTGGATCCTCGACGGGCTCGAGGTGACGATGGTCGGTTCGGTGGCGTCGAGGCTGACCGAATCGGGCAGTGGGCTCCACCTGAATGCCGGTCAGATCGGTCTCGCCGCGGCGATCTATGTGGTCGGCGCGTGCGTGGGCGCGTTATTCTTCGGTCATCTCACCGACCGGTTCGGCCGCAAAAAACTGTTCATGATCACTTTGGCCGTCTACATCGTCGCCACAGTGCTCACCGCGATCTCCTTCGCGCCGTGGTGGTTCTACCTTGCCCGTTTCTTCACCGGCTCGGGGATCGGCGGCGAGTACGCGGCCATCAACTCCGCCATCGACGAGCTCATCCCGGCGCGCGTGCGCGGACGGGTGGACCTGCTCATCAACGGAACATACTGGCTGGGGGCCGCGGGCGGGGCGGCGCTGGCGATCGTGTTCCTCAACAAGGACCTGTTGCCGGCGGATGTCGGTTGGCGTCTGGCATTCGCGGTGGGCGCGGTGCTGGGGTTGACGATCATGCTGGTGCGACGGCATGTGCCGGAGAGTCCGCGTTGGCTGTTCATCCACGGCGACCAGGACGAGGCCGAACGGATAGTCGGCGACATCGAGAGCGACATCATCGAGCAGACCGGCGAGCAACTCGACGAGGTGCACGAGTCGATCACCGTGCGTCAGCGCAAGGCGATACCGTTCCGCACGATCGCGCACACCGCGTTCTCGCTCTACCCGCGTCGCGCGGTGCTGGGCACCGCGCTGTTCGTGGGGCAGGCGTTCATCTACAACGGCATCACGTTCAATCTCGGCACGCTGTTCACGACGTTCTTCGATGTCACGTCCAGCTTCGTGCCGGTGTTCATCATCATTTATGCGGTGGGCAACTTCCTGGGGCCGGTCCTGCTGGGGCGGCTGTTCGACACCATCGGCCGAAAGCAGATGATCACGGCTACCTATCTGGGCTCGGCACTGATGACGGTGCCGCTGGCCGTCCTCTTCCTTACAGACGCCGTCGGCCCGTGGGGATTCCTCGCCCTGGTCGTCGCCACTTTCTTCCTCGCCTCGGCGGGAGCGAGTGCGGCATACCTGACGGTGAGTGAGGTGTTCCCGATGGAGACGCGCGCGATGGCGATCGCGTTCTTCTATGCGCTCGGCACCGCAATCGGCGGTGTTACGGGTCCGTTGCTGTTCGGCTCCCTGATAGGTACCGGCGAGCGCAGTATGGTGACCGTCGCATTTCTGATAGGCGCCGGAGTGATGGCGATCGGGGGAATAGCGGAGATCTTCCTCGGCGTGCGCGCGGAGCAGGCGTCGCTGGAGAACATCGCCCGCCCGCTGACCGCGCAGGAGACCGGCGGCGAAGCGGAGGCGGGAGGCGAAGACGCGGGCGCGGCCGGGCCGGAGGCAAGGCGCCGACCGGAGGCAGGCGGCGGAGAGCGCGACGCGCAAGGACACGGCCGCCCGCAACGCATCGGTCAACGACTCCGTCTCGGTCCCGGCACACTGCTGTCGCAGGCCAGGATGTCCGGCCTCGACGTCTCCGAGCTGTCCACCGACGACGATCTGCTCGATAAGGAGGTCGCCGCCATCGCGGCGGCCCTGACAGACCACGGCCCCCTGACCCGCGATGAACTCGCACGCCGGATCAACGCGCGCTATTGGGGTCCGGGAAGGTTCGCTGCCGCCCTGCGGACCGCGATGCAGCGCGGCGCGGCCCGCAGGGCGGGCCCCCGCCGGTATGCCGCACCGTAGACTCCCCCTCCCGCCGGGCGGCGCGCGTTTCACCGTCCGCCTCACGGGTAGCCGTGTGTTGTGGCAGCTCCCTGCCCCGCCCGGCCTCAGCAGAATCAGGAATGCATCGGATGCACCGAACGGACCGCCCTCACTCGCCTCCCCCGCAGCACGTCCTGCGGGACTACGCGCTGCTGGCGGACGGCGAACGCGGGCTCCTGGTGGGCCCGCACGGGGACGTCGCGTGGATGTGCTTTCCCTCGTGGCACAGCGATGCGGTCTTCGCGTCGCTGATCGGCGGCGACAGCCATTACACGGTGCAGCCGTCCGGCCGGTACGTGTGGGGCGGGTACTACGAGGACGTGGGGCTGATCTGGCGGGCGCGCTGGATCACGGACGAGGGCATCACCGAATGCCGTGAGGCGCTGGCGTTCCCGGGAGGTCGGCGCCACGCTGTGCTGCTGCGGCGGGTGATCGCGGTCGAGGGGACCTCACATGTCGACGTCACACTCTCGCCGGGCGCCCGGTTCGACCGTGACCGGATGACCGAACCGCGTCGGCACGCGGCGTCCGGAGACTGGCACGCCCGGGCGGGCGACATCCTGCTGCGATTCCGGGGCGCGCCGGAGGCCGTGGTGGCGCAGGGCGGTACGGGCACCGAACTGCACATGGCGTTGACCGTGCCGCCGGGCTTCTACCACGACCTCGTGTTCGAGCTTTCAGAGGCGCCTCTGGACCCTCCGCCGGCGGCGGATCTGCCCGGCGAGGCCGACGCGATGTGGGAAGCCACCGAAAGCGCTTGGCTATCCGCGGTGCCGCGGTTCGAATCGACGCTCGCCCCCCGCGACAGCAGGCAAGCATATGCGGTGTTGCGCGGCGTGACCTCGTCGAGCGGTGGGATGGTGGCCGCCTCCACCACCGGGCTGCCCGAGCGAGCGGACAAGGGGCGCAACTTCGACTACCGCTACGTGTGGGTGCGTGACCAGTGCTACGCCGGCCAGGCGGTGGCGGTCGCGGGCGCGTACCCGCTGCTCGACGACGCCGCGGACTTCATCTCCGCGCGGCTGCTGGAGGACGGGCGGAACCTCATGCCCGCGTACACGGTCGGCGGAGGGCCGGTGCCGCCCGAGCAGACCCTCAGTCTCCCCGGGTATCCCGGCGGCAACGGCATCGTCGGCAACCACGTGCGGTCGCAGTTCCAGCTGGATGCGTTCGGCGAGTCGCTGTTGCTGCTGGCGGCGGCGGCGCGTCATGGTCATATCGACAAGGACCGGTACCGCGCCGCCGCAATCGCCGCCGACGCGATCGCGCAATGCTGGCAGAAGCCCGACGCCGGCGTGTGGGAACTCGGCGACAGCCGGTGGACGCAATCGAGACTGGTGTGCGCCGCCGGGCTGCGGGCCATGGCCGGCACCGCCGCGAGTACGGGCGACGCCGCCGAGTGGAGCGCGTTGGCCGATGCGATCGTCGCGAATGCGGCACGGGACAGCCTGCATCCCACGGGGCGCTGGCAGCGAGCGCCCGAGGACGACCGGGTGGATGCGGCGCTGTTGCTCGCGTCTCTGCGTGGCGCGGTCCCCGCATACGACCCGAGAAGCCGGGCCACGGTGGACTCCGTGCGGGACGAGCTGACGCAGGAGGGCTTCGTCTACCGCTTCCGCCACGACGAGCGTCCGCTCGGTACCACCGAAGGGGCGTTCCTGCTGTGCGGGTTCTGGATGGCTTTGGCCGAGCATCAGCAAGGACACGAAGCGGCTGCGTTGCGCTGGTTCGAGCGCAATCGGGCGGCCGCCGGCACCACCGGGCTGTTCTCCGAAGAGTACGACGTGGACCAGCACCAACTCCGTGGCAACCTGCCGCAGGCGTTCGTGCATGCACTGCTTCTCGAGACGTCGTCCACCCTCAGCGGGTGAACGCTCCCATGCTCGGCGCGTAGCGGATCCTTTGCAGTTCAGGCTGGGGCGGGCAGCCGGTCACGGAAGAGCCGTGGTCTTCTTGCACGCGATGCCGGTTGCGGCCAGAGTGCCGGCGGCTGCGGCCAGAGTGCCGGCAGCGCTGACGATTGTGCGACGGTGCATGGACAGCCATAGTTGCGGATCGCGCGCGTGCGCCGTGGAATCGAACGGCCCATGTGCGCCGCGGTCGTGTTCCTCGTCGCGGGCGACGGAGGTGTTGGCGCCCCATCGGGGCAGTCGCTCGTCGGTCTGCTGGCCGGACACTCCCGTTCTGGCCAGATAGCGGTCCACGAGTGCGGGGGCGAACCGCTCGCCCAGAATCGTGTAGACGGTCGAGAGTCCCACCCACATGTTGCGGCGTGGATGTTCGGCGAGGAACACGATGGCGCGGGCCGGCAACTCCGGCTGGAATACGGGCGCCACCGGCTGCGGATGCCCCGGCATAGCCGACGCGTTCCAATTGAACTGCGGGGTGTTCAGCCCCGGCAACTGCACCATCCGGACCGCTACCCTGCTGCCGGTGGCGAGCAGTTCCGTGCGGACAGACTCGCTGAAGCCCTTGATCGCGTGCTTGGCGCCGCAATAGGCGGACTGCAAAGGAATCGAACGGTACGCCATGGCCGAGCCGACATTGACGATGACGCCTTCATCGCGCGGGCGCATCACGGACAACGCGGCCAGGGTTCCATAGACCTGTCCGTAGTAGGTGACCTCGGTGATGCGCCGGAACAGGTCGGTGGCTGTGTCCCAGCTGAAAGCGAGCGATCCGGTGAAGGCGGCGTTCACCCAGACGTCGATGTCACCCAGCTGCTCCTCCACGCGCGCCACCGCGCCGTGCACTTGCGTCTCTTCCGCCACGTCCACCTGCAGCGGCAGGGCGACGCGCCCGTGCTCGCGGACGTCCGCGGCGGCGCCGTCCAGCCCTGCTCTGCCGCGGGCGAGGATCGCCACGTCGTAGCCGTGCTGCGCGAAGCGGCGGACCGTCGCCCTGCCGACTCCCGCGCTGCCTCCGGTGACCACGGCGACGCCGCGACGACGGCCGGCTGAGTTCTCCACGTTGACAGCCATCAGATGTCAGTGGTTGCGCAGCATGTCGATCAGCTCGGACTTGCGCTTGTCGGAGTAGCCGCTGATCCCGAGCTCCTTGGCGCGTTTCTGCAGTTCGTCGACCGTCCAGTCGTCGTACGACGGTGATTTCCCGCCGCGCTCCCCCACCTTGGACCGTCCGCTGTGCGCTGCGGCGTTCGAGATGCGGGCGGCCTTCTCCTTCGACTGGCCCTTGTCGCGCAGGTCCTCGTACAGATGGGGGTCCTTGAGTCCTCGCGACTGCGCCTGCGACTTGCCCTTCGACGGCATGACGGTTCCCTTCGCGTCGATGACCGGGTTGTCATCGGGGCGTACCCGTCGCCGCTTGAGTCAAACCGCGTGCGGCCGGTTCCGGTTGAGGGCCGCCGCGCCGGGTAATCGCTACCCGACCGGACATCGAAGCGGCCGAGGAGGCGTGATGAAGGCGGTGACCTGGTAAGGCCGGCGCAAGGTGAGCGTGGAGGAGGTGCCCGACCCGGTGCTCCGGCACCCCACCGACGCGGTGATCGAGGTCAGCACCACGAACATCTGCGGTTCGGACCTGCATCTGTGCGAGGTGCTCGGAGCGTTCATGGACGCCGGGGACGTGCTGGGACATGAGCCGATGGGCCGCGTCGTCGAGGTCGGCGACCGGGTGGTGATCCCGTTCCAGATCTCCTGCGGCCACTGCTACATGTGCGGGCAGGGCCTGCAAACCCAGTGCGAGACCACTCAGGTGCGCGAGCAGGGCATGGGCGCGGCGCTGTGTACCTCTCCGACGTGCTGCCCACCGCCTGGCAGGCGGTGGAGTACTCGGGGGTCCCGGACGCCGGCAGCGTCGTGGTACTGGGGCTCGGGCCTATCGGCGACATGTGCGCGGTATCGACACGATCGATCTGCGGGCGGGCACCGACGTCGGTGAGGTCGTCCGCGACCTCACGAACGGGCGCGGAGCGGATTCGGTGATCGACGCGGTGGGAATGGAGGCGCACGGGTCCCCCGTCGCCCGGCTCGGCCAGAAGGCGGTGTCTTATCTGCCGGATGCGGTGGCGGGGCCGGTGATGAGCAAGTTCGGCACCGACCGGCTGGCCGCGTTCTACATGGCGATCGACGTCGTGCGTCGCGGCGGCACCATCTCGTTGATCGGCGTTTACGGCGGTGCCGCGGATCCGCTGCCTATTCTCACCCTGTTCGACAAGCAGATTCAGGTGCGAATGGGACAGGCCAACGTCAAGCATTGGGTCGACGCGATCATGCCGTTGCCCACCGACGAGGACCCGCTCGGTGTCGATGGCTTCGCCACGCACAGGTTGCCGCGGGCCGAGGCGCCGCACGCCTACGAAGTCTTCCAACGCAAGGAGGACGGCGCGGTCAAGGTGCTGCTCACGCCGTAGAGTCCGACCGGTGCGTGAGAGCCGTGCACACGCGCACTGCTTGCCGTACCGCGGGAAGCGCGGACATCGACATTTCCGGCGTACTCCCGGCCTCGTGTTCGCTGTCGACGGAAGCCCCGCCGCGGTCGACGCCGGAGCCGTCGCCGCGCAGCCTTTCGACAGCGTCGACGCATTCGTCGAGGACGTGCGCGATCTGCTCCCGGTCATGCTCTCCGAGACCGTCGGTGCGCGACACGGCCAGCAACGGCTCGTCGCCATCGGAGTTCTCCGGCAGCGACTCGATCAGTTCACGTAGCCGGGGCAGCGCGCGATACAAGGACCCTGAGACGTTGCGGGCTTCGACGATCACCTTGGAGGAACGGCTCACAGAGGGCCGCAGGTTGAGCCAGACGCTTTCGCCGGCGGCGTCGGTCTGCCCCCGCAGTTCGGCGAGATCGTCGAGCAGGCGATCGAGTTGCGCCTCCCAAGACCCTTCGGACGCCTCACCCCCGGGATCGCGGACATGCCGAGCCATGTCCGCGAGCAGCTCGCGAAGGCGCGCGAGGATGCTCTGCGTCTGCTGTCTCGAGGCGGCGACGTAGGTCGGCGGGAGCAGCAACGCGTTCACAGCCAGACCCACACCCGCGCCGAGAAGAATAAGCAGAACCCGGGACAGCAACGCTCCGGGATCGTGGGCGGTGCCGTAGGTCACCATCAGCAGCGCGGTGACTCCCACCCAGAAGCCGCTGGCACCGAACGCGCGGTGCCTGCCGATGGCGAACCCCACCAGCACCACCACGCCGACGGCGGCGGTCATGGCGCCCATCAAGGCCGAGCCCGCCATCGCCAGGAGGACGCCGACGGTCACCGCCAGAATCTGCTGGAGTGCGTCGCGCAACGACCGGAGAACAGTCGTGTCGACCATGAACACCGCGGTGTACGGGGCCAGGAACGCGGAATTGAACTGCAGGAGCCGATCAGCGATCAGCCATGCGATCATCGCGGCGATCGCAGTCTTCACCAGCTGGAACGCCACGGTGCGCTCGCTTCCGCGCACGCGGAAAAGACGCTGGACCCACCATGCGGTCTCTTTGCCCCGGAGCATGCCCCATTGCCGGACGGCTGCGGGAGCCTCCCGGAGAACGCGGGCCACGTCGGAGCTCAGCGGCGTGCGTGGACGGTTTGTCGGCATCGCTCACGTGAATACCCAGCAGTGACCGGATCACACGGGCCGTCGGCGGCATTACCCGCGCTTCTGCCGCCGGGTTTGCCCGCGTGCCTGCCCGGCAATTCAGGCACGGACAGGCCAACGCAGGCAGGGACGGGGCGCCGCTCCTGCAGACGGCAGAGCACTGGCGGTGAGGAGTACGACGATGGCATCAGAATCGAAGACGACGACGGACCATGAGGAGATCCGGCGCTGGGTGGAATCCCATGAAGGACGTCCGGCGATTGCCCGCGGCACAGGCGGCGACAACGCCGGCGTTCTCAGCATCGAATTCTCCGGCGTGACGGCAGGCGCCCGGCCGAGCGGACTGGAAATCATCGAGTGGAACGAGTGGTTCGACAAGTTCGACGAGGCTGACCTGGCGTTTCTTTACCAGGAGCATCAGTCTGACGGAAGTGACAGCCGGTTCTGCCGGATCATCCGGCGCTGACAGCCGAAAGCGGCCCCGACGATCGTCGAGGCCGCCCCGCAGGTGGAGTCCGGCGCGGGTGGGCTACTGGTTCCGCCGCTGCCGTTGCTCATCGGCTTCGGCCTCCGCCCGCGCCTCTTCGGCCTTGGCCTCCTTCTCGGCGACGTCGCGCTGGTCCTCCGCCTTCTCCTGCTGAGCGCGGCCCTCGCGAGTCATCCTGTCCTGGCCGGTGAGTGCGCCGGTCGCTTCCTTGACCTTGCCCTTGATCCCCTCGACGGCGCCCTTGACGCCTTCACTGGGGCCGGTCGAACCGTCTGCCATGAGTCCTCCTCGTCGGATCGTCGTGCACGCAGCGGTTACCACCGTGGCCGCGTGCAAAACGTTCCCGCCGTCCGCGTGCAGGCGGTCGACCATGTGGTGCGCATCGACCCGCAGCTGGCGGCGCGTGTGGGCGCCGGGCTCGGGATCGAGGTGGACGGTGGTCAGGGACGTGCTCCGGCGACGGCGGAGACCTCTCCCGCTCTTTCGCGCAGGCGGGTACGGGCAACGGCCGGCTCGATGGCCGGAAGGTGGCGTTTCTGGTGGCGGACGGGACCGACGCCGGTCCCCTCGAGCAGCTGAAGGACGCATTGCGGGAGCGCGGCGCCGTTCCCGAGGTCCTCGCGTTCGCCGATTCGCCCGTACGGACGGCCGGCGGGGGCTCGATGGACGTCGATCGCGCGGTCAGCACGATGGCCTCGGTGCTGTACGACGCGGTGGTCGTACCCGGAGGCACGGATGCGGCCGGAGCGTTCTCGCAGGACGGCTACGTGATGCATTTCATCGCCGAGGCGTACAAGCACCTCAAGCCCATCGCGGCCTTGGACACGGGGATCGGACTGCTGAACACCGCCTGTCGGCGTCGATGTCGCCGGCAGCACGGACAGCGGGGATGCGGTGACGGTGGACGGAATCGTCACGCACAGCGCTGACGGCGAGGAGCTGCCGGTCGGATTCATCGCGGCATTCACCGATGCGCTGGCCAGGCACCGCGGGTGGACCCGCTCGGTCGATTCCATCCCGGCCTGACCGGCCGGAACCGTCGCCCGGTCGATGAGAACCCGGTCGACGAATAAGGGGCCTGCGCGTGCCGGCGCGCAGGCCCCTTCTTCGTGTTCGCGGTTCCGCGAGGTTGTCCTGTCCCAGGCCGCTGCCGGGGCGTGACGATCCGGTTCACATGCCCAGCAGGTCGCTGAGATCGTCGGCGTGCTCCTCCTCTTCCTCGAGGATGGACTCCATGACGCGGCGCGTCGTGGGGTCCGCGTCGCCGATCCATCGCGCTATCTCCTGATACGTGGTGATCACGATGCGTTCGGCGACGAGATTCTCCCGCAGCATGCGCTCCAGGTCCGTCGGGTCGGTCGCCACATAGTCGGTGTGGCTCCGCTCGGTGAGCGTGGCGGGGTTCATGTCAGGCGTACCGCCGAGCTGGTTGATCCTCTCGGCTGCGCGCTGGCCGTGCTGCAACTCTTCGGCGGCATGTTCGGCGAACTCCGCCGCGACCTGCGCACGGTCGATCCCGGAGGCCACGATCGCGTTCTGGCTGTAGCGCAGGTGGCAGACGATCTCCGTCGCGACCACCTGGTTGAGGATGTCGATGAGGCGCTCGAGGTCCAAGGCGTTGCCCGAGGTGACAGCACCTTCATCGATCTTCTGGCGGGCCTCGTCGCGGATGCGGGAAATATCGAGCTCGAACGTGTCGGTCATTGCGGTTCCTCCCAAGGTCGGGGATTCGGCGGCCGTGTACCCCGCCAAGCGTGGCGGAAACGGACAGCGTCAGGTGCGTCCGTGCAGAGCCCGTGGCACACCCGCTGCCCAGGGCTTGGTCGTGGCCGCGTCACGTGTGTATGCCGACCACATCAGCGCGTTCTTCGCGTCGTGGCCGTTTGCCCGCACTGCGCCCGGGTAACCGTAGGTCTGCGTTCCGACGACCACGAGGAGGAAGCCGATGAACGCATTGGAGATGCTGCGGAAAGACCATGCGGCCGTGCTCGACAGGTTGTGGGAGAGCGCCGCCGACGACCACGATTCCAAAAAGAGCGCATGAGGCTCGCCACCACGAGGGTGATCGCGGAGTCGCAACACGAGACCGCGGAGGAGCGGGTGTTCTGGCCGGCGGTGCGCCGAATGGTCGACGGCGGTGACGAGCTGGCGGTCACCGCCCTCGGACCGGAAGCGGACGGCACGGGGTTGCTGCAGAAGATCGGGAAGGGCGACGCCGGCACCGAGGAGTTCGAGCAGGCCATGTCCGAGTTCGACACGGCGGCGCGCGAACACATCGAATTCGAAGAGAGCCGGGTGTGGCCGCCGCTGCGCGGAGCGGCGAACGGACAGCAACTAGCGGCCATCGGCGAGCACCTGAACATGGCGAAGCGGACTGCGCCGACGCGGCCGCACCCGCACACGCCCTCGACCACGGGCGTCCAGGAGACCCTCGGCGCCGCCGTGTCCGCCGTCGACCGCGCTCGCGACGTTGTCACCGGGCGCAAGAAGGACGCACCGTGAGCGCGGCGTCCGCTGCCGGCTGCAGAGCCCGTGCGGTGGACCGCCGCGAGGCGTGGGCGCTTCTGAGACTTCGGAGAACGCGCGAAGGAGGATGGAGATGACACAGAAGCATGCGCCGCACACGATCCCCTACCCGGGGCACACGTCCGAGATGGCGGAGGATCCCGCGGACGAGATGCGCGGCTACGAGGGCCGCGGCCTGCTGGAGGGGCGTCGCGCACTCATCACGGGCGGCGACTCGGGCATCGGCCGCGCGGTAGCGGTGGCCTTCGCGAAGGAAGGCGCCGACGTCGCCATCGCCTACCTGGAGGAGACCGACGACGCGCGCAGAACCTGCCGGTTGGTCGAGGAACAGGGGCGCCGGTGCGCCCCGCTCGAGGGGAACCTGGCCGACCCCGCGCACTGCCGGTCCGTCGTCGGCCGCACCGTGGAGGCGTTCGGCGGGGTGAACATCGTCGTCAACAACGCTGCCTACCAGTTCCCCGCCGATGACCTGTCGGAGATCGGCGACGACCAGTGGCGGCACACGTTCGCCGTGAACATCGACAGCTTCTTCCATGTGACCAAGGCGGCGCTCGTGCACATGCAGTCCGGGGACGCGGTGATCAACACCGGATCCATCAACGGCCTGCGGGGCAACAAGACGCTGATCGACTACTCGGCGACCAAGGGCGCGGTCCTGGCGTGGACCTACTCGATGGCGCAGTCGTTGACACCGCGGGGGATCCGGGTGAACTGCGTGGCGCCGGGGCCGGTGTGGACACCGCTGATTCCCGCGACCCTGCCGGCCGGAAAAGTAGACGCCTTCGGCACGGATGTCCCGATGGGCCGCGCGGCGCAGCCCGACGAGATCGCGCCGTCATACGTGTTTTTCGCGGCGCCGAGGCTCTCCTCCTACTACACGGGCGAGGTGCTTGTGCCCATCGGCGGGGAGACGCTGCCAGGCTGAGGGGATCGCAGGCGCGTTTCGCGGCGCTGGGACGGCGCGGCGGCCACGACGAGACCAGTACAGGGATCGAATGACAGGAGATGCAGGTGACCGGTAAGTCTGACGCCGCACACGAGCATGAGGATGTGGACAAGGATCTCTACCCCACGCGGACCGGCGAGGGCGAAGCCGAACCGTTCGTACGTCGGGACCCCGTGGTGCACTCGCCCAACCAGGAGCGCTGGGACGGCCCGCTCGGCGAGGACATGCTGTCGCGCTACGAGCGGGACGGCTTCCTCTGGTTCGAGGGGTTCTACTCCCAGGAGCGTGTGCATCCGTTTTTCGACGAGCTCCGGGAGATGGCCGCGGACACAGAATTCATGGACTCCGAGGGCCTCATCACCGACCCGGACTCGGGCGAGATCAGGTCGGTGTTCGGCATGCACCGGATCTCCGAGTACTTCAGCGAGCTGACGCGGGACCCGCGCATCCTCGGGATGGTGCGGCAGCTGCTGGGCGGCGACGTGTATATCCACCAGTCGAGGATCAACGACAAATACGGCTTCAAGGGCAGCGGGTTCGAGTGGCACTCCGATTTCGAAACCTGGCATTCGGAGGACGGCATGCCCAGGATGCGTGCGTTGTCGGCCTCCCTGCTCCTCACTGACAACAACGAGTTCAACGGGCCGCTCATGCTGATCCCCGGTTCGCACCAGTACTTCGTCCCGTCTGCGGGCGAGACTCCTGAAGGCAACTGGAAGGACTCGCTCAAAGACCAGCGGCTGGGGGTGCCGGACAAGGCGACCCTGCGGAAGCTGGCGGCCAAAGACGGGATACAAGCGCCGAAAGGCGGGCCGGGGTCGCTGCTTCTGTTCGAGTGCAACACTCTGCACGCATCGAACAAGAACATGTCGCCGTGGCCGCGGTCGAACCTGTTCTTCGTCTACAACAGCGTCGACAACACGCCGGTCGATCCCTACTGCGGGAACCGGCCACGTCCGGGGTTCCTGGCCGAGCGTGAGGAATTCGATCCGCTGACGATGGCTCCGAACGGCCACCTGCCCTGGACGGCGAAGCTCTGACGAAGTGACGGAGCCGCGACCGCCGGCGCGAGGCATCCGGTGCCACCCGGTGCGCCGCTGTCCGTCGATTCCCGTACGTGCATAGACGAGCCCCGCGCCGGCCGGGAGCGTGGATGAAGTCGGCCCGGATTGCCAACAGAATGCGGACGCTCGTGTATTACACGGTCCGCGCCGCCCCAAGCTGCAGGCGGTCGTGAGAGGACTCAACCCATGAGTGCACCACCCGCGGAGGCGACGAAAACCAGCATGACGGCGAACAAGAACCACCCGACTCCCAGCCAGACCATCCACGGACCGCGGCGGCGCCACACCAGCAGGGTGCGGATGAACGCGGTGATCCCGCCCAGAGCGATTATCGCCGGCGGAACATAGATCATCACGTACTGGGCGGCGGACAAGCAGCCCGCAGTACCGTCGTCGCAGTGCACCGGTCTCCCCCACGACATCGCGGCGGTCACGGCGAGGACGATCAACGCGCCGATCACGACCGTGGCCCCGTAGATCACCGCGCCGCGCAATACGCGCGAGGACACCGGTGTCCGCTCGATACCCCAGCCCATGGCCGCATCACCTTCGCTTCCCTCGAGGGTGCTTGCACCCGTATACCCACATCAGTACCACCTACCGGGCCCATCCCGGTCCCCCCTCGGCATTCCGCCCGGAGTGACCCGTCATCGGAACTCATGACGGTGATGCCGGCCGCGTGATCGGTTTGCGGGACCTCCGTGCGGGTAGTAGTCAAGAGTCATTCGAATCGACTACCCGGGAGGTGTGGTGATGACCGAGGAGCCGCGCAGCGACGACGCTCGCGACCGCGAACGGGACAACGAAGACAGGAGCCCGCTGGACAGCGGAGACACCCCGACGAATCCTGAGAAGGACACCCGGCACCGTGACGAGCGGCTGCGCGACCTCGTCGACCGCATGGAGGAGGACGTCGAAGCGGAGCGCCGCCATGACGATGTACGCGGAAACGTCGGTGAGCGAGAGGAGACGACCCTCGTCGAACCGGACGACCAGGCGCCCGACTGACGAACCGCTTGCGCTTGCATCCGGTGCGGCGTCCGTCGACCGGATGCGGGCGGTCAGGTCCAGGCGTTGCGTGCAGACCACGCCGTCCCAGTCGAAGCGCAGCTCGGGCATTGCACCGAATCGCCCACGGACCAGCCGTTGAGACGACCCGCCTCACGGGCGGCGTCCATGCCGTCCGCGTGGGTTTCGAAGGCGCGTTCGCACTTCTCGCACCGCAATTGCATTTGGTGACCCTCCTCGCCTCCTGCGCCCGTACGGCCGGTACTGGCAACCTCGGATACCCGCGTGACCCGGTGGCCAAACCGGGCGTGGACGCGGGCCGCGCCGGCCGGTCGGAGGGACTCGCGGGGACCGTCAGCCGACAGATTGAAGTCGACGACCGTGGAAGGTAGCGTAGTCGATGCGTGGTGGAGGACACATCCGCCACTGCGAGGATAAGTTACCGCACAGGAAGCGACTGCAAACGGACTTGCAGGGTCGGAAGTCGCGACGCATTGTTCCCGCGCGACGTTCTGCGTGTCCGACGTTTTCGAACATCGAAACCAATAAAATCACCCGTTGCCCATCGTTGTTCGCCTGGACGTCGTCATCAGGGCGCGATCGGCGGGAAGCTCCGCACCTCGGCCTCCCCGGCGGCACCGTCCAGTCGCATTGGATCGGGGTTCCATGCCACACACGAAGATGCCGTCGAATTCGCCTATCCGGCGATATGAAATCGACCTCAATATCGTCCGCATCGTCCGCGCAGCGTCCCGGTTCTCATCTGCGCCAGGTTTGCAGATCGTCGCGGGCGGGGCTCCATCGCGCCCCGAGATTCCTGTCGTCGCTGTATCCGGCGAGGTGGACGCGAGGTCTTCGGCGGCTTTCGCCGCAGCGCTGCAGGCGCTGGCGGATGCTCGCGAAGGGGGCGTCGTGATGGACCTGTCCGGCGTCGAATTCATCGACAGCAGCGGCCTCGCCGCGCTGATCGACTTCGGCACGGTGATGCGCGACCGGAATCTCACGTGGTCGCTGTGCGCGTTGCGCTCGGTCGCACGTCCACTGCGGATACTGGACGAACACATGGGGCGACTCATCGTGGACGACATCGGAGACGCGGTCGCATCGGTCCGCGGGAACGACGGACGGTAGCTGCCAGGTCTAGCAGCGGGCGCCAGTGGCCTCGCGCATCGTTACTGCTCGCGGAGTTCCTCCCGCAATTGGCTTAGCGTGCGCGCCAGAATCCGTGAGACGTGCATCTGCGACAAGCCTACGCGCCCCGCGATCTGGCTCTGCGTCATCTCGCCGAAGAACCGGAGCATGAGAATCCGGCGTTCGCGCGGGGGCAGGACGTCGAGGTACGGCTTGACCGCCACGTACCCTTCGACGTTGTCGAGTTCGGGATCCTCATCCCCCACCACGTCACTCAGACTGATTCCATCGGTTCCGGCCGACGGCGGCGCATCCATCGAATCGGGCTGGTAGGCGCTGCGGGCGATGAGTCCCTCGGTCACCTCGCGCATGGAAAGTCCGAGCTCCTCGGCTATCTCGCTCGCAGACGGCGAGCGCCCCAGCGACTGGGCGAGCCGCTCGGAAGCGCTCGAAATCGCGAGATGCAGCTCCTTGGCCCGCCGGGGCACGTGCATCGCCCAGCCCGTGTCCCGGAAATGTCGCCGTACCTCGCCCATGATCGTCGGGACGGCGAACGCGACGAAGTTGTCGCCCTTCTCCGCGTCGAACCTGTCGATCGCGTTGACCAGGCCCAGCCTTGCGACCTGCAGCAGATCGTCGAACGGCTCGCCGCGGCCGTGGAATCGGCGTGCGATGTGCTCGGCCAGCGGGAGGCACCGCGTGATCACGCCGTCACGCCGGGCGTCGTAGTCGTGTCCCGGACCGAGCGCTCGCAGTGCACGCAGCGAAACCGGCACGTCGGCGTAGTCATCGCCGGCCCGACCCTGATGGCGATGCAGTGTCACTCGGGAAGACCCGAATTCTTGGTGAACACGATCGACCACCGGCGTCCCGTGCTACCGGACTCGGCGTCGTCGACAGCGGCGTGCGCGTCGTCGGTGAGCGTATGCAGCACATGCCATCCGAAGCCGGACTCGCGCACAGCGGACTCGGCCGGCAGCTCTGCGGAGACGGACACGGACATGACCCGTCGGCGCACCTCCATCGTCATCGTGATCGCGGGATGGTCCGCAACAGGCCGTTCCAACTGGGCGCACGCCTCGTCCACCGCCAGCTTGATATCGGCGACCTCGTCCAGACCGAAGCCGTAGAGGATCGCCAGGGTCTCCGCCACCGACCGTGCTAGCGGTGCCTGTGACGAGGCGGCGTCGAGAGTCAGCACAACTGGGCGCCGGTCGTCGAGCACGTCCGGCTCTGTGGCCAAATACATCCGGAATCCTCACTGAAGTGGTCGCAGGCGCACACTGAGAGTACCCGGGCTTGCGACTGCGAAACTGGCACTGCACGGACGATTCCGGGAGTAATCCGCAAACGCTGGCGTTCCCCGGCGGGGCGGGCCAGAATGAAGGTGGACCTGGGCGGACCGGTCTTCATCGGACGTCCACACGATGACGGCGATGAGGTTGCGATCGCATCACCGCCGCGATCGGATGGACGCCGGGAGAACCGTCCCCCGGACCGGCTGTTCGCACTGTGCTCAAGCCGAGTGGAAAGGGGCGCGATCATGGGCAGCAACTACGAGGGGCTCCTCGGATACTTCTTCTTCCTCGCCGGTCTCGCGGTCGGCGGCCTCGCTATTGTGGCGCTGGCCATGGAGAGTTTCCCGTACTTCATCGGAGCGGCCGTGATCGGTGTGGTGTGTCTGGCCGGGGGGATGGCACTGTGGCTCAACGTGTCGCATCGCGAGCATCATGACCCGCTTGAGCCGGGGATGACCCGTGCCGGGATCCGTCGGTACGAGATGCGCCGCAAAACCGGCACCTGCATGTGACCATGCTCCTGCAATGTGCGGTGGTATTGCCGCCGCACATTGCAGTCGCATGTCGTGGACGGTGCGGAATCCTTTCAGGCCGGTACTGTGCGTACCAGTTTGCGATTGACGAATTCGTACATTCCCAGCCGGGACAGTTCCCGTCCGAAGCCGGAGCGCTTGACACCACCGAACGGCAGGTCGGCCTGCGTGAGCGTAGGAGTGTTGATCCAGACCATGCCGGATTCGATGCGCCGCGCGACCTGCTGCGCCGCTTCGATGTCGGTACTGACGATCGTCGCGCCGAGGCCGTACGGCGAGTCGTTGGCCATCCGGACGGCCTCGTCGGCGTCGCCGACCTGATGGACGACCGCCACCGGCCCGAAGAGCTCTTCGGAGAACGCGCGCATGTCCGGAGTGACCCCGGTGAGCACTGTCGGCTGGACGAACGCTCTCGATCCGCCGGGCCCGCGTTCCGACTCGGGCGGGCGGCCGCCGCCGACGACGGCCCGGGCGCCCTTGTCCAGCGCATCCTGCATCTGCTCGAGCAAGTCGTCCGCAGCCTCGTCGGAGGAAAGCGGGCCGAGCGTGGTCTCCGGATCCGTCGGGTCCCCGGGCGTGTAGTCGCTGAAACGTGCCGCCAGGGCTTCGACGAAACGGTCGTGCATGGCCTCGGGGACGAAGAACCGCTTCGAGGCCACGCAGCTTTGCCCGGTGTTGAACATGCGGCCCTGCACCGCCATGTCGACTGTCGATTCCAGATCCGCGCTGTCGAGCACGATGAACGGGTCGTTGCCGCCGAGCTCGAGCATGCACTTTGTGACATGGCGGCCGGCCTGCTCGGCCACGGCCGCGCCCGCGGCGTCGCTTCCCGTCAAGGCGACCCCCTGCACGGACGGGTGTGCGATGACCCGTTCGACATCGCGCGTGCGCAGGAAAATGTTGGTGTAGACGCCCTCACCCGCGCCGGCGTCGGCGAAGATCCACTCGATCTTGAGCGCGGTCACCGGGCAGGTCGAGGTGTGCTTGAGCAGGATCGTGTTGCCGGCGACGAGGTTCGGTGCAGCCAGCCGCACCACCTGATAGAGCGGGAAGTTCCACGGTTCGATCCCGAGGAGGACGCCGAGCGGCTCGTACACCACCCGGGCGTCGCCGCCCTCCGCTATGTCGAGTTGCTCGGGTTCGAGGAATCGGGGGCCGTTGTCGCCGTAGTAGCGCAGGATGTCGGCGGATACCTGGATCTCCCAGCGGGCCTCGCCGACGAGCTTGCCCATCTCGGCGCTGATGGTGTGGGCGAGGTCGTCCGCCCGCTCACGGACCAGTTCCGCGGCGCGGGATACGACGCCGGCGCGTTCCTGTGCGCTGCGTTCCCGCCACTGTTCGAATCCGGCGTGTGCGCGGTCGATGACCGCGTCGAGCTGTTCGATCTCCAAGTACGGGAACTCGCCGAGCGTCTCGCCGGAATACGGATTGATCGAGTGGAACGGTTCCGCATCCGGTCCGGTTGCGCTCATCGGCTGGATACTCGTCGAAGTCACGATGTCTCCTCCTCACTGCGGCCGGTTCGTCACTGGGACGGCGGCTTGTCGCTGCAGGGGTGTTTTTCGACGCAGCGATCACGTCGCGAAGCGGATACCCGTGCCAGCACGCGCGCAAACGGGCAGTCGCGGAGGCCCCTGGGGCTCTACGCGGGGTGCCCGGGATCGATGCCGAGGGCGCTGTGCATCGTCAACAGCGGGGCGATGCGCTCCGCCCCTGTGGCCGAATCGGGGGTGATGACGAATCCGGTGTGGTCGCCGAACTCGGTGGCGGCGGTGATCGGGCCCGCGAACCATGCCGGGACGCCGTCGAGGATCGGCACGCCGTGGACGTCGGGCTTCCAGGCGCATCCGCGGAACTTGTCGATCTCGTCCCCGGTGTACGAGCCGAAGAGGCGCGCGAGCCGATCTTGGTCGGAACCGAGAAGGTGCACCGCGAGCCGCGAGGCGTGGCGGGCGAGCCGGTAGGTGCGATTCTTAACTGACAGGCACACCAAGAACCGTGCCGGCGCGATGGAGACCTGACATCCGAAGCCGACGAGACATCCGGCACGGTCCCCGTCGTGGCATGTCGTGACTATGAACATCGGCGAGTCCGACGCTGCGGCGATGCGCGCGAACTCGTCCGTCGGCGCGTCGGGATCCATGGGGCCTCCCGGGATCGGACAGGGCGTCAGCTGTGCGGAGGCATGCGCGTCAGCCGGGGATCGTCGACGCCGTGCCTGCGCGTGTAGGCCTTGGCGTCGGCGCGGGCGCGTGTGAACTCCTCGGCGGCCGCCGTGCCCGCATCGCCCGCGGCCGGCCCCGCGCGGTCCAGGGCGTCGAGAGCCAGGCTGTAGCGGTCCATGCCGTTGAGCATGAGCATATCGAACGGCGTGGTCGTCGTGCCTTCTTCGTGGTAGCCGTGCACGTGCAGCTGCGGGTGGCAGGAACGGCGGTAGGTGAGCCGGTGGACTGCGCCGGGATAGCCGTGGAAGGCGAAGATCACGGGGCGGTCCGGGGTGAAGGCCGCGTCGAACTGTGCATCGTCGAGGCCCCGCGGGTTCTGCCCGTGGTCCTGCAGCCGCAGCAGGTCGACGACGTTGACCACGCGCACATGCAGATGCGGCGCACGCGATGCGAGCAACCGCGCCGCTGCCACGGTCTCTTGCGTGGGGGTCTCCCCGGCGCACGCCAACACCACGTCGGGTTGCCGGCGCTGCCCGGAGCTTTCGGCCTGCCACACGCTCATGCCGCGTGCGCAGTGCTCCCTCGCGGCGTCGAGAGTGAGATAGCTCGGTGAGGGGTGCTTGCCCGCGATGATCACATTGATGCGTCCCGTGCTCGTGAGGGCGTCGTCCGCCGCCGCGAGCAGCGTGTTGGCGTCCGGCGGAAACAGCACCCGGACCAAGTCGTTCTTCTTGTTCATCACCATGTCGATGAAGCCCGGGTCCTGGTGCGAGAATCCGTTGTGGTCCTGGCGCCAGGCGTGCGAGGTGAGAAGTAGGTTGAGCGACGCCGGCGGCCGGCGCCAGGGCACGACGCGGGCGCTCTCCAGCCACTTGGCGTACTGGCCGACCATGCTGCCGGCCACCTGCGCGAAGGCCTCGTACGTGGCCAGCATGCCGTGGCGGCCGGTGAGCAGATAGCCCTCCAGCCAGCCCTCGCACATGTGCTCGGAGAGCACCTCCATCACGCGTCCATGCGGGCCCAGATTCGCGTCCCGCATCCGGGGCTCGAGCTGGTCCTGGCTGCCGGAGCGCCACACCCGGTCGGTGGTCTCGAATACCGCCGAGAGCTTGTTGGAGTCGGCTTCGTCGGGCGAGAAGAGCCGGAAATCGTGCGGGTTGCGGGCGATCACGTCCCGCAGGTGCCGGCCCAGCGCCTCGGTCGGTGAATGTTCCGGGTACGTCGGGTGCGCCGCACTCCCCTGCCGCGGCGCGTCGACCGCCGCGGCCTGCGGGCCCGGCAGGTCGAGGTCGCGGCGCACAAGTCCGGCGTTGGCCCGGGGGTTCGCGCCCATCCGCCGGTCGCCGTCCGGCACATACCGGAGAACCGCGGGCGTGGGACGGCCCGCCGCGTCGAACAGCTCCTGCAGCCGATAGCTGCGCAGCCAGTCCTCCAGATCCGGCAGACGGTCCGGCTCTTCGCGGGAGACCGCGAGCGGCACCTGGTGCGCCCGGAAGGTCCCCTCGACCGGCGTGCCGTCGACGACGGAAGGACCGGTCCACCCCTTGGGGGTACGGAGGACGATCATCGGCCACCGGATCCGGCCGTCCGACGCTGCGCCCGCGCGTGCGGAGCCCTGGATCGCGTCGATCCTGTCGACGCACCCGTCGAGTGCGGCGGCCAGGTCGGCGTGCACCTCCTCGGGCCGGTCGCCCGCGACCTCCACCGGCTCGTACCCGTACCCGCGCAACAATGCGTGCAGATCTCCCGGAGTCATCCGGGACAGGACTGTGGGTCCGGCGATCTTGTACCCGTTCAGGTGCAGGACGGGCAGCACCGCGCCGTCCGCCACGGGGTCGAGGAAGGAGGTGCCGTGCCACGACGCCGCCAGCGGCCCGGTCTCCGCCTCGCCGTCCCCCACCACGCACACCGCCAGTGCGTCGGGCGCGTCGAATACCGCTCCGAACGCATGCGTCAGGCTGTAGCCCAGCTCGCCGCCCTCGTTGACCGAGCCCGGCACGTTCGGCGCCGCGTGGCTCGGGATGCCGCCGGGCGTGGAGAACGCGCGGAAAAGATTCAGCATGCCGGCCTCGTCGCGCGGCATCGAGGCGGCGCGCTCGCTCAGCGACCCCTCGAGGAACGTGTGGGCCAGCAGGGCCGGGCCGCCGTGGCCCGGGCCGGCTACGAAGACCACATCACGATCGCGCTCGCAGATGACGCGGTTGACGTGGCTGTAGACCAGGGTCAGCCCCGGCACGGTCCCCCAGTGGCCCACGACCCGCGGCTTGAGGTCTTCAGGCTGCAGCGGCCGCCGCAGTAGCGGATCGTCGTCCAGGTACAACTGGCCCGCGGCGAGGTAGTTCGCGGCGCGCCACTGGGCGTCGACGGCGGAGAGGTCGATCCGGCTGCCGGGCGAGTGCTCGTCCAGCATCGTTCAGCCCGTGGCCGTGGCTGCGAACGTCTGCACCATCGCGGAGCAGAATGCGGGCAGATCGTCGGGCTTGCGGCTGGAGACGAGGATGTTGGGTCCGTGATCGCAGACCACGACCTCCTGATCCGCCCACTCCGCCCCGGCATTGCGCAGGTCCGTGCGCAAGCTGGGCCAGGAGGTGATCACCCTGCCGCGCACGGCATCGGCCTCGATCAGAGTCCACGACCCGTGACAGATCACTGCCACAGGCTTGCCCGCGTCGAAGAACGCGCGGACGAATGCGACCGCGTCGGCATCGGTGCGCAGCATGTCCGGGTTCGCTACGCCGCCGGGCAGCACGAGGGCGTCGTAGTCCTCCGCGGCTGCTGCGTTCGCGACGACTTCGGCTTCGAAGGTCCCGCCTCGGTCGAGGTGATTGAACGCTTGCACCGTGCCCCTGCGGGTCGACGCGAGCGTCGGCCTGCCGCCCGTCTGTTGCACTGCACGCCAGGGGTCCGTCAGTTCGATCTGCTCGACGCCCTCCGGCGCCACCAGCATCGCGATGTTCCGTCCGTCCAGTCCGGTTGCGTCGCCGGTCACGTTCATCGGTACTCCTCACCAGGGTCGTCACGGTCCTCGATGCGCACAGACGCGGTGGGCACGTCCTCCTGTGCCGGGCGCGCGTCCAGGCCGGCAGGCTCGCTCGGCGTGGCGTACGTCTCCGCCGGCGCGGCTTTTCGGTCGTCCCTGCCCGGCTCGCCGGTCGATGCCCCCGTGCCCACTGGCGCGGGCGCATCCGCTTCCGCGATCGGGCCGTCTGCGATCTCGGGCCCGGTCGGCTCCTCGCGCTCGCGCTCGGTGGACGCCTGCTCGTCGGCGTCGGGCCGCTCGGACCACAGTCGATGCTCGAGGGTCTCGCCCTCGGCCTGTTCGCGGGCCGTCACGCCTTCGCGGTCCGCCGCGGACCAGTCTTCGGGAGGCTCGACGCCCTTCTCGAGGGGGTCAACTCCGAGACGGTCCTCATCGACGTCTTCGGCGCCGACCGCCGAGGTGAGATCGGTGTTGACCGCCGACTCCGGATCGACCTGCGTTGCGGGGCCGCCGGGAGCGCTGCCGACATCACGTCCGGCGTCGGCGTTGTCCGTTGCGTCGTCCTGCACGTCCTGCTCCTTTCACTTTCGCTCCGGCCGCACCGGGAGCGGCCGGTACTTTCAGTCAGCCCGATGCATTGCGCTGACACCCGATGCATTGCGCTGACAGAGTTCCCGCAGGCGCGCCGATCAATCATGTGTGAGTCGCATCACTGCTTCCGGTGCCGATGTGTGACGGAGACCGAACGCGGGTAGTCCCACATCCACACAAGGTCCTCTGGAAGCCGATATCGGCTTCCACGGGAAGGAGGCGGAGACGATGCGACAGAATTTTCCCGGCCTCATCGCCTGGACGTTGTTCCTCGTGGGGCTCGGCGCCGCCGGGGTGTGGCTGGTGATCCTCGGCAAGGGCGGCGGCGACGGCGTCGTCATCTCCGGTGTCATCGCGTTGGTGTGCCTGGTCGCGGCAGGCGTGACGTGGTTTGCGATCCGTCTGCTGCTGCACAACGACCCGATGAATCCCGAAGTGCTCCAGGACGAGGAGGAGGTCTATCTCAAACGGCGCCGTGACAAGCGCCGGCGCAGGGCTCAGGGCAAGGAGGGCGCGGCCGACGGCGAACCGGTTTGACGGCGCCTGCCCGCCGCCGTCAACGCAGGCGCTCCCCCTGGCGGGCAAGCGCGACGAGGTCTGCGCACATCTGTGCCAGCTCGTCACGTGGAGCGTCCTCATCGACGGCCGTTGCGACATCCTCGCAGGCGCACCGGAGCTGAAACATCCTGTCCGCTAGGGCAGCGGCGTCGGTGGCGCTAAGGATTACGGCGTCGTCGGGGACGGAGGTGCCCGCCAACGTCTGCCGCTGCTCGTACGCGCGCTGGCGGCACGATTGCCGGCAGTAACGGCGGCGTCGGCCGGTGGAGACCTCCGCGACCGGCCTGCCGCACCAGGCGCATGGCGACGGCTTGTTCTGCACGCACGGGAGCCTACCGCGCACCGATGGCGATCCCGACGGTAGTCTTGGCAGGCGAACCGTCGCCGGCGGAGTGGGCGCGCGGCGGGAACGTTTGTATGTCGTCATGCGTTGTGCATGGTGAGTGGCGGCCGCACGAGGGGGCGTTGCAGCCGCACATCGCCGCCCGTGGGCGGTATCGACCGGACTATCGACTGAATTGAGGAGCGATCATGGCAGATCGAGTTCTGCGGGGAAGCCGACTCGGCTCCGTCAGCTACGAGACGGATCGCGACCACGACCTGGCACCCCGCCGCACCGCACGGTACCGCTGCGAGAACGGCGAGGAGTTCGAGGTGCCGTTCTCGGACGACGCCGAGTTCCCCGCCACCTGGGTGGGGCGCAATGGGCTCGAGGGCAAACTGGTCGAGGGCACCACCCAGGAGGAGAAGAAGGCGAAGCCGCCGCGCACGCATTGGGACATGCTGCGCGAGCGCCGGTCGCTCGAAGAACTCGAGGTGCTGCTCAAGGAGCGCCTGGATCTGCACAAGACCCGTCGTCGGAGTTCCGTCGGTTGATTCCCGTTCGTTCCGGCTGATTACCTGTTCCAGCGGATTCGGAGCGCAGTCCGCGTGTGGCGACGCGACGATCAGGCCCTGCACCGGGCAACCCACCGGTGCAGGGCCTGTTTGGTGGCGGGGCGGATCGGGTAGCCGCCATGGGACGCGGCGGACCTGACGCTCCGGCGTTGCAATTGCGTGTCGCCGCGAGAACGGAGCCTCTGAATGCACGCCAGTATGCTGCTGCCGGACGATCCGGCGACCTCTCCCCCGCTCCCACAGGCACGCGGCGAGCTGTCCGAGTGGGCGATCGGGACGCTCCAAGGACGTTCCGCCGCCCGCGGCATGCCTGATGCGTCTGTGGCGGAGCCGCTGGAAGATGACCTTCAGACGGCTTTGCTCGTCTGTTACGAGCTGCACTACCACGGGTTCGCGGATGTCGACGCGGAGTGGGAGTGGGATCCGTCGCTGTTGGAGTTCCGAGGCCGGCTCGAACAGGCCTTCCTCGAACGGCTGCGTGCGCGCACATCGAGTGGCGTCGCTACGGGGTTCGGCAACGCCGAGCCCGCCGATGAGGGGTCTGGGTTCGCCGAAGCGGTACTGGACGACATCATCGCCGGGCAGCCCGGCGATCGCGGTCCTTCCGACCATCTCAATGCCGGTGGATCATGGGAACATATGCGCGAGTATTTCGTGCATCGTTCCATCTATCAGCTCAAAGAGGCGGACCCCTACGTGTGGGCCATCCCACGTCTACGGGGCCAGGCCAAATCGTCGCTCGCGGCGGTCGAATTCGACGAATTCGGTGCGGGCCACGGCGCCGCAGTGCATTCCAGTCTGTTCGCCGACCTGCTCGACGCCGCGGGCTTGGACCCGCGGTACCTCGCCTACGTCGGGAGTGTCCCCGCGCAGACCTTGGCAGTAGCGAATCTGGCGACGATGTTCGGCCTGCACCGTGCACTGCGTGGCGCACTTATCGGACACTTCGTCGTCACCGAAAGCTCCACGGGGCCCGGGGCGCGGAAACTGGAACAGGCGTTGACGGGGATGGCGGCGCCCGCAGCCTGCGTGCATTTCTACACGGAGCATGTCGAGGCGGACGCCGTCCATGAGCAGGTGGTGCGGCATGACATCCTGCGGCCCCTGCTGGACGCTGAGCCCGGACTGGCGGCAGACGCCGTGTTCGGGATGCGCGCGTTGGACGTGCTCGAAGCTGATTTGAGCGAGTGGCTCCTGGACCATTGGGAGAACGGCCGTAGCTCGCTGCCGGTCGGCGATCCGGTGCGCGGCACATAGGGGCCCGCACGCCCGACGCGCTGACCCGAAGCGACCCGGTGGCCAGAACGGGCAGAGCGGGCCGGATGACGCGAGCAGCGCGATGCGTGGGCCTGGCCTTGGGCGCCGATTGTGTGCGTGGCCGATGCCGCACACGACGGGACACGGTACGGGCCGGAGATGCCGCAGGACAGGCGCTCCACCTGGCCGCCCTACTTCCCCGCCCGCGGAAAGCCGCCGTTCCGTGCGACGCGGGGACGCCGAGTCCGGTGACTGGTGTCGCACAGCGGATACGTGGCGCTGCGGCGGCACATGCACACCGCGACCATGAAGCGGTCGGACCGCACCATTTCGCCCGACGGCATCGTGATCTCGAGCGGGCCTTCCACCAATAGCGGGCCGCCGGGAACCATGCGCGCGCGCCGCACTGCGGAACATTCGTGCAAGGACGTGGCCTGTGGGGATGAATCCGTCATGGGGAGCTCCTCCTCTTGCGGGCCCGTGTGCGATACCCCGGCCGGACGCAGCGTAAACCGGGTTTGGCCGGCAGCGGCGGTGGTAACCCCTGATCGCGCGTGCCCGGGACAACGCCGAACCGGGCACCGACTGACGGACACACGATCGGAGCACCGGATGGGCGGCAGGGAGATCGGCGCGGCAGCGATACCGAGGACGATGCGGATTCCGGGCGTATACCGGCCGCAAGCCGACACGGGTCTGCTGATCGAAGCTCTCGGCCGACTTCCGATTGAGCCCGGCACCAGGGTTCTCGATGTGTGCACCGGCAGCGGCGCCGTGGCATTGGCGGCGGTCGCTGCAGGATCCCGGAATGTCACGGCCGTCGACCTCTGCCGCCGGGCCGTCTGGACCGCACGATGGAATGCGCGGATCCGCGGATTCCGGTGTGTCGCCGTCCACCGGGCCGACGTCACCGATTTCCGACCCGAAGGCTGTTTCGACGTGATCGTCTGCAACCCGCCGTACGTGCCCACTCCGCCGTCCGCCCGTACCTGCGGAGCGGAGCGGGCGTGGAATGCCGGTGCGGAGGGGCGCGCGCTTCTCGATCCGCTGTGCACACGACTTCCCTCGTTGCTCACTGAGAGGGGGCGTCTGCTGATCGTGCAGTCCGAATATGCGGATATCGACAAGACCATCCGGCTGCTGGGACGGCAGCGCGCCGAGGCGCGAGTCGTGGCACGACGACGGATCCCCTTCGGCCCGATCATGTCGCTGCGCACCGGCCACCTCGACCGGATGGGGCTGCTTCCGGTGGGAGCGGACGATCGCGGGCATTACAGCGAGGAGATAGCCGTGATCGAAGCGGCGGCCCCGTTCGTCCCGGCGCCGCGTCCCGGACGAGACGCGCGGGGTGCAGGACTGGAACGACTGTCCACCGGTCGACGGGCTCCTACCTCCGGGCTCCGCTGAGACGGACGCGGGCGCGGCCGGATGCGCAGCCCGGCCGCGCCCGTGACGGACCGATGCAAGCGGGATTCCTTGCGGGGCAACGATATCCGCGTCGCATTACTGCGCGTCGTCGTCACTGTTGCCCGGGTGGAACGGACGCACATCGGGATCGTCATCCGCGGGCGGTTCGGGCTGTCGCCACTCCTCGGCATGCGCCGGTCGCGACGACCTGATCATCGGCTCCACCTCCTGCTGGAGTTCGTCATCGGCTCGTGCTCCGTGCTTGTCGCTTCCGCGTTCCATCGTCTTGTTGTCCTTCCTGTGTCCACTACCCGTGTGCGGCGGTGTCAGGTGCGTCGGTGGCGGATGCGCAGCTCCTCACCGCAAAGACCGGATCTCGACTGCGCCGTCGACGATCCGGGCGTCGAATGCCGGCTGCGGGGAGCTCGCAGGGCCGCGCACCACGGTGCCGTCGTCGAGGTGGAACACGCTCCCATGCCACGGGCAGGTGATGCATCCGGCCGTGCTCTCCCCTTCCCCCAGCGGCCCACCCATGTGGCTGCAGGTGGCGGCGATCGCGCTGACCCGGCCGCCGCGGGCCCGTGACAGAAGGATCGCCTGACCGTCGCAGTCGGCCGTCACCATTCCGTCATCCGGCAACCGGGCTTCTTCCGCCACACGTGTCCACTCGGACGGGATGTCCAGCCACGCCGTGTGATTCACGTTCATCGCCCGTGCGTAAGTGAGATGCCCGCCGAGATATCCGCCGCCGCCGACCAGGGCGAGCCCCGTCCAAGACAGGGCCTTGCCCAGTACGGTCCGGCCCCGTAAGCGCATGGCGAGCGACGAGACGAACAATATCGACGCGCTCGAATTGGCGGCGGCGTGCACGGCGCCGACGCGCGACTCCGGAATCTTGGTGTCCGCCCAGTCATTGAGCCCTGTCGCCGCGGTGGGCGCGGCCGCCACCAGTCCGGCGGCGATGAGGGTGCTGGCCGCCCGGTTGCCCTGCTTGCCCCCGACTATGTCGAACAGCATTGACATGCCCCATGCGCCGATGGGCATCGCGACCAGCATCGGATGGACGGGATGCCCCAGCCAGGTGCCGCTGAGCGCGTTTCGCACCGTCGTCGGTTGCACCGCGCGGTGCACGGCATCGGATACGGGTCTGACGAATCGATCGAGCGCGGCGAGACTCTCGATCCGTTGCATAGCATCGTGCAGTGCTGTCATCGGTGCATCCCTTCTGGTGTAGGCCTTCGATTGCATCTGCGGGACGGACATGCCGGGCGGTCAGTCGGCGTTGGTGGCCGGATGATCTCCACCGACTCGCGCACCATCTCGTGCCGCACCGATACCGAGGGCCAGCCTGCTCCCACTACGTGCTCGTTGAGGTTCTCCCCCGCTCCTATGCCCAGGGTGAAGCGGCCTTCCGAGAGAGACGCCTTCGTCGCGGCCGCCTGAGCCTCGCGCACGATCTCCGGCGGCGCAAAAGTTTCCGCCATCAGCTTGTAGCCGATCTCGATCATCGCGCCTCGCTTCTTGGACAGATGGCATTCCGGCGTGTGCACCCGGCCGCACGTCGTGGGCGGTACTGCGACGGGATTGCCCGCCCGGACGGCGGCTAAACGCCGAACGGGACGGTGCGCCATGGCACCCGGATCCGACTACGGGCTTGGGGATATCCGGTGAGTTGCAAAATTTGCTGCGCAAATCCGACCCGCTGGATACGGTCGTGCCAGATCGGGACGACGATCACATTCCAGGGGAGGATCGGAACATGGGCCAGACCATCCGTGACGTCACGTTTCAGCTGATGCGAGAACTGAACTTGACGACCATCTTCGGGAATCCGGGTTCAACGGAGGAGACCTTCCTCAAAAACTATCCTGCGGACTTCCGTTACATTCAGGCGCTGCAGGAGGCATCGGCGGTGGGGATCGCCGACGGCTACGCACAGGCGACGCGCCGGCCAGCGCTGGTCAACGTCCACACGGCCGCCGGCGTGGCGAACGCGATGAGCAACATCATGACCGCGTCGATGAACCAGACGCCGTTGATCATCACGGCGGGCAACCAGACCCGCGCAATGCTGCTCATGGAGCCCTGGCTGATGAACGTCCGGCCGGAAGAACTGCCGAGGCCCTGGGTCAAGTGGAGCTACGAGCCGGTGCGCGCCGCGGACGTCCCGGCCGCGTTCATGCGTGCATACGCCGCCGCACTGCAACCACCGGCGGGGCCGGTGTTCCTGTCGATCCCCCTGGACGACTGGGATCAGCCTGCCGCCGGATCGAATCCGATCGCCCGCACGGTCGCCACCCGCGTGGGGCCGGATCCTGTGCGCATCGCCGAGTTCGCACGGGCGCTCTCGGACGCGAAGGACCCGGCATTGATCTTCGGCGCTTCGATCGCGAGGGGCGATGGCTGGGACCAGGCGATCGCTCTTGCGGAGAAGCTCGGCGTGCACGTCTACGCGGCGCCGGCCTCGGAGCGCCCGCCGTTCCCCGAGGACCATCCGCTGTACGTCGGGGGGCTGCCGTTCGCGATCGGCCCGCTGTCGAAGAAGCTCGCCGGCCACGACGTCGCCATCGTCATCGGGGCGCCGGTGTTCCGCTATTACCCCTACGTGGCGGGCGATTACCTGCCGGACGGGCTCCGGCTGCTGCACGTCACCGAGGACCCGGCGCAGGCGGCGCGGGCCCCCGTCGGCGACAGCCTCGTCAGCGATGCGGTGCTGGCGACGGAAGCGCTCACGGAACTGATCCCGGGCCGCCCGCACCGGACGGTGGTCAAGCAGCCGCACCGCATGGCGCCGCACGGTGGGGGCGTATCCGTCCGCGAGGATTCCCGCATGGGCGCCGACGAGTTGTTCGTCACGCTATACGACGCGATGCCCGAGGACACGGTGGTGGTCGAGGAATCGCCGTCGAACCTGGGAGATTTCCACGCAGCATGGCCCATCGTCAAGCCCGATTCCTTCTACACTTTCGCCTCGGGGAGCTTGGGGTGGAACCTGCCCGCCGCGGTAGGGCTGGCGCTTGCGGAACGGGATTCGGGCCGGAACCGCCCCGTCATCGCGATTATCGGCGACGGTTCAATGCAGTACGCGGTGCAGGGCCTCCACTCCGCGGCGCAGGAGCAGCTTCCCATCATCTACGTGATCCCGCGCAACGGCGAGTACGCCATCCTCAAGTCTTTCGCGGACCTCGAGGACTCCCCCGGTGTCCCCGGCCTCGACATTCCGGGGCTGGACGTCGTAGCGCTCGCACAGGGCTACGGCTGCACGGGTGAACGTGCAGATACCGCCGAGGAGGTGCGCGCGGCCGTCGCTCGGGCACTCGACAGGCCCGGCCCCACCGTGCTGGAAGTGCCTATCGAGGCCAAAGTTCCACCGCTGCTGTGATTCCGCGACCTGCACCGCTATCGCGTGTGGTGTACCCAGGGTGCAGAGGCGATGACGGATACATATTTCACGGAATAGGAGTAGACAATGTTTCGATGGTTGGCGGTCGTAGCGCTGTGGGTGATAGGCGGTCTATCGTTCATTCTGGTGTTCCTGGTTTCACTGTGGTGGCTGTTCCTCACGGTGCCGTTCGTGCTGCTCGCGCTGGTGGGCGCGTGGGACCTGCTGCAGGCCCGCCATAGCGTGTTGCGCAACTACCCGGTCCTGGGGCACGCGAGGTTCCTGCTCGAATCCATCCGCCCGGAAATTCAGCAGTACTTCATCGAGCGCAACACCGACGGAACCCCGTACGACAGAGACACCCGGTCCACGATCTACCAGCGGGCCAAGGACATCAAGGATGTCGAGCCCTTCGGTACCGAACGCAACGTGAACGAGATCGGCTACGAGTTCGTCCGTCACTCGATCACCGCGCAGCCGGCTCCCTCGGAGACGCCGCGCGTGCGCATCGGCGGCCCTGATTGCACACAGCCCTATGACATGGCGCTCTACAACGTCTCCGCGATGAGCTTCGGCGCGTTGTCCGCCAATGCGATCATGGCCCTCAACGGCGGTGCGGCGAAAGGCGGCTTCGCTCACGACACCGGCGAGGGCGGGTTGAGCCCGTACCACCTCAAGCCGGGGGGCGACCTCATCTGGGAGCTCGGCACCGCCTACTTCGGCACTCGCACCAAGGACGGGCATTTCGACCCGGACGTCTTCCGCGAGAAGTCGCAGCATTCGCAGATCAAGTGCATCTCGATCAAGCTGTCGCAGGGAGCGAAGCCCGGGCTCGGGGGCGTGCTGCCGGGGCCGAAGGTCACGCAGGAGATCGCCGATACCCGTGGCGTTCTCGTGGGCAAGACCGTAGTCTCCCCTCCGTCGCACAACGCCTTCCACACGCCGACCGAACTGTGCCAGTTCATCGGCAGGCTGCGCGAGTTGTCCGGCGGCAAGCCGATCGGCTTCAAGCTGTGCGTCGGATCGCGCAGCGAGTTCCTCGGCATCTGCAAGGCGATCCGTGCGACCGGCATCGCACCCGATTTCATCATCGTCGACGGGTCCGAAGGCGGTACCGGCGCCGCGCCGCTCGAGTTCGAAGACCACGTGGGCATGCCGCTCACCAATGGCCTGATGACGGTGCACAACGCCCTGGTGGGTACCGGGTTGCGTGACCAGATCCGGGTCGGGGCCTCCGGGAAGGTGGCCAACGGCATCGACATCGTCAAGCGGGTCATCCAGGGCGCCGATTTCACGCTCGCCGCGCGGGCGATGATGTTCGCCGTCGGCTGCATCCAGGCGCAGAAGTGCCACACGAACACCTGCCCCGTGGGCGTCACCACGCAGGACCCCAAGCGGTTCCGGGCGCTCGACGTGCCGGACAAGACCACCCGCGTCTACAACCTGCAGCGCAACGTGGTCGACAACGCCAAGCAGGTGGTCGCCTCGATGGGGCTGACGAGCTTCGACGATCTGCATCCGTCGATGCTCATGCGCACGGTGAACTTCAACGATCAGCGCACCTATGCGGAGCTGTTCGAGTGGCTGCGGCCAGGGCAGCTGCTGGAGGACCCGCCCCTGTCGTGGATGGAGGACTGGGAGTGCGCCAGCGCGGATTCGTTCGTTCTCACGTCCGCGCAGCTCCCCGACCCATCCCGCCGAGCGCCGGTGTACACCGAAGAAGTCCCGTTGGCGGTCTGAGCCGCGCCCGCCGACCGCCACTCCGGCGGCTTCGGCGGGGAGGCCCGCCGAAGCCGCCGAAGCGTGCTCCGACGGCAACCTGTGAGACGACCCATCACTGCACGGACCGGTAGGCGGGGACATGACACAAGGCCGTGAGGGCAGAGGCAACAGCGCCGGCGGCGGCGCTCCTGGCGGAGGGAAGGACTCTGCGGAGCTCGAGGACGAGTTCCACAATGTGGCCCTGTTGCGCGAGGAGGGCGTGCATCCGCGTATGTCCCTCACCCGCATCCACGTGCGGATCGGTCGGCGTTTCGTCTCGGTGTGGTGGGCGCTGCCGGCGGTGCTGATCGGCGGTATCGCAGTGGTGATCGTCGCCAAGGTGCTCATGGGCATCGGCGCAGTCGGCGGCGCCGGCGGGTTCACCTCGGCCCACCCCTGCGAGCCGTCGATGGCGGAGCTGCAGTCCGAGGGGCGCCGGTTCGGCATCCCGGCGTGGAGCATCGCCACCCACGCGTTGAACTTCTTCATCATGGTCATGGTGGTACGGGCCGGTTGGCAGATCCTCGCCGATCATCCACGGCTGTACCTCAAGATCCACTGCACGCCGGACAAAGAATGGCTGCGTTTCCGCGGTGCGATGCCGAAGAACCGCGTGTGGACGGCCAAGGACGACGCGATCACGTTGAGCCCGATGGTGGGGATGCCCGGCGGGCGGCACACGATCGGCGTGGCTCGTCACTGGCATTTCCTCTTCGACATCCTGTTCGTGCTCAACGGGATAGTCTTCATCATCCTCACCTTCGCGTCCGGGCACTGGCGCAAGCTGGTGCCCACGGAATGGTCGATCTTCCCGAACGCGGTGTCCTGCCTCGTGCAGTACTCGTCGCTGAGCCTGCCGCACGAGCTCGGCGGCTATTACACCTACGACGCGCTCCAGCAGCTCAGCTACTTCGCGATCGTGTTCATCGTGGCTCCGCTGGCGATCCTCACCGGCATCGCGATGTCGCCGGCGATGGACAACCACTTCACCTGGTACCAGAAGATCTTCGGCAACAGGCAGATCGCCCGCTCGCTGCACTTTCTGGTGATGGTCGTGTTCGTCGTGTTCTACGGCGTGCACATGCTCATGGTGGCCGCCACCGGATTCGCGGAAAACCTCAACGCGATCACGCTCGACGTCGCCCCCGCCGACGGGTTCAACCTCAACGGCATCGCCCTGTGGGGGCTGGCGATACTCTTCGTGATCCTGTTCAACGTGTGGGCGGTCCGCTTCTCGTGGACTCACACACGGGTGCTCCAGCGCATCTCCAACGCCACCGTCGGCAAGGTGATGGACCTGCTGTTCGACAAGTACGCGCCCAAGGCCGAATACACCGAAGAGGACATCAGCCCGTTCTTCTGGCCCAACGGCCTTGTGCCGGTATCCGAAGAATGGCACGACCTGCACGGTGGCGGCTTCGAGGACTACCGGCTGACGGTGACCGGGCTGGTGGACAATCCGGTGGAACTCTCGCTCGACGACATCAAGGCGCTCGCCCACCGCGACCAGATCACGATGCACAACTGCATCCAGGGCTGGTCGGCGATCGGCAAGTGGTCCGGGCTGCCCTTCAGCGCGCTCATCGACCTGGTCCGGCCCACCTCGGAGGCCCGCTGGGCGATCTTCCGCTCGTTCGGCGAAGGCGGCGAAGGCGGTCAGTACTACGATTCGCACTCGATGGTCGACCTCAAGCACCCGCAGAGCCTGCTCGCCTACGAGATGAACAACGAACCTCTGCCGGTCGTGCACGGCGCGCCGCTACGCCTGCGGGTCGAGAATCAGCTCGGCTTCAAGCAGGTCAAGTGGATCAAAGAGATCGAGTTCGTCCACGACTTCCGCCAGTACGGCGCGGGGCTGGGCGGATACAACGAGGACCACGAGTTCTACGGCTACCGTGACGAGATCTGAGAGTGCGGTGGGGCGCGGCCTGCATGTCGCGTCCCACGCCGCGGTGTCGCGGCCGCCATCAGAGCCGGTGCTGTAAGGACTCGTCCGGCGGCGTCTGCTCGGCGCGGTCCGCGGCCTGTCCCAGAAGCCCCGCGACCTCGCGTGCATCCTCGGGGGTGAGCGTCACCGCGGCGCCGGAGACCTCCAGCACCGCCTTGTCCAGCCTGTTGTACACGGAGATCCTGCCGCGCTCCGAGCCGTGGTGCTTCAACGACATATCCGGTCCTCCCCTTGAGAATCGGGCCTGCGCGTGCGCGTCCCTGTGCGGGCCGCGCCGAGCGGCTCCTTTCCCGCAGCGTAGACGCCGTTCGGTGTGGGCGGCGCCGATTCCGACGGATTCTGCTGCGTTGAACTCAGCGTGCGAACCGTCGTCGAAGGCCCGCGCCGGCGGATGCGGCCACCGCGAAGGCGCCGAGCCCGGTCAGGACGTACTCGGGCCACGGACCGGCGACGGTCGCGGGGGTAAGGTCGGTGCGCAACGGGATGGAGGCGACCAGAGCGGCGGGAACGTCCACACCGGTCCGTTGGGTGACCGTGCCGTCAGGCGCGATGATAGCGCTGACTCCCGTCGTCGCCGCCACGACAGCCGCTCTGCCGTGCTCGGCTGCGCGCACCCGGGTCATCGCCAGCTGCTGGTAGGTCATCTCGCTGGGACTGAACGTGGCGTTGTTGGTGGGGGCCGCAAGGAACTGTCCGCCCGCGCGCACGGCCGTGGTGTAGGCGCGGTCGAAGGCGATCTCATAGCACGTGGCCACGGCGATGGGCACGCCGTCGGCGGTGACGACGCCGTCGCCGTGGCCGGGGACGAAGTGCCCGGCCTGATCCACGTACGACGAGAAGTGCCGGAAGAAGTCGCGGAAGGGCATGTACTCGCCGAACGGCTGGAGGATGGCCTTGTCGTGCCGGTCCGCGGGGCCGGTATCCGGGTTCCAGACGATCACCGAGTTGGTGGTGGTGCCGTCCCCGTTGTTCAGCACCGCGCCGACGAGGATCGGTGCGCCGATCCGGTCGGCGGTGTAGGAGATCTCCCGCGCGGCATCCGGATTGCGCAGCGGGTCGATGTCGGAGGAGTTCTCCGGCCACAGGACGACGTCAGGCCGCGGCTCCCGGCCGGAGTCCACGTCGTCCGCCAGCTGCAGAGTGCGCCGCACGTGCATGTCCAACACGGCCCGGCGTTGCGCGTTGAAACCGAGCCCCAGCCGCGGCACGTTGCCCTGCACCGCGGCGACCGTGAGCTGCCGGTCGCCGGAGTCCATGCCGGGGAGGAACGGCGCGCGCGCGGCCCCGGCGATCAGCGGCAGGGCGACGGCCGTCAGTGCGCCCGCGGCGGCGACGACCCGGGTCGTGCGCCCCGGGCGCGCCCGGTCCTCGCCCGTCCGCTCCCTGCGGTCCGCCGCGATGCCCGCCGCGATGAGGACGGCGGCCGCGACGCCGGCGCCGACGAGTGCCACGGCGAAGCTGAGCAACGGCGCACCGCCCAGCGAGGCCAGCGGCAGCAGGATGCCGTCGGGCTGCCCGAACGCGAGCCGTCCCCACGGGAATCCCCCGAACGGCACCGACGACCGCAGCCATTCGGTGCCCGACCAGCACGCGGCCACGGCGAACGGCCGCAGCCACAGTGGCGTCGCCGGCCACCGGTGCAGCACCGCGACGGCGAGGCCGAACACGCCGATGAAAAGCGACTCGGCGGCGACGAGGGCCAGCCAGGGCACGGGGCCCACGTAGAGACCCACCCAGGGCAGTAGCGGAAGGAGGAAACCCGCCCCGGTGAGGAAGCCGTAGCCGAAGCCGCCCCACAGCGAGGGCCGGCCGCCGGCGTCGCGGAGCGGGGAGCGTCGCGGCCACGCGATCGCGATCACGGCCAGCGCTATGCCTATCGGGGCGAGGTACCACGCCGTGCGCGGCGGGTAGGACGCGAAGACCAGCAGTCCCCCGCCGGCCGCGAGAACCTGGCGGGGCAGGGCCCTGGACCAGGCGAGAACGAGATGCCGTAGGCGCGGGGGTGCCGACATCCGTCAGGCTGCCTCGTAGATGGTCCGCCCCGAGCGGACGGTCGCGAGGCAGCGGGGCGCGGGGGCACCGGCGGACATGTCCGGCAGCGCGGGCACCCGCGAGCGCGGATCCGTGGACCAGCGTGCGATCGACCTGGAGGACGCGGCCACCACGAGGTCCCCGGTCTCCCAGATCGCGTAGGAGGCGTCGGCCCCGGGCTGCAGCGTGCCCGCCATGCCGTCCCGGAGCCCGGCGCCCCGCCAGGCGCCGCGGGTGGCCGCGGTGAAGGCGGCGCGCGGAGACAGCGCATGATCGCCGACACTGTGATTCACGGCCGCGCGCACGGCCGCCCACGGGTCCATCGCGGTCACCGGCGAGTCCGAACCGATGGCCAGGGTGACGCCCTCTGCGGCGAGGACGGCGAACGGGTTGGTCTGCGCGGCCCGCGCCGCGCCGAGGCGTTCGGCATACATGCCGTCGGGGCCGCCCCACAGGGCATCGAACGAGGGCTGCACCGATGCCACCGCGCCGAGCCGGCCCAGGAGGGCGGCCTCCGCGCGGCTCACGAGTTCGGCGTGCTCGATGCGGTGGGCGCGCCCGGCGACCGCGGGCCCACCGAGCTCCGCGGCCGCGGCCGCGAAGGCTGCGGTGGCGGTGTGGACGGCCGCGTCGCCGATCGCGTGGAAACCGGCCTGGATGCCGGCCTCGGTGCAGGCGCGCAGGTGCGCCGCGGCGGCCGCGCCGTCGAGGTGCGCGGCGCCGCGGCCGGCATGGTCGGCGTACGGCTCGTGCAGCAGAGCGGTGCGGGAGCCCAGCGCACCGTCGAGGAACAGGTCTCCGCCCAGCGCGTGGGCGCCGTGCTCGGCGAGCAGGCTTCGGGCCTGATCCGCGGTGGAGGCGGCCTCGCCCCAGTAGCCGCGGACCGCCACGGAGCCCTCGTCCGCGCCGAGCGCCAGGACGGCGCGGAAGTCGTCGGCCCCGGCGATGTCCGGCCCGCCGCACTCGTGCACGGCGACGATGCCGTGGGCTGCGGCACTGCCGAGCGCGGCACGGCGGGCGCGGTCGAGTTGCGCCGGGTCGAGCAGCAACCGGGCGCGGGCGCGCACCGCGTGGTGCGCGTCGCCGTGCAGCGGCCGCGCCGGGGCGCCCTCTGCGGGCACGTCCGAACCCGCGGACGCGAGCAACCCCCGTGACGCGACGGCGGAGTGCTCGTCGATCCGGGACAGGTAGACGTCGCGGCCGGGGGCGGCGTGCTCGAGGTCGTCCGTCGACGGCGCGCGGCGCTCCGGCCAGACGGAATCGTCCCAGCCGTGGCCCCAGATGATCCGCGACTCCGGGTGCCGGCGCGCGTAGGCGCCGAGGACGTCGAGGCAATCGGCGAGGCTCGTCGCTCCGGAGAGATCCAGACCGGTCAACGCGAGGCCGGTATCGGTGACGTGCACGTGTGGGTCGACGAAGGCGGGCGCCACGAACGCCCCCCGCAGGTCGATCACCTCCGCGTGGGGGTGCAGGGTGCGCGCCGGGTCGTCATCGCCGAGCCAGGCCACCGTGCCGTCGACGACGGCCATCGCTGTCGCATACGGATGGGAGGGGCTGTGGATGCGTCCGCCGATCAACAGTGTGGTGCTCACAGCCCACCAGTGTGCCCTTCCGGGGCGGTGTGCGCCGCGGCGGCTCCGGCAGGCGGCCCCGGGGTGCTCGGCCTGCTACCGGGCCCGGCCGCCGGACGAGGGCGGTAGAACCGGAGGGAAGACGGTCTCGTAGCCCGACGCGCCGGAGCCGTGGTCGAATACTTGGCCGTCGGCCCCGTTGTCGACCACCTCGCCGTCGACCACCTCGCCGTCGACCACCTCGCCGCCGATCACGTCGCCGTCCGCACCCGCCGCGCCGCCTGAGCGGGCGGTCCGCGCGGCGACGACGCCGATCACGGGGAATCGCCGCAGACCCAGCGCCACGACGACGGGGCTGAGCAACCTGCGGGTCGGAGGGAAGAGCAGTAGCAACCCCGCCACGCTGGTCACCAGACCGGGGACCATCAACAGGCCGACGCCCGTGGCGGACAGGGAACCGTCGGCCATTGCCTGCATCGGCCCCCGGTTCCCCGTGGCACGGGGACGGCCCTGGGCGGTGCGCGCCTGCGAGACGGACTCGGCCCACCGACGGGTCTTGACGCCGAGGGCGATCACCCCCGCCGCCGTGCCCGCCATCACCAGCAGGATCGCCCAGCCGAAGCCGATCCACGCCGTCACCGCCCACACAGCGGCGATCTCGACAACGAGATACACGAGGAACAGCAGTCGGAACACGGGCAGCCCCTTTCATCCGGGCGGGCCGACCGCAGCAGCGCTGCCCGGCCCTCTACCCGTTCAACGCGCGGGGACGGCTGTGCGTTCCCGGATTCCGGGTGCGTGCCGACGGGCCGCGGGAGCCGGACGGGGTCGTAACAGGCCAGGACGGTCAGGGGCCCGGCGGTCAGAACATGATGAGCTTGGCGATCTCGAAGTAGATCACCAGGCCCGTGCCGTCGACGATGGTCGCGATCATCGGGGCGGAAACGACGGCGGGATCGAGCCCCACGCGCCGCAGCAGCAGCGGCAGGACGGAACCGATGAACGACGACCACAGCACGATCGCCGCCACCGTGAGTGTGACGGTGAGCGCCACTTCCACGCCCACCCCGAGGGTCCACGCGCGGATGATCGCGGCCACGGCCATGGTGATCGCGATGAACGACCCCGCACTGAGCTCCTTGACGATGACCCGGCCCATGTCCCGCAGCCGGACGTCGCCCAGTGCCATCGCGCGTACCAGCGTGGAGGTGATCTGGGTGCCGGTGTTGCCGCCTGTGCCGATGAGCAGCGGGATGAAGAATGACAGCGCCACCACCTCGTCCAGCTCGGCCTCGAAGTGGCGCAGGACGGTGCCGGTGTAGGCCTCGGCGATGAACAGTACGAGCAGCCAGATGATGCGCTTGCGCCACAACAGCAGCGGGGACGCGCGCAGGTAGGGCGTCTCCAGCGGGTTCGAGCCGCCCTGGCGTTCGGCGTCCTCGGTGAACTCCTCGTCGAGGATGTCGGCCACGTCGTCGGAGGTGATGATGCCGATGAGGCGCCCCCCGTCCACGACGGGAAGCGCGAACAGGTGGTTGCCGATGAGCATGCGCGCCGCCTGCTCCTGGTCGCAGTCGGCGTCCACCGACAGCAGGTCGGTGTCCATCACCTCGTGCACCAGTGCGTCGCCCGGTGCCAGCACCAGGTCACGGAAGGACATCACGCCCACGAGCGCGCCGTCCACGTCGACGACGTAGACGTAGGCGAGCGTCTCGGTGTCGGCGGCCTGGGCCCGCGCGGCCCTGTTGGCCTCCTTGATGGTGAGCCCCTCCGAGATGGCGGTGACGTGCGGCGTCATTCGGGCGCCCACCGAATTCTCGGGCCGGCTGAGCAGTCCTGCGACCACCCGCTGCTGGTCTTCGGGCAGCATGCGCTGCGCTCGGTCGCGGTCGTCGTCGGGAAGCAGCCGCAGGATCTCCGCGGTCACATCCGGCGCGGCGTTGGTGAGCGCGAGCGCACGGGTGGGTGCGTCCAGGTCTGCGAGCACGTCGGCGCCGTCGTGGGGGCTGGCGTGGTCGAGGAGCTCCGCCAGGTCGGCCCGCTCCAGGACCCGCAGCACACGTGCACGCTCCGGCGGGTCGAGTGACGCTATCTGCCGGGCGCGCCGGCCGGCATCGGGGACGGCGTCGAGCCACGACGGCAGGTGTTCCGAAAGCCGGTCCGCTTCCGGCCCGAACTCACCGGCCAGGGTGGCGAGATCGGAATAGTCGAACGTGGACACGTCGTACCTCCTCTGCACGCGCTCCTGCGCCCGGCGGTGGGATCGGTTCAACCGTTCCCCAACGGCGGTCGAACAGCAAACGGGGCCGCTATCCTTGCGGCGTGACTGTATCGTCCCCGTCCCACAGTGCAGCCCCCGGACGCCGCCGGATCCGGTTCCGGCCGTCCGGGGGGCGGATGACGCCGGGCGATGTCGCGGAGCTCGCCGCGTACGCCGAATCCGAACGGGCCGCGGTGCGGATCGACCCGCGGGCGTCGATCACGGTGATGCGCCCGTCCGGCGGCCCCGGCCGCTTCCTCGTTGCCGACGCCGCCCCGCCGCGGCTGTCCGTGCCGGAATGGGATGGCGGGCGCTGCTCCTGGCACGTGCTGTGCTCCGCGCTCACGGGGCGCACCGGCGGAATGCGCGACGTCCGCGCACCCGCAGAGAGGCTGGCACACCTTCTCGCGCAGCGGAATCCGCCCGCGTCAACGTATGAGCCGCTCGTGACCGTCGACGACGGCCGCGGCGACGTCGCGGGCGAGCGCGCGCCGCTCAGTCTGATCGCAGCGGAGACCGGCGGTTACATGCTTGAGTTGTTCGGTGCGCCTGTGGGGCTACGGATTCCGGATCCGGAGCTTGTGCGCGCCGTCGCCGCCGTGGCGGGGCTGCTGGAAACTACGCCACTGGTGACGGCGCCGCCGCCGGCGAAGTCTGCGGCTTCCGGGCCGGGATCTGCGGCAGGCGCCGGCGGGCACGTGCCCGCCGTACACCGGTTGCTCCGGGATGTTCCGGGGGTGGAGGGATTTCCGGCGCAGGCGGGGACCGCCCCGTCCGGAGCCGCCGGCGCGGCCGCCGCGGACATCGGCTGGTTCGACCACGACGCGGATGACGGCGTGACGCTGGGTGCCGCCATAGACGGGGCGGTGCTCGACGCGCGGCGGCTGCAGTACCTCGCCGCGATCGGCTGTGCCGTCATCGTCGGGCCCCGGCGGACCCTGCTGCTGTGCGACCTGGACGAAGGTGCGGCGGAACAGGTGGTGCGTGTGCTCGCGCCCATGGGTTTCGTCTTCGACGCCGCATCGCCCACGGTGCGCGAGCTTCACCTCAGCTGTGCACCACCATCACCGGGCAGCGAGCCGAGCGCAGCACCTTGATGCTCGTCGAGCCCAGCATGAGGCCCGCGAACCCGCCCCGCCCCCTGCTGCCCACGACGACGAGCTGCGCGCCCTCGGCGTGATCGAGGATGGCGGTGTCCGGCCGGTCGAGCACGACGACATGCTCGATGTTGAGGTCGGGATAGTCGTCGTTGTACCCGGCCAGCTGTTCGGAGAGGACGGCGTCCGCCACCGCGGCCTCGTCGAACAGGCCGCGCACCTGGGCGATGGGGTCCATGGTGCTCAGCGGCACGTCGCTCCACGCGTGCACGGCCACCAGCGTCGCGCCGCGCACCGACGCCTCACGCACCGCGACGGCGACGGCCTTCGCGGAGTTCTCCGAACCGTCCACGCCCACCACCACCGGACCGCTCATCGGCGGCGGCGATTTTTCGTCCGGGCTGCGCACCACCACGACCGGGCAGGCGGAGTGCCGGGCGACGAGCGAGCTGATCGACCCCATGAAGGCGCTCGCCAGCCCGCTGAGCCCCCGCGTGCCGACGACGATCATCCTCCCCCGCTCGGACAGGGCCAGCAGCGCCGGGCCCGTCGCCTCGAGCTTGACGACGGTCTCGATCTCCAGCGCGGAGGACACGTCGCGGGCCTGGGCGGTGGCCTCGCGGAGGATCCGCGCGCCGTCGTCCTCGAGCGCGGTGAAGAACTCCTGCGGCAGGTTGCCGCCCATCCCGTATGCGACCGGCGCGCTGACCGCGGTGACGATGAGCAGCGGCGAGTCGTTCAGGTGTGCGTGGTGGGCCGCCCACCGCACCGCGAGCCTGGCGTGGTCGGACCCGTCGGTGCCGACGATGACGGGCTTGGCTGCTGTCATGGATTCTCCTCAACGCGAGTCCGTGCGGCTGATCCGCACGGTGATGCCTCCTACCGGGCCGGCGGTGCCGAGAGTTCCCGCGGCGGCGTCGGCCTTCGCCCCGATTCAATCAGTCGCGGACGGCCTCGGCCACCGGGACTCCGAGAAAAGCTTGTGATGTCGCGGACCCGCTGCGGCGGTGACGATCCTGCAGGGCGCCGTCGAGACCGCGGGGTCGGGTCAGGCGGCCGCGGCGCGGCTGCGGCCGACTCCGCGTGCATTGAGCGGTGCGAGGAGCTCGAGTGTGCGCAGCCACGCCGTCCGGTCCGCGGCCTGCGAGACGACGATCAGCTCGTCGGCGTCCGCATCCACCGCGAACCGGTCGAGGTAGTCGGCCACCTGGTCCGCTGTGCCCACCGCCGAGTACTTCGTCATCCCCGCGACTTGCGCACCTGCCGGCGACTCGAGCAGGGCGTCGAGCTCCTCGTCGGTGAACCGTCGGCCCCGGGCACGGCCGCGCCCGACGAGCGCGGCGACACGGCGGCGTCGCGCATCGTGGAATATCCCCTCGGCCTGCTCGGTGGTGTCGGCGGCGACGACGTTGACTCCGGCTATCACACGGGGCTCGCGGAGCTGCGCGGACGGCGTGAACTCCTCCCGGTACACCCGCACAGCGTCGTGCAGGGCTGCGGGCGCGAAGTGCGAGGCGAACGAATACGGGAGTCCAAGCGCTGCGGCGAGGTGGGCGCCGAACAGCGAGGAGCCGAGGATGTACAACGGCACCTCGGTGCCCTTGCCGGGGGTGGCCTCCACACCGTCGACGCGGCTCTGGCCGGACAGGTAACCCTGCAGCTCGAGGACATCCTGCGGAAAGCGGTCGGCCGACGTGTGATCGCGCCGCATCGCCAGCATCGTCTGCTGATCGGTGCCGGGGGCGCGTCCAAGGCCGAGCTCGATGCGGCCGGAATGGAAGGAGGCGAGGGTGCCGAACTGCTCCGCGATGGTCAGGGGCGCGTGGTTCGGCAGCATGACGCCGCCCGAGCCCAGCCTGATCGTCGACGTGGCAGAGGCCACCTGCCCGATCAGCACGGCCGTTGCGGATGAGGCGATCGTCGGCATGTTGTGGTGCTCGGCATACCAGATCCGGCGATACCCCCACGCCTCCGCGCGCTGCGCCATGTCCACGCTGGCACGGAGGCTGTCTGCGGTGGTTTCGCCGCGCACGACCTGCGCGAGATCGAGGATGGACAGTGGATACGCCATGACCGGACCTTTCGACGAACATGCTCGGGCACCGACGGGGCAGGCCCGGGCGCGCTGGTCAGCGCGTCGGCCTGCCCTCCTCCGGGTCAACACGGGGGCCGGCGATCCTGTTCCCACGCAAGCCGCATGCCGTGCGTCACCGCGGCAGGCGGCGCCACACGAACCCGGGAACCAGCCTGGCGACGGCGAACACCGCGCGCAGTCGTCCCGGAATCCACACGACGCGGCGCCTGCGGACCAGAGCGTCGACGACGGCGTCGGCGACCTGGTCGGGGGTGCTGGACATCGGTGCCGGCTTGACGCCGTCCTCCATCAGTCCGGCGGTCATCGCGCCGACCACGAAGCCGGGGCGGGCCAGCAGCAAGTCGACTCCGCTGCCGCTGAGCGCGTCGGAGAGCCCGCAGGCATACCCGTCGAGCCCGGCCTTGGCAGACCCGTACACGTAGTTGGCGCGGCGCACCCGCACGCCGGCGACGGAGGAGAACACGACGATGCCGCCCCGGCGTCCCCCTCGCCGGGGCGCGGCGCGCAGCAGCGTGGTGAGCTCGGTGAGTACGGAGACCTGGGCGACGAAATCGGTGTGCAGGATTGCTGCGGCGTGCGCGGAGTCGGTCTCGGCGCGGGCCTGGTCGCCGAGGATCCCGAATGCCAGGACGGTGACCCCCGGCGCGCCGAACTCGCCTGTCACCGCCGCGAGGAAGCCGCGGTGGGACGGCAGGTCGTCCGCGTCGAACTCCCGGACGGCCACCGCGGCGGCGCCCGCCGTCCGGAGCTTCTCCGCGTGGGCGTCGAGGACCCGCCGGCGTTCCGGCTCGTGCGTGCGGCGGGCGGCGAGCACGACGGTGCGGGCGTCGTCCGCGGTGGCGGCGGCGATCCGGCGCGCCACCTGGATGCCGATGTCGCTGCACCCTCCCAGCAACAGCACCGGGCCCGGCGCGAACCCGCCGGGAACGGTACGGGGTGCTGCGGGGCCGGAACGGGGGGCTGCGGAGGCGGGTCTGGGCACGGAATCAGTGTGCACGATCGCGGCGGGCCTCGTACCGTACGGGGCGCGGCGATGAGTGCGGGTGCGGGCGGCGGTCGATACCGGAAACCAGTCGATACCGGAAACCATCGGACGACCACGACCGCACCATGGACAGAACAGTCCAGGAGTACCCATGCGCACACTCATCGCCACGGCATTCGTTTCCCTCGACGGCGTCGCCGAGGCCACCGGAGGAGAACCCGGATAGCGCAACTCCGGGTGGACGGTCCACGGCGTCGAGTTCGGCCCGGATGCCTACCGGATCAAGGGTGACGAGCAGGACGGGGCCGCCGCCATGCTCCTCGGGAGGGACAGCTGTCAGGCCTTCCCCCCGTATGGCCCCCGGGCATGGACGACGAGTTCGGCTTCTACAACGCCATGCCGAAGACCGTGGTCTCCGCGACCATGCGGCCCGAAGACCTGGCGCAGGACCGGGGTGCGACCACATCCTGCGCAGCGTCGACGACGTCGCTCGTCTATGCCTTCCGGCGCTGAACGAGGACCGGGCGGGCCGGTCGGCTACGGTCCTTGCATGCCCATAGGACCCGAGCATCTCCACAGGATCGCACTGGACTTCCTGGCCGACCGTCACCTCGCCACTCTGGCGACGCAGCGCTCCGACGGCAGCCCGCACGTGGTGGCGGTCGGCTTCACCTGGGATGCGCAGACGGGTCTGGCCCGGGTGATCACCAACGCCGGCTCGCAGAAGGCGCGAAATGCGCAGCGCGGCGGCCGGGCCGCGTTGACGCAGATCGACGGCGCGCGATGGATCACGCTCGAGGGGGCCGTGCGGCTCAGCGACGACCCCGGCGACGTGGCCCGGGCGGTCGAGCTCTACGCCTGCCGTTACCGGCAGCCCCGCCCCAATCCCACGCGGGTGGTCGTCGAGGTGGCCGTGGACCGGGTGCTCGGCATGCAGACCCTGCGGGCGCCCGCGTAGCGGCGGGCGCCCGGCCGGTCAGCCCGCGGGCAGGATGCCGAGCGCGCGGGGCCGGGTGTTGAGCGGCTCGCAGCCGCCGTCGGTGACCACCACGATGTCCTCGATGCGTGCACCCCACTCGCCCGGGAAGTAGATGCCCGGTTCGATGCTGAACGCCATCCCGGGGCGCAGCGGCTCGTCGTTGCCGGCGACGATGTAGGGCTCCTCGTGCACCGAGAGCCCGATTCCGTGCCCGGTGCGGTGCACGAACGCGTCGGCGAGCCCGTGCCGGGCGAGCGCGTCGCGGGCGGCGGCGTCGACGGATTCCGCGGTGACGCCGGGGCGTGCGTGCCGGCGGGCGGCTTCCTGCGCCGCCTCCAGAAGGGCGTAGCGGCGGGCGGTCTCGGGGTCCGGCTCTCCGATGCTGTAGGTGCGGGTGGAGTCCGAATTGTATCCGGGCTCGACGGGCCCGCCGATGTCGATCACCACCATGTCGCCCTCCGCCAGCACACGGTCCGACACCTCGTGGTGCGGGTCGGCGCCGTGCGGACCGGAGCCGACGATGATGAACTCCGGCGCAGTGTGCCCCTCCTCGACGATCGCCGCGGCGATGTCGTCGGCCGCCTGCCGTTCGGTGCGCCCCGCCTTGAGCCACTCCCCCATCCGCGCGTGGACGCGGTCGATGGCCGCGCCGGCCCGCCGCAGGGCATCGACCTCCTCCGCGTCCTTGATCATCCGCAGCTCGCGCAGGACCGGCGTGGCCAGCCGGGCGGGGGCCCCGGTGCGGTCGGCCAGCGGGACGACGTGCAGCGCGGGCAGCGCCGGGTCCACGGCGACGGCGGGCGCCGCTCCGCCCGCTGCCCGGCCGCCATTCGCGGCCCCGGAGATGACGTCCGCGACGAGCGCGTGCGGGTCCACCCCGTCGACCCAGTCGAGCACCTGCAGGCCCAGCTCGGCGATCGCCGAATCGCGCAACGATGCGAGCTCGAGCCGCGGCACCACCACGGTGGCCGGCGCGCCGGAGGCCGGGATGACGATGGCGGTGAGCCGCTCGAACGAGTGCGCCCGCGAGCCCGTGAGGTACTGCAGGTCGGGGCCGGTGCCGACCACGAGCGCGTCCAGGCCGGCGTCCGCGGTGAGGCGGGCGGCGCGGGCGAGCCGGTCCGCGTACGTGGCGGCGGCGAATCGGGTGGCGGGCTGGGGTGCGCTGTCGGTCATGGCGCCCAGCGTATCGCCGAGGTGCCTGGCAGGATCGCACCCATGACCGAGCCGCTGATGCTGATCGATGGCGCGAGCCTGTGGTACCGCGCCTTCCACGCCCTGCCGGAGAAGATCATCGCCCCGGACGGTTCCCCGGTGAACGCCGTGCGGGGATTCACCGACATGGTGTCGGCGCTGATCCGGCGGGAGCGTCCAGCCCGGCTGGTGGTGTGCCTGGACCGGGCGTGGCGGCCGCAGTTCCGTGTGGACGCCGTGCCCTCATACAAGGCGCACCGGGCCGTGGCGGGGGAACCCGACCGCGAGGACGCGCCGGAGGCGCTGCCCCCGCAGGTGCCGTCGATCCTCGCACTCCTGCGCGCGGCGGGGATCGCGATCGCGGGAGCCGACGGCTCAGAAGCCGACGACGTGATCGGCACGCTGGCGTACCGCGAGGCGACGGACCCCGTGGTGGTGGTCAGCGGTGATCGCGACCTGTTGCAGGTGGTCCGCGACGCGCCGACGCCGGTGCGGGTGCTGTACGTCGGCCGGGGCATCGCCAAGGCCGAGGACTTCGGCCCGCAGGAAGTGGCCGCAAAATACGGGGTGCCCGGCGTCCGCGCGGGCGCCGCCTACGCGGAGCTGGCGCTACTGCGGGGCGACCCGTCCGATGGGCTGCCCGGGGTGGCGGGCATCGGGGAGAAGACGGCGGGGCGGCTGCTCACCGAGTTCGGGGATATCGGGGCGTTGCGCGCCGCCGCTGCCGACCCCGGTTCGACGCTGACGCCGCGAATACGCCGCAGCCTGGCCGGGGCCGCCGAGTATCTCGATGCGGCGCTCCCCGTGGTGCGCGTGCTCACCGATGCTCCGGTGGAGTTCGATGGCGGCGCCGGCGATGCGCTCCCGCGCACGCCGACGGACGCGGCCGCACTGGAGGAGCTGGCCGTCCGCCTCGGCGTGGGCAGGGTCGTCGAGCGCCTGGTCTCGGCCCTGGCCGACCGCTGATCGCGGCCGGGCCATGCCGTGTCGCCGTGGTCGTCAGCGAGTCGGGGCGGAGACGACGTAGACGCCGTCGTCGCCTTGGAAAGTCGCGCTGACGGTGGTCACGCGCCCGTTCACCACGGCCTGGCAGGTGAAGGTTCCGCCGTCCGCGACCGCGATGTCCGACGGGCACTCGACGGCGTCCACCCCGCCGATACCGAGGTCGTCCCGGAGCACGTCCGCGATCGACGCCTCCGCCGCCTGCGTGTCCAGCACGGTGGTGACGAAGAACCCCGGCCACAGGAAGCCGAGGACGAGCACCGCCACGGCCGCCGCCGCGGCGAGGGCGGACAGCCCCGCGATCAGCCATTCCCGGCCGGTCGGCCTTCGCGCCTCTGCCACCGGTCCGGGCTCGGTCTGCATCGTGCCGGACTGCTGGTAGCCCACCTGCTGGTGGCCGGAACCGGCGTAGCCGGCGTACGGGTACCCGCCCTGAGACTCCCCCGGCGGCGCCCACGGCGATCCGGGTGGCTGCTGCTGTCCGTCGTAGTAGGGGTACGCGGCGTATCCGGCCTGCGAATATGCCTGCGGAGGATACCCGGCCTGCGGGTAGTCCGAGTACGCCTGACTCCCGGTGCCCCCGTCCATCGGCGGATACGGCCCGGCCGGTGGGTACTGCGGGAACTGCTGCGTGGGGTCGAAGGACGGGCGTTCATGCTCCTCGGGGCCTGGGTGCGGCTGGTGCTGCGGGTCCGTCATCGGCTGTCCTCGTGGTCTGCTGCGTCATCATGGGTCTGCTGCGTCGTTCTGGGGCTCCGGCGGCATTATGGGTCTGTCGGCGTCGTTCTGGGGCTCCGGCGTCATTATGGGTCTGCCAGCTGTCGTGACTCAGTCCTTCGCGGCCGGATCCGTCGCGTCCAATCTAAACGGTATGGACCGGATGGCCGGCGCACCCGGCGCGCGATTCGAGCTTCCTCTACGCGGTCCGAGCGCCGATTCGCCGCGTCTGCGGTGTAAACGGTGCTCGACGCGCGCCGGGTCCGCAAGCCCCCACGTGGTCAGGGCGCCTCGACCGCCACGACGCCGCGGCGGATCGACCCCACCGCCGAGCGGGCCGTGTGCACCAGCGCGGTGTCGTCGGATACCATGCCGATCTGGTCGAGCAGGTCCACCACCTGCCGGCACCACCGGACGAAGTCCCCGGCCGCCAGCGGGGCGCCGTTCGCATCACCGGCGGTGAACAGGACCTCGTCGAGCGGGGCGCCCTGCACCCAGCGGTGCACCGCCTGAGCGAACCCCGCGTCGGGGCGGCGAGTCTCCGGCAGGCGGTGCCGGGATTCGACATCCCTGACCTCCGCCCACAGCACGTCGGTGTCGTCGAGCGCGCGGCGCATGTTCTCGGGACCCGCCAGCACCACACCGCCCTCGCCGCGGCGCGACTCATACACGAGTGCCGACACCACGGCCGCGAGTTCTGCGGGGCCGAGGCCGGCCCACAGGCCCCGTCGCAGAGACTCGGTGACCAGCAGCGCGCTCTCCGCGTAGACGCCGGCCAGCAGCCGGCCCGCGTCGGTGACCGTCGTCTCCTGCGACTTCCCCCCGGCCAGGTACCCGAGTTCGGTAAGGAGCCGGACCATCCGGTCGAACTCGCGCGCCAGGGAATGCGCGGCCGCGTTGTGCCGCGCCACGAGCTTGTCGGTGGAACGTTCGAGCGCGAAGTACCGCTCGCCCCACCTGCTGTGCGCGTCGATCTCCGGGCAATCGTGGCAGGGGTGCGTACGCACCTGACGGCGCAACTCCGCCAGTTCGCGGTCGTCGGCGGCCGCCGATTTGCGTCCGTGCGGACGCTTGCGCGGCGGCGTGAACCCGGATTGGCGCAGCGTCGAGGACAGGTCCCTGCGCACTGGCGGAGACTGGTGGGAGACGTGCTTGGGCAGCCGCATCGTGCCGAGCGACTGCACACTCCCGCGGAAGTCCGGCGCGGACACCCGCCCGGCCCACCGGTCCTCGTTGAGGACCAACGGCCGCGGGTCCGTCGTCGAACGGTCCGGTTCGAGCACCACCGCGATGCCGGAACGTCGCCCGGAGGTGATCGCAATGACCTCGCCCCGCCGCAGCGACGCCAGCTGCGCGACCACGTCACTGCGCCGGGCCTCCCGGGTCTGTTTCTCGAGCTCCTTCTCCCGTCGGCCGATCCGCTCGCGCAGCCCCGCGTACTCGCGGAAGTCGCCCAGGTGGCACTGCAGGTGCTGAGAGTAGCCCTCCAGCGCTTCTCGGTTGCGGTCGATCGAACGGGCCAGGCCCACCACCGAACGGTCCGCCTGGAACTGCGCGAACGACCTCTCCACCAGGAGCCGCCCCTCCGGGCTGCCCAGGCGCTGCACGAGGTTGACGGTCATGTTGTATCCCGGCTGGAACGAGCTGGTGAGAGGGTAGGTGCGCGCCCCGGCCAGCCCGGCGACCGCGCCCAGGTCCATCCCCGGGCGCCAGACGATCACGGCGTGCCCTTCGACGTCGATGCCGCGGCGCCCCGCGCGCCCGGTGAGCTGCGTGTACTCCCCCGGCGTGAGATCGGCGTGCGTTTCACCGTTGTACTTGACCAGCCGCTCGAGCAGCACCGTGCGGGCGGGCATGTTGATGCCCAACGCCAGCGTTTCGGTGGCGAACACGATCCGGATCAGGCCGCGGGTGAACAGCTCCTCGACGGTGTGCCGGAACGCGGGCAGCATGCCTGCGTGATGGGCCGCGAACCCGCGGGTGAGGGCTTCCGCCCAGCCGTGGAACCCCAGGATGTCCAGGTCCTCGGGCGGGAGCCCCGCCGTGTGCCGGTCGATCACCGCACGGATCTCCCGTGCCTCGTCCTCGGTGGTGAGCCGCAGCGGTGAGCGCCGGCACTGGTCCACGGCGCCGTCGCATCCGGCGCGGCTGAAGATGAATCCGATCGCGGGAAGCAGCCCCTCGCGGTCGAGCCGGGCGACCACGTGCGGGCGCGGCGGCAACCGGAATCCACCGTTGTCCGCGGGCCGGCCACGGTCGCCCCGCCCCCGCGCATGCGGCGAACCGCCGCGGCCGCGCCGGTTCCCATGCGCCCCGCGGCCGCCGCCGCGGGGTCCGCCACGACCGCCGTCGGACCGACCCCCGAGCACGCGCTGCACGGTGCGCTTGAGGACGCTGCTGACCAGTACCCCGCGGCCGGAGCGGTCGGGGCCGTCCTCGAACAGCGGCAGAATGTCGCCGTCGACCAGGACGTGCTGCCACAGGGGCACGGGCCGGTGCTCGTCGACGATCACCGCCGTGTCTCCGCGGACCTCCTGCATCCACGCGCCGAATTCCTCGGCGTTGCTCACGGTGGCGGACAGGCTCACCACCCGGACCTCGGCCGGCAGGCCCAGGATCACCTCTTCCCATACCGCGCCGCGGAACCGGTCGGCGAGGAAGTGCACCTCGTCCATGACGACGTGCGAAAGCCCGTCGAGCGCGGGCGACTGCGCGTAGAGCATGTTGCGCAGCACTTCCGTGGTCATGACGACGATCGGTGCCCGCGCGTTGACGGACTGGTCGCCGGTGAGCAATCCGACGGCCTCGTGGCCGTGGCGCGCGCGCAGGTCCGCGAACTTCTGGTTGCTCAGCGCCTTGATCGGTGTGGTGTAGAAACACTTGCCGCCGGTGGCCAGTGCCAAATGCACGGCGAACTCGCCGACCACCGTCTTCCCTGCGCCCGTCGGCGCACAGACGAGCACGCCGCTGCCGTCCTCGAGCGCGCGGCAGGAGCGCTGCTGGAAGCCATCGAGGGCGAAGTCGAGTCCGCCGGCGAAATCACTGAAGTACGTCGACGGATCAGCCATGGACGAGTCGGACATCGACGTCAGAGCGTGTCGTCGTAGTCGGTGCCGCGGTCGTGGACCATCGTGGTCGACCCGCCGTCCGCGGCGGTCGCGGAGTGGGCCTCGTCGACCCCGGCGGGCGCCTCGACTCCGGTCGGGGTTCCGATCGGCGCGGCCGCATCGTCCGGGATCTCCTCGCGGGAATTGCGTGCCGCACGCTTGTCGTGCAGGCGGCACACCTGGATCGCCAGCTCGATGAGGACCGTCAGCGCCGCAGCGAGCGCGAGCATGGAGAAGGGATCCTGGCCCGGCGTGAAGACCGCAGCGAACACGAACATGCCGAAGATCAGCCCGCGCCGCCAGTGCTTGAGCTTCTCGTACGGCAGGACGCCGACGAGGTTCAGGGCGATCACGAGTAGCGGTATCTCGAAGCTGACGCCGAAGATGATGAGCAGGTGGATGATGAAGCCGAAATACTCGGAGCCGCTCAACGCCGTGACCTGCACGTTGTCGCCGACCGTCAGGAGGAAGTGCAGGGCCTTGGCCACCACCAGGTATGCCAGGAGCGCGCCGCCGAGGAACAGGACTGTGGCCGCGGTGACGAACGACAGCGCGAAACGCCGTTCGTTCTTGTGCAGCCCCGGCGTGATGAAACCCCACACCTGATACAGCCACACGGGCGAGGCGAGCACCACGCCCGCCGTCAGCGCCACCTTCAGCCGCAGCATGAACTGTTCGAACACGCCGGTGGCGAGGAGCCGGCACGCCTCGCTGTCGCCCGCGGACAAGTCCGCCCGGGCGCTGCTGGGCAGCGCGCAGTACGGGCCGCGGAGCAATTCCCCGAGGCTCTCGATCCCGAAGATGGAGTACGAATACCACAAGAACCCGAAAAGGGTGGTCACCAGTACGGCGGCGACGGCGATCAACAGGCGCCGCCGCAGCTCGTAGAGGTGTTCGACGAGCGACATGGTGCCGTCGGGGTTGATGCGGCTTCGGCGTTGCCGCGGATCCAGTGATATGCGCACAGTCAGTCTCTAGCTGAACACAGCGACGACTCCGGCCATGCGGAAGGCGTGGCCGGAGAGGGTCGCCTCGTCAGGCGCCGGTGCCTGGGGCGGGCGGCGTCTGCTGCGGGGCTCCCGCCGACTGCGGCGTGTCCGCCACGGACGGTGCAGGATCGGCCTGCGGCGTCGTGTTCGCGGACTGCGCGGGCAATGCCTGCGGGGTCGATGCCTGCGGGGTCGATGCCTGCGGGGCGGACTCCGCAGCCTCGGAGTCGTTACCGGTCATCTCCTTCATCTCGCTCTTGAAGATGCGAAGTGAACGGCCCAGCCCCCGCGCCGCGCCAGGCAGGCGCGTCGAACCGAAGAGCAGGACGAGAACGATCAGCACGATCGCCCAGTGCCACGGGCTCATTGCGCCCATACCAACCTCCAATGATCGAACGTGCTCGATGTTACCTGAACGGCCGACGTTCTCGGGTCCCGGCCGCGGAGCAATGCCGTCGCCCCGACTGTGTCATGGCAGCGCGCCGGCTATCGCGTGGACGGGGAAATCCGCGGACCGGGCGTAGGCGTCGAGTGCCTCCGCGGCGCTCGTGTGGACCAGCTGGGACTCCGCCGGCCGGTCGAGGATCCGGATCCGTCCGCCGAAGCCGAGCAGGAAACGACGCAGCCAGTCCTCCGAGGCGTACCGTAGCGACGCCTCCTTGCCGCCGTCGGGGTGGTCGGCAAGGTCGACCATCGGGAAGTAGTCGAGAGCCCACAAGCAGTCGGACGCCACGGCCAGACGTACCTGGGGCAGGCCGGTGGCGGAATCGTAGAAGTCCGCGAGCGCGTCCACCAGCTCCGCGGACGGGGGCTCCGACGGCGCGTCGAGCACCTCGGCGCTGTCGATCCGGTCGAGGCGGAACTTCCGCTCGTCCTCGGCCAGACGACACCACGCCAGCAGGTAGCTGTTGCCCGCGGCCAATTGGATGCGGACCGGGTCGACCACGCGGTGCGTCCACGTGTCGCGCGTGGCCGAGTAGTAGCGGATGCGCAGTGCGCGTCCGCGAGTCACCGCGTCGCGCACCGTGTCCGCTGCGGCCGGGTCCGCCGCAGACGGGACGGGCACGTCCGCAGCCTTGCCGTCCGGCACCGGCCCGGCGGCGTCCGCCGTCGACTCCCGCGCCGCATCCTCGATCTTGTCCATGGCGCTGCGGACGGCGGCCGGCATGACGCTCGACGGTTGTTCCGCCAGGAAGCCGAGCGCGAGGAGCAGCGTCGACGCCTCGGGCGTCGTCAGCCGCAACGGGCGGTCGATGCCCTGCGAATCGGTGACCTCGACCGTGTCACCGGTGAATGCGACGTCGATCAGGTCGCCGCCGCCGAGCCCGGGCCGCCCGCACATCCACAGGATGTTGAGGTCCTTCTCCAGCTCCTTGACGGAAACCCCCATGTCCTTGGCGATGTCGGACTTCAGACGCCCCTGGTTGGCGCGGATCAGCGGGACGAGCGCCAGCAGCCGGGCGACGCGGTCCACGTGGACTCCGCTCATCGGCGTTCCTCCTCGTCTTCGTGCGTGCCGGCGGTGCCGAGCGAATGCGCGGCCGCCGCCCCGCGCAGCGTGTCGATGACGGCCTCCCGGATGTCCTCCGGTTCCAGCGCCACGGCGTCCGCGCCGTGAGCCGCGATAGCGCGGATCGTGGACGTCCAGGAACCGACGGGCATGCTTACGAGCGTGCCGGGAACCCCGTTGAGGGTATGGGGCGCCACCTCAGTGCCGCTTCTGCGCAGATCATGGGCGTGACCGTCGCTCAGCCACACCGTCACCGAACCCTCCGAGACGGGTTCGGCGGCGGCCGAACGGATGATGGCAGCCGGATCGACCCCGTCGGGTATCCGCACCTGGCCGGGCAGCCCGACCGGCGTGATACCGCCGACGATCCGTGAGAGTCGGAACGTGCGCTGGTCCTGCCTGTCCCGATCGAATCCCACGACGTACCAGTTGCCCTTGGCGCTGGCGACACCCCACGGTTCGAGGGTGCGCGGGCTGGTCACGCCGCTGGCCGCGGCGAGATGTTCGAAGGCGACGGCCTGCCTGCCGTCCACGGCGGCGACGAGCCCGGCGAGCGCCGGTTCCGCCTCCAGCGCCGTGCCCATGCCGCCGACGACGGTGGCCATCTCCGCATCGTCGACGGCGATGCCCGCCGCCCGGAGCTTGACGATCGCGCTGGAGTACGTGGAGGCCATCTCCGGCGAATGCCACAGCTGGCCGGCCACCGCCACCGCGGCGCCCTCCTCCGGAGTGAGCGTGATCGGCGGCAGTTCGTACTCGGTGCGGGCGATGCGGTAGCCCTGCTCCTCCGCCGGGCCGGAAGGCCCGCCGTAGGTCAGCGGAATACCGAGGTCGCGCAGTGCGGCTTTGTCGCGTTCGAACATACGGCCGAAAGCTTCTTCGGAGGAGCATTCGTTGTAACCGGCGAAATCACGACGGATGCGCTCGATCGGGACGAACTGCGTGGTCGACAGGAGACCGATCACGAGATTCGTCAGTCTCTCGACCTTGGAAGTGCTCACTCCAGCACCCTAACGCCGTACTGTTCACCCGCGGAAGTCAGTTGGGGAATAGCGCGTCGCATGCGCTGTGCCATACCGGCTCTACGGAATGCAGAGTGCGTAGACGGGTGTCCAGCGAGGTGAGGGGGGACCACAACATGTAGGCGGGTCCTGCGGTGTGAAGATGAGAGTTGCGAAGCTCCCCATCGACCACCACAGGACCCGCCTTGCAGCCTACTGACACCGTCGCCGACACGATCTGCCGAACCGTCGAACTCGGCGTCACGATCACAGGAGCGGCCGCCGACAGCGAGGACCGCACCCACATCTGGTGCAGCGTCATCGACCCCGACCCGCGGTGTCCCGAGTGCCGAATCGCAGGTCAACTGCGTGATCGTGCCGAAAGGGTCCTCACTGACACCCCGGCTGCCGGGCATCCGGTCGAGCTGCACGTCGCCGTGCCGCGCTTCGTGTGCCTGACGTCGGGGTGTCCGCGGTCGATCTTCCGGGCGGACATCACCGGTATCGCCGCGCCACGGTCGGTGGTCACGACCCGGACCGAGCGGTGGATCCTGCAGCGGATCGCGATCGACAAGATGAGCGTCGCCGCGGTCGCCGCCAACCTGGGCATCGCCTGGAAGACCGTCAACCAGATCGCGGTCGGCGCCGCCCGGAACATGGTCTACGACGGCGGCCATCTCGACGGCGTACGGCACCTCGGGGTCGATGAGCACAAG
>NZ_JAENKO010000084.1 GCF_016599145.1 Tomitella cavernea
GCCCCGCCCGGCCGGCCCGCCGGCAGGCGGGCCGCTCCCCCACCACCGCCGCCGCGCCCCCAGGGCCGGCCAGGCAGGCACACCGCGGCCACACGGCCACCGCGGCGTGGCGACCTGCGCGGGAGCTACGAAAGCCGCGGAAGGGCCCGGCCGGGGCCAATGTGAGCCTTTACGCGCTGGTGGTGGGGTTTTCGCGGAGGCGGCTTGCCCGCCGGGTGGCTTCGTCCCAGGCGGTGTCGGCGAGGGTGAGGATGCGGGCGAGACGGGCGAGCGCGTCGCGGGTCTCATCGAGCGCAGCGGGTCCGCTGACCGGTTCGCCGAGCGTGTCGGTGCCGACGGCGGCGGGGTCGAGGCTGCCGTAGGCGAGAACGGCCTTGTCGATGGTGGCCCGCACTTCGGCAAGCTGGTCACGCCGCTCATAGAGCTGCTGGTAGAGGTCGTACGGGGTGGGGGTCATTACTGGTCATCCCTTCCTCGGCGGCGTGCTGCGGCGCCGTCGACACACATTAGGCGTATTCGATGTCAATAGACTCTTTTACGGGTGTTGCCGTTGTATGGGTCTATTGCGGGCATGCGCCCCACAGTCCGCGGCCGGCGGTGCGGGCGTCCGCGGCGGCGGCTGCGATCTGCCCGGCCTTGCGCACCGGGTTGTCGTGGTAGACGTATGGCTTCGCGTAGCCGCCGCGGGCTGCGGCGATCGAGTAGTCGCCGGTGCCGTCGAGCTCGACGTACCGCAAGGCGCGGCCGTACCGGTCGGCGGTGTCCTGCACGGGGTCGGTGCGCAGCGTGACGGTCTTGCCGTCGAGCATCTGGTGCGCGAACTGGCTGGCTTCGGGCCCGTAGCACTGGGTGGGCTGGTCGGGGTCGACGGTTTCGGGGGTGTCGATGCCGAGGATGCGTACGCGCAGCTGCGTGCCGCCGGCCTCGGCGATGATGGTGTCCCCGTCGACGACTCGTGTCACGGTCGCCGGCTCGGTGTGGCCGGTGAGCACACCGCGTTGGCGGTGTCCGGTCGTGACGCCTCCCTGCGGGTTGCTTGCCGCGCTGCTCGGTGCCGCGGCCGGCGTGGCGGGGTCCAGGCTCGTTGTGGCGCAGCCTGCGGTGGCGAGGGCGGTGATGCCGGCGAGACTGGCGGCGATGCGGATGCGGTGGTGGCGCATGGGATGCTCCTGTCGTCGTGAATGGTGCTGGGCACGTGCGGTCCGCATCGTGGCAGTGCCGGTTCGGCCGGTGCGGCAACCCGCGATCACGCGGCCCCGAACCCCCAGGTCACGGCGACTTGCAGCACTCCGACGGCGAGCACGTAGACGACGACGGCGCCGACCGCGAGCACGACGATGAGCGCGCCGAGGCGACGGCGCCGGTAGACACGGTCGGTTAGCATCCTGTTCTGGTACATACCAGGTCCTTTCTGGTGGTGTGCCAGGTCCTGGCGGGACTCCTACCTCCCGCCAGGACCACCTTCTTCGCTTCTGCAGTTATCCCTGGGGGCCTCGCCTGCTGCGCCCCTCGAAGACGGGGAACGGCTTGCCCGCGTTGTATTCACGTTCGAGGTGATCGACGTAGAAGTTGATCGCGGCATCGGCCATCGCCGAGATTCCGTCGGGCAGGTCGACGCGGCTGGCGGTGCCCTTCGTGGCGTCTTTGAGCCGCTGGACCGTCTCACGTTCGAGGTAGTAGCTCTTTTTGATCTTCCCATTGGCCAGGTACACGCCGGACGCATTGCCGCGGGCAGACTCGGGCGGGCGTTGCTCTGCCGGCACGGCGGGGTGCGGCCGCTGGCGCCGCAACCCGCGGGGTTCAGGCTTACTCGGCATGGACGTGGTCCTCTCGGGTGGCGATCGTGTCGAGGCACTGCCCGTACACGCGGGCGAGCTCACGTGCCGGGGCGGTGCCAAGGTCGGTCAGGCTGATGCCGGCCTCGACAGCTTCGGGTATCCAGGTGGCGCGCTGGATGGGCCGTTCGAGGTAGTCGAGCCCGTACCCGACGAGGGCATCGTCGAGGACGCTTTTCCAGTGGGCCATACGGCGGGTGCGCTCAACCTGGTTGAGCAGGACACCGGCAGTGACCAGGGCGGGGTTGATGTAGGTGCGCACGGTGTCGATGGTGTCGAGCAGGTCCTCGAACCCTTGCAGCCCGAACTGTTCGGGGCTGGTGGGGATGATGACGGCGGTCGCGGCGGCGAGCGCATTGGTCATCAGCAGGTCCATGTGCGGGCCACAGTCGATGAGCACGGTGTCGTAGCCGTCGGCATCGGCGAGGATCTCGGCGAGGCGACGTTCCCTGCCGACTCGCTGCGCCCAGGGCGCTTTGTCGGCGTCGGCGAGGATGACCCCGGGGGAGGGCAGGACGGTGATGTTCTCCCGGATGCCCGCCACGGTCAGGTCCGCGGGCGAAAGCGTGGTGCGCGGTTCGAGCAGATCGCACAGGGTGCCCTGGCCGGCAGGGTCGTAGGTGTCGGCGGCGAGGGCGTCGGTGAGGTTGCGCTGCGGGTCGAGGTCGACTGCGAGAACCCGTCGCCCGGCCGCGGCGGCGGCGTGGGCGAGGTGGTAAGTGCTGGTGGTTTTGCCGGAGCCACCCTTCTGGTTGCACACGGCGTATACCCGCCGCGGCCCGCTGATTCCAATGGAGTCCATCATAGTCCATATCCTATCATGGAGTCTATTAGGTGCTATAGGTGTCGTGTTGCGCATGGGATGGCCACATCCGCCGCCACCAGCGGCTGCACAGGGCACTACGCCCAGGCCACACGGCCCGCACGACGACGCCGTCGAAAGAGTCGAGGAACGGCCGACACTCGCGTGACGGCAAACAAGGGGGGCGCGCATACACCGTTCGGACGACACAGCGATGATGAGACCCGTGTTACGACGGGGACGGGTTGAACGAGCGGTACGGACGGTGTTGGACCGTGCGGACGCGTGTGGAGCGGATCAGACCACGCCGGCGGGGGTTCTTCCGGCAATCGAGCAGCTGCGCGACCGCCCGGTCTATCTCGACCTGGAGGCAAACCTTCCCAGCGCGATCACCGCACAGTGGTACTGGTGGCCTGATGCGGACTCGATCGCCGTCAGACGCGGCCTGCCCACTCGAGACCGTGCAGTGGCCCACGAACTCGGCCACATGATGCTGGGCCACGAAGGCGTGGCGGTGCCACTGAACCGGTGGACGCCGAACGCGGACACCTCCGCGTTCGCATGGACAATGCGCCGGCGCCGTAGCCGCGTCGAGTGGGATCACATCGAGTGGGAGGCGGAGCGGTTCGCTGCACTGCTCTGCTACGAGCTGCGCCGACGGGCCGGCTATCGACGCGCTACCCGGCCCGGCGTTCTCGCGGACGCGTTCGGCTGATGCCACTCGCGGCGATCCTCGCCGGCCCGGCCGCGGCCGGCGTGCTGACCCTGGCTGGCATCATCCGCGCGGTCCGCTGGCGGCGCACCCGCAGCGCATCGGCCGCTGCGACGACCGTCGTGCTGTTCGCCCTGGCAGTGGCCGCAGCGATCAACGTCGAACAGTGGTCCACGTGGATCGACTCATTCTTCGGCGCAGGTTTGGTCTGGTCTTTCCTGGTGTCGCGCTCCGCACTCATTGTGGCGATCGGAGCCGCATTGGCCCTGGTACGGACGACCCACGGCAGGCCGGCAGGTACCGCCGTGCACCTGACGGTGCTGGCCGTGGCCACGGAGGCTGCCTTCTTCTTCATTGCCGGCCGCGATTCGGGCTCCGGCCGCGAACTGCTGACGGAGGCGCACAATCCGTGGATCGTCGCCGCCGAGGTGGTCGTCGACGTATTCGCGGTGTTCGTCGGGGTAGCGATGGTGCGGCTCACGGCACGTTCTGCGGGTCTGTCCGATCCGCACCGGCAGGGCATGGCCGTGATGTGCGCCGGCGCCGCTCTCTGCCTGGCCTACGTCAGTGTGCGGCTGGTGGCCCTGTTCTGTGTATGGGCGGGAGCTTTGGGCATCGCCGCGACCGTTCTCGACGCAATCGTGCCTATCGCCGCGCTGGGGTTGTTCCTCGTCGCGGTCGGGTGCGTCTACGCACCCGTCGCACGGACCGTGGTGGCGCTGCGCCAGTACCAGGCGGTGCGCCGTCTGTACCGCGACGAGGTCGGCACGCCTCCACCACGCACGCTGCACACTGCACACGACGTGGACGCGATGGTCACTGAGCTCGCCGACGCGGCCGGCGTCACGGAACAGCTTCTACACGATGACGGGGAGGATCTTCGACAATGGGCGATGCGCAGGGCACGGTCTCGACCGCAGAAACTTCCGGGTGGGCGCGGATAGTCACCAACGTCGGTGCACCGTGGGTTCTCAATGCCGTGGTGCCGGTAGTTTTCGGGGCCGTTCGCGGTGATCTGTGGTGGTCGCTGTTCGTTTCCGTGATGGCGGGGATTCTGCCGATCCTGATGATCGTCGCGATGATGGCGCGCCGCAGTGTCGGTGATGTGCACGTGACGAACCGCGACGAGCGCACAGCGGTCCTCGGCGGCATCATCGCTCTCGCCGTGGCCGCCTTGGTGATCGAGCTGGCGGCTTCTGCGCCGACGTGGATCGTCGCAATGACGGTCGCCGGAGTAGCGACGATCGGGCTCATCGGCGCGATCACGGTCCTTGCCCGGTGGAAGATCAGCGTGCATACCGCGGTCGCAGGGGCCTGGATCGTCCTCGGCGTCGGCTTTATCAGTCCGTGGGCGCTGCTCGCAGTTCCACTGGCTGTATTGATCGGCTGGTCACGGCTGGTCTTGCGCGATCACACTCTCAATCAGGCCCTAGCGGGTTTTGCTCTTGGTGCCGGCGTCTCCTGGCTTGCGCTTCTTCTCGCGTGAGGCGCGCATACCCTCGACCTTGCGCAGGTGCTCGATGAAGCCTTCGACGGCGTCGAGACCGTCTGCGGAGAGGCCCATCGAGCGCGTCGCGATGCGCTCGACTCCCGAGTCACGCACTGCCGCGATCAGTTCGAGCTGCTGATCAGTGTCCGCGGCGAAGTCGTCGTCGTAGAAGTAGTCCGGTTCAACCCCGAACATGCTGGCAAGGTGCAGGACCAGTTGCCCTGCGACGCCGGTGGTCCCACGAGTCCCGCGGCGAATCTGGGCGATGTAGGAGGCGGTGACTTTGTGTCCTCGCCGGGTGAGCTCCTGGGCAATCTCGGCGTTCGACAGCGGCCCGCGTGAGGCCGGGTGGACGGTCTCGACGAGATGGTTCAGGCGGTCGCCGAAGGTGCTCACGGTGGGTTCCTAAGCGGGTATAGGTGGAAGCGATAGTGCTCATCCTAGACACCGGTTCTGGTTTCGGCGTTCTTCCTGCTTGGCCTTTTGCGAACGGCGGAACAGCGTAAGCGCGGCGGCCCGGCCGGCGGGGGTGCTGCCGGGGCCTCGATCGGCGGCGCGTGCCGCGGCACGCTGCACGCGGTCGGCGTGTGCTTCGGCGGCGCGGTCGGCGGGGGAGGGGCCGGTGAAGTCGATGCGCGCGAGGCGCCAGCGCAGCAGCCTGCCGGGGTCGGTGATTTGTGAGCGGTGGGGCCACACCCAGCCGCGTTCGCGAGTGTCGTGGTCGAGGGCGCGGGCGATGTCGCGGCCGCGCCAGCGTGTTGTGTCGATGCCGGCGGACTCGATGGCGTCGCACACACTGCCGGGATGTCGGCCGTCATCGAGCGTTACAGCGATGCGCAGCAGCTCGGCGGCGGCCCGTTGCAGGTGCAGGGGTCTCGGTCGGCGGGGAATGGGGTTGGGCGCATGGCGCGTTGCCTCGCGCGCACGCGCGCGTTGGTGATTTATCTTCTTAGGTGAGTTCTTCTTACGTACGTAAGAAGAACGGGATAGGTGGACAGAGTTTCTGCCTCGACTTTTGCCCTTGGCGGGGGAGTCGCTGGCCTTGCGGCGACGCTCGGCTGCGGCTCCGGTGATCGCCCATACGGGGCTTGTGAGCGCCCAGCGGGAAGCTGCGCGGTGCTGCCGGCCGCCGTGGTGGATTTCGGCGGCGTAGTGCTCGTCGCCGGTGAGGATGCGTCCGCGCGCCATCTCGACGGCGAGGCCGAGGGCGCGCAGGATCGCGCGGGTGCGTTGGATGGTTTTCGCGCTACCGATACCTGCGTGGCGGGCGATTGTTCGGCCGGCGGCGGCCACGTCCCTTCCGGTCCGCGAGTCGGCGAACGCCGCGATCGCGACGATGGCGATGAGGAACGTCGGCAGGGCGACCTTGTGGTACTTGCGCAGGCGCTCGCCGTCGGGGGTGCGGATGGCCCACCGGCATTGATTGAGCCAGTCGTGGCGGCCGGTCCAGGCGTTGACGGTGGTGTAGGCGCTCTCGGCCACAGGCAGCATGAACGAGCTGCCACGCTGGTCCGCCGCTAACGCTTCCGCCTGCTTTACCCGCTTCTTCGCGGCGGCGAGAGCGACGTCGAGTTCGTCGTCTGGGTTCGTTGAAACTGTTGCAGGGTATGAGCTACCCTGAGACGTACCAGGCAAGGTAAGTCCCTTCGGGGATGGAGAGACCGAGTAGCTGCGGCTCTCTCAACTTTTTGGAAGACCCCGGCGTTGGCGCGCTGGGGTTCTTCTTTTATCTGGGGTCCATCAGGCGATCAACGTCTGCGGCTGCTTCCCCCTCTCTTCGACGAGCTCGTGGGCACCGAGATGCTCCGCGAGTACGTCAGCGACGTACTGACTCCGCGAGGAGACCCCCTCATTGGCGCGCGCGCGTTCCACGGCCTCGAGGAGCTGAACCGGGAGTCGTACCGGGATATACGACCTCTGTCCTTTCGACGGCATCGCCATGGGGTCCTCCTTCGCGGCTGGAACCTGGTTCCGAATGGTGCTGCCTGCTAGCGAACCACGTGATGAGGGCGGACTTGCGGCGACACGCCGAAGCCATCGCGGCTGAGATTTTATTCTATAAAGCTATATCACAGTGTACGCAGATGGGCCGCGCGTGTCGCAACCGTCAGTTCCCAGGCGCGTATGACGAGGTCGGTAGTCGTCTCATACACCTCGGCGAGCGCGGCCGGCAGCTCGTCATCGATGTCTTTGCGGCCCTTCTCGATCCGCCCCAGGGTGCTCGGCGAGATGCCCAGGGTCTTGGCGACATCGGCTTGCGTGAGTCCGGCTTGCGTCCGCAGGTCGCTGAGCATGGCCTTCTCCGGAGGCAATACGACCAGGTCCTGGATGGTGATGTGCAGAGCCGTGGCGACACGGTCGAGGAGATGGGGGGTGGGCGAGTATCTTCCCGTCTCCCAGCCTGAGACGACGGGGGGCGAGACGCCCGCCAGGTCGCCGAGGTCGTCGATCGTGAAACCGCGCTCGGTGCGGCGCTGGCGCAGTCGCGCGCCAGAGAAGCCGCGGACAACGCTGCGAGGCACGGTTTCTCCTAGTCGGGGGCAGTCCAGGTCATTCGTGATTGTCATTGTCTCCGGTTCCGGCCGCGTTCTGATACCCTGCTGACGTTATTCTAGATAGTTATACAAGGGTGAAAGACTTGACGGGGGAGTCGAGTGCGATCATTATGGATACAGTAGTGCTCAACAGGTGATTATGAAGAAACAGAAGTCCTCCCGCGTCATGCATCAGCGAGGGGCCGTCGACGAAGGGGAGACGATGAGTGGACGGCACAACCGGATTGCATCGGCACCGCGAGCAGCGATAGTTGCGACCTTCCTGACAGGTGCGAGCGTTCTGTCTGCGACCAGCGCTGTAGCAGCTCAGCCCGCGATCTACCGGGTGCCCGCGGCCGACGTGGGCGCCGATGAAACAACCGTTCAACCTGGGCTCGGCGGCGGTGACAGCGAAACGGCCGGAGTCCAGCCGGGCCTTGGTGGAACCAGTGAGGAAGCCCCGGCGCCCGCGCCCGCACCGGAGCCTGCACCTGCTCCCACTCCGGCGCCGCAGCCCGAGACTGTCGGCGATGCCGACACGTGGGTGCCGGCCCCGGCCCCGATCGCGAACGCTCCGATGCGTGACGCACCGGACTACCTCGACGCCGGCGGGACGGGACAGACGCAGCCGGTCGTCAACACCCCCGTGGCTCCGTCGGGCGACACGGCCGCACCGGAGAACGCCGACGCTGGGGCGCAGTCGACGCCTGCACCCGCCGCCGACAAGGGGGATGCGGTCACCGATGCGGGTGTTGTCCGCTCGATCCGCCCGCCCGAGGGCAAGCTGCGGATCGGCTTCTACCAGTCGGATATCCCCTGGTACGTCTCCGACGAGGCCGCTGAGCGCACCAATTACACCGCCTCCTGGGTCGAGTCGGCCGTGTCGGACTACCAGCGCGACCAGGGCGTATCGGGTACCGAGGCGGACAAGCGGGCGGCAGCGACAGTGACCGCGGGCGCCGCGGGCGCCGTCGCCGGGGGCCTGGCCGGCGGCACCCTGGTCGCCGTCCCCGCGGCCGCCGCGTGCGTCGGCCCCGG
>NZ_JAENKO010000085.1 GCF_016599145.1 Tomitella cavernea
GGCGGCGACCGGCGGGGACGCGGCGGCGGCCGCCGCCCCGGCGCCGATCCGATCCGGCCGCGCCGCGGCGGCGGAAGGGGGGCGGCTCGTCGTCCATCCGCACGACGGCGAACAGGTGCATCTGGCGATCGGCATCCCCACCCTCGGCCGCGGCGAGGCGGAGCTGCGGTGGCCGCTCGCCGTGCTCAACCACGCCGTCGGCGGCGGGCTGAGTTCGCGGCTCTTCCAGGAGATCCGGGAGTCCCGCGGCCTGGCGTACTCGGTGTACTCGGGCATCGAGACCTATGCGGACGCCGGTGTGTTCTCGGTGTACGCGGGGTGCCGTCCGGACAACCTCGCCGAGGTCGCAGTCCAAGTGCGCCGGATCCTCGAATCGGTCGGCCGCGACGGACTCGGCGAGGACGAGTGCGCGCGCAGCCGCGGCGCACTACGGGGTGGCATGGTGCTGGGGCTGGAGGATTCCGGCGCGCGGATGAACCGGCTCGGAGCGGGCGAGCTGGCCCGCGGCCACCACATCCCGCTGTCGGAGAGCCTCGACCGGATTGCGGCCGTCACGTGCGAGGACGTGCGGTCCGTCGCCCGGGATCTGCTGGCCCGGCCCCGCAGCGCGGTGGTGGTGGGGCCGTTCGGGGATGCGGCGGAACTGCCGGCCCCGCTGTTCGACGTGCTCGGGCAGGCGCCTGCGCAGTAGGGTGCCAGCGGTGACGCCCCCGTCGCGTGCGGTGGGGGCGTGTATGCGGTGCGGGGGCACTGCGTAGGCTCGTCGAGGTATCCGCGGCCACGCAGGTGGTGACTGAGGCACTGCCCGGATCTTCGGGCATGGAAAGGGTGGACACGTGGCAATTCGCGTCGGCGTAGTGGGCTCGGATGGACGGGTGGGTCAGGCGATCTGCCATGCCGTCGACAAGGCGGACGACCTGGAGCTCGTGGCGCGCATCGACAAGGACGACGCGCTCGAAGCGCTGGTGGACTCCGGCGCCGAGGTCATCGTGGACTTCACCCATCCGGACGTGGTGATGGGCACCCTCGAGTTCGCGGTGGCCCACGGCATCCACGCGGTGGTGGGCACCACCGGCTTCGATGAGGAACGTCTGGAGCGGGTTCGCGGGTGGCTGGCGGACGCGCCGCAGGTGAGCGTGCTCATCGCCCCCAACTTCGCAATCGGCGCGGTACTGTCGATGCTCTTCGCGCAGCAGGCGGCGCGCTTCTACGAGTCGGTCGAGGTCATCGAGCTGCACCACCCGAACAAGGCCGACGCCCCGTCCGGCACCGCGGACCGCACGGCGCAGCTGGTGGCGGAGTCCCGCCGCGCGGCGGGGCTGCCCGCGCGGTCGCCCGACGCGACGACGCAGGAGCGCGAGGGCGCGCGCGGCGCGGACGTCGACGGGGTGCGGGTGCACTCGGTGCGCTTGGCCGGGCTCGTGGCGCACCAAGAGGTGCTCCTGGGCACCGAGGGGGAGACGCTGACCATCCGGCACGACTCGATCGACCGCGGCTCGTTCGCCCCCGGCGTGCTGCTGGGCGTGCGAAGGGCGCAGTCGCGTCCGGGGCTCACCGTGGGCCTCGAGAACCTGCTGGACCTGTGAGGCGGGCGCGGCCGGCGATGGAGGTGCGACGTTGAAGGTCAAGTCCGCGATCGCGGTCATCGTGGTGGCGCTCGGCGTCTATTTCGTCGTGCTCGGCCAGCGCGCAGTGGAGCTGATCAGCGACGGCGGCGCGGGCATGGTCGTGCTGGGTGTGGCTGTGCTCATCCTGCCGCTGCTGGGTGTGTGGATGATCTATTCCACGCTGCGCTCCGCCTTCGCGCACGATCGCCTGGCGCACCGGATCGCTGACGAGGGGCGCGAGCTGGACACCGACGACCTGCCGCGGCGCCCCTCGGGGCGGTTCGAGCGGGACGCGGCCGACGCGCTGTTCGCGCAGGTCAAGGTCGAATGGGAGGCGGACCCGGACGACTGGCGCAGCAACTACCGGCTGGCGCGCGCCTACGACGTGGCCGGTGACCGCAAACGTGCGCGCGAGATCATGAAGAGGGCCGTGGCGCTCGAGGGGCTGCAGCGCAAGACGGGCGGGACCGGCATCGGTGAGACCCCCTCGGCGCCCCCGGGGCATTCACAGGGCTGAGTGCGCACCCCGGGTGCCGTCGCGGTGTGCGCCGCCCGGCCGGTGGGCGCGGGCCCACGGTTCCGCCTGCGATCGCGTCGGCACGCGCTCACTCGCCGTTCCACTAGGGTGAGGCCATGAGCTCGACGCTGCTGGTGGTGCACCACACCCCGTCCCCGTTCATGCAGGCGATGTTCGAGGCGGTGATCAGCGGGGCCACCGACCCGGAGATCGAGGGGGTCGATGTGGTGCGGCGGGCCGCGCTGGCCGTGACCCCTTCCGACATGCTCGCCGCCGACGGCTACCTTCTGGGCACGCCCGCGAACCTCGGCTACATCAGCGGCGCTCTCAAACATGCCTTCGACACCTGCTACTACCCGTGCCTCGATGCCACACGCGGGCGGCCGTACGGGCTGTACGTGCACGGCAACGAGGGGACCGAGGGCGCGGAGAACGCCGTCGACCGCATCACCGCCGGAATGGGCTGGACCAAGGCGGCCGGGTACGTGGTGTGCTCGGCGAAGCCGGGCAAGGACGATCTCGAAGCCTGCTGGGAACTGGGCGCCACCGTCGCCGCGCAGCTCATGGCCAGGTAGCGGCCGCCGGTGGGGGAGTGTCGGTTCAGCGTTTCTCGACGAATTTCTTGAGCCCCTTGGTGGCGGTCTCCACGCCGGACTTCTGCGCCTTCTTCACAATGAACCCGGGGATCGCGATCTTGGTCTCCACCGCGAGGTCGAAGACGGCCTTCGTGCCGTCGCCGGCGGGCTCGAGGACGTACTTGCCCTCCTGGGACTTCTGCTGGGAGCTCTCGATCAGAGACCAGGAGACGGATTCGTCGCCGTTCCAGGTGTACTCGGCCACCTGCTCGTCGTTGATGCCCATCACGTTCATCGTGCTGCGCACGCGCTTGGGCCTGCCGTCGTCGTAGCGTTCCTCGACGGTGACGGACTTGTGCGACGACGACCACGTGGGCAGCGCCTCCACGTCCGCGATTGCGTCCATCACCTCGGCGGGCGTGGCGGCGATCTCGATCTCGGAGTGGCCCGTGACTGCCATGGTCGTCCCCTGCTTTCGTCGTGTGTTGCGCGTCCAGTGCCGCCGCGGACCGATGGCGCCCGTGCACCTGCCGGGGCCGACCGCCTGCGGCCGCTCGCCCATCATGCCAACAATCGTCCGATTGCGTGGGCCGAACGCGCCGGGGGCGTGCGGTGCCCGGCGTGCGCGCCGTTAGGCTGGGTTCCGATCCCGTGAGGAGGACACGTGCCCCGAACCGTTCCGCTGAGCGTCCAGTTGATCTCGAAGACGGACTTCTTCACGCCCGCCGGTGTGCCGTGGGAGACCGATGCCGACGGCGGCGAGGCGCTCGCGGAGTTCGCGGGCCGCGCCTGCTACGAGACGTGGGACAAGCCGAACCCGCGGACGGCCACCAACGCCGGCTACCTGAGGCACATCCTCGAGGTCGGTCACCTGTCGGTTTTCGAGCACGCGTCCGCGGGCTTTTACATCACCGGCCTGTCGCGCTCGTGCACGCACGAGCTCATCCGGCACCGGCACTTCTCGTTCTCCCAGCTCTCGCAGCGGTACGTGCCCGAGCACGACGCCAATGTGGTGCCCCCGCCCGCCATCCGGGACGACCCGGGGCTCGAGGCGATATTCCTGCGTGCGGCGGAGGCCAGCCGGAGCGCGTACGCGGAGCTGCTCGACGCTCTGGAGAAGCGCTTCGCGGACGTCCCCAATGCGATCCTGCGGCGCAAGCAGGCACGGCAGGCGGCGCGCTCGGTGCTGCCGAACGCAACCGAGACCAGGCTGGTGGTGACCGGCAACTTGCGGAGCTGGCGGCACTTCATCGCCATGCGGGCCACCGAGCACGCCGACGTGGAGATGCGCGAGCTGGCCATCGAATGCCTGCGGCAGCTCACCGCGATGGCGCCGACCGTCTTCGGCGATTTCGACATTTCCACGCTTCCCGACGGCACCGAAGTCGCGACGAGCCCCTTCGTGCTCGAGGGGTGAGCGCCGACCGCGGCGTGTGCGTGCTCTCGCCGTGGGTGGACCGGGTAGCGTTGACGGCCATGAGCACTGCTAGCGCGTCGCGCGCCGCCGAGGCCCGGTTCGGCACGGTTCTGACGGCCATGGTCACCCCCTTCGCCGCGGACGGCACGCTGGACCTCAAGGCTGGCTCAAGGCTGGCGCGGCATCTCGTGGACAGCGGTTGCGACGGCCTCGTGCTGGCGGGGACCACGGGCGAGTCGCCCACCACCACGGAGGCGGAGAAGATGCAGCTGCTCGACGTGGTCCTGTCCGAGGTGGGGGACCGGGCGCGCGTCGTGGCGGGGGCGGGCAGCTACGACACCGCGCACAGTGTGGAGCTGGCCCGCGATGCGGCAGCGGCCGGCGCGCACGGGTTGCTGGTGGTCACGCCGTACTACTCGAGGCCGCCGCAGCGCGGCCTTTACGAACACTTCATGGCGGTGGCCGACGCCACCGACCTGCCGGTCATGCTCTACGACATCCCTCCGCGGTCGGTCGTGCCCATCGAATCGGATACGCTCCGGCTGTTGGCGGAGCACCCGCAGATCCTCGCGGTCAAGGACGCGAAGGGCGATCTCAACGCTGGTGCCGACCTGATCGCGAACACGCCGCTGTCGTTCTATTCGGGCGACGACCCGCTCAACCTGCCCTGGCTCGCGGTCGGCGCAGTGGGGATGGTGAGCGTCATCGGGCATCTGGCGGCGGGCCGGCTGCGAGACTTGCACAACGCGGTGCGCGCGGGCGACCTGGCCCGCGCACGGGAGATCAACGCGTCGCTGTTGCCGTTGGTGCACGCCGTGAGCGCGCTCGGCGGCGTGTCGGCGTCGAAGGCGGGCCTGCGCCTTCTGGGCATCGACGTGGGGGAGCCCCGGCTCCCGCAGATACCCCCGACACCACCGCAAATCGAGGCATTGGAGGCGGATATGCGCGCAGCGGGGGTGCTGGCATGAGCGGCGGTAAGAACAACAACGGGGGAACCAAGGCGGACGGAACGAAATCGGTGAACTCGGGCGGCAAGGGCAGGGGAAGAGGCGGTCCCTCACGCAAACCGCAAGGCCGGGCGCCGGGACGCCCGCAGGCCAAGGCCGACGGCCCGCGGGGCGCGATCGGCACCGCGCCGGCCACCCGGCTGGGCTCGCCGCCGAAGCTGCCGAAGAACGGGCTGCGCATCGTCGCGCTCGGCGGCATCGGTGAGATCGGCCGCAACATGACGGTGTTCGAGTACCGGGGCAAGCTGCTCATCGTCGACTGCGGCGTGCTCTTCCCCGAGGACACGCAGCCGGGTGTCGATCTGATCCTGCCGGATTTCTCCTACATTGAGGACCGCGCGGACGACATCGAGGCGATCATCCTCACGCACGGGCACGAGGACCACATCGGCGCCATCCCGTTCCTGTTGCGCCTGCGGGAGGACATTCCCATCGTCGGCGCGCAGTTCACGCTCGCGCTGGTGTCGGCCAAGTGCCGCGAGCACCGCCAGCACCCCAACCTGGTGCTCATCAGCGAGGGCGAGGAGACCACCCACGGCAACTTCCGCTGCCGGTACTTCGCCGTCAACCATTCGATCCCCGACGCCATCGCCGTCGCGATCGACACCCCGGCCGGCCGCGTGCTGCACACCGGTGACATCAAACTCGATCAGCTGCCGCTCGACGGACGCCTGACGGACCTCGGCGGCTTCTCACGGCTCGGCGACGAGGGGGTGGACCTGTTCCTCGTGGACTCCACCAACGCCGAGGTGCCCGGTTTCGTCATGCCGGAGCGAGACATCGGCGGCGCGCTCGACACGGTGATCGGCAAGGCACGCCAACGCGTCATCGTCGCGTCGTTCGCCAGCCACGTGCACCGCATTCAGCAGGTGGTGGACGTCGCCCACCGGTACGGTCGGCGGATCTGCTTCGTCGGCAGGTCGATGGTGCGCAACATGGCCATCGCCGAGGAACTCGGATACCTGACGGTGCCGCACGGCATCGAGGTGGACATCGACACCGCGGCGAGCCTGCCGGACGACAAGCTCGTGCTGATCTCCACCGGTTCGCAGGGCGAGCCCTTCTCGGCGCTGTCCCGGATGGCGCGCGGCGACCACCGTCAGATCAACGTGCGCGGCGAGGACCTTGTCGTGCTCGCCTCCTCGCTGATCCCCGGCAACGAGAACTCAGTGTTCACGGTGGTCAACGGGCTGGCCAAACGGGGCGCCACGGTGGTGACGCAGCAGAACGCCAAGGTGCACGTCTCGGGGCACGCGTCGGCCGGCGAACTGCTGTACTTGTACAACGCGGTGCGGCCGCGCAACGCCATGCCGGTGCACGGGGAGTGGCGGCACCTGCGGGCCAATGCGGCCCTGGCGGCCGCGACCGGCGTGCCGGAGGACAGGATCGTGCTCGCCGAGGACGGCGTGGTCGTCGACCTGGTGGACGGCATGGCCGCGATCACCGGCCAGGTCCCGGTGGGGCACGTCTACGTCGACGGGCTGTCCGTGGGCGATGTGGGCGAATCCACGCTCTCGGATCGCCTGGTGCTCGGCGAGGGCGGGTTCATCTCGATTTCGATCGTCGTCGACCGCGACACCGGTCGCGCCGTGAGTACCCCGCAGCTCTCGGGCCGCGGCTTCTCCGATGATCCGCACGCCCTCGCGGAGGCCGTCAAGCTGGTCGAAGCCGAGCTGGGCAACCTCGCGGCGGAGTCCATCACGGACACGCACCGCATCGCGCAGTCGGTCCGGCGCGTGGTGGGCCGCTGGGTGGCGGAGAAGTACCGCCGCCGGCCCATGATCGTCCCCAACGTGGTCGCCGTCAGTCAGCACTGACCTGCACCTACGGGCGCGGGCGGCGCCTTCCGTGGCCGCCGTGGCGGGCGGGGCGGGGGTGTGGGATCCGTCCCCGGCCGTGTTGCGGATGGGTGTCGTGGGGCCTCTGCGACTAGCCTGAGTGGCATGGCAGGAAAGTCGAGCACCTCGAGCCCCGCAAAGAAGTCGACCGGCGCGCGCAATGCGACGCGGCCGGCGTCTCGCTCGGGCGGCTCGAAGGGCCGGGCCTCCGGCGCCCGCCCGTCGGGGTCACGCTCGTCGACGGGGCGTTCGTCCTCCCGCCCTTCGACGAGCGGGGCGAAGTCCGGCGCGCGCGGCGGCGCATCCCGTGGTGCTGCGAGGAAAAGCTCGGGCGGCGCCGTGCGCAGGGCCGCCGGCTCGGTGTGGTCGGCGACGGCGCGCGGAGTGGGCGCCACCACCCGCGCGGTGGGCCGTGCCAAGGACATCGACGCCGGACATCGACGGGACGGCATCGCGCTCGCGCTCATCGCCGCAGCCCTGGTGGTGGCGGCGGCGTCGTGGATCGACGCGGGCGGTCCGGTGGGGGAGTGGGTCGACGCCGGGGTCCGGTACGCCATCGGCACCGGCGCGGTGCTGTTGCCGGTGATCCTCGTCGGCGTCTCCGTGACGCTGATGCGCTCCGAGCCTCGGACCGACGCCCGTCCGCGTCTGGTCATCGGCTCGATCCTCATCGCCGGGGCGGCCCTGGGCATCTGGCATGTCGCCGCGGGGATGCCCGCCGACGCCGCGGGCCGCGCCGCCGCGGCCGGGTACGCGGGGTTCGCGGCCGGCGGCCCGCTCACCACCGGCCTCACAGCATGGCTGTCGATCCCGCTGCTGGTGATCATCGGCGTCTTCGGCGCGTTGCTGATCGCGGGTCTCACCGTGCGCGAGGCCCTGTCCGGTGCGGCGGCATTGGCCGGTGGCCGCACGCGCCGGTACGGCCCGGACGACGACGCCGGGTTCGACGACGACTACGACGACGGCCCGTCCCCGTACGACCGGTCGCCCTACGACAACTACCCGCTCGATGAATCCGAGGAGGGGGTCGACCCCGCGGGCGGGGCGGACGACGCCTACGCCCACGACGACGCGCAGCCGACGTTGAAGCTCGACACCGGAGGCGACACGGGTCGCGGGCGCGCCGCGGCCGCCGCGGCGCAGGCGGCTCCCGCACCGCCGCGGACACGTCCCCGGCCGGCGCCCACCCCG
>NZ_JAENKO010000086.1 GCF_016599145.1 Tomitella cavernea
GGCCGTCGGCCACGGACGCCGCGCCCGCGAGCGCACGCGCCCACGGGAGCCCGCCGCCGGCCTGCACCGTCGACCACACGGTCTCCAGCCATGCGGCGCGGCGGTGCGCGCGGTCGGCCGCGGGCACGTACCGGTTCACCGCGTCATCCGCGTTGGCCAGGGCCGAGGCGAGCAGCGCGGTGTTCGTCTCGGCCGGCGCGTGCCGCGCGACGACGGCCAGGTACCGGGCCGGGTCCAGTTCGCCGTCGCGCACCGCGTTCCACAGCGCCGCCCAGATCTGGCCGCGCGCGAGCGGGTCGGCGACCCGGCTGAGCCCGGATTCGACGGTGGCCAGCGACCGCGCGTCGAGGCGGGTCTTGGCGTAAGTGAGGTCGTCGTCGTTGAGCACGACCAGCGGCGCCGCCGCCAGCGGGACAGGCGTGGACTGCGGCGCGCCGGAAAGCTCGACGTCGGCCCGCCCGACGCACACGAGCGCGTCTCCGTCGTACTCGTACCGGCCGGTGCCGAAGCGGTGCGGGCGGGTATCAGACTGCGCCGCAACCGTTTCCGCGCCGGTCCCGGCCTGCTCGAGGGTGAGCGTGGCGACCCCGGTCGTCTGCAGCCAGGCCCGCGCCCACGCGTCCAGGTCGCGGCCGGACGCGGCGGACAGCTCCACCAGCAGGTCGGTCAGCGTCGTATTGCCGTACTCGTGGGCGCGGAAGTAGCGGCGCGCACCTTCGAAGAACGCCTCGCGGCCCACGTAGGCGACGAGCTGCTTGAGCACCGCGGCACCCTTGGCATAAGTGATGCCGTCGAAGTTGAGCTTCGCCGCCTCCAAGTCGACGATGTCGGCGACGATGGGATGCGTGGTGGGCAGCTGGTCCTGCCGATACGCCCACGCCTTGCGCCGCTCCGCGAACGCCACCCAGGCGTCGGTGAACTCCGTCGCCTCCGCACAGGCGAGCGTGCCCATGTAATCGGCGAACGACTCCTTGAGCCACAGGTCGTCCCACCAGCGCATGGTCACCAGGTCGCCGAACCACATGTGCGCCATCTCGTGCAGGATCGTCGTCGCCCGCGCCTCGTACTGTGCGCGCGTGGCCTCCCCGCGGAAGACGTACTTTTCGGTGAAGGTGACGCAGCCGGGGTTCTCCATGGCGCCCAGGTTGTATTCGGGCACGAACACCTGGTCGTACTTTCCCCACGGGTACGGGTAGTCGAACGCGTCGTGGAAGAAGTCGAGTCCCTGGCGCGTCACCTCGAGGATCGCGTCGGCGTCCAGATGCTCGGCCAGCGACCGACGACACAGCACGCCGAGGGGGACGGACAGGGTGCCGCCGTCTCCCCCCGGGCAATCCGCACTCGCGCCCGGCCGGCTCCACTCCCCCGGCACGCGGTGGTAGGGGCCCGCGACGACCGCGGTGATGTAGGTGGGGATCGGCAGCGTGGGCGCGAACCGCACGCGCACCGCACCCGGGCCCGCCGGTTCCGTCTCAGCCGGCTCACGGTTGGAGATCACCTCCCATCCCTCGGGCGCCGTGACCTCGAAGGTGAACGGCGCCTTCATGTCCGGCTGTTCGAAGCAGGCGAACACCCGCCGGCAGTCGGCCGGCTCGTACTGGGTGTACAGGTACGTTGCGCCGTCGACGGGGTCGACGAACCGGTGCAGCCCCTCGCCGGAGCGGCTGTAGCGGCCCGTCGCCTCGACGCGCACGGTGCTGCGCCCGCGCAGGTTCCGCAGCGCGACGCGGGCCCCGTCGTACTCCACCGGCGCTGCGGCGCCGTCGATCCGCACCGCCTCGACCGACTCGCCGAGGAAGTCCAGCCACGTGTCCCCGTCCGCCTCGACCTCCACGGTGACCGCGGTGGGGAACCCGGTGGCGGCCGCGTCCACCGCGCCGGTGACGTCGAGCTCGACGCGGTAGCCGTGGACGGTGACCTGCGCGGACCGTGCCGCCGTCTCGTCGCGGGTCAGGTTGGCCGTGGTCGGATCGCTCATGGGACCGATCCTGCCATCCGGCGGGGCGAGGCCGGGGGGCGTCACTGGGGGCGCGGCGCCGCCGGCCGCGCCGCGCCACCCAGGGGCGCACTCTCCACCGCAGCCGGAAAAGCCGTCACCACCTGTGCAATGCCGGTAACTCGGTAGCGTTGACCCGGTGAGCTGGAGAATGCGGAAACCGCGTGCACGATCCGACCGCCCCCGCGAAGGATTCGTAGCGAACCTGGAAACCCTCGAACAACTGGAGCAGATGTAGCGGGCTTCTCCGCGCAGCTGGTCGGATACGGTGACGCGATGCGGACCCTCCAGGTCACCTCCGCCATTGCCGCGGTGTGCTCTGTGCTGATGTGGTGCTTCCTTCTGATGCAGCCAGTCTTGCCCGTGAGCGCATCCGCTGCCGTCGATGCCGGATTCGTCGTCTTCGTCGGGGGCATGCTCATCGGGCATCTCGCCGCGTTCGTCGGCCTCGTCGCCAGCGCATCGCTGGGCCCGCGCCCGGCGTGGCGGCACCGTATCCTGGCCGGCAGTCACGCGCTGACGATCATCCTGAGCGGCGCCGTCGTCCTGTGGGCGTTCGTGTTTCCGCAGTCCGGATGGGAGCTGCTGGCCCTTCCCTGCGGCGTCATGATCGGCCAGCTGCCCGCCGTCTGCGTCCTCGCGGCGGGCATGGTGTCGCGCAGGGCCGGGCCGTCCCATGTCCAGGACCGGTTGGTCGGGTGATTCCCGGTTCGCGGAAGCACAATCGGCGAAACCGCCTTGGGAGGCCGACCCCGGTGCCACCATGATGCCGTGGAGGAATACTTCTGGGTACTGAAGGAGCCGGAGCTCGATCTCATGCGCGAGATCGAGCCCGCACGGCTCGCCGATCTCGACGAGGACGCGCTGCTGGAGGTGCACCGCCGCGTGCGGCGGGCCCGCAACAAGCACGCCAAGAACTACCGCCGCGCCGCGCGGGAGAACGTCTCCGAGATGGGCGGCCGCGGCGTCGCAGCGCCCAAGGGCGCCAAGAAGCGTCTGCGCGCCGAGGCGTTCGAGGAGGCGCTCGCGCGGGTCTCTGAGCGCGTCGCCGTCGTCGCGCACGAGGCCGCGGAGAAGCTCAAGGCCGAGCGGCTCGCGCAGGCACAGGAGAATCGGGGGTCCGGACCCGATGCGCAGACTGCGGCCGGCGGCAAGGTCGACGACACGGGGCGCGCACGGGCGCACAAAGGGACGACGGGCGGGATGAAGCGGGACGCCTCATCGCAATCGCAGGGCGCGCAGCGTCAGGCCAAGCGCGACGGCCGCTGAGACCCCTTCCGGGGCGGCCGTCTACCCGAACGCCCTCAGCGCCTGCTCCATCAGTCCGAACACGTAGTTCTGCTCGATGATCCCGATCGGCTCGTCGGACGCCATCTGGAACACCAGCACATGCGACGCGCCGTCGTCGCCGGTGACCAGCCAGCTTCCGGCGAGCTTGCCGGGCGTGCTGCCGCCCTTGTAGGCGACGTACTGCAGCCCGTCGACGTTCTGCACGCCCGGATTCTCGGCGAGGATGCCGCGGATCGGCTCGGCCGCGTCGCTCCTGGCCGCCATCTGCTGCAGCGCCACGTGGGCGCGGCATACGTCCTGCGCGGAGGCGTACCAGCCGACACTGCCGGGGCTCAGCGGCGTGCGCATGAGCTGCTGCAAGTCCACGTCGTCGAGCGACCGGGTGTCCGCCTCGGCGAGCACCGCGCGGCGCTCCGCCTCTGCCGCGGCCGCGTCGGGCAGGTCGGCGGCGTCGGCCCACCTCTTCCGCAGCGACGGATCCGGGCCCCACCCGATGATGAACATCTCGCGTGTCGTCGGAAACGGCGTCAACGCCTCGGGGTGTTCGTCGCCCATCGACCGCACCGCCGCCTCCACCCGGTCGCTCCCCACTGCATGGATGAGCATGTCGGCCGCGGTGTTGTCGCTGATCGAAATCATCTTCCCGGCCGCCTCGCGCACCGTCACCGTCGACCCGGACGGCCGATTCTGCAGCTCGCCGGACGGCAGGGACTTGACGTCGTCGGTGATCGTGAGCATGTCGTCCCACCCGATCGCGCCGGCCGCCACCGCGTCGCCCACCGCACCGAGCACGTAGAGCTTGAAGATCGAGCCCAGCGGCATCACGTCGTCCGCACCCGACGCGAACACCGCGCCGCACTGCGCGACCGGGTCGGCGGCATGCAGGTCCGCGTCGGAAGCCAGCATCGACACCCGCGCGCCTGTGCCCGCGACCGCCGCGTACACGTCCGCGAAGCCGGCGGTCTCCGGCACGTCGGGCAGCATCGTGATGCCGTCGATGAGTCCGACCGGTCCGACGTGCACCGTCAGCGTCGCGGGCACCCCGCGCGCCGTCTCGAGCTGTGTCACCGCCGCGGGCCCCTCGTCATCGGTGCCCGTCACCGTGAAGGGGCCGCTGGACTGCCAGGCGGTCAACGCCGAGGCCAAGGACTGCGGGTAGAGCGCCGCGGTGAGCGACGGCGCGGACATGGCCAGGACTTCGACCGGATCGACGGGCGTGTCGGACGCGATGATCTGCAGGACCCGGTCCGCGCGGTCGCGCGCCGGCTGCCACTGCAGCGAGCCCGGCGCCGCGAACGACCCATCGGGCCCGGCCGGTGCCGCCGCGGCAGGCATCGCCAGCCCTGTCGCGGTGAGCGCCACGGCCGTCACCGCTGCCACCGTGCTTCTAGCCGCCATTCCTCTGACCGCAGTGTTCCTGAACGCCGAGCTTCTCCGAGTGGACACGGGGCGCCACTCTATTGCACGGCAGACCACTGCCGTTCTACGCCGTGCCATCCCGCGTAGCATCGCCGGTGGGGCGGGCACGGCACGGAGGTGGAGTGTGACGATCAGCGAACGCACCCCGGCGGCGGCCGAGGGACCGGCGGTGCGGGCATCCCTCGACGCGGAGACCGGGATCGGACGCATCGTCCTCGACAACCCGTCCCAGCGCAACGCCCTGTCCACCGCGGTGATGCGCTCGGTCACCGATGCGCTGCGTGCGTTCGCCGCCGACCCGCACGTGCGCGTCGTGGTGATCACCGCGATCGGGCCGGTGTTCTCCGCAGGCCACGACCTGTCCGAGATGATCGACCGCACCGTCGACGACGAGCGCATCGTCTTCGACGCCTGCACCGAATTGATGGAGACCGTGCAGCGGATCCCGCAGCCGGTGATCGCATCCGTCCCGGGCCCCGCTGTCGCTGCGGGCTGCCAGCTGGTGGCGGCGTGCGACCTGGCGGTGACGTCATCGACGGCGGTGTTCGGCACCCCCGGCGTGCGCATCGGGCTGTTCTGCTCCACCCCGATGGTCGCGGTGACCCGCGCCGTGGGCCGCAAACGCGCCATGCAGATGCTGCTGACCGGCGAGACCATCGACGCGCACACCGCCGCCGACTGGGGGCTGATCAACGAGGTGGTCGGCCCCGACGAGCTCGACGCGCGCACGGAGGCCCTGGCGTCGACGATCTCCGCGTCCAGCCCGCTGACCCTGCGCATCGGCAAGGAGGCGTTCTACCGGCAGATCGACCTGCCCCAGCACGAGGCGTACGAGCTGATGGGGGAGACTATGGCGACGAACGCGGTCACCTGCGACGCGCAGGAGGGAATGAGCGCCTTCCTGGACAAGCGCACCCCGCAGTGGACCGGGCGCTGATCCGCCCACAGTGACCGCAACGCCCGCCTCGGCGCCGTGATCCGGTGCCCGCGCCCCCGTCGAAAGGCTCTGACATGTGTTACCCGGCCCCGTGCGCACGCTGCGGAAAGACCACCTGGGACGGGTGCGGCGAGCACGCGCAGGAGGTCATGGCCACGATCCCCGAGCCGCGCCAGTGCACCTGCGGGACCGATCGCGCGCCGGCGTCGTAGGCCGGTCGGAAGAGCGCCGACCAAGTAGAAATTGCACATTCCCGGGCCAGAACCGACATTTTTGACTTGGTCGGCGGAGCACAAGCTTCTTCTCACCCCGCCCCGGCCGTCAGCACCAGCGGCTCCCCGTCGGTGACGGCGATGGCGTGCTCGCTGTGGGCCGTGCGTGAGCCGTCGGCCGAGCGGATGGTCCACCCGTCCGGGTCGTACACGATCCTGTCGGTGCCGCGGGCGAACCAGGGCTCGAGCGCCAGAGTGAGACCCGGCCGCAAGACCATGCCGCGCCCGGCCCGTCCCTGGTTGGGCACGTCCGGGTCCTCGTGCATGGCGCGGCCCAGCCCGTGCCCGCCGAACTCCGTGTTCACCGGGTAGCCGTACTCGTCGGCGACGGCGCCGATGGCCGCGGAGACGTCGCCGAGCCTGTTGCCGGCCTGCGCGGACGCGATGCCGGCGGCGAGCGCCCGTTCGGTGGCTTCGATGAGACGCCGGTCCTCGGCGCGCGGTGTTCCGACGATCACGCTGCACGCCGAATCCGCCACCCAGCCTCCGATCGAGACGGCGATGTCCATGCTCAGCAGGTCTCCATCGTGCAGGGCGTAGTCGTGCGGCAGCCCGTGGAGCACGGCGTCGTTGACCGAGAGGCAGATGACGTTGCGGAACGGGCCGCGGCCGAACGACGGGGCGTAATCCCAATAGCAGGACTGCGCGCCGCGCTCGGTGATCAGCGTGCGGGCACGGCACTCCAGGTCCAGGAGGTTCACTCCCACTTTCACGCGCGATTGCAGGTCGTCGAGCAGGCCCGCGATGAAGGAGCCGGTGACGCGCATCGACTCGACCTCGCGGGCCGTCTTCAGTTCCACCATGTGCATCCTCCTCAGACACGCCACCGAACCGGTATATAAATACCAGGCTAATCTCTGCGACGGTATTTTCATACCGGACGGGGGTAGGATGTGCTCATGGTGCGATCCCCCCTGACCCCGGAGCAGCGGGAGGCCGGCAAGCGGCTCGGCGCCAGCCTGCGCGAAGCCCGCGGTGATCGTCGGCCGGACGCGGTGGCCCGTGCCGCAGCGATCTCACCGGAGACCCTCCGCAAGATCGAGACCGGCCGCCTGGCCACCCCGGCGTTCACCACCGTCGCCGCACTCGCCTCCGTGCTGGGCATCCCGCTGGACGAGCTCGCCCGCATCGCCCTGCCGAACCTGGGCCTGCAGCGCACCGGGTGACCGGGGGCAACGGTGACCGGGGGCAACGCGGTGCCGTGCGGCGCAGTGCAGTGCCGTGCGGCGCAGCGCCGACCAAGCGGTTAGTGCGCGTTCGCGGGCCGGAATCGGCAATTTCCGCTTGGTCGGCGGGGCAGGGCGGCAGTTCCGGCCCCGGCAGTGCACGCCGCGCGCCGATCATCCTGACGCGCGCGCATTGCCCCGGCGTGTCGCGGCAATCGGCGCGCCGCGCAGCAACCGGCGCGCGGCGCAGCAACCGGCGCGCGGCGCGGCAACCG
>NZ_JAENKO010000087.1 GCF_016599145.1 Tomitella cavernea
CCCGCCCTGGCCGCCGGCGAGCGCACCTGCGGGCTCGCGGTGGAGCCGGCGCCGGTCGCCGCCGCAGCCGCGCCGGACGGGGGCCTGGCGCTGACCGGCGACGCCGGACTGGTCTACGGGTACGACGAGGACGGACTCGTCCTGGTGCGAGTAAACGACGCCGACGCCGACGCCGCGGCGGGCGAGACCTGGGCGCTCATCGACGCCGGCGCCGCGGGCGTCCACGCGGACGGACAGCAGGCGGCGGATCTCTCGGTGCCGCTGGCGTCGGTGCGCTGCGAGTCGGCAGTCGTGCCGGCGGGCCGCGTCCTCGCCGGGCTGCGCCCCGGGCTGGTGCGTGATCTCTTCGCCGCGCTCGCGGCGGCCGAGGCCGCCGGCATCGCAGGGTGGACGCTCGACACCGCGGTCGAGTACGCGAAGATCCGCGAGCAGTTCGGCCGGCCCATCGGCGGATTCCAGGCCGTCAAGCACCTGTGTGCCGAGATGCTTTGCCGCGCTGAGCAGGCGCGCGCCGTCGCATGGGACGCGGCGGTCGCCGCAGAGGAGCGCGCCGAGGGCGGCTCGGTGGGCGCCGAGCAGTCGATCGCAGCCGCGGTGGCTGCGGCAGCCGCGCTGGACTGCGCGGTGGACAACGCCAAGGATTGCATCCAGGTGCTCGGCGGCATCGGGTTCACCTGGGAACACGACGCGCACCTGTACTTCCGGCGCGCTCTGGGCCTGCGTCAGGTGCTCGGCGGGTCGGCGTCGTGGCGCCGCCACGTGGCCGGGCTCACCCTGGGTGGTGCGCGCCGCACCCTGCGCCTGGAGCTCGATGACGCGACCGAGGCGGGCCGCGCCGAGGTGCGCGCCGAGGCCGAGAAGATCGCCCGGCTCGCCGAAGATCAGCAGCGCGCCGCGCTCGCGGAATCCGGCCTGCTCACCCCGCACTGGCCGAAGCCCTACGGCCGCGCCGCGTCGGCGGGCGCGCAGGTGCTCATCGACGAGGAGCTCGACCGCGCGGGCGTGCACCGCCCCGACCTCGTCATCGGCGCGTGGGCCGCGCCCACGGTCATCGCGCACGGCACCGCGGACCAGGTCGACCGCTTCGTCCCTGCCACGCTGCGCGGCGAGATCTCGTGGTGCCAGTTGTTCTCCGAGCCGGGTGCCGGCTCTGATCTGGCCGCGCTGCGCACCACCGCGGAGCGGGTCGACGGCGGGTGGAAGCTCGACGGCCAGAAGGTGTGGACTTCGCTGGCCGTGCAGTCGGATTGGGCGATCTGTCTCGCGCGCACCAACAAGGACGTGCCCAAGCACAAAGGCATCACGTACTTCCTGGTGGACATGAAGTCGGCGGGCATCCGGATCAGCCCGCTGCGCGAGATCACCGGCGACGCCCTCTTCAACGAGGTGTTCCTCGAGGGGGTCGTGGTGCCCGACGAGTGCGTGGTCGGCGAGGTCGACGGCGGCTGGCGTCTGGCGCGCACCACCCTCGCCAACGAACGTGTCGCCATGGGCGGCGGCTCGGCGATGGGCGATGAGATGGAGGAATTGATCTCCGAGATTCGCAGTGCCGCGGGAGGATTGGGTGAAGCTGAGCTCGACACGCTGGGTGCGCAGGTCGTCGAGGGCACCACCGGCTCGCTGCTGGGGCTGCGCACCGCGATCCGCACGCTCGAGGGGCAGGACCCCGGGCCGGGGTCGAGCGTGCGCAAGATCATCGGCGTGCGGCACCGTCAGGCGCTCGCCGACGCGGCACTCGAGCTCGCGGGCGTGCGCGGCGCGGTGTGGGGCCCGCAGATCAAAAAGGTCCTGCACCACCGGTGCCTGTCGATCGCCGGCGGCACCGAGCAGATCCTGCTCACCGTCGCAGCCGAGCGTCTGCTGGGCCTACCGCGCGGGTGAGCGCGCCGGTCCGCGCTGCTACCGGACAGCGGGCCCGCCACGTGCCCCGGCGGGCCCGGCGGTGTTTCAATGCCAGCCGGAGTATCAGTACGCGAGCGGGTGCCGACGCCATGGTCCTGTCCCGCGCGGTGCGCCGGGACAGATCGTGACGATGTTCCGCAACAGACCGTGACATCGCGCCGGAAAAGTTCGTGACACGTATCTCCACTTAGTTCGATAGGACGGTTTTCAGGTGGACTTCACTCTGGGAAGTGAGCAGCAAGCGGTGGCCGAAGTCGCCGCGACCGTGCTGCAGACGGCGGCGAGCGCCGAGGCACTCGCCGCCATGGACAGGAAATCCCCGGTGTGGGACGAGACGCTGTGGAAGCGGCTCGCCGACGAAGGCGTGCTCTCACTGCCGCTTCCGGAATCGCTGGGGGGCGACGAGCTCGGCATAGCGGAGATCGGGGTGCTGCTCGACCAGGTCGGCCGGCACGCGGCGCAGGCGCCGGTACTGGAGACCCTCGGTTTCGGAGTGCTGCCTTTGCTCGCCCTCGGCGGGGACGTGCAGCGCTTCCTGGCCGGGATCCCCGGCGGCGCGATCCTCACGGGGGCGCTGAACGAGCCGGGGGCGCCGATGCCCGCCGAGCCGGCCACGACGGCCGCCGTGGACGGCGACGGCTTCGTCGTCACCGGCCGCAAGGTGGGGGTGCGCTACGCCGAACAGGCGGCGTTCATCCTGGTGCCGACGTCGTCCGGGGTCGCCGTGGTGGCCCCCGGGGCGGACGGTGTCACGCTGACCCGCACGTTCACCTCGTCTCTCGCGCCGGAGTGCACGATGGTGCTCGACGGCGTGCGCGTCGACGCGCACGCCATGCTCACCGGCGCGCCGGTGGCGGACGTGTACCGCATCGCCCTGGCGACGCTGGCTTCGCAGGCGGCCGGCCTGGGCACGGGCATGACCAACCTGACCGCACAGCACGTGAGCACGCGCGAACAGTTCGGCAAGCCGATCGCCGCATTCCAGGCGGTGTCCCAGCAGGTGGCCGATTCCTACGTCACCGCGCGCACACTCGAGCTGGCGGCGACGTCGGCGTGCTGGCGTATCGCGCAGGGTCTCGACGCCGCCGAAGACACGTCCGTCGCCGCGTACTGGCTGGCCGAGCGGCTTCCGGTGGCCATGCAGCAGTGCAGCCACATGCACGGCGGCCTCGGCGCCGACGTCACCTACGCGGCGCACCTGTACTACGAACAGACGAAGGACCTGGTGCGCCTCGTCGGTGGCCCGGCGTCGCGTCTGACCATCCTGGGCGCCCTCAGCGCCCGCGACCTGGGTGTGGAGGCAGCATGCTCATCGATCTGACCCCCGAGCAGAAGAAGCTCCAGACGGAGCTGCGCGAATACTTTTCCAAGCTCATCTCGGCCGACGAGGCCGAGGCGATGCTCACCGACCGGCACGGTGAAGCATACGAGACCGTCATCCGCCGGATGGGGGGCGACGGCTGGCTGGGCGTCGGCTGGCCCACCGAGTTCGGCGGCAAGGGCTTCGGCGAGATCGAGCAGCAGATCTTCACCAACGAGGCGGTGCGCGCGGACGTGCCGCTGCCGTCGGTCACGTTGCAGACCGTGGGCCCGACGCTGCAGAAATACGGCACCGACGAGCAGAAGAAGAAGTTCCTGCCGGCGATCCTCGCCGGCGAGGTGCACTTCGCCATCGGCTACACCGAGCCGGAATCAGGCACCGACCTCGCCTCGCTGCGCACCACCGCGGTGCTCGAACAGGGCGACGACGGCCCGCACTACGTCATCAACGGCCAGAAGATCTTCACCACGGGCGGCCACCAGGCCGACTACATCTGGCTGGCGGTGCGCACCGGCACCGTGGAGGACAGGCACCGCGGCATCACGATCCTCATCGTCGACACCAAGGACCCGGGATTCTCCTGGACGCCGATCATCACGGCGGACGGCGCGCACCACGTCAACGCCACCTACTACGAGGACGTGCGCGTGCCCGCCTCGATGCTGGTGGGCGAGGAGAATAAGGGCTGGCGCCTGATCACCACACAGCTCAACCACGAGCGGGTCATGCTGGGGCCGTGCGGCCGCATCGGCGGGCTGTACGACCACATCAGCGAGTGGGCAAAGCGCGGAGGACCGGACGGCGCGCCCCTGGCGTCCCAGCCGGACGTGCAGCGGGCGCTCGGCGAGATCCGCGCGATCTACCGGCTCAACGAGCTGCTCAACTGGCAGGTCGCGGCGGCCACCGGCGACCTGGACATGGCCGACGCCTCGGCCACCAAGGTGTTCTCCACCGAGCAGGTCCAGCGCATGGGCCGGATCGCCGAGGAAGTCGTGGGCCGCTGGGGCGACCCCGCCGACCCGGACACCGGCCGCCTGCTGCGCTGGCTGGACGCGCAGACCAAGCGCAACCTCGTCATCACGTTCGGCGGCGGCGTCAACGAGGTCATGCGCGACCTCATCTCCACCGCCGGGCTCGGACTGCCGAAGGTGTCCCGCCGGTGAGCGCACAGGAGACTCCCATGACGGACCAGTACATCCTCGATGCCGCGCAGCGCGTGCGCGACGACGGGGGAAGCGCGCCCCGCAAGGGCCGCGACCCGATCAACCAGCCGATGATGAACAACTGGGTCGAGGCGATCGGCGACCGCAACCCGATCTACGTCGACGACGCAGCAGCACGCGCCGCCGGGCACGACGGGATCGTCGCCCCGCCCGCGATGGCGCAGGTGTGGACGATGCGCGGCCTCGGCGCGGTGCGCGAGGCTGACGACCCGCTCGGTCGCATGACCGACATCCTCGATGAGGCCGGCTTCACCTCGGTCGTCGCGACGAACTGCAACCAGGTCTATCACCGTTATACGAAGCCGGGCGATGAGGTCACCATCGAGACGGTGCTCGAGGACGTCGTCGGCCCCAAGAAGACGGGGCTGGGCGAGGGCTGGTTCTTCACCACCCGCAACTACTGGCGTGACGCCGCCGGCGACGTGGTGGCCGAGATGGAGTTCCGGATCCTGAAGTTCCGCCCGCCGGCCAAGAAGGCCGACACGCGTGACAGGCCGGCCGTGGCGGGCTCGGCCTCCGGTGATCCCGTCGACGACCTCGACGGCGCCAAGATGATGCGCCCGCAGGCCTCCCGCGATACCGAGTTCTTCTGGGACGGCGTCGCCGCGCACGAGCTGCGCATACAGAAGCTGGAGGACGGCGCACTGCAGCACCCGCCGCTGCCCGCGCTGTGGAAGCCCAAGGGGGAGAACACCGACTACGTCGTCGCCTCCGGGCGGGGCACGGTGTACAGCTACGTCGTCCACCACGCCCCCAAGGTGCCGGGCCGGCAGCTGCCGTTCGTCATCGCGCTCGTCGAGCTCGAAGAGGGCGTGCGCATGCTCGGCGAGCTGCGCGGCGTCGACCCGGACGCGGTGGCCATCGGGCAACCGGTCGAGGTGGACTTCCTCGACTTCCCTGAGGATCCTGACGCGTCCGGCCGCGAGACCTGGACGTTGTACGCGTGGCGTCCCGTCGACGGAGCAGCGAAGGAGAAGCGATGACCCCCAGCACCCCCGGCGCGCCCGGCACCCCTGTGGCGGGACCCCCGGCCGGGCCGCCCGCAGTGGCGGCCGGAGACGCGTTGCCGGAACTGAAGATCGACGGCACGCCCACCTTCATCATCGCATCGGCCCTGGCCACCCGCGACTTCGAGGACGTCCACCACGACCGGGACCGGGCCCAGCAGCGCGGATCCAAGGACATGTTCGTCAACATCCTCACCGACACGGGGCTGGTGCAGCGATACGTCACCGACTGGGCCGGACAGAGGGCGGTCATCCGGTCGATCTCGCTGCGCTTGGGCGTGCCCTGGTACGCGTACGACACCCTGAGGTTGAGCGGCACGGTCGAATCGGTCGGCGATGACGGCCTGGTCACCCTCGCGGTGACGGGGGCCGACTCGTTGGGCAAGCACATCACCTCGACGGTGACGCTGGTCATGGACGGTACCGCGGAGAAGGGAGCCGGCGCATGAGCGGGCAGTCAGTGCAGGCGCTCTCCGGCGCCGCCGCAATCGCCGGGATCGGTGCCACCGACTTCTCCAAGGACTCGGGGCGCAGCGAATTGCGCCTGGCATCCGAGGCGGTCCGGCTCGCGGTCGAGGATGCGGGGCTCACGCCCGCCGACGTCGACGGGCTCGTGTCGTTCACCATGGACACCAACATGGAGATCGCCATCGCGCGCGCGCTCGACATTCCGGAGCTGAAGTACTTCAGCCGGATCCACTACGGCGGCGGTGCGGCCTGCGCCACCGTGCAGCAGGCCGCAATCGCGGTGGCCACCGGTGTGGCCGACGTGGTGGTGGCCTACCGCGCGTTCAACGAGCGCTCCGGCAAGCGGTTCGGCCAGGTCGATACCGGGCTGGTCAATCGTGTCGATTCGGGGGGCGCCGACTACGCGTTCTCCTACCCGCACGGCCTGAGCACCCCGGCCGGCACCGTTGCGATGATGGCTCGCCGGTACATGCACGAGTACGGCGCGACCAGCGAGGACTTCGGGCGGATCGCGGTGACCGACCGCAAGCACGCCGCCGTCAACCCGAACGCCTTCTTCTACGACAAGCCGATCACCCTCGAAGACCACCAGAACTCGCGGATGATCGCGGACCCGCTGCACCTGCTTGACTGTTGTCAGGAATCCGACGGCGGCATCGCGATCGTGGTGACCTCGGCGGAGAGGGCCAAGGACCTGCCGCAGAAGCCGGTGTCGATCCTCGGCGCCGCGCAGGGCAGCGCGCGCGACCAGTTCATGATGATGAGCTACTACCGGCCGGACCTGGCGTGCATCCCCGAGATGGGGCTCGTCGGCAGGCAACTGTGGGAGCAGTCCGGTCTCCGTGCGCAGGACATGGATGTGGCCGTGCTCTACGACCACTTCACGCCTTATGTGCTGATGCAGCTCGAGGACCTCGGGTTCTGCGGCCGGGGCGAAGCCAAGGATTTCGTCCGCGAACCCGGCGCGCTGGAAGTCGGCGGCACGCTGCCGCTGAACACGCACGGTGGTCAACTGGGCGAGGCCTACATCCACGGGATGAACGGCATCGCGGAGGGGGTGCGGCAGATCCGCGGCACCTCGGTGAATCAGGTCGACGACGCGGCGCGCGTCCTCGTCACCGCCGGCACCGGTGTGCCGACCTCCGGTCTGGTGTTGGGGGCATAGCCACAGCCCCAGCGGCACGATCCTGTCGGGGCCCCGCACGGCGTTCGCGCCGGGCGAGGCCCCGACTTCTGTGTCGTGGCCGGCCGTTCGCCTATTCCTCCCTGGCAGACGGAACCGCTTTCAGGCCTGCGTTGACCTGGGGATTTGTGTTTGGGTGGGGGTGGGCGTAACTTTGGTCGGGCCGGAGCGGCGAGAGCAGCTCCCAAGCCCGGAAGGGGCTGGGGGCGGTGCGCTTGTGAGTGTGCTACGGTGTATCCAG
>NZ_JAENKO010000088.1 GCF_016599145.1 Tomitella cavernea
CGCCCCTTCGGCTCCGGCCTCGGAGCCCGACGAGCCGCACCCGGCGAGCGCCGCCACCGCCCCGGCCGCCGCAGCGCCCGCCACCGCGGCGCGCACCGCCGCGCGTACCGATCCGGTCATTCTTCCGCCTCCCACGCCGCGGGTCGCCTCCTGCCGTCCGGGCACCACTACTACACGAGACCGCCGCCCCCGGCTACGGGACCGTCTGGAACTCCACCTCGTCCGGCGCCACGAGTTTCGCGTCCACGTCGCCGTCCGCGGCGCATTCCATGTCCACCGTCGGCGCGGCCCTCTCCTGGTCGATCGCCTCCTGAATGTTCGGGAGCGTCATGCCCGTCTGCGAGTCGGCCGTCGTCTTCATTCCGGTGGTGCCGCCGTCCTTCCACACGTAGACGTCGGAGCCGTCGCGCAACAGATTCACCGTCTCGCCGTCGGACCGCGCCAGAATCCGGTAGCGGTCCGCCCCCGCGATGCTCATCGAGCCCGGCTGCTCCGCGTCGGTGATCTCGCAGGTGACCGCGCCCCCGCCGTCCATGGCCGACTGCATCATCGCCACCGCGTCGCCCCCGGTGGCGGAACCGCCTCCGGAGTCCGACCCGCACGCCGCGAGCGGCAAAGCCACTGCCGCGACAACACCGATCCCCGAGACGACTCGGACGATTCCACGTGTGTGCATCACGCACTTCCCCTCTGATCATGGGCACCCGCCCGACCGGGTCCCGCTGCAACCTCGGCCCGGCGCTGCGCACGAGCCCTGCCCCCTCGCGGGCCGGCGACGGGTCACACGATGCCATGGCCGCGGGCGGCGCGCGCATCGGCGGGGGTGTTGACGTTGAACACCGCCCGCGCGTCCGCGCCGTGAAGCACCACTCTGCGCACGGTGACGCTCTCGAGAAACCCCCGCACGCTCCGCTCCCCGGACCGGACGACCGCGTCGATGCCCTCGGCCAGGCCCGTCCTGTACACCCCGGCGAGGGGGTGGTCCCGGCCACCGGCGACGGCGATCACGGCGTCCGGTGCCCCGCTCGCAGCGCCGTCGAGCAGCCGGCCCACCACGTCAGCGGTGAGGAGCGGCATGTCGGTGGCTGCCACGAACGCCCACGGGTACCCGGCGGCACGGCCCGCGCGGAGCCCCGCCTCCAACCCGCGCAGCGGCCCCTGGTCGGGAACCGCGTCCACCACCACCTCGGCGCCGACCGGCGCCGGAAAACGTTGGCCATGTGCTGCGACCACGAACACCTGCGGCAACCGCGTGCCCAGCGCCGCGACGACGATGTCGAGCATCGTCCTGCCGCCCCACGCCATGGTGGCCTTGTCGCGCCCCATCCGGCGTGAACGGCCCCCTGCGAGCACGACTCCGCAGGCGACGCCGGCCGACGTGCTCATTCGTTGATCATCACGTCACTGCCCCTGCGGCTCGCGCCACATGCCCCACAGCGACGGCCCGTCCGGCACCCGGATCTCACCGGTGGTGACGAACCCGAAGCGTTCGTAGTACGGCAGATTCCCCCGCTTGCTCGATTCGAGATAGGCGGGCGCCCCCTCCGCATCGCACCGTTGCAGCCGGGAACGCAGGAGGGCCGAACCGTGGCCCAGTCCGCGCGCCGCACGGCCGGTCCCGATCTCCGAGAGGTACCAGTGCGGCTCCGCGGGGTGCGCCTTCGCCAGCGCTTCGTCCACGACGCCCGCGAGACGCGCCGCGCGGCCCAGCGCCAGCAGTTCCGCCGGCACCGACAACAGCTGCGCGGCATGCGAGGCCTGCCATCGTCCCGGCGGATTCCACACCGCCGCGCCGGCGAGACGCCCGGACTCGCCGTCGGTGACCTCCACCCCGCCGAGGCCCAGGTGATGGAACCGCAGACCCACCACGAACATCCGCTGAAGAGCGCCGGGGCGGGCATGCTCGTCCGGCACGATCCAGGCCATGAGCGGGTCGTCGTGGAACGCGTCCGCGAGCACGCGCGCAATATCGAGGACGTCGTCGCCGTCGGCCAGGCGGACATGCACCGCAGGGCGGGATGGGACCTTCTGTGTGGAGGACACCGCACCAGGATGCCACTTCCGCGGCGGCGCGCGCCCGATGAACACGGACTGTGCATCCGGCGGCGCCACGGTCCAAGATGAGGGGCATGGGCCGCATCACCACCCGCCGGCGGATCGTCCGGCGCACCCCTGAAGGGCACCACACCCGCCAGGACACCCTGGTGGTCGAGGAGCCGCTGCAGATCCGCGTGGACGGCGCCGCGCTGACCGTCACCATGCGCACCCCAGGCGACGATATGGACCTGGTGCACGGGTTCCTGCTGGCCGAGGGGATCGTCGCAGAACGCGAGCATGTCCACGTCATGCGGTATTGCGCCGGGGCCGACGACGACGGGACCAACTCCTACAACGTCCTCGACGTGCAGCTGGGCAACGGGGCGGCCGGAGTGCAGAGGCGCCGGTCGTTCCTGACGAGTTCGGCGTGCGGGGTGTGCGGCACCACCTCGATCGACGACGTCGAAACCGTCAGCGCGCACCCGCCCGCGGCCGACCCCGCTGCTGTCGACGCCGCCGTCATCGCCCGGCTGCCCGGTCTGCTGCGGACCGGGCAGAAAGTGTTCGCATCCACAGGCGGATTGCACGCGGCGGGGCTGTTCGGCGTCGACGGCACGCTGCTTCGCCTGCGCGAGGACGTCGGCCGGCACAACGCGGTGGACAAGGTGCTCGGCGCCGCGCTGCGCGAAGGAAAGGTGCCGCTGTCCGGGCGGGTGCTGATGCTCAGCGGGCGCGCGTCGTTCGAGCTGGTGCAGAAGGCCGCGATGGCCGGGGTGCCCGTGGTGGCCGCCGTGTCCGCCCCGTCCTCGCTCGCGGTCGACCTGGCCGAACGCGCGGGCATCACGCTGATCGGGTTCGTGCGCGACGGCGGACTCAATGTCTACTCGCGGCCGGACCGGGTCACCGGCGCGTAGGCGCCTGGCCCTACCCGCCCCGCCGGCCGGCCGCGTCCCGCCGACCACGCGGATTTCGCACGTTCCGCGTGGTGGAGTCATACGGTGTGTGCAAAATCTGCTTGATCGAGCCCGGAGGCTACCGCGCGAGCACGGCGGTGAGCGCGGCGGTGAGCGCCCGTGCCTGCGGCCTCCGCCTGGTCTCCGGGAGCCGCCGAAACTCGCCTCGCCACATGCCCGTCCGGCCGGATCATCAGCACACTTTCGCGCAGTCACGCCCAGGTGCGGTAGGCGTCTCGCATCCCGTGCGCGCCGACGCGCAGCGCCCGCACCGGTGGGCCGAGCTTTCCGACGCCGGGTCGTTCACGCCGCGCGCCGCCGTCGAACTGCACATGTCGCGTCGGCATCGTCGCGTGCGCGTATCCGGGGACGCTGGCCCGCAGACTCCGCGGCGAATTCTATGCGGCGCCCGCACGCCGGCCGCCGCAGGTGATGGCGCTGCCGTCGCGCCTCGCCGCGGCGGCAGCCCCGGGCGAGCGCCGCACCGATCCGTCAGCCGGCGGCGGACGTCACTCGGCCCCGTGGCCGCACCCACAGGCGGTAGGCCACCGCCAGCAACGCCAGCCACACCGCGCCCACGATGATGGCCACGCGGGTATCGGGGAAGTACGCGAGCACCCCGCAGACGAACACGATGAACGCGATCGTCGCGGCCGGCGCCACCGGCCACAGCGGCACGGGGAAGCGCAACGCGGCACGCTGCTCCGGGGTCATCCTGCGGCGCGCGGCCACCTGTGAGGCGACGATCATCAGCCACACCCACACCGTCGCGAACGTCGCAATCGACGCGATGACCACGAACACCCTGTCCGGGATGAGGTAGTTGACCACCACGCCCACCAGTAGCGCCGCAACCATGAGCACCACGGTCACCCACGGAACCCCGCCCCTGGTGAGTCTGCCCAGCGCGGCCGGGGCGTGCCGCTGCTCCGCCATTCCGAACATCATGCGGCCGGCGCCGAAAATGTCGCTGTTGATCGCGGACAGCGCCGCGGTGATGAGCACAACGTTGAGTACCGTCGCCGCCGCGGGCATCCCCAGCGACGTGAAAATCGACACGAACGGGCTGGATTCGGAATCAACCCGGCTCCACGGCATGATCGCCATGATCACGCCCAACGCCAGCACATAGAACAGCAGCACCCGCAACGGGACGGTGTTGACGGCCCGCGGGATGGCCTTCTCCGGGTTCTGCGCCTCGCCGGCGGTCAGACCGATGATCTCGGTGCCGCCGAACGCGAACATGACAATCGCCAGCGACGCGATGACGCCGCCCACCCCGTGCGGCGCGAACCCGCCGTCGGCCCACAGGTTGCTCATACCGGTGGCGCCGTCGTCCATGCCGAAGCCGAACACGATGATCGCCGCCCCGCCCGCGATCATCGCCACGATCGCGAAGATTTTGACGATCGTGAACCAGAACTCCAGCTCGCCGTACACCTTGACGCTGACGAGGTTCACCGCGCCGAGCAGCAGGACGATCGCCAGCACCCAGATCCACCGCGGCACATCCGGAAACCACAGGCCCATGTAGACGCCGAACGCGGTGACGTCCGCGATGCACACGATGACCATTTCAAAGACGTACGTCCAGCCGGTGACGAATCCCGCCAGCGGACCCAGGTGCTTGCGCGCGTACTCGCCGAACGACCCGGCCACCGGGTCGCTCACTGCCATTTCGCCGAGCGACCGCAGCACCGAGTACACGACCGCGCCGCCGATGATGTAGGCGACGAGCACGGCGGGCCCCGCCGCCTGGATCGACTCGGACGAGCCGTAGAACAGCCCCGTGCCGATCGCGGACCCGAGGGCGATGAAGTTGATGTGCCGCGTGGACAGGCCGCGCTGAAGTCCCCGTCGACGTTCGGGTGGCGCCGGGGACGCCTCCGTCGCGGTGTCGGTCATGCCGCCGAGTCCGTGTCGGTCATGACTGGCATTGTCCCCGGCCGGGCTGCGGGCCTCGCACACGCCTGCCTCCGACGTCGCCCGCATTACACCCGCAGAACCTCCGGCGCCCGGACCGGAGCACCGTCACCGTGCGAACCTCGTCCCCTACGACGCGGGGCCGCCGCGCAGGGGCAGACGCCGGTCGTCCGGTTGGTCCTCCGAGCGGTCGCCGGCGCCGAGCCGAAGGCCATGGGTCCGGGCCCGGTGCCTTCGTCCGCGAAGGCACTCGACCGCGCCGGACTCACTTTCGGCGACACGGGCGTCATCGACCACAACGAGGCGTTCGCGGCCCAGACCCGCGCAGCCCGCGCCTGCCGGCGGCTCGCCACGGTCTTCGAGCGCATCTGAGTCCGGTGCACTCCGCCAACGCCGCGCACTGCGTTCGGTGGACAATTGGCTGTTCTCGCTCCCGCCGTTCTCCAGCCAGAAGTCCACCCAACGCGGTGCACGCCCCCTGACAGCCGAGCGCCCCGGCGGGATCCCCGCCGGGGCGCTGCCCATGACCTACCTCACGACGTCACGCGGACTTTTCGCGGCGCTCCTCGCCCGCCGGGCGCGGCACGATCGTAGGGTTGACGTTCTCGCGCACGGTGTCGCCGTCCACGACCACCTTGGCGACATCGTCCCGGCCCGGGATCTCGTACATCACCGGCAGCAGGACCTCTTCCATGATCGCGCGCAGGCCGCGAGCGCCCGTTCCGCGCAGGATGGCCTGGTCGGCAATGGCCTCGAGGGCGTCGTCGGTGAACTCGAGCTCCACCTCGTCCATGTCGAACAGCCGCTCGTACTGCTTTACCAGGGCGTTCCGCGGCTCGGAGAGGATCTTGATCAGCGCATCCTTGTCCAGGTCGGTCACCGTGGCGACCACCGGGAGGCGCCCGATGAACTCGGGGATGAGGCCGAACTTGATCAGGTCCTCCGGCATGACGTCCGCGAACCGGTCCCCTGCCTCGGCGCTGGCCTGCGCCTGCGAGCGCACCTCCGCGCCGAAGCCCAGCCCGCGCTTGCCGGCCCGGTCGTCGACGATCTTCTCGAGCCCCGCGAACGCGCCCGCCACGATGAACAGCACGTTGGTGGTGTCGATCTGGATGAACTCCTGGTGCGGATGCTTGCGTCCCCCCTGCGGCGGAACGCTCGCCTGCGTGCCCTCCAGGATTTTCAGCAGCGCCTGCTGGACGCCCTCTCCGGACACGTCGCGCGTGATCGACGGGTTCTCGCTCTTGCGGGCGATCTTGTCGACCTCGTCGATGTAGATGATGCCCGTCTCCGCGCGCTTGACGTCGTAGTCCGCGGCCTGGATGAGTTTGAGCAGGATGTTCTCGACGTCCTCGCCCACGTAGCCCGCCTCGGTGAGCGCGGTGGCGTCGGCGATCGCGAACGGGACGTTGAGCATCTTCGCCATCGTCTGCGCCAGGTACGTCTTGCCGCACCCCGTGGGCCCGAGCATCAGGATGTTGGACTTCATCAGCTCGACGGATTCGCCGTGCGCGTCGCGCGACTTGTCGCCCGCCTGGATGCGCTTGTAGTGGTTGTACACCGCGACGGCGAGGTTGCGCTTGGCGTCGTCCTGGCCGATGACGTACCTGTCGAGGAACTCGTGGATCTCGCCGGGCTTCGGCAGCGCGTCCAGCTTGACGTCGCCGGTCTCGGCCAGCTCCTCCTCGATGATCTCGTTGCACAGATCGATGCACTCGTCACAGATGTACACGCCGGGGCCGGCGATGAGCTTCTTCACCTGCTTCTGGCTCTTGCCGCAGAAGGAACACTTGAGCAGGTCGCCTCCGTCACCAATGCGTGCCATGTCCGCCGTCCCCTACTTTCTCGCTCGCCCGCGATCGTGCACGTCCTACGCCGCCGCCGTATCACCGCGGCCGTCCTCGGCTCTGCCCTGCACCGGCGGCGCGGACGCCGTCCGCACCGCGGTGGCACGGAACCGGATCTCAGCCGGCCCCGGCGCCCCGTTTCTCATCCGCCGGTCGCCTACCGACGGTACCCGCTCGCCGCCACCGGCGGCGGCATTCGGCACCCGCATGGCGCGCTACCCGATCGCGCCGGCCGCATCTGCGGGCCGCGGGGCCGCCGCCGCGCCG
>NZ_JAENKO010000089.1 GCF_016599145.1 Tomitella cavernea
GACTTGGAAGCATTACAACCGTCAATCAACCGATTGGCCCAGGCGAAGTAGCGCAAGCCTCCCACGCGCTCACACTGCGTGAGGCACCGGCCACCGCTTCGCGCTCACTTTTACGTGAGGCACCTCGATCGGCAGGTCATGATTCCGAACCGGCACCCGCCGAACCGTCGATTGCCGCCATGGACGCGGCGATCTCGGCGACCTCCTCGGACGTGGGCCCGGGGTCGGGGACGAACGCCGTCTTGCGGTAGAAGCGGAGCTCGTCGATGGATTCGCGGATGTCGGCGAGCGCCCGGTGCGCCAGGCCCTTCTCCGGCTTGCCGAAGTAGATCCGCGGGTACCAGCGGCGGCACAGCTCCTTGATGGAACTCACGTCCACCATGCGGTAGTGCAGGAATCCGTCGAGGTCGGGCATGTCGCGCGCGATGAAGCCGCGGTCGGTGCCGATGGTGTTGCCGGCCAGCGGGGCCGTGCCCTCGCTGGAAATGTGTTCGCGCAGATAGGCGAGCACGGTCTTCTCCGCCTCCGCCATGGTCACCGCGGAAGCGCGAACCTCCTCGGTGAGCCCCGATGTGGCGTGCATCTCCTGCACCACCGGCGGCATGTTCGCCAGCGCCTCGTCGTCGGCGTGGATGACCACGTCGACCCCGTCGCCCAGAATGTTCAGCTCGCCGTCGGTCACCAGGGCCGCGATCTCGATGAGCTTGTCGGAGCCCAGATCCAGGCCGGTCATCTCGCAGTCGATCCACACCAGTTTGTCTTGCACGGGACTCACCTTATCCGCGCCGGCCTGACGGCATGTGCGCACCGGGTGAACAGCAGGCCTATCCGCCGAGTTTCTTGTAGAAGGTTCCGACGATCGGTGCCACCACGGCGCGCGGGCTGTACTGGCCGGCAGTGGACATGGCCTTGCCGAGCACCCCGGGGACGACGCGCATCTTGTTTTCGGCCAGCGCGTCGAGTGAGAGCTTGGCGGTGTACTCGCTGGAGATCCAGAAGAAGTCGGGCACGAGCCTGTCGACGATGGACGCGTCGGCGGGGTCGGGTTCCTCGGTGCGGACGGGGCCGGGTGCCAGGAGCGTCACATGCACGCCGGAGCCGCGGAGTTCGTGGCGCAGAGATTCCGAGAACGTGTTCGCGAACGCCTTCGTCGCCGCATAGGTGGCGTTGTTGGGGATCGGCATGTTCCCGGCGGCCGAGCCCGTGATGAGGATTCCGCCGATGCCGCGGGCGATCATCCCCGGCAGCACGGCCAGCGTCAGGTCGTGCACCGCCACGGCGTTGAGCTCCACCTGGGCACGCTCGTATTCGGGGTCGAGCCCGGCGACCGGGCCGAACGTGGCGATTCCGGCGTTGTTGCACAGGATGCTGACGGTGCGGCCCGACAGCTCGTCGACGAGCACCTTGCGCGCGTCACGGTCGGCAAGGTCGACCCCGCGCACCTCGACCAGCACGCCGAACTCGTCGGTGAGCCTTGCGGCCAGGCCGTCCATGACCTCCTTGCGCCGCGCGACGAGGATCAGGTTGTGTCCGCGCGCCGCGAGCTCCGCGGCGAGGGCCTCGCCGATGCCGGAGGACGCCCCCGTGACGACGGCGCGGGCCTCGGGCGTGGGTGCGGGCAGGCTCATGCGTTTCTCCAGGGCTCGGGCGGTCAGGGCGTGACCATGGTCTTGATGGACTTGCGGAGTGTCATCATCTCGTAAGCGTCGCCCACCTTGTCCAGGGGCACCGCCCTGTCGAATACGAGGCCGGGGGAGATGCGCCCGGCGAGGACGTCGGGAAGCAGTTCGTCGATGTAGGGGCGGGCAGGGGCCATGCCGCCCGCCAGGTGGAAGTTGTGCGGGAAGATCGCGCTGACGTGCAATGCGGGGTCGGTGGCGGGCACGCCGACGAAGCCGAGGTGCCCTCCGGGGCGCAGCACGCCGAGCGACTGGCGCATCGACTCCTCGGTGCCCACGCATTCCAGGACCGAGTCGGCCAGCCGGCCGCCCAGCAGGTCGCACACCGCGGCCACGCCCTCGCCGCCGCGCTGGTCGACGATGTCGGTGGCGCCGAACCTCCGGGCGAGGGTCTGCCTGTCCGGCCGCCGCGACATCGTGATGATCCGGCCCGCCCCGAGCCGCTGTGCTGCCAGTACCCCGGAGAGTCCCACGGCGCCGTCGCCCACGACGACGACCGTGCCGCCCTCGGTGACGTTCGCGCAGCGTGCCGCGTGGTGGCCGGTGGGCATGACGTCCGAGAGCGCCAGCAGGTCGCGGTAGTCGCCCACCTCGGGCTGCTGCGGCAGGGGCACGAGCGTGCCGTCGGCGAAGGGGACGCGGATGTACTCGGCCTGCGCGCCGCCGAGCTGCCGTCCGTCGACGCCCGCAGCACCCCACACGCCCAGGTTGTCGCATGAGCTGGTCAGTCCTCGCGCGCAGTTGACGCACGTCCCGTCGCTGTGGGTGAAGGGGGCGATGACGAAGCGGCCTGCCGCGACGTGCTCGACCTGCGATCCGACCTCCTCGACGACGCCGATGAACTCGTGTCCGATGGGGCGGGGTTCGGGGGTCGCGCGCTCACCCCGGTACGACCAGAGGTCGGACCCGCACACGCACGCGCGCTCGATCCGCACGAGGGCGTCCGTGGGCTGTTCGATCACTGGGTCGGGCACATCCTCGACGCGCACGTCGTGGGGGCCGTGGATGATCGTCGCGCGCATGCAGGTGCTCCTCCTCGCGTGTCCGGTGCAGGCTGAGGCCAGCGTAGCGCGAGGCGGGTGGGTGCCCCGGCGATCGCTCGCGCTGGCCCGCTACCGCCCGTGAGCGGGCGTGACGATCCGGATCGCGTCGGCGGCCATCGGTGGCGGAATCGGCATCGGCAGGGACGATGTGCCCGGCGCCGGGCAGGTGACGTGATGCGTATCCGCGTAGCCGGGACTCAACGTCGCCAGCACGATGAAGATGGCGGCGGGGTCGAACGGCATCCGGCCATGCCGCGTCGTGTCACCCGGGCACAGGCTCTGCACCCAGACGTTGCGCACGGTCGCACCGGGGCCGGCCGTGAGGAACGTCGCCGCCGGGGGCGTCGACACCAGGTCGGCCTTGTCTCCGATGGCCGTGTAGTGGACGCCGGGCCGAGTATCGCCGCCGGCGTTGAGATGAGTGATGAAACGGCTGCCGGCCAACTGCTGCATGGCGGCCTCCCCGACGACCGGTTCCACGAGATCGTCGGCCGATCGATCCCCCGCGATCAGATCGGCCAGGCCGGAGACGGTGGTTCCGTGATTGGTCCCGGAGATGGTGATGAGGTGCAGAACCTTGTTCAGTCCGGGATCGTCCGGATTCGTGCCGCCGTTGAAGCGCAGGTATTGCCGGCTCATCGGCCCCCCTTGCGAGTGCGCCACGATGTCCACCTTGCCGGTCCCGGTCGCGGCCAGGACCCTGTCCACGAACACCGCGAGTTGCCCCGCGGACTCTGCGATGTCGGCGGTGGCGAAGTACCCAGGGATCCGGCCGGCGACACTCGAGAGGTCTTTGCCGTAGTTCAGGGTGAACACGCAGAACCCTTCGGCCTTGAGCGCCGGCGACATGGCGTTCCAAGCGTCCTGGTTGCTGTAGGTGCCATGCACCAGCACCACCGCGCGCGGGTGCTCGGCGGTCGGTTCGCAATTCCAGTCATTCGCGCCCGGCGGCGGCGCACTGCCGTCCACCGGCAGTGCGGCCGGAACCGGATCCGCCGCGGCGGCCGGGGGGATGGAGATCAGCGGGGTGATGGTCAACGGTGCGACTGCCATGGCCGCGGCGGCGACGACGGCTCCTAACCGACGCCGACGCCGACCCCGGCTCCGCCGTCGGGGCGCAGCGGTGCCGGCGAGGTGCTGATGCGCGGTGGACCTCGAGGGGGGCCACAAGGTGGACGTCATGGTCCGGTTCCTTCGCTGACGAAAGTTCCGCGGAACCGCACCGGATGGCGGTCGCGGTGAGATCAGGCAATGGACACGGTAATCCTAACGATTGCAATAACGGGATGTCCGTGTTTCCGGATACTCGACTGCCCTGTGCCCCGCGGTCGCGGAGAAGGCCGATTGCGCGGACGCGGCTCAGATCGCGGCCGCCACCTCGGTGCCCTGCTTGATGGCGCGCTTGGCGTCGAGCTCGGCGGCCACGTCGGCGCCGCCGATCACGTGGTGGGTGATGCCCCTCTCCGCGAGCCGGCCGACGAGGTCGCGCACCGATTCCTGCCCGGCGCACACGACCACCGTGTCGACGCCGAGCACCCGGTAGTCGTCGCCGAGGCGCAGGTGCAGACCGTCGTCGTCGATCTTGAGGTACTCGACGCCGGCGAGTTGCTCGACCCCCTTGGCCTTCAGCGCGGCACGGTGCACCCAGCCGGTGGTCTTGCCCAGGTCTTTGCCGATGCGGCTGGTCTTGCGCTGGCACAGGTATACGCGACGCGGCGACGGAGCGGGCTGCGGCTCCGTCAGGGCCCCGGGCGCGTCCTCGTCGTAGGTCACGCCCCACTCGCGCATCCACTCGCCGAGGTCCAGCGTCGGTGAGGCGTCGTGGGTGAGGAACTCGCTGATGTCGACGCCGATGCCGCCGGCACCGATCACCGCCACCGAGTCGCCCGCTGTGCGCGCGCCCAACACGAGGTCCGAGTAGGTGACGGCCTTGGGATGGTCGATCCCTTCGATGTGAGGGATGCGCGGGGCGACCCCGGTCGCGATGACGACCTCGTCGAAGCCGGCGAGTTCGTCGATCCCGGCGCGCGTGGCCAGGCGCAGGTCCACGCCGGTGAGCGCGATGCGGCGGGTGAAGTAGCGGATGGTCTCGGCGAACTCCTCTTTGCCGGGGATGCGCCGCGCGATCTCGAACTGCCCGCCGATGCGGTCGGACGCCTCGAACAGGGTCACCGTGTGCCCGCGCTCGGCGAGCGTGGTGGCCGCGGCCAGTCCGGCGGGCCCGGCGCCCACCACGGCGACGGACTTCGCGGAGCGCGTGGGGCCCAGCGTGAGGATGGTCTCGTGGCAGGCGCGCGGGTTGACCAGGCACGACGCGGTCTTGTTTTCGAATGTGTGGTCCAGGCAGGCCTGGTTGCAGGCGATGCAGGTGTTGATCTCGTCGGCCCGCCCCGCGGAGGCTTTGCGGGCCCAGTCGGGGTCGGCGAGCATCGGTCGGGCCAGCGATACGAGTTCCACCGCGCTGGTCGTGAGGATCTGCTCCGCGGTCTCCGGCATGTTGATCCGGTTGGACGCGCACACCGGGATGCCCACCTCTTTGGCGATACGCTCGGTGAAGTCGACGAAGGCGGCCCGCGGCACCGAGGTGACGATGGTGGGCACCCGCGCCTCGTGCCAGCCGATGTCGGTGTTGATGATGGTGACCCCGACGGCCTCCAATTCGCGGGCCAGCGCGGTGATCTCGGCCCAGGTCTGACCGCCGGAGACGAGGTCCGCCATCGAGAGGCGGAACATCACGATGAAGTCCGCGCCCACGGCCTCCCGGACCGCGCGGGCGATGGCCACAGCGATGCGTCGGCGGTTCTCCGCGGACCCGCCCCACCGGTCGGTGCGCTTGTTGACGTGTTGGGCCAGGAACTGGTTGATGAAATAGCCCTCGCCGCCCATGATCTCGACGCCGTCGTACCCGGCTTTGCGTGCCAGGCGGGCCGACCTGGCAAAGTCGCGGATCACCTTCTCGATGCCGCGTCCGCTCAGCGCACGGGGCTTGAACGGGTTGATGGGGGACTGGACGGCGGACGCCGACACCGACAGCGGCCAGTACGAGTAGCGGCCGGCGTGAAGGAGCTGGAGCGCGATCTTTCCGCCCTCGGCGTGGACGGCGTCGGTGATCCTCCGGTGGCGTCGTGCGTGCTGGTGGCTGGTCATCATCGCGCCAAAGGGGATCAGCCAGCCTTCGTAGTTGGGCGCGTACCCGCCGGTGACGATGAGGCCGGCGCCGCCACGGGCACGCTCGGCGTAGAACTCGGCCAGCCGGTCGATGTGCTTGGCGCGGTCTTCGAGGCCCGTGTGCATCGAACCCATGACCACGCGGTTGCGCAGCGTCGTGAATCCGAGGTCCAGGGGGGTGAACAGGGCGGGGTAAGCGGTCATTGCGGGCCTTTCGTCGGGCCGGGCCGGCCGGCGGGTCAGGGGCGGGCGGTCTCGGTGGGTCCGTCCGGCGCGTGGGCGTCGGGATGCGCGCCGTCCAACGCGGCGGCCACCTCGTCGCACCACTCGACGAGGGATTGCTCGATGCGGATCCCGCCGCGCAGGACCAGGAACTGGTGGAGTTGCATCGGGGTGAGGGCGCCCGGGTCGGGGAAGTCCCTGGCCAGCATCCGGCTGTAGGCCTCCCACCGGGCGAGGTGCTCGCCGCCGTGCCGACGCACCTCGGCGAGCACCGCCGATGCGTCGCCGTACGAGGCCGCGCGGATCTTGACGCTGAGCTCGTCGCGGATCGTCGACGGATCCGACGGCCGGGTGAGCCAGTCCCGGAGCTCCGCGGCGCCCGGCCCGCCCACCGCGTAGACCTTCTTGTCCGGACGTCCGTTCTGCGGAACCGCCTCGCACGTCACCCAGCCGTCGGCGGTCATCCGCTTGAGTGTCCGGTAGATCTGCTGATGGCTGGCGCCGTAGAAGAACCCGATGGACTTGTCGAACCGGCGCGCGAGTTCGTAGCCGCTGCCGGCGCGCTCCGACAGGGCCACGAGGATCGCATGTTCCAATGCCACGCCGGAACCATACCTATGCTCACGGTTGCAGTGCAACTTGTTGCATATTGCGCGTTGTGGCGCACGCCCGGGCGTGCATTCGGTGCGGTGAAGCGATATAGGTGGGATACGGCCCACGTCGGCGGCACCGCGGGTGCAGTGGATTCGGATCCGGCCGCGCCCGATGCCCGTGCCGCCGCCTCCCGCAGGGCACCCTGGCCGCGTCCGGCCGCGCACACCGCGCGGGCCGCAGCGGCACGCCGGACGGGCCGCT
>NZ_JAENKO010000090.1 GCF_016599145.1 Tomitella cavernea
CGCGTCGTCCGCCTCGCCCGTCGCGGCCGCCGGCGCGACGGCGCGGGTGAATGCGCCGATGGCGGTGCCGAACTCGGCAGGGCGGCCCGGGCCCTCGCCGTGCCAGAACGGCAGCCGCCCGGCCCGTCCCGCCGCGGGCGTCACGAGCACCCTGTCATGGGTGATCTCCGCGATGCGCCAACTGCTGGTGCCGAGCGCGAAGACGTCACCGACGCGGGACTCGTAGACCATCTCCTCGTCGAGCTCGCCCACGCGCGTGGCGCCCTCGCCCAGCGTGTGCACCGCGAACGCGCCGCGGTCCGGGATGGTTCCGCCCGAGGTCACCGCCAACCGGGCGGCACCGGGCCGTGCCGTGAGCGTTCCGGCGTGACGGTCCCACACCACCCGCGGCCGCAGTTCGGCGAACTCGTCGGACGGGTACCGGCCGGCCAGCATGTCCAGCGTCGCGTCGAACACGGACCGGGCCAGTGTGGTGAAGGGTGCGCTGCGGCGGACGGCCGCGAACCACTCGGCGACGTCGAGCGTTCCGGTGGCCGCCGTGGCGGCGATGGTCTGCTGGGCCAGCACGTCGAGCGGGTTGGACACCACGGACAGCGATTCGATGGCACCCGCGAGCATGCCGTCGGCGGTGACGGCGCAGTGCAGCAGGTCCGCGCGGTGTTTGGGGACGAGCACGCCGCGGGAGACGTCGCCGACGTGGTGGCCGGCGCGGCCGATCCGCTGCAGCCCGCCCGCGACCGACGGCGGTGACTCCACGTGCACGACCAGGTTCACCGCGCCCATGTCGATGCCGAGCTCCAGGCTGGACGTGGCCACGACGCAGCGCAGGGTGCCGGCCTTGAGGTCCGCTTCGATTCCGGCGCGGCGCTCCTTGCTCACCGAGCCGTGGTGGGCGCGGGCGAACTGCGCCCCCTGCCCGTCGGTGCCGAACGCGGCGTCCGAGGTGGAGCCGAGAAGCGCGGGCGGAGGCGAGTGCCGGTCCACTTCGACGCCGCGGCGTTCGGCGTCCACCTCGTTGAGCCTGGCGGTGAGCCGTTCGGTCAGGCGCCGCGAGTTGCAGAACACGATGGTGCTGTGGTGGTGGTCGACGAGGTCGGCGACGAGCTGCTCGATGTGCGGCCATATAGAGGTGTCTCCGCCGGGCCGAGTGGTGTCTCCGTCGGGCCGGATCTGTCCGGACACGGGGCCTGTGGCGGGGACGGACAGGTCTGTCATGTCGTCGACGGGCACCCGGACGGTGAGGTCCCAGCGCTTGTCTGTGGCCGGCGCGATGATTGTCACCGGGGCGCCGCCGCCGAGGAATCGTGCGACCTCCTCGTGTGGCCGGGCGGTGGCCGAAAGGCCGATGCGCCGGCATGGCCGGGGTGTCAGCAGGTCGAGGCGCTCGAGGGACAGAGCAAGGTGTGCACCGCGTTTGGTGCCGGCCACCGAGTGGATTTCGTCGACGATCACCGTCTCGACACCGGTGAGGGTGTCGCGGGCCGACGAGGTGAGCATCAGATACAGCGATTCCGGTGTGGTGATGAGGATGTCCGGGGGAGTGCGGACCAGGGCGCGCCGCCGCGACTGGGGCGTGTCTCCGGATCGCACGCCTACGGTGATGCCGGGGCCCGGCGTGCCTGCCCGGGCCGCGGCGTCGGCGATGCCGGCGAGTGGCCGCTGCAGGTTGCGTTCGATGTCCACGGCCAGCGCCTTGAGCGGTGAGACGTAGAGGATCCGTGTCCCCGCCGGTTCGGCGACGGCGTCGTGCTCGCGGCCGGCCAGCCGGTCGATGGACCACAGGAACGCGGCGAGCGTCTTGCCGGATCCCGTCGGCGCCACGACGAGGGTGTGCGCGCCCCCGGCGATCGCCGACCACGCGTGTTCCTGCGTCGGGGTGGGCGCGTCGAACGCGTCCGCGAACCAGGCGCGGGTGGGTGCGGAGAAGCGGTCGAGCGTGGACGTCACTATTCGATGGTGCCGCATACGACGGCGGAGGTCGATCCGGTTGGGGTTCCGGCCGGCGGGCCGGGTGCAGCCCGGCGAATCGTGTCAGTCCGGCAGCAGCAGGCGTGCGCGCAGAGCGTCGCGCAGGGCGTCGTCGATGCCGAGCGCATCGGACAGGTACGCCTCCAGCGAACCGTGCACCGTGCGAGCCTCGTCCAGGGCGGCCTGCAGGTACTCCGGCCGCACACCGAGTAGGGCGCGCAGGTCGTCGGGGTTTCCGCCGGCCTCCTCGAACCTGGCGAACGTGTCGGTGAGCGTGGGCAGATAGAGCTCGTTGGTGCGCAGGTAGTCTGTCCGCACCGACTGCTCGTCGGCGCCCACCGCGAACAGCACGATCGCCGTGCCCCAACCTGTGCGGTCCTTGCCGCTGGTGCAGTGCACCAGTGCCGGTCGCGGGTCGGCCGCGATGTCGCGCACCATCGTGCGGTAGGAGCGCACCGCGCTGGGGATGGTGACCATCGCACGGTAGTTCTCGGCCATCATCTCCGCGGCCCGCCCGCCTCCGAGGACAGCCTCGACGGCCTGCGGCGAGGACAAGAAGTCCTGCATCTTCGTCGGGACGGCGGCGGCATACTTGTCCGCCAGCACGTCCAGCGGCACCACCGTCGCGGAGTCCGGAAGGTCATCCGGTGCGCTCGCACGCTCCGCGTCGGTGCGCAGATCGAAGACCGGGCCGACGCCCAGGCGGGCGAGCGTTTCCCGGTCCTCGGTGGACACGGCGCTCAACTCCGCGGAGCGGAAGAACGCGCCCGGACGGATGATGCTGCCGTCGACCGTTGCGATCCCGCCGAGGTCACGCCAGTTCCGGATTCCTGTCGGTTGTTCAGTCACGGTGCGGATGCTACCGAGGCCGGCCGGGTGGTGGTGCCGGTACGGGCCGCTGTGCGGGCGCACCGGTTAGGGTGAGCAGTTGCATCAGTGTGCGAGGGGAGCCCGTGAGCGACGAGCGATTCATTCCGTTCCTCCGGTCGGAAGTGACGGCCCTGTGCGCGGCGGATACCGCACCCGGGGACCGCGACGCGGCCACAGAGGTCCATCGACTGCTCGCCGGCGTACTGCACCAGCGGTATCGGCGTGTGCTGCGGGAGGTCGAGGCGGACTACTTCCTGCTGCATCCCCCGGAGTACGCGCGTAGGGACGCGCCGCCCGCGGAGGAGGCGCGCGACCGGGCGCGCGCCCGGCTGGAACGCTTGCTCGACGGGCTGGCCGACACGGCGGGGTACACCCGGATCACTCAGGAGGAGCTCGCGGCGTCGTTGCGTTCGCATGCCCTTTTGCGCGTGCGGATGGAGATCCCTGACCGGACGCAGGCGGGTGCGGTGCTGTATCGGCGCGGTCGTGTGTCCGCGACGGCACGGGTGCGCACGTGGTGGGGGCTGCGGACGAAGGACATCGCATACGAGCGCTATTCGCGCGTGCTGGTGTACGTGCACACCGGCGAGGTCACGGCGCTGAAACTGTTCGAGGACGTCCCGAGGGACGACATCGAGATGCTCCTGCCGGGGGTCCGCCCGCGTATGCGGCTGGTGGACAAGCTGCTCATCGTCGTCCCCGCGCTCGTCTCCGGGATCGCGCTGGTAGCGACCAAGCTGATTTCGGCGGTCGGGCTCCTGGTGCTCCTGCTGGCGTTCTGGGTGGGGTTGCGCGATACCCCGGTGCAGGTGAACCAGGCGGCGCTGGTCACCGTGGGGGCCGGTCTCGTCGCACTCGGAAGCTACGTGGCCAGGCAGTACCGCAAGTACACGCGCCGACGGCTGCAGTTCATGAACACGCTGACGGACAACTTGTACTATCGCAACCTCGACAACGACGCCGGGGTGTTCTACCGGCTCCTCGGGGCGGCCGAGGACGCGGAGTACGCGCTGGCGATGCTCGCCTACCGGGAGTTGCGGGCGGCCAGAGAGCCGTTGACCGCGCACGCGCTCGCCGCCGCGGTCGAGGGCCGGCCCGAGCTGCAGCGGGGGCGGGAGTTCCGGTTCGCCGCGGACGACGCTCTGGCCACCCTCGAGGAGCTGGGACTGGCGCAAGCCGACGGCGCCGGCCGCCGCAGCGCCGTCGCCCCGGTGCAAGCGTGTGATCAGTTGCGCAGGCTCTGGTGCGAGGCAGCGGACTGACCCGCGCGTCGACGGGCCGGGCGTGGCCGCGGCTGCACCGATACGGCCCCGGCGAGGTGACGCGCGTTATACCGTGGAGTTGTTGACCTCTGCACGGGAGGGGCGCGGATGACGCTCATCGATGTGGCGGTGGCCGATGCCGCAGGAATGTCGGTGGATGCTGTGGTGGTGGCCACCGGGCCGGACCTGCGCGTCGGGGCGGGCCCGTCCGGAGCCGTGCAGCGGCGTGCGGGGCCGGGCATGCGCGACGCGTGCCGTTTGCTGCGTGAGACGACCTTCCCCCACGGGCTCGAGGTGGGTTACGCGGTGGCCACCCGGGGCGGGAAGCTGCCGGCGCAGTGGGTGATCCTCACTGTGGGCCCGCGGTATTCGCGTCGTGAGGACCGCGCGGGCGTTCTCCGCGACACCTACCGGCGCTGCCTGCTTGTCGCGGAATCGGTGGGCGCGCGCACCGTGGCGTGCCCGTTGATCGCCTCGGGCGCCGGGGCCTGGCCGGCGGGCGACGCCGTCGACCAGGCCGTGCGCGCCCTCGGCGAGGCGAGGTGCGATGTCGACGTGGTCACACTGGTGACTGCGGATCCGGGGGTCGCCCGCCTCGTGCGGTCCGCGCTCGGATGATTCGTCGTCCGCCGCGATCACCGCAGCGTGCGGTCACGGTAGCGGACGGTGACCGCGGCCGTGGATTACGACGAGGCGGACGCCAGCGCCGTGCCGCGGTCGGCGTCGTCCCAGGATTCGGGGCCGAAAACCTCGCAGTGGATCGACTCCGCCGGCACGGCGCGGGCGATCAGCGACTGCCGGATCGACCGCATGAACGGCATCGGCCCGCACATGTAGACGGTGGTGCCGTCCGCGATGCCGATCCCGGAGACGTCGGCGCGGCCGCTGGCGATCGTCGGTGCGGAGGGACGGGCGCCGAGGTCCTCGTACCACCGGTGCAGCACCGCGGAGGAGATGCGGCCGACGAGTTCGGTGAGCTCCGCGCGGTGGGCGTGGTGCGACGGCGACCGGTCGGCGTGGAGCACGGACACCGGACGCGTGCTGCCCGTGTCGGCCAGGTGATGGAGCATCCCGATCATCGGGGTGCAGCCGATCCCCGCAGAGACGAGCATGACGGGGGAGTCGCCGTCGTCGAGGACGAGGTCGCCGAAGGGGATCGACACGCGCAGCGTGTCGCCCTCGAAAACGTTGCGGTACAGGTGTTGGGAGACCTGTCCCTCGGGGGCGGCGGTGCCGTCGGCGAGGACCGCCGCGGGGAGGGCTTTGACGCTGATCTCCCAGTTCCGGGCGCTCGGCGCGCCGACGAGGCTGTATTGGCGGATCTGCCGCGCGCCGTCGGGCAGCGGCACCTGCACCGAGACGTACTGGCCGGGACGGTGCCGCGGAAGCGGGGCGCCGTCGGCGGAGGCCAGCTCGAAGGTGACCGTCTCCGCAGACTGCTGGACGCGGCGCATCACCGACAGTTCGCGCCAGACGTCCCCGGGCGCCACTCCCACATCGGCGTAGAGACGGTTCTCCTCGGTGACGAGGCATCGGCCCATGTCCCAATACAGCTCGTCCCAGGCCGCGGCGACGTCGTCGGTGAGCGCATCGCCGAGCACCTCCGCGATCGCGTCGAACAGGTGCTTGTGGACGATGGCGTACTGGTCGGCCGTGATCCCCAGGGAGGCGTGCTTGTGGGCGATTCTCGAGATGATGGACCGGGCCCGCTCCGGATCGCTCCCCGTCCGAATGGTCGCAAACGCGACGATCGCGCCTGCGAGGGCCTTCTGCTGCTCGCCTTGGCTCTGGTTGCCGCGATTGAACAGGTCGCGTTCGAGTTCCGGGTGCGCGGCGAACATCGACCGGTAGAACAACGGCGTGACCTCGCCGATCGCGCCGGCGACCGCGGGGAGGGACGCACGGATGACCTGAAGATTCTGCGGTGAAATACCCATGGCCCGAATCTATTTGGGGGACATCGTTCCGTCCATAGAGTGTGACCAGGAATACTACGAGCCGTAGTAGTAGATGTGGGCGGCTGCAGTCACGCCGGGGCCCTGCTGAATCGTTGCGTCGGGCGCTCGTGAAGTGCGCCCAGGCGGCCGCTACCGGATGCGGCCGACCGGTGCACGTTGTGGAAAATGCCGACGCAGCCCGGAGTGAATCAGACGGCCAGTGTGCCGACTACGCCTCCAGTGTCCTACGCGGGTGCCGATTCGGCCCGTAGGTGCTGAACACCTTGCGCTACCCCGGGTTTAGGGGCTCTTCGAGGTTGAGCGGGCTGTCAGCATGAGAACTGGTGTGCGGCAGCCCGCTGTCGACGGGTGCAGTGGAATCGTATCCGGCGGCGGGAGTTCTCCGTGTTCCGGAAGCCGCAAGCAGACCGCTTGACGACCTTGACCAGCCTGTTGTAGCCCTCGGTGCCGGCGTTGGTGATGCCTGTTTCCAGGAACGCGTTGATCTCCGGCCACCACGTGTCCACCGTGGTCGCGAGCGTGACCAGTTCCGGGAGTTGCGAGTCCGCGCACCAGAGGAAGAATCTGTGCAGCCGGTGACGGGCCAGGTGCGGGTCTCCGTCGGCCTCCACGGTCTCAAGCAGCCGGCGCAGTGGGTTTCCCCTCGTATCGTGGAGGTATCGCCTTTGAGGAGATGAACGGCGATGACGAGGAAGTATCGGAAATTCGACGAGGACTTCAAGCAGGGCGCGGTCCAGCTGGTGGTCGAGACGGGGAAGC
>NZ_JAENKO010000091.1 GCF_016599145.1 Tomitella cavernea
GGCAACGGCGGGCCGCCGGGCTGCGGCGTGACCGACGGCGCGACGGCGGGCGAGGCGCAGGCGCCGGCGGCGAGCGCCAGCGCCACGGCGGCGGCACATACGATGCGGCGCATGCTCATTGGTACTCGCTCAGCCGCGGGCGGAGGCCGAAGATGATCGCCAGCGCGGCCACGCCGGCGAGGATCGCGGATCCGACGGCGAGGAAACCGGTGGCGCGGGCCGAGTCGTCGACGAGCCGCTGGCCGCGGGCGCGCAGTTCGCCGATGCGGTCCTCAAGCTTGGCGTCGAGCGCCACGAACTGCGTGCCCGACGACGTCCCGTCCGTGCCGATCGCGACGTCCACGGCTCCCGCGTAGTCGCCGCGGGCGAGGTGGTGGCGCATCTCGCCGTGGGCGGCCTGCCACGCGTCGAGATTGCGTCGCGCGCCGGAATCGGTGCCGCCGTCGTCCTCGTCCAACGCGTCCTCGATGGTGACCATGCGCTGGTCGAACGTCTGCGGGATCGCGGAATCGTCCCCGCGGGCCAAGAGGTTGCGCGTCTCGTCGGTGCGCGCCTGCTGGGCGGCGATGCGCGCGGTGGTGATCACCGAGAGCGGGCCGGTGCTTTCGGCGGCCGCGCGCTGGCTGAACGACGCGGACACGAGACCGGCGACGAGCGCCCAGGCGAACATCAACGCGATCGCGACGGTGGCCGTCACCAGCCCGAAGTTGAGCCGTCGGTTGCTGCGGCGGGCCAGGTAGACCTGGAACGCCACCAACAGGACGAGGGTGAGGGCGATGATGAACAGCGGCATCCAGTCCACAGAGGCATTGCGGTGTTCCAGGTCGACCACCGCCGCCGACTGCTCCGAGTACAGCCGCCGCGCGTCGGGCAGCAGCTGCGTCTGCATCATGTGCGAGGCTTCGCCCAGGTAGTTGACGCCCACCGGGTTGCCGGCGCGGTTGTTGGCGCCGGCCGTGGCGATCAGGCCGGTGTAGATGGGCAGCCCGGCGGACAGCGACGCCAACAGCGCACGGGCGGTGGTGTCGTCGTCGCCCACCCCCATCGTGGCGGTGGCGAGGGCGGCGCTGGCGGCGGCCACCGCGGAGTCGTAGCGGTCCACCATCACCCGAGGCTGCAGTCCGCCGGCGAGGAACGCGGTGGAGGCGGAGGCGTCGGCGATCGACAGCGACGAGTAAAGGTCCTGCGCGGCGTTGGCGAGCGGGTCGGCACTGCCGCGCAGCGTGTCGATGCGCGTGTCGCGGGCGCCGACGGCCAGCCCGGTCGCCGCGCCGGAGGCCAGCGCCAACAGCACCAGCACGAGCCCGATCGCGGCCAGCCGTCCCGGCGTGGACAGTGCCTGGTCGCGCCAGTGTCCGGCGCGCGTGAGCAGCGCGTCTTCGACCACGGCCGCCGCAGCGCCGCGTCGACCCCGCAGCCGTACCCCGCCGTCCACTGACACGTGCCCGCTCCCCATGTCGACCAGTCGTTCTGCACTGAGTCTTCCGCCACGACTCGATTCGTCGCGTTGTGCTTCGTCACGATGAGGATAGAAGACCGCCGGTTGCGCGGAGGCAGGTCCCTGACGATGCCGCACGGCGCGGCGCCCGGTCATCCTGCCCGACGTCCGTCCAGGCCGACTACGGCGGAACCCGTGGCCGCCGCCTACGCTGGCCGGGGAACCTGCGGAGGTGTGCGGACGATGCGTGGAGACGGCGACGGGTGGGCGATCGGCCCGGACGGACGGCGGCGTTGGGGCCGCCACGGTGCGGCCGGGCTGCTGCTGCGGGCGCCTGGGCATGGGGGAAGCCCGCACGTGCTTCTGCAGCACCGGGCCGCATGGAGCCACGAGGGCGGCACCTGGTCCATCCCGGGCGGCGCCCGCGACAGCCACGAGGACGCGGTGGCGGCGGCCGTGCGTGAGGCGCACGAGGAGTGCGGGCTGCCGGCCGGGCGGATCGCCGTGCGCGCGGACCTGCGCACGGCCGGTGACGACGCCACCTGGTCCTACACCACCGTGGTGGCGGACGCCGACGAGCCGCTGTCCACCGTGGCCAACCGTGAGAGCCTGGAGCTGGCGTGGGTGCCGGAGTGCGACGTGGCGGGGATGCTGCTGCACCATGCGTTCGACGACGCCTGGCCCGGGCTGCGCACGCGGCCGCTGCGGCTGATCGTGGATATGGCCAATCTCGTCGGGTCGCGGCCCGACGGCTGGTGGCGCGACCGGGCCGGCGCGGCGGAGCGGATGCTCGACGCGCTGGAGGGCGGCGTGCCGCGCACTGTCCCTTTGGGGTCGGCGGGCTTCGGCTGGACGACGCAGGTGATCGCCGTGACCGAGGGCAAGGCGCGTGCCGCCGGAGACCGCGACTCCATCGACGTCGAACGTGCTCCGGGCAGCGGCGACGACACCATCGCGCAGTGCGCCGCGGGGATGTGGGACGGGGTCACCGCGGTGGTCACCGCGGACCGGGGGCTGCGGGCGCGGTTGCCCGCGGACGCCGAGGTGATCAGTCCGGGGCGGGTGCTCGGCTGGCTGTGAGCGTGCACGGCGGATCCGCCTAGTCGACGTGCTCCTGCAGGAACCCGTCGAGGATGCGGTTGACGTCCCCGGCGGCCTCCATCTGCACGAAGTGCCCCGCGCCGGGCAGGATCTCCTGCACGGCGAGGCCGGGCACCGTGGCCGCCATCTTGTCCAGGCACCGCGTCCCCAGCATGGTCAGCACCGGGTCGTCCGCGCCGGCGATGAAGGCGGTCGGCACCGTGATCTGTGCCCCGTCGTGCGGCTCGTTCTGCTCCCAGGCCAGGTCCTGCGCCCGGTACCAGTTGAGTCCGCCGGTGAACCCGGAGCGGGTGAACTCGTCCACGTAGAAGGCGAACTCGTCGGCGGTCAGCCACGGCCAAGGCAGCGGGGGTGCCGCGGGCAGCGATGCGATGTAGCCGGTGGCAGCACCGTCCTCGTCGGTGCTGGGACGGCGCCAGCACGCGTAGTAGTCGCCCTGGCCGGACAGCGCGTACATCAGCCGGTGCAGGAACTCGGCGGGCGCGGCATCCAGCTCGGCCTCGGCCACCCCGGGCGCCTGGAAGTAGTGCTGGTGGAAGAAGTGCTGCTCGGCGAGCATCGCGAACGCGTCGGAGGGGCGCAGCGGTGAGCGGGGCAGCCGCGGCACCGCCAGCTGCGCCAGGCCGGCAACCCGGTCCGGCATCCACAGCGGCAGGTCCCAGGCCAGCGCGGCGCCGAAGTCGTGGCCGGAGAACACGGCCCGGTCGATACCCAGCGCGTCGAGCACGGCGGCCATGTCCGCCACGGTGGTGCGGCGGTCGTAGGCGGCCACGTCGGTGGGGCGCAGCGACGCGCCGTATCCGCGCATGTCCAGGGCGATGGCGCGGCGCCCCTGCGCGGCGAGCGCGGGCAGCTGCGCGCGCCAGCTGAACCAGGAGCCCGGGAAGCCGTGGCAGAACACGACCGGGACGCCCCGCAGTTCGGCCACGGGGATCTCCACGGCGTGCAGCGTGCCGCCGTCCACGGGCAAGCTGTGGGCGACGGCACCGTGACGGCGCATCCAGGCCGTGCCTGCGTCCGGCCCTGCTCCTGCGTCCTGCCCTGCCCCTGCGTCCGGCCCTGCGCCGGCGGTCACGCGAGCGCCGAGCGCAGCGTGCGGGCGGCGGACTCCGGGTCGGAGGCCCGGGTGACGGCGCGGACGACGACGATGCGCTGCGCTCCCGCCTCGCGTACTGCGGCGACCCGGGTGCCGTCGATGCCGCCGATCGCGAACCACGGCTTGGGCTGGTCTTCGGCCGCCACGGTGCGCACCAGATCCAGCCCCGGGGCGTCGCGGCCCGGCTTGGTGGGGGTGGGCCAGCAGGGGCCGACGCAGAAGTAGTCGACGCCGGGGGCGGCGCCGGCGGCCTGCGCCTGCGCGGCGTCGTGCGTGGACCGGCCGATGAGCATCCTGTCGCCCACCACCCGGCGGGCGTGGGGGACGGGGAGGTCGTCCTGGCCCAGGTGCAGCACGTCGGCCCCCGAGGCGAGGGCGATGTCCGCGCGGTCGTTGACGGCGAGCAGCGCGCCGTGGCGTCGGGTGGCCGCCCGCAGGACCGCGAGGGCGGCGAGCTCCTGGCGCGCCTCGAGCGGGCCGTGCTCTGCCTCCCCCTCCGAGCCTTTGTCGCGCAACTGGATCACGTCGACGCCCCCGCGCAGCGCGGCGTCGGCGAACTCGTCCAGGTCGCCGGTATCGCGGCGCGCGTCGGTGCACAGGTACAGCCGCGCCCGGTCCAGCTGATCGCGGGGGTGGCGGGACCGCGGATGGCCGGGCGCTGCGTTCATGACTCCGACCGTAGCGGCTACGGTGGAGGCACACACGGGAGTCCCCGGGATCGTGGGGCTGAGAAAGGGCGCGCCCGCCCTGACCGTCGGACCTGATCCGGATCATGCCGGCGCGGGAAGGTGGATGACTGTGGATTCGGCACCCGACATTGCACGCGGAGCGGGCGGCGCGCGGGTCGACGTGGTGGGCGCCGGCGTCGTCGGCTCGGCCATCGCGTGGCGCGCGGCCCGCGCCGGGTATGCGGTGCGGCTGTTCGACCCGCTCCTGGCGCCCGGCGCGGCGCAGACGGGCGCGTCGTGGGCGGCGGGCGGCATGCTCGCCCCCTACAGCGAGGGTCGGCCGGGGGAGCATCGCGTGCTGGAGCTCGGCGCGGCGTCGCTGGCCCGGTGGCCGCGCATGGCGTGCGAGCTGCGTGAGCAGACCGGGGTCGACGTGATCAGCGCGCGCGGCACCCTCATGGTGGGGGCGGACGGCGCCGACGCGGACGAGCTGCGCACAGTGGGCGCCTGGCTGGGCGACGCGGACGGCGCGGCGGACGCGCAGGCGGAGCCGCTCACGCGCGCCCAGGTCCGCGGGCGTCACCGCGCGCTGGCCCGGAACCTGCGCGGCGGGCTGTGGCTGGCCGGGGAGCTGGCGGTGGACAACCGTGCCCTGCTGCGGGCGTTGCGGCGCGCGGCCGTGGATTCCGGCGCGGTCCCGGTGGCGGCGCGGTGCGCGTCGATCGTCGATGCGGATGCGGATCACGTGGTGGTGACGGCCGGAACGGACGCGGCCGCGCTGCTGCCGGGGCTGCCCGTGCGGCCGGTCAAGGGCGAAATCCTGCGGCTGCGGCGCCCGCCCACGGTTCCGCCGCCACCGCCGTTCACGGTGCGGGCGGGAGTGCACGGGCGGCACGTGTACCTGGTGCCACGGGCCGACGGGCTGGTCGTGGGCGCGACGATGTACGAGCACGGCGAGGATCGGGCCGTCACCGTCGGAGGCGTGCGCGACCTGATCGCCGACGCACAGACCATCCTGCCGTCGATCGCCGAGTACGAGTTGGTGGACGCCATGGCGGGGCTGCGGCCGATGACGCCGGACAACCTGCCGGTCATCGGCACAGTGGAGGGTGCCGCGGCGGGCGGGCGAGGGCCGCGGATCATCACGGCATGCGGGCACGGCCGCAACGGCGTGCTGCTTACCGCGGTCACCGCCGACGCAGTCCTGGCGGAGCTCGCTGGCGCGCCGCTAGCGGAGACGGACGGGCTGGGACCGCAGCGTTTCCGGTGGGATGGGTTGCGCCAGGGCGGGCTGCGGCAGGACGGGAATGGCCCGGGCGGGGTCCGGGAAGCGGGATGAGCCGGCCCCGCAGTGGACCGGCGATGGTCTGACGAAAGAGGCGAAAATGCAGGTACAGGTCAATGGTGATGCGCACGAGGTGCCGGAGCCGTGCACGGTCGCCCGGCTGTTGGACAGGCTGGGGCTGCCTGATTCCGGGGTGGCGGTGGCGCGTGACGGGATAGTGCTGCCGAAGTCGGCGTGGGACGCGCCGGTGGCCGACGGCGACGGTTTCGAGGTGCTCACGGCGGTGCAGGGTGGTTAGTGCCGAGGTAACCGGGCCCCGGACGCCCGAGCCGCGCGCGGATGCCACCGGCGGGGATCCGTTGGTGATCGCCGGCCGGGAGCTGCCGTCGCGCCTGATCATGGGGACCGGCGGCGCGGCCAACCTGGACCTGCTGGAGCGTGCGCTGGTGGCGTCGGGTACGGGGCTGACGACGGTTGCCCTGCGGCGGGTGGACGCGCAGGCGGGGACCGGCGTGCTGGAGTTGCTGCGGCGCTTGGGCATCGCCCTGCTGCCGAACACGGCGGGCAGCCGCGGCGCCGACGAGGCGGTGCTCACGGCCCGCCTGGCGCGCGAGGCGCTGGGCACCGAGTGGGTCAAGTTGGAGGTGATCGCCGACGAGCGCACGCTGCTGCCCGACGCGATCGAGCTGGTCGCCGCCGCCGAGCAGCTGGTGGACGAGGGTTTCGTCGTGCTGCCCTACACCAACGACGACCCGGTCCTGGCCCGCCGTCTCGAGGACGCCGGGTGCGCGGCGGTGATGCCGCTGGGCGCGCCCATCGGCACGGGTCTGGGCATCTCCAACCCGCACAACATCGCGATGATCGTCGAGCACGCGGGCGTGCCGGTGATCCTCGACGCCGGGATCGGCACCGCCAGCGACGCGGCGCTGGCCATGGAACTCGGCTGCGACGCGGTGCTGCTGGCCACCGCCGTCACCCGCGCGGACGACCCGGAGACGATGGCCGCGGCCATGGCGGCGGCGGTGCGCGCGGGTCGCCTGGCGCGCCGGGCCGGCCGGGTGCCCCGGCGGTTCTGGG
>NZ_JAENKO010000092.1 GCF_016599145.1 Tomitella cavernea
GCCCCGTCCGCCGGTGCCGGCGGGTTCCCGCCCGCGGCGGGCGCGGTGCCGGCGGCGTCGGCGGGCGCCGCGGGGGCTGCGCCCGTGCCTTCGCAGCCGTCGAGGATCCGGTTGATCGCGTCGCGCTCGGCCGTGGTCACCCACAGGTCGTAGCGGTCCTTCACCCGCACCTGCCGGCTGACGTAGGTGCAGCGGTACGGCTTCGACGGCGGCAGCCACGTGGCCGCGTCGCCTGCGCCCTTCTGCTGGTTGGCGGGGCCGTCCACCGCCTGCAGATTGAGCGGATCGTTGGCCAGGTTCCGGCGGCGCTCCGACGACAGCTGCTGCGCCCCCTTCTGCCATGCGTCGGACAGCGCCACCACGTGGTCGATCTGCACGTCACGGGAGGTGCCCCGCCCGCGCGTGAATTCGATGCGCTTACCCGTGTACGCGTCGTCGAGCAAGCCCGTGAGCACGGTGCAACCGTGGGAACCCGGCCGGTAGGTGAGCTCGGTGAGGTCGCGACGCAGGATGTCATTGCGCGTGTCGCAGCCGTTGTGGCCGCCGTCGACGGTCACGTCGTCGCTCCATGCCTGCCCGAACATGTCGCGGTTGTAGCCGGTCTTCGGTGCGCGGCCCTTGACCGGAAGGCCGGCGAGCAGCGCGCGGACCTCGGCCGCATCCGGGTCGGCACCGGTCGCGCCGCCGGGGCCCCCGGCGTCGCTGGTAGGCGGGAGAGCAGAGGGCGTCCCCGTCGCCGTCGGCGCGTGCGTCCCGGAGGACTGTGCGGCGGGCGTCCCCGTCGCCGTGGACGGCACGGGTGTCGTGGGCCCGTCGCCGACGGCCGAAGCGCAGCCGGCTGCGAGGGTCGCGGCGACCACGGCGAGGGACAGAGCCGGGAGGTGTCGGGCGGACGGCCAACGGGCGTGCACCGCGCATTCCTGGACAAGCGCCGGGACGGCGGGCCGCGCACCGGTCACGGAGGGCTCCGCGGCGTTCGGAGCGCCGCGGAACATCCGTGGACGCATCAGACGACGCCGAGGCCTATCGTCGGCAGCACCGTGCACTCGATCGGCGGCGCACCGTCCTCGCCCTTGCTGACCACCGAGCCATAGATGGTGGAGACCACGCGACCGGTGCCGGTGTCGGCGATGGTGGTGAGCGTGGTGGGGCCGTCCTGGTTGATGGCGGACTCGTTGGTCAGCGGCTGGGTGCCCCGCGCGCCGGTGTCGACGTTGATCCAGGACACCATGAGCTGCTGCGCCGGGGCCGGCTGCGCGCCGGAGGTTCCCAGCGCGGTGAACACGAAGCCGGCCTGGCCGGGTCCGGGCCCCGGGGCGGGCGCGGGCTGCGGTCCCGCCGTCATCAGTGCCATGCCGACGGAATCCTGTCCGCCGGCGATGCAGCCCTGACCCACGGTGGGGAAGAGGAACTGCTGGATGACGGGCTTGTCGCCGCCTTCGGGAATCTCCGGCCCGCCGCCCTTGCTGCCGTCGAGGAAGGCGATGGCGGCGCCGAGCTTGTCTTTGACGTCCTGCGGCAGCGGGGACTGGTCCACGAGGGCCTGAGCCTGCGCGAGCATCGCGTTGTTCGGCGTGCCGGCCGCGGGCTGAATGAGCGTGCCGATGAACGCGGGGAAGAGCGCCTGCACCGCGGCGAGCTCGTCCGTGGTGGGCATCCGGGCGTCGTCCGGGAACATCGCGGCGATATCGGAGAGGGCCTGCGGATCGGTGAGCGGTGCCACCGGTGACGCGTCCTCGGCGGCTGCGCCGGTCGGGAGGACCAGCGCCGCGGCGGCCGCCGCCGCCAGCACTGCGAAAGGCCTTCGCGTTCGACGAATCAGTTGCACCGTCACATCCGTTCTCTTGGGGGGCATCCGCGTGCGATGCAGCGGGGGCGCCCGCCGCTCGCGCCGCTCGCGCCGCAAGTCGGTCCGCTCGACAGCAAGTTACTCGACAATCCGCCGTCGTGGCCAACCACGCTCGGTCCGAAATCGTATCGGACGGGCCCGGTGTGACGGCGCACTGTAACAGTTGTGATTGATGTTCTTATTGTTGCAAGTGTTACCAAAGGGGACGTAGTTGGTCAATGGCATCGGGCAAACCCGGCGCGGAGGCACGGCGGTGACGCGCACGCCGGTCGGCCGTCCGACCCGACGGGCTCGGCGGCGCGGCGGTGCGCGGCCCCCCTGATAGTCTCCCTCGGGGCCTTCGGACGGGCAGGCGCTCGTGTGGGCGGCGTCATGCGCAGCCGAGTCGACGTCGAGAGAATCGGGGGCATGGGTCGGATGGCGCAGTCTGTGTCCCCTGAGCGTGGGGCGGCGGGACCGGGGACCGGCCGCACCCGACGGGCACTCGCCGCGGTGGCGCCGTGGGCGTGGCCGCTGCTGGCGGTGTCGGTACTGGTGCGCGTCGCGGCCACCCTCTCCGGCGGTTCGCTCGGACGCCTGCTGGACCTGCACGTCTATGTCGACGGTGCGGCGACCACCTTCTCCGGAAACCTCTACGGGTTCGTCCTGCAGGACGGCGCCGAGGGCGCCGCGTTGCCGTTCACCTACCCTCCGTTCGCCGCGGTGCTGTTCTATCCGCTGCACCTGATCCCGTTCACCGTGCTCGGAGTGGCCTGGCAGGTGCTCTCGGTGGCCGCGCTGTACGCGGTGGTCCGCATCGCCCTGCGGATGGCGATGGGCGACGGCGCGGACGCGCCGCACATCCGCACGGCCGCGGTGCTGTGGACGGTGATCGGCATGTGGCTCGAGCCGATGCGGGTGACCATCAACTTTGGCCAGATCAACATCTTCCTGGTGCTGCTGGTGATGGTGGCAGTGCAGTCGCGCAGGTCGTGGTGCGCGGGCCTGCTGGTGGGCATCGCGGCGGGGATCAAGCTCACGCCGGCCGTGACGGGCCTGTACTTCCTCGCCCGACGGCGCTGGGCGGCGGCGGCGTGGTCGGCGGTCGCGTTCGCGGGGACGGTGGCCGTCAGCTTCGCGTTGATCGGCGACGAGACGCGGCGGTACTTCGAGGACCTGCTGGGCGACGCCGACAGGATCGGCCCGGTGGGCGCACCCATCAACCAGTCGTTGCGCGGCGCCTTGAGCCGCATCGCGGGCCACGATCTGGGCGACCACTGGATCGTCATCGGCACGATCATCGTGTTCGCCGCGCTGAGCTTCGTCGCATGGCGTGCGCTGGACCGGGACGACCGCCTCGGCACGCTGATCCTGGTGCAGCTGCTGGGGCTGCTGGCCTCGCCCATCTCGTGGAACCACCACTGGGTCTGGGTGCTGCCCATGATCATCTGGCTGCTCCACGGCGCCGTCTCCCGGTTCCCGGGCGCCCGCACGCTCGCAGTCGTGTGGACGGTGGTGATGCTCGTCGGCGTGTCGTCGGTCCTGCTCAATCCGCGGACGGCGGCGGGCGAGGTGATCGGCGGGTCCCCGGCCGAGGTGGTGCTCGGGACCGTCGACGTGGCCCTCACCATCGTCACCGTCGGATGGACGGCCTGGGCCGCCCGGAGCGGACGGGTCAGCCCGGCGCGCGCCGGTTGATCTCGGCGGCCAGCGTCACGTCCTTGTCCGTGACGGCGCCGTCGGAATGCGTGGAGCAGCGGAACGTGACCGTCCGCCATCGGATATCGATGTCGGGGTGGTGGCCGACGGATTCCGCGTACTCCGCGACCCGGCGCACCCACTCGATCCCCTCGGGAAAGGTCGGGGCCTTGACCTCGAGGACGAGCGCGGGCGGCCCGGGGTCGTAGGCCCAGCCGGGGAGGTCCTGCAGTGCGGATGCGATGGCTTCTGCGGACAGTGCTGTACTCATGCCACCGATGCTCCGCGTTGCGCGTCGACATCGCCACCCGGTGGGCCGGGCGGGGGCGGCTAGGATGCACGGTGCAAGGCCGGGGTGCCCGCTGCGGGGCCAGGAAACCGCAGGGCTGAGAACACACCCGAAGAACCTGATCCGGATCATGCCGGCGCGAGGGAGCCAGATGAACGAGCGTGCGATCGCGAAGTCCAGAGTCGGCCGGTCGATCCGGCGGTCCCGCCGCCCGCTGGCGGCGCTGACCATGGTCGTGGCGGTGGCCGCGGCAGCCGGGTGCTCGCTTTCCGGCGGAGGCGCGGGCACCGGGGACGGCCCGCTGGTGCTCGTCACCCACGATTCCTTCGCCCTGTCGGAGGGTGTGCTCGACGGATTCACCGCGCAGACCGGCGTCGACGTGGAGGTGCGCAGCAGCGGGGACGCGGGCCGGCTGGCCAGCGAACTGGTGCTCACCAAGGGCGATCCGCTGGGCGACGTGGCCTTCGGAATCGACAACACCTTCGCGTCCCGGGTGATCGGGCAGGGCGTGTTCGAGCCGTATGTCTCGCCCGCCGCGCAGGACGGCGCCCAGGACTATGCCGTGCCCGGCTCGGACGAGCTCACCGCAGTCGACTACGGCGACGTGTGCCTCAATATCGATACCGGGTGGTTCGAACGGCACGGGATCACGGCGCCGGCGTCGATCGCCGACCTGACCCGCCCTGAGTACAAGGACCTGACCGTCGTCGAGAACCCGGCCACCTCGTCGCCGGGCCTGGCGTTCCTGCTGGCCACGATCGTCACGCAATCCGGCGGCCCGGGGCAGGCCGCCGCGCCGGCGGAACCGGATAAGCCTGCCGAGCCCGATGCGCCGGAGCGGGCTGAGGAGTCCGCGCAGGACGGGGGCTGGCAGGAATACTGGCGGGCGCTGCGCGGCAACGGCCTCAAGGTGGTCGACGGCTGGACGCAGGCCTACACGGTGGAGTTCTCGGGGTCCAGCGGTGACGGGCCGCGCCCCATCGTGGTGTCCTACGCGTCCTCTCCGCCGGCGGAGGCCGGGGCGGACGGGTCGGCGCCGCCGACGCGGGCGCTGGCGGACAGCTGCTTCCGCCAGGTCGAGTACGCGGGCGTGCTCAGCGGCACCGACCGGCCGGAGGCGGCCCGCGAACTGGTCGATTTCCTGCTGTCCCCAGCGGTCCAGCAGGACCTGCCCGGCCAGATGTACGTGTTCCCGGTGCAGCGCGGCACGCCGCTTCCGCCGGTGTTCGCCGAGTACGCCGCTCAGCCGGCCCATGTGCTTTCCATGGACCCGGCGCGTATCGGCGCTCACCGTGATGCCTGGATCCGGCAGTGGCGGGACATCGTTCTGGGGTGAGTGCGCATCCTGGGGCCGAGGAACGCCGCGGCGTGCGCCGCCGGGCAGTGACGCGCGCCGGCGGCGGGACGGACCGTGGCCGGTGCGGCGTGTCCTGGCCGCTGGTGCTCGGTGCGGTCCCGGTCGGGTTCACCGCGATGTTCTTCGCGTGGCCGGTGGTGGCCATCGTGCACCGCGGACTCGTCGACGACGCCGGTCGCTTCGACCCTGCCGCGATCCTCGCGCTGTGGTGGACGCCCGAGGTGGGGCGCCTGGTGGCGTTCACGCTGGGCCAGGCCGCGGCCTCCACCGCGTTGACCCTCGCTCTGGGGATGCCTGTCGCGTGGCTGCTCGCCCGCGTGCAGCTGCCCGGCAAGACGCTCGTGCGCGTGGTGGTGACGGTGCCGTTCGTCCTGCCGACAGTCGTCGTCGGCGTCGCCTTCCGGATGTTGCTGGGAGAGGGGCACCTGTTGGGCTGGACGGGGCTCGACGGCACGGTGTGGGCGATCATTCTGGCCCATGCGTTCTTCAACATCGCGATCGTCGCGCGCACCGTCGGCGGCGTGTGGGCGCGGATGGACCCGCGCCCGGAGCAGGCGGCGCGCGCGTTGGGAGCGGGCCCCGCGCGAGTCTTCGCGACGGTGACCGCGCCGCGGTTGCTTCCCGCCGTGTCCTCCGCATCGGCGGTGGTATTCCTCTTCTGCGCCACCAGCTTCGGCGTGGTTCTCGTGCTGGGCGGAACGCGCTTCCGCACGCTGGAGACGGAGATCTACCTGCAGACGGTGCAGGTGTTCGACCTCCGGATGGCCGCCGCGTTGTCCATCCTGCAGCTCCTCGCCGTGACGGCGGCGCTCGCGGCGGCGGCGTTCGCACGCCGCGGAGTGCGCAGCGCCGCCGCCCCGGCG
>NZ_JAENKO010000093.1 GCF_016599145.1 Tomitella cavernea
ACATGCCACAGGTCGTGGTACTTGCCGATCACCTCGCCCGGATCCATCAGGGCCACAGGAACATTCGTCACATAGCCCTTCAGGCCGGACAGGTCCCGGGCGCGTTGCAGACTCGCCGCATCCAGGCTCTTCGCGTCGCCTTTGGCCTTGACGAACCGCACCTGCTTGCCCGCCCGCTTCCCGTCGACGACTTCCCGGGCCTGGGCCTCTTGGTTGAGCGTCTGATCGTCGCGCCGGGCCCGTTTCCGGCGGTACTGCCAGATCGCCCGCCACGCCTTCTCGTCGGCCGGGTCCCACACCGGCTCCGCCTTCTTCTTCACGTCGCCCACGACGGAGCGGGCGTTGCGCGGCGTGACGGTGTCGATGATCTGCCCGTCGGTGAACGCGTTGCCGTGCCAGTGGAAGTGGCTGGCCAGATCCGCAGGTGCTTTCGTCATCCGCGACCCGACGATGAACTTCAGTCCCGCAGCGTCGAGGTCTTTCAGGTTCGACGCGGAGAGCATCCCGGCGTCGGCGGCGATCACCAGTTCGGTGTCCTCCAAATCGTGGCGGGCCAGGAACTGGCGCACTACCGGCACGATCGTGCGGGTTTCGGCGTGGTTGCCTTCGTGGCAGCTGATCTCGAGGGGGAACCCGTACCGGTCGACCAGCAGGGCAACGACGATCTGGGGGTCGACGCGCCGCTCTTTCGAGTAGCCGACCTTGCGCAACCCGTCTTCCTTCTCTGCTTCGAAGTACAAGGTGGTCACGTCGAACAAGACCAGCGACAGCCCGCCGGTGGCGGCGGCGTAGTCGAAGCACCGGTAGGCGATCAGGTCGCGGTAGCCGCGGGCGGCGCACCGCCGCAGCGCCGCGGCGAAGGTGTTGCGGTGGGCGGCGGCGACGCCGAGGTCGCCGAGCACGCGCACCGAGTCCGACTTCGACGTCGGTTCCACGATGCGGGCCAGGACCAGCTGGAAGAACGCGGCGTCGTCGACCACGTCGAAGCCGAGCTGCTGCCACGCGGATTCGATCGCCGCGATCAGCCACCGGGCGCGTTTGCCGGTGATCACCGACGGCGCGCCCGCCGGCATGGGCGCATCGGTCGGCGCGGCGAAGTCCAGGCCCAACTGCAGTTGACCGGCCTCGAGCCTGCCGCGGGCGGTGTGGAGCAGGGCGGCGAGCTCGCTGTCGGTGTGGGCGGAGCCGAGATGCTCGACAATCCTGCGCCGGCCCCCGGTCTTCTCCGCGATCTGCACGGCCGTCGCCCCCGAGGCGGTGCGCACCTTGCGGATGTAAGCGGCCACGACCCCGGATTCTACCGGCCTATTAGTGCCCCGAATCCAGCACCTGCACCACCCCTACCAGCACAGTTACCCGCCACAATCGCTACAACAATGTTGACCTGTGCAACTCAGGCGGTCAGTTCGTGGCAGTTGCGACGGTGAACCGTTGTCCGCGAAAGCTGGGATCCGCGAGTTCGTCGACCACCGCGACGGCCATGTCTTCCATGGAGACATAGGAGTTGCCGCCCTCGTCGACCAGCAGTTTGTCGACGCCGGTACGGTAGTGGCCGGTCCGCTGCCCCGGCTCCATGACCGCTGAGGGAGCGACGTAGGTCCAATCGGTGCCGGTGGCCATGCGGCACTCATCGAGTTGATCGACCGCGCTGCGGGCGAGCGCAGCGATCTGCTGGGGTACCCAACGGCGGTCGTCGGCGACCAGTTCGCCCGTGTCCGGGGTACGCAGAGCTCCGGCGCCGCCGATCATGACGAATCGGACGCCGGCAGCAGCGTGCCCTTGGAGCAGTGACCGGGTGGTGGTCGCAGCGTGGTGTTCCTGGCCGGGCGCCGGGCGGGTGGCTCCGATGCCGACGTCGTGGCCACGTACGGCGGTGGTGACGGCATCGGCGTCGGCGGCGTCCAGATCGGTACGCGTCAATGCGGTTACGTCGTGTCCGCGTCGCAATGCTTCGGCCACGATGCGACTGCCGAGGCTTCCTGCCGATCCGATCACGGCGATCTTCATGGGATGTTCCTTCCGATTGTTCGTGTGGCGGCGTCGGTGCATGCCCGGTCCGTGGGATTGCGGGGAGCGCGGCTGCCGGAGTCGAACTGTCCGGCGGCGATCGCTGCGAGGGCCAGGACGAAGCCGAGGATCTGGATCGGGCCAAGGAGCTGGCCGAGGAAGACCGCCCCCAGTCCGGCGGCCACGATCGGAGAGAGCAGCCCGAGCAGGGCCGCGGAGGTGACGGGAAGCCGGCCGATGCCGTCGAACCACAGCGTGTACGTCAGCAGGCCCCCGATCAGCCCCAGCCAGAGGTAGCCGGCCACGCCGGACCCCGTGACGTTCGTGGGTACGCCTTCGATGACCAGGGTCAGGGGCAGGAGGAAGAGGCCGCCGGCGGTCAGTTGCCATCCCGCGAAGGTCATGGCGCCCACGCCGGCGGGCCGGCCCCAGCGTTTGGCCAGGGTGACGCCGGTGGCCATCGACGCCGCGGCTCCCACGCCGGCGATGATGCCGATGCCGTCGAGGGCAGCCTGGTCACGCAGCACGATCATCGCGACCCCTACCATCCCGACCAGGCCCCAGGCCAGGCGCCATTTCGACAGTCGCTGGCCGAGCAGAACCACGGCCAGCAGGGCGACCACCAACGGCTGGGTGGCGTTCAGGGTGGCCGCCACGCCGCCGGGAAGGTGGTAAGCGGTCAGGAAAAGCAGCGGGAAGAACGCGCCGATGTTCAGGACGCCCAGCACGGCCGCCTTCCACCACCATGCCCCATGCGGCAGTGTGCGTGTGAGCGCGAGAGCGAGCAGTCCCGCAGGTAGGGCCCGGACCAACCCGGAGAACAGCGGTTGCCCTTCCGGAAGCAATTCGGAGGTGACGATGTAAGTGGTGCCCCACACGGCCGGCGCTACGGCGGTCGCCAGCGTGCGCCCGAGCACACTGTGTCCAGCCTTTGGGGGCGATTGCGTGGTGATTGTTGCGGCGCTCATGCAGCCATCGTCAGCCGCTTACCATTCATGAGTCCAACACATAGTTGTCATAGAATCAATGAACAGACACGATGTGAGGGTGGAACTTCGCCAACTCTCATACGTCGTAGCCGTCGCCGAGCACGGCACCTTCACCCGGGCGGCCGAGCGCTGCTTCGTGGTGCAGTCGGCTCTGAGTCATCAAATCGCCCGACTCGAGCAGGAACTCGGGGCCCGGTTGTTTCACCGCACCAGCCGGCAGGTGAGCCTCACCGCCGCCGGACGGGCGTTCCTGCCCGCGGCCCGGCAGTGCCTGGACGCCGCCGATCGGGCACGCGCCGAAGTCGCCAGTGCCACAGGGGAGATCCGGGGCCGACTGTCCGTGGGCGTCATCCCGACCGTCGCCGCCGTCGATGTCCCCGCGGCCTTACGCAAGTATCACGACCGGCACCCGCAGGTTCGTGCCAGCCTCACCACGGACGCCAGTGACGCCCTCATCGAGCGAGTCAGCGACGGGCGGTGCGACGTCGCATTCCTCGGCCTGCCCACCGATACACCCCTAACATCGGTCCGCGATCACGTCCTGGCCCACGACCACCACGTCGCCGTCATGGCGCCCGGGCATTCACTTGCCACCGCCCACAACCTGAGTCTCGAACAGTTGGCCGACGAGGTCTTCGTGGACTTCCCCGCCGGCAGCCCCGGACGGGCCCAAAGCGACACCGCCTTCACTGCCGCCGGCCTGTCCCGCGACGTCGCCTACGAAGTGATCGACGCGCACCTGATTGCCCGCCTCGTGCGCGAACACCTCGGCATCGCCCTGCTGCCCTCGGCGTTCGTACCGCAGTTGCCGGGTTTGACCGCCGTGAAAGTCGCTGATGCCCCGAGGCGAAGCGAACACCTGATCTGGAGCCGCCAAGGACCTTCGCCGGCGGCAGCCGCCTTCCTACGTCAACTCGATGTGACGCAGGCCGAATTGAGTTGACATAGCGGTGCATCCGACTACGCGCTGGCGGGCGCGCGTTCGCGGACGTCGGCATCACCGAGGCCGACGGCGGAGCGTAGTTCGCGCGGTGGTTCGAGCAGTGAGCGACGAAGGTCGTGCAGTAGTCGGGTGCCGGCCGGGGTCATCGCGACGCCGGGCCAGCCGGCCGAGGCCCGGTCGAGCACGGCCCACACCAAGCTCACGGCGCTGGTCTCGCCGGGAAACCGGCCGATGACCTTCGTACGCCTATTCGTTTCCCCGAAGGCGCGCTCGATGAAGTTCGAATGCGTGATGCGCACGTGATGCTCGCGCGAACACTGCAGACACACCCTCAGGCCCGCCCGGTCGGTGTCCAGTATCAGCATCACCGTCGGATACACATCGCGGTACTCGGCGCGGAACGCGGTGATGCGCTGGTCGACCGCCTCGACGAGGCTGGGTCCTGGCGAGACGTCTAGACCGTTGGTATCGATGATCGCCCAGTAGCTGTGGCGGATCTCCGGTTGCATGCCGGTGGGGGTCTTGGCGGCGATGTTGCGCAGCCGGTGGATCAGGCAGCTGCTGGTATTCGTCGCGGATCGCCTGACACACCGTCGCCACCGTGGACTTCGAGATGGCGGCTTGGTCCCCGAGGGCGTCGGCCGGAGTGGTCTCGACATCACGCATGGATAGGCCGCGCACGAACGGAGCGATCACCAACGATTCCAGGGCAATGTTGCGGGTGACGTGCTTGCCGAACAGCCGGGACGCCAACCTCTCGGTCGTACCGCGCAGCTTCGGGCGCTCCAGCGTGACCGTCCCGCTGGCGATTTTCACGGTCACCGGCCGGTGCCCGTCACGCGAGCCCTCCGCCGTGTCCGGCGTGGTGGCGGCGCGGTGATAGCGTTCGCGGCCCAAAGACTCGGTGACCTCGGATTCCAGGGCGGCTTGCAGGAGCAGCTGGGTGCTCCGGCGGACGGCTTCCTCCAGGATCTCCGGCCGATCGCGCCCTTCAGCGAACAGGGCGTCGATCTTGGCGTGGATCCGGTCGGTAGGCGATACACCTGCACTAGACGGGCGCGGTCCCGTACCGCCTCGCAGACTGGTCAGGTCGTGAAACGGTACTTACACCCGTCCTCTCCTGGACAACGCTCCCTGGACGCGACCGATGCTCCGTCGAGCACGAAGTCGCGCTGCTAGCGGCGCCGCGATTCTCCGTTGCTGCGGCGGCGGTCGCCACCGGAGCGCGCGCCACCGCGGCGCGGCGGGACAGGGGCGTGGTCGGCTGGGCCGTTCACGCCCTCGTTGAAGTTCGAGAAAAGCGAGTGATGGATCTGCTCAGTGGTGCTTCCAGTCATGCGCTGTATGCGTCCTTCGTCGTAGGGATTGGCGCGGAAGTCAGGCAGGCGGTGTGGCACTGCGAGGAGGCCTGTACCGGTCGTCGTCAACGCTCGAGCCGGCCGCGCCGGTCGGCGGCGGCACTGCAGCGCGGCCCGCCGACGGTGTACACGGTAGTCGGCGTGCGCGACCGACCGGGGGAGGTGCTCTGCGCGCGTTAGAGCCGGCCGACCGGCTACAGCCCTGTGCCGACCGAAAGTCGGTCGTGGTCTGGTGAGCGGCCGGCGATGACAGTGGCCGACGATCTCGCCGCTGCGACAGCCGTCCGCGCACATTCCGGGCTGCCCGAGGCGGCAGGGATGTCCGTGGATCGCGCGAGTATTCGTCGCGCGTCGTCGCCGGCGCCAGCGCCGGTAGATGCCGCACACGAGATCCCGCGGGAGTGATCGCCGTCGTGCACCAGCGCGTGGCCATTCGGCCCGACGATGTGGCCGCGGCTATCTGGAGCGTGATCTGTATTGCACCAGTGGGCGGACCGGTACTTCGGTGACTGCGGGTCGTCACCCCGAGGCAGCGCCATGCACGACCTCGTTCGGGACGGCAGATGGTTTCTGACCTGGGGATTTGTGTTTGGGTGGGGGTGGGCGTAACTTTGGTCGGGCCGGAGCGGCGAGAGCAGCTCCCAAGCCCGGAAGGGGCTGGGGGCGGTGCGCTTGTGAGTGTGCTACGG
>NZ_JAENKO010000008.1 GCF_016599145.1 Tomitella cavernea
CCTCCCTGGAAGGCTGGTGTGTGGTCAGAGACCACCAGCATCCAGGGAGGCCCGCCTCATGCGACGGAGCGACCCAGACTGGGGAATTTCGGTGAGCACAACTGGGGAATTTCAACGAGCGTCATCACCAGCGCGGTGTCGGCGCTGTCGGCTGCCGCAAGGATGACGGGCAGGTCCGCCAGACGCAGATCTCGGCGGTACCAGATGATGGCACAGGTGGTCATTGCTGCAGTATCGTCCCCAAACTACAGGCGCCGGTAGATCCGGTACGGCGACAGCCGGGGCTTGGGGCCGGATCCTTCAGGCGACCCTGGCAAGGGCTCAGGCCGCCTGCGGCGGCGGCTTGCCTGGGCTGCAGATCACGTCAGGGGTTCTTTGATGATCACGATGCACCGAACCGTCAGCACACGTACCGCGCCGAAGGCGGTGTTCGACTACCTCGCTGACTTCACCACGACCACCGAGTGGGAGCCCGGCACCGTCACGACTGTGTTGCTCGACGGCGATGGCGGTGTCGGCACCCGCTACGCCAACACGTCGCGATTCGCCGGACGCACCTCCAAGCTCGTGTACACCGTAGTGGCGATCACTCCTGGCCGACTGATCGCGCTGCGCGGGGAGAACGCGGCAGTGACTGCCTACGACACGATCACCGTCTGCGCTGACGGCGCAGGATCCCAGGTGCAATACAAGGTGGAGTTTGCCTTCCACGGGGCCTTGCGGTGGATCGAGATACTTCTGCGTCCCGCTGTCGCCTCACTGCTCGCAAAAGGCGCACGCGGGCTGCGGGAAAAACTGGAGGCGTTATAACAACAGCGCTGGCGGCGAGGCGGTCAGGCGACGTCGGTGCGGGCGGCGATGCGGCGTAGGCGTTCGGTTTCACTGGCGAGATGGTCGATGGCGTCCTTCAGCGATGTGCCGCGTTCCGCAGCGAGGGCGTGGAGTACCCATCCGCGGATCAGGGCACTTGTGGGGACGCCGGCCTCTTCGGCACAGTGCTCGATTTCGGTGAACGCGTCCGCAGGCAGGCGCACCGATTGCACCACCGACCGCGGCGCACCGCGCCGTTCGCCCTTGGTGTCAGCCGGTAGCGTCTGGTCACGCGTGTTTTCCGATTCCGCCTGCACGAGACGTACATCTTCTGGTGTACCCACTGCTACTCGCCTTCTTCGTGCCGCCGTCGATCACTGCTGTTCGATGCCCAGCCGTTGGCGCCGTAGTAACTGCTGCCGTGGCGGTGGACCAGGATCACCGTCAGCACCTGCCGACGGGTGTGGCTGTATCCGAGCACTCGAACTCCCAGACCGGACGTGCTGGCTGGGTCTGGGGCAAACCGCACGGCGGCGACATCGGCAATTGCTTCGTCGGCCTCAGCGGTCCGTACCTGGTGACGTTGCCACATGTGTTCGCTACGGTGCCGCCAATCCGCCGTGACAATACTACAAATCTACTACATCTGTGAGGTGCATGATGTGCACTAGTGTCGTTCTCAGAAGTCGGCTGCACGGATGTCAGAAGTGCTCTGCACACGCCCTGTTGTCGCTGCCTCCTCGTCGAGGATGGCTAGGGTGCGTTCGAGGATCTCGTCGGCTCGTGTGCCGATGTCGTCGATGAGTTCGTCGAGTCCGGCCAGGCGGGCGGCTCGCCGAGCATGGAGCAGTTCCCGACCGCGGCTTCGTGGAAGGTATTCGTCGGCGTAGGCGCTCTGGCCGCGGATGTCGTTCACGGGGAGGACATTGGGGTGTGGGCGGGCACCGTCGGGATCGTGTCAGGGGCGCGATGCAAGTCCATGGTCCGTCGGATTGCCAACGCAGCGCTGGCGGTCGTGTTCGCGTCGACGGTCGGACGCATGCAGGCGCCGTCAACTGTCACTCGTCGCCCACTGCGCAATTGTATCGGCGGCGCTGGCTGGGCATTCCGTGACGATGCGGAAGAAGCTCAGTGCGCAGCGCGGCGGCGCCCCTCGGCCAGCATCAGGAGCTCGGCGCGTGCCAGCGCGAGAGGGTCGTACCCGCCGGTGGCCGCGTGGATGTCCCGGGCGAGCTCGACGAGGTCGAAGTTTTCGGTGACCCCCGGTCCGTCCGCCAGCGACAGGAGCGCGGTCAGGCGTGTGCGGCATCCCGCGAGGCTCTCCTCGTCGAAGAGCGCCAGGTCATATTCGTCGTCTATCGAGGCGTCGCCGAGGCCGCAGTCCTCGTCGACCTCGTAGAGGATGGGAAGCCAGCGGTTTCCGGCCAGCGCTCCACGATGTGCGGACCAGTCGACCCGGGCGTCGCGACGCGCGATGCCCTCGAACGTCAACCACAGCAGGCCCGGGTCGCTGGCGGGCGAGGCGGTGCCGGCGGCCAGCTCGGCCGAATACTGCGCCAACATGAGCTCGTAGAACGCGGTGTTGGATGCGGTGCCGTAGTTGTAGCCGGTCCCCGCGTCGATCTCGAAATCCATGAGGCTTCCTCCCGAGGCCGTAAGCTGCCGCCCGCACCGTCGTCGGCCCGACGGCGTCGGACCGCTGCCGCCGTGGCGATCCTGCACGAGCGAGGCGCAATGCGATGCGGGGCGGCACATGTCCCGGCAACGCTGTACGTCCCGACTGGGCTGCAGGCGCCGAGAACGGCGCAGGCATCGGTATCGGGCGGCGACCGGCCGGCCGCCTTGGTGTCTATGAAGTAGATTGTGCACCCCGTCACCGACAGAATGTCCGTATCGGTTCCCGAATCGGGGAGTCGATGTCAGCCGAACGGCCTAATCGTTGGTCCGGGCTCCGCCGTCGCACGGAACGAACAGTGCGGTGGGGGCCGTGCGCCCGCGCAGTGCGGTCTCACCGGCCGCCCGCCAGAGTCGCTGCTCGGCGGGGTTCGCCTCCTGCCACGACGCCTCCGCCGCGACGGTGTGCGGATTGAGGCGCTTCGCGTACTCCGACAACCGGGCGGCCTCGTTCACCGCGTCGCCGATCACCGTGTACTCATAGCGGCGGTGCGCGCCGATGTTCCCGGCCACCGCGGAGCCGTAGGAGACTCCGATGCCGGCGGCCAGCTCGGGCACCTCGGCGCGGAGGCGGTCGCCGATGGTCCGCGCGGTCTCGAGGGCCGCCGTGCACGGGTCAGCGACAGGTGCCGGGGCGCCGAACACCGCCAGGGCGGCATCCCCCTCGAACTTGTTGATCAGTCCGCTCCGAAGGTCGACCTCGTCGACGACAACGGCGAAGAAGCGGTTGAGCAGCGCGACCACCGTGGCCGGCGGCCGGTGCGCCGCGAGTGCGGTGGACCCGATGAGGTCGACGAACAGCACGGCGACCTCGACCTCGCGCCCGGCCGCGTCGAAGTCGCCGGACAGCGCGAACGCGGCGACCTCGTGCCCCACGTGCCGCCCGAACACTTCGCGGATGCGCTCGCGCTCGCGCAGTCCGCGCGCCATCTCGTTGAAGCCGCGCTGCAGCTCGCCCAGTTCGGTGCCGTCGAACACGACCGCCTCGGCGTCCAGTCGCCCGCGCTCGACCTCCGCCATCGCCGAGCGGACCGAATTGATCGGGGCGAGGGTGGACGCGCACACGAGCAGGGTCAGCAGCAGTCCCACCGCGAGTGTGACGCCGCCCAGGGCGAAGACGGGGATCGCCAGGTCGGCCACCGACCGGGAACCGACGGTGAGTGTGGTGACCGCGATGATCATCAGTCCCAGCACCGGGATGCCCGTGCCGATCAGCCATGCGGCCACCATCCGCGTGGTCACGCCGGTGCGGCGCACGCGCGTGGGCGGGGCCGACGCCAGGGCCTGGGCGGCGGTGGGGCGCAGGGCGAACTCGCTGAACAGATAGCTGGTGGCGCACGTGACGGTGCCGGAGAAAACGACGGTGAATGCGATCGGGGCGATGTAGTCGAGGTCTCGGGTGGCGTAGGCGGCCGTGATGATCGCCGCGCTCGCGTACCACAGCACCGCCTGCCGCACAGTGATCCGGAACGGCATCGCGAGGGTGGTCCGCAGGTCCCGCGCGGTGGCGGGTTCGCCCCGGATGGCCCACCGCAGTCGCCGCAGCGAGCCCCGGGTGATCCAGACCAGCCCGATCACGAACGCGGCGACCGTCACCGCGGGCACGAGCGCGAAGTCGAGCAGCCACAGCCGTGAGGCGAAGACGGGCGGGCCGGGGACGACCACGGCGATGAGCACGATCGCGGTGGCCGCGCCGACGAGATTGCAGGTGAGCAAGACGACGGTGAGCAGTGTCTGAACCCGGATACGGCGTCGCGCGATGGACTCGTCGCCCGAACCGAGGATGCGCGACCCCAGCGGCGCCCGCGCTCGCCGCCTGATGCTCACCCGCCCCGCCTGCATGATTGCCGAGCATAGGGGAGCGGGTCCCGGTGTGCGGGGCGGCGGGACTTAAGGTGGTCGGGTGCGTCTCGTCATCGCCCGGTGCCAGGTCGACTACAGCGGCCGGCTCACCGCCCATCTGCCCATGGCCCGTCGCCTGCTCATGCTCAAGGCCGACGGCTCGATCAGCGTGCACGCCGACGACCGCGCGTACAAGCCGCTCAACTGGATGACGCCCCCGTGCTGGATCACCGAGGCGGACGGCGAGTGGACGGTGGTGAACAAGACGGGTGACACCCTGCGCATCCTCATCGAGGAGATCGAGCACGACTCCACGCATGAGCTGGGCGAGGATCCCGGCCTGATCAAGGACGGCGTCGAGGCCCATCTCCAGGAGCTGCTGGCCGAGCATGTGACGACACTCGGCGACGGGTACTCGCTGGTGCGCAGGGAGTTTCCCACAGCGATCGGCCCTGTGGACCTGATGTGCCGGGATTCGGGGGGCGGATCCGTCGCGGTCGAGATCAAGCGCCGCGGGGAGATCGACGGGGTCGAACAGCTCACGCGCTACCTCGAGCTGCTCAACCGCGACCCCCAGCTGGCCCCGGTGCAGGGCGTCTTCGCTGCACAGCAGATCAGGCCGCAGGCGCGCACGCTCGCCGAGGACCGGGGGATACGCTGCGTCGTCCTCGACTACGACGAGCTCCGCGGCATCGAAAGCGACGAGTTCCGGCTGTTCTGAGCGCGCGGCGCCGGACGGTTACACTCGGCCCGTGTCCAGGAGGAAGCATCGTCGTGGTGCGGCGCGGCCGGCGGCTCCGCTGCGCGTCGACGCGTTCGCGCACGTCGAGCCCGGCCCGGACGGCGCTGATTTCCACGTCCGGCGGATCCCGGCCGCGCGCGCGGTCAAGCGCTACCGGTGCCCGGGGTGCGACCACGAGATAGCGCCGTCGGTGGCACACGTCGTGGCCTGGCCGGAGGACGCCTTCGGCGGGGCCGGCGAGCGCAGGCATTGGCACTCCGGCTGCTGGCGTTCCCGCCGCACCCGCGGCGTCACCCGTCGCTGGTCGTGACGGCCGACCTCGTCAGCGGCGCGCGGAGGTGGCCGTGGCGATGGTGCGGGTGGACGGTTCGTCGCCGCCCGAGTCCCCGTCCTTGTCGCCGGGGGTGCGCGGTTTCCGGCCCGTGGACGTTCCGGGGCCCGGTGCGGTCCGATCATCCACGCGGGTCGGAGCCGGCGCGTTCTGCCCGCCGGGCTCCTGCACCGTTGATGCCTTCGCTGGGGCATCCTGCACCGGGGAGACCTGCGCTGCCGCTTCCTGCCCGGCGGGCTCGGCGGCGTTCTGTTCGTACCAGTCGAAGTCGGATTCGGCCGGAGCGCGCTCGGTCCGGACCCGCTGATGCACGGCGGCGACGTCGTCGAGCGAGGTCCGCACCTCCATGAGCTGCTCCAGGGCGTGCGAACGCATGGTGCGGAGCGTTTCGAAATCGGCCCGCGCGCGGGTGATCCGCCGGCCGGCCTCCTGGGTGGCCGCCTTGATGCGCCTGTCGGCCTCGGCCGCCGCGACGCGTTTGGTCTCCTCGATGTGCTTCTGCAGGTCCTCGTAGGTGCGATCCCTTCGCACCCGGGCCTCCTCGTCGAGCCGGTCGCGCTCCGCCTCGGCCGCCTCGAGGGTGCGGCCGGCCTGGGTGCGGGCGAGCTCCATGGTGTGCTCGTGCTCCGACTCGAGCGCCTCACGGCGGCGTTCGAGATCACGCAGACGGCCCTCGTGCCGCTTCTGCAGCTCGTCGGCGTCCTGGGCGGCCACCGAACGGATCTCCGCGGCCTCCGCCTCCGCGCGGGCGCGCATCTCCGCGGTCTCGTCCGAGGCGAGCCGCAGCATGCGCGAGATGCGGTCGCTCATGCCCTCCGCCGTGGTGGGAGGCACTGAGAGTCTGTCGATCTCGCTGCGCAACTGGTCGATCTCGTCGCGCGCGTCGTCGAGTTGCGCGGCGAGGTCGCTCGCCTGCGCGGCCGCGGCGTCCCGGTCGGTGGCGGTGAGGCGCAGCTCGGCGTCGAGGCGGCGCAGAAACTCGACCACCTGGTCGCGATCGTAGCCCTTGCGCACGACGTCGAAGCGGTTGGAGAAGGCCGACGGATCTGGCGAGTACGACATGCCTGCCACGGTACCGCCGGGAGGCGCGGCGGCGCCGGAGGCGCGTGCGGATCGCCGGACGGGGCGGGAAGACCGTGACCTCGCCGTGCCTGCCCCGTGACCGGCCTGTACCCGGCGCGGCGGTTCAGTGCGCGGCGGCCGCCGGCTCCACGAGTTCGATGAGCACGCCGCCGCCGTCCTTGGGGTGGATGAAGTTGATGCGCGAGTCCGCGGTGCCGTGCCGCGGGGCGTCGTAGAGCAGACGGACCCCCGCTGCGCGCAGCTCGGCGGACAGCGCCTCGACGTCGGTGACCCGGTAGGCGAGCTGCTGCAGGCCGGGCCCGGAGCGGGCGATGAACTTCGCGATCGCGCACTCGTCGTCGAGGGGCGCCAGGATCTGGATCGCGGTGTCGGTGCCGAACGCGGTGCCGGCGGGCGAGAGCATTCCCTCGCGGACGCCCTGCTCCTCGTTGATCTCCTCGTGGGCGAGGACGAGGCCCAGGTGATCGCGGTGCCACTGGACGGCGGCGTCGAAATCGGGGACGGCGATGCCCACGTGGTCGATGGCGGTGACGTAGCGCCCTGTGATGCTGCCCGCGGTGGCGGTGTTCTCTGTCATGGCCCCGACGGTATCGTGGCGGGTGGGGCAGTCGCGCGCGCCCACCCGCGTTCCGCGGTCGAGCCCGGCCCGGACGAACGATCCAAGCCCGGACGGACGATCCAAGCCCGGACGGACGATCCAAGCCCGGACGGACGATCCAAGCCCGGACGGACGATCAGGGAACGACCCCTCCGGTGCCGCGCCGCGGCCGCAGTCGAAACACGAGAGGATTCTTCGTGAGCAGTTCAGTCATCGTCGCCGGGGCCCGCACCCCGGTGGGCCGCCTGATGGGCGCCCTCAAGGATTTCTCGGGGGCCGATCTCGGCGGAATCGCCATCGCCGGGGCGCTCGAGAAGGCGCGTGTGCGCCCGGACCAGGTCGAGTACGTGATCATGGGGCAGGTGCTCACGGCGGGCGCGGGGCAGATCCCTGCGCGCCAGGCCGCGGTCAAGGCCGGTATCCCGATGAACGTCCCCGCGCTGACTGTCAACAAGGTCTGCCTGTCCGGGCTGGACGCGATCGCGCTGGCCGGTCAGCTCATCCGCGCCGGGGAGTTCGACGTCGTCGTGGCGGGCGGTCAGGAGTCTATGAGCCAGGCCCCGCACATGCTGCTGGGCAGCCGGTCCGGGGTGAAGTTCGGGGACACCGCGCTGGTGGACCACATGAACCACGACGGCCTCGAGGACGTGTTCACCGACCAGTCGATGGGCCTGCTCACCGAGCAGAAGAACGATTCCGACCCCATCGCGCGTGCGGACATGGACGCCTTCGCCGCGGCGTCGCACCAGAACGCGGCCCGCGCGTGGAAGGACGGGCTCTTCGCCGACGAGGTCGTTCCGGTCTCGGTGCCGCAGCGCAAGGGCGAGCCGCTGGAGGTCCGCGAGGACGAGGGCATCCGGGCGGACACCACAGCGGAATCGCTGTCGCGGCTGCGGCCGGCGTTCCGCCCCGAAGGCGCCATCAGCGCGGCCACCGCCTCGCAGATCTCCGACGGCGGCTGCGCCGTGGTGGTCATGAGCAAGGAGAAGGCGCAGCAGCTGGGGCTGAGCTGGATCGCGGAGATCGGCCGCCACGGCGTGGTTTCGGGGCCGGACGATTCGACGCTGCAGCAGCAGCCCGCCAACGCGATCGCCAAGGCCTGCGCCCGGCAGGGGATCGAGCCGGGGGATCTCGACTTGGTGGAGATCAACGAGGCGTTCGCGGCGGTCGGCATCGCGTCCACGCGGCAGCTGGGCATCGACCCGGCGAAGGTCAACGTCAACGGCGGCGCCATCGCCATCGGCCACCCGCTGGGCATGTCCGGAGCGCGCATCGTGCTCTCGCTGGTCAACGAGCTGCGTCGCCGCGGCGGCGGCACCGGCGCGGCAGGCTTGTGCGGCGGGGGCGGGCAGGGCGACGCCCTCATCGTGACGGTTCCCGCGCAATAGCTCCGACCGCACGGCCGCGATACCGCTCGCACAGCCGCCCGCCGCGTACGGCGGGCGGCCGTGCGTTGACGCACATCACACGCCGGAGGCGTATCCGGCCCGAAGCCGGCCGGGCACAATGGACGCCATGGCCGAATTCTTTGACCTCTCGACCCCGGCGAAGCGTTTTCGCCTCGTCGCCTTCTGGGAGGCGGTCACCTGGCTGGCCCTGCTGGTGGCGATGGTGTTCAAGTGGGGGTTCGGATACGACGAAGCCGTCAAGATCCCCGGGATGCTGCACGGGATCACCGGCTTCATGCTCTTCGTGCTGGTCACGTTGGCCACTGCACGCGCGCTCAAGTGGAATGCCAAGGTGACGCTGCTCGCGCTGATCTCGTCGGTACCGCCGTTCGGCACCATCGTGTTCGAGCGCTGGGCGGTGCGCAACGGGCTGCTCGCCGAGCTGTCGCTCACCACGCCGCAGGGCGCCACGGGCGAGCAGGACGGTGACGCGCAGAAGGACCAGGCCGGGGCGCGCGCCTGAGCCGGCGCTCGTGGCAGACTGGCATCCGTGACTAGTCCAGGTTCCAGGCCCCCGTCCGCGTCGATGGCGGCAGCGATGTCCGGCGCTGTGGATCTCGCCGGGCTCGCCCAGCCGCAGCGTCCCCCGCAGGAGCAGCCCCCGGCGGGCGCCGATGGCATTCGCCCGGTCGTGGCCGTCGGCGAGGCCGACTTCGAGACGGAGGTCCTGCAACGCTCCATGCAGGTCCCGGTGGTCGTGTCGATCGGCGCGGCGGAGTATCCGCAGTCCGTGCAGCTTGACGCGACGCTGGAGCATGCGGCGGTGGCCGCCGCGGGCCAGTGGGTCCTGGCCACGGTGGACATCCGCAGCGCGCCGCGCATCGCGCAGGCGTTCGGGGTGCAATCGGTGCCGACGGTCCTCGCCGTCGCGGCGGGACGGCCGGTGGACGCGTTCGCCGGGATGATCTCCGAGGCGGAGCTGGACCAGTGGATCTCCGGGATCCTCGACGCCACCGCGGGCCAGCTCTCCGGCCTGCCCCAGGCGGAGGAGGAGGGCGAGCCCGCCCGCGACCCCCGGCTGGTCGCCGCAGAGGAGCTCATGGACGCGGGCGACCTGCCCGGCAGCATCGCGGCCTATGAACAGGTCCTCGCCGACGAGCCCGGCCACGGGGAGGCGACCGCGGCCGTGCGGCAACTGCGTTTCCTCGTGCGGGCGCAGGAGGCTCCCGGCGACGCCGTCGCGACGGCGGACGCCGCGCCAGGCGAGGTGGACAAGCAGCTGCGCGCGGCGGACGCCGAGCTGCTCGCGCAGCAGCCGGACGCCGCGTTCGGCCGGCTCATCTCGGTGGTGCGCACCGGTGCACCCGAGGACAAGGCGACGGCCCGGACGCGGCTGCTCGAGCTCTTCGACCTGTTCGACCCTGCGGACGAACACGTCATCCGAGCGCGGCGGGGCCTGGCCAACGCCATGTACTGAGCGGAGCCCCGGCGTCGAGGGTCGCCATCGTGGGCGTCACGGATAGATCGTGCGGCATGTGTGCACGCCTCCGGTGAAGCCGTCGCGGAACGCGTCGAGCCGGGCGAACGCGCTCGGCACGGTGGTGCCGTCGATGTCGGCGGCGATGAGCCCGCCGTCGAGCAGCCCGGCCACCGCCTCGTCCAAGTCGCCGGGGCGCAGTCGGAGCCCTTCGCCCCGGGGCGCGCCGCCTGCCTGCGGCCCGCCGGCGCTCGTGGCCGCGCCTCCTGAGGTCTGTCCCAGATAGGCGGACCAGGCGCCGGTCGTGCAGGCCGTGCGCAGGGCGGCCCGGCCACCGGCCAGCGTGGCACCGCGCGCGTCGGCGGCGGCCAGCGCATACCGGGACACGACGGCGCTGAGCGCGGTGAAGTCGCCGCCGAGCCCCTGCGGCCCGCCGTCGGCCAGCGCGGCCAATGCGGGCAGGTCCGCGGCGACGGCGCCGGTGGAGGCGCAGAAGGTCGCCGGCGAGGTGGACCGGTCGCATCCGCCGGTGGGGTCGTCGGTGTCGGGCTCCGGGAGCCGCACATCGGGGAGCCGTGAATCGGAGAGCATCGCCGCGAACGACGCGGCGACGGCGTCGAGCACGGCCTCGTCGACCGGCCGCGGGGCGGGGTCACCGGCCCCGAGCGCCGCGAGCGGCACCGCCACCCGGCGCGCGTCCACGTCCGCGGCGTCGAGTTCCGCGCACGCCGACGCGGAACCGCTGAAGCCCTCCTGGAACGCGGTGATCCGTTCGAAGGCGGACCCGTGCTCGGAGCCGCCGAACCCCGCATCGTCGGGCGCATCGCGGATACCGACGAGCACCGCCAGCGCGGACTCCAGGCCGTCGGTGGTGTTCATGGTGAAGTGCGTGGAGCCGCCCTCGGCGACGTGGCGCAGGAACACCCCCGCGTAGCAGTCCGCCTGCTGCTCGAGCACGATCGTCGGCGCCTGCGTGGTGCGCACCCCGGTCTGGTACTGCACCACGTGGCCGTATTCGTGGGCGAGCACCACCACAGGGGCGAGGTCGCCGTACTGAGCGACGAGGTCCGATAACAGCGGCCCGCGGTCCCAGCCGATCTCATTGCGGGAGAGGCAGAAGCCGGCGTTGGCGACGCCGTCGGTGGGGTCGCCGCAGAACAGCGGTCCCGGCGCCTGCGGGTCCGCCGAATCCCACGAGACGAACCGCGCGACCGGGGTGAACGGGCGGTGGAAGGCGCGGGGGAACGTCTCGGCCCAGAATCTGCCCAGGTCGTCGACAGCGTCCGCGGCGAGCGTGTCGATGCGGCCGTGCGTGCCTCCGGCCACCTGCACCTGCGGGGCGGGCGCGTCGGCACGGGGGCCGCTGGGACCGTCAGTGACCGGCATGCCGGCGACGGTGTCGGTCGATGCGGCCTGCGGGCGGGCCGAGCCGTCGGTGGTGACGGTGCACGCCGATCCCGCGGCGATGAGGGCGCACGACGCTGCCGCCGCCGCGGCCGCACGGGCCGACGGGCGCCGCGGACGGCGGGCTCGCGGGGGCCTCGTCGGCATGGTGCTCCTCAACGGGGTGATCGGCCCGCCGGGTCGCGGACCAACCACACGGTACTGCGGGCGGGCAGGGCGACGCGGATCCGGAGCGCCCCCGCCTCGTCCGCGCCATCGCCGCTGTCGACTTCCCCGTCGATGCGGACACGGGCGGGCTCGCGGTGTCCGGTGTCGACTGCGACCCGCCAGGCGCCGGCGAAGGGGGACCGGATCCGCGTGTCCACGGGGAGGTCCGACAGGTTCGCCACGCAGATCACCGAGGACGCGAGCGCCGGGGCGTGCGCGGTGTGGCGGGCGAAGGCGAGCACCCGGGGGTCCTCGGCCGCGGTGAGACGGGCGACGCCGCCGGGCGTGCCGTCGTCGAGCCACAGCGCAGGGATCGACCGGTACAGCGCGTTGAGCCGGGCCACCAGCGCGCGCACGCCGTCGTGGAGCGGGTCGCGCAGTTGTCCCCAGTCGGGGCCGTAGAGGTCGGACCACTCCGAGGCCTGGCCGTATTCCTGCCCCATGAACAGCAGCTTTTTGCCCGGGTGCGCCCACATGGCCGCCAGCAGCGCGCGGACCCGCTCCGCACGTTGCTCGGGCGGTCCGGAGAACCGTTGCCACGGCGTTCCTTTGCCGTGCACCACTTCGTCGTGGCTGATCGGCAACACGTAGTGCTCGTCGCAGGCGTAGTCGAGGGTGCGGGCGGCGCGGGCGGGCGGGCCTCCACCGGGCAGCGGTCCGCCCGCACCCAGGGTGTCGTGCATCCACCCGAGGTTCCACCGGAAGGTGAACCCCAGGCCGCCTCGCGCGGCGGGGGCCGTGGTGCCCGGCCGCAGCGACGAATCCTCGGCGATGAGGCTCACCCCGGGGTGCAGGCGGGAGACAGTGGCGGTGAGCTCGCGCAGGAAGCCGGCCGCCGCGAGGTCCTCGCGGCCTCCGCGCGCGTTCGGCGTCCAGCGCCCTGCCCGGCGCGAGTAGTCGCGGTAGATCATCGACGCCACCGCGTCGACGCGCAGGCCGTCGAGGTGGAACCGTTCGATCCAATACAGCGCGGAGGACAGCAGGAACGCGCGGATCTGGGGACGGGCGAGGTCGAAGGTGAGCGTGCCCCAGTCCGGATGGTCGGCGCGCAGCGGATCGCCCGGCTCGTACAGTGCCTCGCCGTCGAAGCGGGCGAGTGCCCAGCCGTCGCGCGGGAAGTGCGCGGGGACCCAGTCGGCGATCACCCCGATTCCGGCCGCGTGGAAGGCGTCCACCAGCCTGCGGAGGCCGTCGGGGTCGCCGAAGCGGGCGGTAGGAGCGAACTGCGAGGTCACCTGGTAGCCCCACGAACCGCCGTAGGGGTGCTCGGCCACCGGCAGCAGCTCCACGTGGGTGAACCCGAGGTGTGCGACATACGGCACGAGTTCGGCGGCCAACCCGTCGTAGTCGAGGCCGGGGCGCCACGAGCCCAGGTGCACCTCGTAGACGGACATCGGGCGGCGCCGCGGATCGACGGCGGCCCGGCGCCGCAGCCACGCGTCATCGCGCCACCGGTGCCGCTCCGCGGTCACGCGCGACGCCGTGTTCGGCGGCGCCTCCGCCCACCGGGCCATCGGGTCGGCACGGTCGGCGAGGGTCCCGTCGGGGGCACGGATGCGGAACTTGTAGAGCTCGCCCGGGCCGACGCCGGGGACGAACACCTCCCACACCCCGGTGCCCGGCAGGCGGCGCATGGGGGCGCCGAGCTCCGACCAACCGTCGAACCCGCCGATGACCGCGACCCCCCGTGCATGCGGGGCCCACACGGCGAAGGCGGTTCCGGACACCGCGCCCGTGGGCGTGCCCATCATCGTCGGGCGTGCACCCAGGGCCTCCCACAGCCGGCGGTGCGTGCCCGCGGCGAGGCGGCGGGGCGTGTCCCCCGGGACGGTGGTGGGCATGGTGTATCCGTCGGGCGTCACATAGGTGCGGCCCGGCGGATAGGTGACGACGAGCCGGTAGTCCTCCCCGGCTGCCACCGGGAGGACCGCGGCGAACGTGCCAGGATGCGGGCCGCCGCGCCCGTCGGCGGGGCGCGGGTCGACGGGCGCGAGCGGGTGCAGCGCGTCCGCGGTGCGCACCGACACCGCGGTGGCGCCCGGTTTGAGCACCCGCACGACGGTCCCGCCGGGGTGCGGGAAGGCGCCGAGCACGGCGTGCGGATCCGGGTGCTCGAGGCGCAGGACGCGGAGCAGCGCGGCGGCGTCGCCGGGCGGGGGCTCTGCGGGCGGGCGGGTCATGTCGGTGCGCTTCCGGGTGCGGACGGGCGGGTGCGGTCGAACGGGGGCTGGCACGGCGGCGGGTGAGGGGGGCGACACGTGCAACCGGGCACCGTCCGCGCCGCCGATTCCGTACTGGTCCAAGATGGGGGTGTGCGTGAACCTGATCCCGATCTTCTCATCGACCTGCAGGACGTCCACCTGCGCCGCGGCGGTGCCACGCTCGTCGGCCCGCTGAGCTGGCGCGTGGAGCTGGACGAGCGCTGGGTGGTGCTGGGCCCCAACGGCGCCGGCAAGACCTCTCTGCTGCGGCTGGCGGCGGCACAGGAGTTCCCCTCCGCCGGCTCCGCGCACATCCTCGGCGAGGTGATGGGGCGGGTCGACACCTCCGAACTGCGCCCCCGGATCGGGCTGTCGTCGTCGGCGCTGGCGGCCCGCATCCCGGGCGAGGAGACGGTCTTCGACCTCGTCATCTCCGCGGGCTATGCGGTGCTGGGGCGGTGGCGCGAATCCTACGACCGGATGGATGTGGACCGCGCGCACGAGCTTCTCGAGAGCCTGGGCGCCGAGCATCTGGCGGACCGCATGTACGGCACGCTGTCGGAGGGCGAACGCAAGCGCGTCCTCATCGCCCGCGCGCTGATGACGGACCCCGAGCTGCTGCTGCTGGACGAGCCGGCGGCCGGGCTGGACCTGGGCGGGCGCGAGGACCTCGTGGCGCGTCTGGCAGTGCTGGCCGCGGACCCGGACGCGCCCGCGACGGTGCTCGTCACCCACCACGTCGAGGAGATTCCGCCGGGGTTCAGCCATGCGCTGCTGCTCAGCGAGGGCGGCGTGGTGGCCCAGGGGCTGATCGACGACGTGATCACCGCCGAGAACCTTTCGGCCGCGTTCCGGCAATCCATCGCGCTCGACGCGGTGGACGGCCGCTACTTCGCCCGCCGCAGCCGGGTGGCCGGCCGCCACCGGGCGTGAGCCGCGCGGGCCGGGCCGCCGCGCGCGGATCACCGCACGGCCCGCGAGACGGATCGGACTCCAGAGGAAGGTGCCACATGTCACTGCCGCTCAACGTCGACGCGGACGCCCCCGTCCCCGAGCCCAAGGACGCCTCCACCGTGATGCTCCTGCGCGACGGTGCGGCGGGCATCGAGGTGTTCCTGGTGCGCCGGGTGGCGGGCATGGCGTTCGCGGGCGGGATGACGGTGTTCCCCGGCGGCGGGGTGGACGGGTCGGATTCCGACGCCTCGCTGGCATGGGCCGGCCCGGAGGCGCACTGGTGGGCCGGGCGGCTGGGCGTGGACGAGGCACGCGCGCGCCGGCTCGTGTGCGCCGCGGCGCGCGAGACATTCGAAGAGTGCGGCGTCCTGCTGGCGGGCGCGGAGCCGGGCACGGCCGTGGTGGACACGGCCCCCTACGCCGGCGCGCGCCCGGAGCTGGAGGCGCACAGCTACGGTTTCGCCGAGTTCCTCACCCGTGAGGGCCTGACCTTCGACACCGAACTGCTGCGGCCATGGTCGCACTGGATCACCCCGATCGGCGAGAAGCGCCGGTACGACACCTACTTCTTCGTCGCGGCGCTCCCGGACGGGCAGCAGGCGGACGGCCAGACGTCCGAGGCGGCGGAGGTGCTGTGGAGCACACCGGCCGCGGCCATCGACCATTGGCGGGCCGGCGGTTCGATGCTGCTGCCGCCCACCTGGTCGCAGCTGGACACGCTGGCGCAATTCGACTCGGTCGCCGCGGTGATGGCCGCGGAACCCGAGATCTCCGCCGTCCAACCGGACCTGGTGCGCACCGACACCGGGTGGCGTGTCGACTTCGACGGCGGTGAGCGGTACCTGGCGGCGATGCCGCGTTGAACGTGCCCGCGGGTACCGGAAAGCCGCCCCGGCGGCGGCGGGTAATCTGCGTGCATGGCTGAATTCGTAACGCTCGAGGTCGACGCCGGCATCGGCACCATCCGGTTGCACCGACCCCCGATGAACGCACTCAACCGCCAGGTCCAGCGCGAGCTGGTCGCGGCGGCGCGGGAGGCCGACGAGCGTGACGACGTCGCCGCCGTCATCGTCTACGGCGGCGAGAAGCTCTTCGCCGCCGGCGCCGACATCAAGGAGATGGACGGCATGACGGCTGCGGAGATGGACCGCCTGGCGCTCGGTCTGCAGCGCGCGATCGGCGTCGTCTCCGAGATCGCCAAGCCCACCGTCGCCGCCGTCACCGGGTACGCCCTGGGCGGCGGTCTCGAGGTGGCGCTGAGCGCGGACCGCCGCATCGCCGGCGACAACGCCAAGTTGGGCGTGCCGGAGATCCAGCTGGGCATCATCCCCGGCGGCGGCGGCACGCAGCGCCTGGCCCGGCTCGTGGGCCCCGCGAAGGCCAAGCAGATGGTCTTCACCGGCAGGCACGTGGGCGCCGAGGACGCGCTGGCGATGGGGCTGGTCGACGAGGTCGTCGCCCCCGACGACGTCTACGAGGCCGCCCGCCGCTGGGCGGGGCGGTTCGTCGGTGCGGCGGGCCGTGCGCTCGCCGCCGCCAAGGCTGCCATCGACGAGGGGCTCGACACCGACCTCGAATCGGGGCTGCGCATCGAGGCGCGCCTGTTCGCCGCACTGTTCACCACCGAGGACCAGAAGATCGGCATGCAGTCGTTCGTCGAGAACGGTCCCGGAAAAGCCGAATTCACCGGGCGCTGAGCGCCGCCGAGGAGGGTGAAAGCATGACAGTGGATTCCATCGCCGGCGCGTCCGACCCGGCTCCCAATCCGCACGCCACCGCCGAACAGGTGGAGGCCGCCTATCAGGACACCAAGCTGGCCCAGGTGCTCTACCACGACTGGGAGGCCGAGACCTACGACGACAAGTGGTCGATCTCCTACGACGAGCGCTGCATCGAGTACGCGCGGGGGCGCTTCGACAAGGCGGTGCCGCAGGCCGAGCTGCCGTACGGGCGCGCCCTGGAACTGGGCTGCGGCACTGGGTTCTTCCTGCTCAACCTGATGCAGAGCGGCATCGCGGAGAAGGGCTCCGTCACCGACCTGTCGCCCGGCATGGTCAAGGTGGCCCTGCGCAACGCCGAGAACCTGGGGCTGGACGTCGACGGACGCGTGGCGGATGCGGAGACGATCCCGTACGACGACGAAACCTTCGACCTGGTGGTGGGCCATGCAGTGCTGCACCACATTCCGGACGTCGAGAAGTCGCTGCGCGAGGTGCTGCGGGTGCTCAAGCCCGGCGGGCGGTTCGTCTTCGCCGGCGAACCGTCCACGATGGGTGACTTCTACGCGCGCTGGCTCAGCCGCGCCACGTGGGCCGCGGCCACCAACGTGACCCGCCTGCCCGGGCTGGGGCAGTGGCGGCGCACGCAGGAGGAGCTCGACGAGTCGTCGCGCGCCGCGGCGCTCGAGGCGGTCGTGGACATCCACACCTTCGACCCCGCCCACCTGGAGGCTCTCGCACGCTCGGCGGGCGGCGAGGACGTGCACGCGGTCACCGAGGAGTTCGCCGCGGCGATGCTGGGCTGGCCGGTGCGCACCTTCGAGGCCGCCGTGCCCGCGGGGAAGCTGGGCTGGGGCTGGGCGCGGTTCGCCTTCGGCGGATACAAGCGCCTCACCTGGCTGGACGAGAACGTCCTGCAACGGTTCGTGCCGCGCGCGTTCTTCTACAACGTGCTCATCACCGGCGCCAAGCCGCAGGGCTGACACCGCACCGGTGGGATTCGCGTTCACCGGCGACGATGTCGCCTATCTGCGCTCAGACGAGGGCGGCGACGCGCTCGCAGAGGTGGCGCGGCACCCGTTGACCACGCGCACGCACCTGGCCGACCTGGCCGCGGTGCGTGCGCGTTTCGGTTCCCGGGCGCCCGCGCTGATCGAGACGGTGCGCCTGCGCCGCAAGGCGACGGTGAAGTTGGAGCAGGCGGACCGCTGGCTGCTCACCGACGACGCGCTGCAGCAGGCGACACCGCATCCGGTGGCAGCGGCACGGGCACACCGGCTCGCCGGGCGCCGGGTGCACGACGTCACTTGTTCGGTGGGCGCCGAGCTGGCCGCGCTCGCCGGGCGGTGCGCGTACGTCGTCGGCAGCGATATCGACCCGGTGCGGCTGGCGATGGCGCAGCACAATATCGGCTCCGTCCCCGCCCCCCGTGCCGGTGCCGGTGCGGATATCGCCCTGCTGCGGGCGGACGCGCTGGCGCCCGTCACCGCGGGCACCGTGGTGCTGGCCGACCCCGCCCGCCGCGCGGGCGGGCGCCGGAAGCACGACCCGGCGGCCTTGACGCCGCCGCTGCCGGAGCTGATCGACGTGTACGCCGGCCGCGACCTCGTGATCAAGTGCGCGCCGGGGCTGGATGCGGAGGCGCTCGGCTGGCGGGGCGAGGTCGAGGTGGTCTCGCTCGACGGCGGCGTGCGCGAGGCATGTCTGTGGTCGGAGTCGCTCGTGGAGCATGGCGTGCGCCGCAGGGCGACGGTGCTGCGCAGCGTCGGCGCGGACGAGCGGTACACCGACGCCATGCCCGACGGCATCCCGGAGGCGCCGCCCGGTCGGTGGATCGTCGACCCCGACGGCGCCGTGGTGCGTGCCGGGCTCGTCCGCCACTACGCCGCCGCGCACGGGCTGTGGCAGCTGGATCCGCGCATCGCCTATCTCACCGGCGACGCCGTGCCGGACGGGGTGCGTGGGCACCGGGTGCTCGAGCATGTGCGGTTCGCGGACAAGCCGTTGCGGCAGGTGCTGCGGGCGCACGACTGCGGGGCGCTGGAGGTTCTGGTGCGCGGGGTGGACGTCGACCCGGACGCGTTGCGGCGCAGGCTCAAACCCCGCGGATCACGGTCGCTGAGCCTGGTGGTGACCCGGGTCGGGCGCGCCGCGACGGCGTTCGTGTGCGAGCCCACGGTGGGCGGGAACTGACCGGAGTGCGTCTGGCCGGGCAGACCAGTCCAGCAGACCAGCCCAGCAGACCAGCCGTGCCGCTCAGAACCAGCCGCGCCGCTCCGAACCAGGCGCGCCGCTCAGGGGCCGGCTCTACTCGAAGGTGGAGACGAGTCCGCCGGCGCCGACGACGACGACCCGTCCGGCATTGGTCACGACGACGACGCCGCTCGCCCCGGTGCCCGGCGCGAGCGGCGCGGTGGACAACGTGCTGCCGGCACTCAGGTCGAGGACCGTCAGCGCGGTCCGGCCCTCGTCCGTTCCGGTGACCAGATAGCCATGGCCGTTGCCGGAGATCGCGACTGGGCCGGTGGCCCGGATCTCCGGACGCTGCCAGGCGACGCGCGCGGCGTCGCCCTCGTCGCGCACCGCGATCACCGCACCGGCTCCGGATCCGGCGCCCGCTTCGGCGTCGGCGGCCGCCTCTTGTCCGGTGCCCGTGCCCGCAGGCCGTTGCGGGGCGGCGAGCACGAGCCCGTCGGGTGACACCGACACGGTGGACGGCTCTGTGAGGTGCAGCGGCGTCCGCCAGCGCGGGGAGCCGTCGTCGGCGCGGAGCGCCCACAGCGTGCCGCGCCCGTCGAGCACGTAGACGGTGTCGCCGTCCGGCGACAGCGCGGGGGCCGACGACACGCCGCCGGGGAGGGGGTGCGAGCGCCACAGCTCGGCGATGGTCCCGTCGGCGTCGGCGTTGCTGTCGGAGCGGTTGATGTCCGCCTCGTGCCCGGCGCCGGGCGTGTAGTTCATCGCGACGAGCGCCGCGCCGTCCACGCCGGGTGCGCGGAAGGGGAAGTAGAAATCGTCGGTCCGGGTGTCGACGGCCGGTGCGAACGCGACAGGGCAGCCGGGGCCGGCAGTCGCGCAGTCCGCCAGGCCTTGGTCGGGCGGCGGCGGCCAGTCCGTCGGTGCGAGTGCGACGGAGGCCGCGAGCTTGCGGCCCGTGACGGTGCTGAGCACATTGACCTGTCCCAGGTGCGTAACGGCGAGCACCGCGCGGTCGGCCAGGAACTGCAGCGGCTGCGGCGTGCCGATGACGGGGGTATGCCATCGGACCGACCCGAACACGTCGAACGAGTCGGCGCTGCCGATGTTGCCCGTGTACACGCCCGCCATCTGGTCGACCAGCGGCGACATCGACCCGGCTCCGATGTTCTGCCAGGTGCACCACTGCTTGCGGCCGGTGTCCAGGTTGAACGAGAACATCTGGCAGCCGGTGTCTGTGTGCGCGGAGACGATGAGCTGCCCGTCCGGACCCGACGCGGCGAATCCCGTGGGCTGCGCACCCACGTCGCGGGACCACTGGAAGGCGGGTGCGCGCGGTGCGTCCACCCGCACGGCGTTGGAGCCGTCGGCCTGGCCGTGCACCGCCGACCACCCGTCCTGGTAGGCGGGGATCGGTTCCGCCACATCGGCGCACGCGCCCGTCAGCAGGACGACGCCGGCCGCGGCCAGCGCGGAGACGACGGCACGTGCGGCCGGGCGGTGCGACAATGGCGGCATGCAGGGCTCCTCGGACGGCGGCAATGCGCAGTGAGCCTATCGCGCGGGGGTCGCCGGGCTTCCGGACGTGGGCGTGTGGCGGCCGGACGCGGCAGTGGGTTTAGGCTGGCGGACCATGACGAGCATGTGGGGCGCACCATTCCGTACGCGTTGGCAGGGTACGCGGCGCGGTGATCCGCAGCAGGCGCGCTTCCTCTCCCCGGCCTCGCTGCGCTGGGTTCTGCGCAACAAGGCCTACACCCCCTGGTATCTGGTGCGGTACTACCGGCTGCTCCGGTTCCGTCTGGCCAACCCGCACGTGGTGCTGCGCGGCATGGTGTTCCTGGGCAAGAACGTCGAGATGCATTCGATGCCGGGCCTGTCGCGCCTGGAGATCGGCAGGTGGGTGCACATCGGCGACGGCAACGCGATCCGTTGCCACGAAGGTTCGCTCCGCATCGGCGACAAGGTGGTCTTCGGCAAGGACAACGTGGTCAACTGCTACCTGGACATCGAGATCGGCGCCTCCACGCTGGTGGCCGACTGGTGTTACATCACCGATTTCGACCACGTCACCGAGAACATCCACCTGCCCATCAAGGACCAGGGGATCGTGAAGTCGCCGGTCCGGATCGGCCCCGACAACTGGCTGGCGGCCAAGGTGTCGGTGCTGCGCGGGACCATTGTGGGCCGCGGCTGCGTGCTGGGCGCCCACGCCGTGGTCAAGGGGGAGATCCCGGACTTCTCCATCGCGGTGGGTGCGCCCGCGCGCGTGGTGCGCAACCGGGTGCAGGACTGGGAGGACGCTGCGGACAAGCGTGCTGAGCGCGCGGCGGCGCTGGCGGATATAGAAAGGAAGAAGTCCGCGAGGTAGCGGCGCGGCAGGGGTCGCTGCCGACCCGGAGAGGAGCGCGGCATGTCGCGAGTTCTGCGCCGAACGGCGATCACTGCGGCCTGGATCGTGCTCATCGTGGGGGTCGCCGCGGGGGCGATCGCAGTGGCACTGTGGCTGACACCGATGCAGCAGGTCAGCGCAGCGGGGCAGACGGTCCGGGTGGGCGTGACGGCCCCGTCGTGGTCGCTGTCCGGTCCGGGCGAACTGGACTTGTTCGGCCAGCGGATCGCCACGGCGATCGACTTCGCCGGCCCCGTGCGTCCGCGCTTGGCGCTCGACCGGATCACCATGGGGGCGCAGCTGAGTCAGTTCGTCGGCGATCCCGCCGCGGCAGCCGGGCGGCTGCAGGACGCGCTGGTGGACGGGTGGAAGCGGTTCTTCGTCTGGCAGGTCGTCGTGGCCGGGCTGGCCGCGCTGGTGCTCTTCGGCGCGCTGGCGGGGTGGGCGCGGCGTGGGTGGCGGCGCAGCGTGGCCCTAATCGTGGTGGGCCTGGCGGTGACGGAGGGCCTCAACCTGGGCGCGATCATGGTGACCGCCTACAGTGCGCCGGAAAAGCTGCGGCAGGTCGATTCGCTCACCGCGCTGACGGGGGCAGTGCCGTTGCCCGAAGTGGCCGGGCCCCCGCAGCCCGTGGGCGAGGAGGTCTCCCGGGTCGCGGTGATCGGCGACTCCACCGCTGCCGGCCTGGGAAACCCGCCGCTGCAGAACCCGACCGCGGCGGACACGGCCTGCGGGCGCAGCCGCAACGCGTTCGCGGTCAGCCTGGCGAGCGCGGACGGCTGGGATGTGACCAACCTCGCGTGCTCGGGCGCGACGATCCGCGCGGGACTGCTCGGGCCGCAGCAGGCGGGCGGAATGAACCTTCCCCCGCAGGTGAGCGCGGACGCGGTGGCGCGCGCGGACCTGGTGGTGGTGAGCGTGGGGGCGAATGACGTGAACTGGTCGTGGATGCTGCGCCTGTGCGCGGGCACCGGCGACTGCGCCAGCAGCGCGCTGCAGGCCTACTACCAGCAGCAGCTGGCCGACTTCAGCCAGGACCTGCTGCAACTGGCGGCGCAGCTTCAGCAGCTGCCGCGCCATCCGGCGGTGATCATCAACGAGTACTACGACCCGTTCTCGGGCGGCACCGACTGCCTCAAGGGGCTCGGGGTGACCGACGAGAAGGTGGACGCGCTGCACAGCGACCTCGACGCGCTCAACCAGGTGCTGTCCAAGGCGGCCGCGGCCGCGGGATTCCGTACCGCGTCGCCCGATTTCGGCGGCCACGGGGTCTGCAGCTCCCAGCCGTACGTTCAGGGCGTCGACGATCCGGCGCCGTTCCACCCCACGGCGGCGGGGCAGCTGGTCATCGCGCTCGCCGTGGAGCAGGCGCTGCGCACGGCGCCGGGCGGCTGACCGTGTCCCGGCGGTCGCCCGGCGCGGTGCGCAGCGTCACCGGTCGGGCAGCGGCCGGGCGACGATGACCGGCCGGCCCAGCGGCTTCGGTGCGTGCCACGCGGCGGCGGCGTAGACGTCGGATGTCTGCGCCGCCACGTGCTCCCAGGTGAACTCGGTGGTCAGGCGCACGTGGGCGGTGCGCGCGAGGTCCTGGGTGCGTTCGGGGTCCTCCAGCGACCGGCATACGGCCTTGGCGAGGTCGTCGGGGTCCGAGGGGGCGAACGAGTAGCCGGTGCGCCCGTCCACCACCGCCTCGCCCAGGCCCCCCGCGGTGGAGGCGACCAGCGGCGTGCCCGTGGCCGCCGCCTCCAGGGCCACGATGCCGAAAGGCTCGTAGCGACTGGGCAACACCGCTGCGTCGGCGGCGTGCAGCTGCTCGAGGAGCTCTGCGTGGTCGAGCCTGCCGAGGAACCGCACCGCGTCCGCCACGTCGTGTTCGGCCGCGCAATCGGCCAGCCATTGGCGCTGGGTGCCCTCGCCGGCGATGGTCAGCGTGGTGCCGGGGTGTTCGTCGTGGATGGCGGGCAGCGCGGCGATGGCGTCCTGCACGCCCTTCTCGTACTCCAGGCGTCCCACATACAGCAGGCGTGGCGGGCCCTCGGACGCGGCGGACCGGCAGCGGGGCCGGAACGACCACGTCTGCAGGTTGATGCCGTTGCGGATCGTGGTGATCTCCGGCAGGTCCGGACCGAAGAGCGTGGTGACCTCGTCGTGCATCGACTCCGAGCAGGTGATGAGCGAGTCCGAGGCGTTGGCCAGCCACCACTCGACCGAGTGCACCTGCCGGTTCATGTTGGACGAGACCCAGCCCGCGTGGCGTCCGGCTTCGGTGGCGTGGATGGTGCTCACCAGTGGCACCCGGAAGTCCTCGGCCAGCGCGATCGCCGGGTGGGCCACCAGCCAGTCGTGCGCATGCACGATCTGCGGGGTCCAGGGCGCGCCGGCGCGAGGCCCGTCCAACAGGCCAGCGCCCAGGGCCAGGCCCGCACGCACCATGGCGTGCCCCATTGCGAGGGTCCAGGCCATCATGTCCTCGCCGAACACGAAGTGCGGCGGGTCCTCGGCCACCGCCACCACGCGCACGCCCTCCGCGGTGCGGTCCACGGTGGGGTGCGAGTGCGCGTCGGTGCCGGAGGGGTGTCGCGAGAGCACCACCACGTCGTGCCCCTGGGCGGCCAGGTGCGTCGCCAGGTGGTGGACGTGCCGGCCCAGCCCACCGACGATGACAGGCGGATACTCCCACGAGACCATGAGGATCCTCACCGCGCCGCCTCCTGTGCGCGTGCGGCCGCAGGCGCGGCGGCGGTCGCCGCCGTGTGCCGCAGCCGGCGCGCGTCGAGGTCGGGGAAGAGGCCGTCGGCGTTGCGCCAGGCCGCGGCCAGCGCCGCGGCCCGCCGGTCGTCGCCCGCGGCGGCGGCAGCGGCGATCTCCCGCATCGCGTGCGCGTGCTTGTGTGCCCGGTCGCGCGCGTAGCCGGCGGCGGTGTCCTTGCTGACCATGAACGCCCAGTCGCTGGCGATGGCGAGCAGCGCCTCGCGTACCAGTTGGTCGGAGACCGGGTCCCGGCGGCGCAGGCGGGCGGGCATGGCGTCGATGTGGGCCAGTGCCTCGGACACCACTTCCGCATTGAGGGCCACCAGGTCGCTCACCTGGTCGCCGGCCCACACCCGCCAGTCCTTGCCGGAGCCCCAGGACGATTCGGGCAGGTCGATGGGCTCGCCCACGTAGCCTTGTGCGCGGGCGTCGGCGAGGGTGCCCACGCGGATCCCGGCCTCCGGCAGCGCGCGCAGCAGCTTCTCCAGCCACATCGGTCCCTCGTGCCACCAGTGCCCGTACAGTTCCGTGTCGAAGGCGGCGACGACGAGCGCGTCGCGGCCGATGCGCGCCGACTCGGAGCGCAGCCGGGCGCGGATCACCTCGATGAAGTCGGCGACGTGCTTGTCGACCGCGGCCGCGGCCAGCGCGGGATCGTAGGGCTTCTTGTCCGGTGGCGGTGTCGTCTTGCCCGTCACGCGCGCCGGCTTGAGGCCGGTGTCGTGGTCGTAGGTGTGGAAGTCCCGGTACGCGCCGTGCCCGGGATATCCGGACTTGGGCGACCACACCTTGTAGCTGACGGTGAGGTCGCGGCCGAAGGCGACGACGTCGGTGCCGCGGACGGGGCGCCCCAGCGCCGTGTCGCCGCGCAGCGACGGCCCGTCCACCATGAAGTGGTCGATGCCGCTGCGCGCGTAGTCGCCTTCCATGCCGGGGGTGAAGGCGCATTCGGGGGCCCACAGGCCCCGCGGGCGGTGATTCCAGCGGCGGTGGGCGTCTTCGAGGCCCTCCTCCAGGGAGAACGTCCGCATGCGCGGGTCCAGCAAGGGCTGGAACGGGTGCGCCAGCGGCCCGCCGAGCAGCTCGATCACCCCGGACTCCACTAGCGGCCGGATCACGGGGGAGGCGCCGTGCCGCCAGCGCGATTCGAATTGGCCCAGGGCCCAGTCGGATGCGCGATGTTCCCGGGTCCCGAGCTCGCGCAGTGCGGCGACGCTGCTGGCGGTGCCGGCCGCTCCCGCCGCGCTGTCGATGAGGGCGGCCTCGTGGGCGCGCAGCTGCCAGTTGCCCAGCCAATGGTGCATGCCGGTGAGGCAGTGGGGGTCGTCGAGCTGCGCGGCGAGCACGGGCGTGATGCCGAAGGTGAGCAGGTTCGTGTGCCCCTCGTCGGCCAGGCGGCCGAGCGCGTCGAAGACGGGAAGGTACGACGCCGACCACGACTGGTAGAGCCACTCTTCGCCGACAGGCCAGCGGCCGTGATGCGCCAGCCAGGGCAGGTGGCTGTGCAACACCAGCGCGAACATGCCCGGCTCGGTCGCCGGCGCCCCGGCGCCCGTCACGGCGCCTTCACCGCCGTCGCCACCAGGTCCAGGCTGGCATCGATGCTCGAATCGCCGCCGCTGTCGCGGTTGTCCCTGTCGTCGTCGGGGCGCAGGACGAAATCGTCTGCGGCCACCCCCGCCACGTCGGCGCAGAGGTCGGCGGGCCACGGCTCGCCGGCGAGCGCACGCTCGATCTGCGCGTCGATGATCGACCCGCCGTACTTGGCGTCGAGGGTCGCGAGGCGGGGCCCGTGGTGCACGCCGCGCATCGACTCCACCGTGAAGCCGGCGTCGGTGAGCAGCGCGGTCAGCTCGGCGGCGTTGAGCTCGCGGGTGTGGAACGGGTTGAGGGGGGTGTCCCGTCCGGGGGAGAACGTGATGCGGTTGGGCGTGCTGATGTGCAGGCGTCCGCCGGGGGCGAGCACGCGGTGGCACTCGCGCAGGAACTGGTCCTGGTCCCACAGGTGCTCGATGACCTGCAGGTTGACCACGGCTCCCACCGCGTCGTCGGCGAGGGGCAGCGCGGCGAGGTTGCCGCGGGTGGCCTGGACCAACGGGTAGCGGCGCGCCACGTGGGCGGTGGCGGAGTGGTCGTAGTCGACGCCGATCACGCCGGCGGCGACGCCGGCGAGCAGTGCCGCCCCGTAGCCCTCGCCGAAGCCGGCGTCGACGACGACGCGCCCGCGGCACGCTTCGACGAGGTCGAGGTAGACGACCTCGTGCCGGCGGAACCAGTAATTCTCCTCGGCGAGGCCGGGCACGGTGCGCTCACCGGTGAGGGGGAGTGCGGGCGGGGCGCCGGCAGCGGCGCGCGCCGCATGATCTGCAGAGTCGGTCACTCGTTGCACGCTAGTAGGTCCTCGGCTTCCGGGTGATTCAAGGTGTCGCACGTACGGCGATCGGGGGTTGCAATCATGTTACCCATCGGTAACATATGGGTGGGGGTTGCGTGGCGGAAAGACTGTGACATGCGCTAGAACTGGCAGTGGCAGTTTCACCCCACCGGCACGCCCGCGCAGGCGTTCAACCATGCGGTGCGAGGGTGACCGCAGACACCACAGGAGGTCGGAGAAGACCGATGCCAAACATTGTCGTACTGATCAAGCAGGTTCCGGACACCTGGTCCGAGCGCAAGCTCTCCGAGGGCGATTTCACCCTGGACCGTGAGGCTGCGGACGCCGTGCTGGATGAGATCAACGAGCGCGCGGTCGAGGAGGCCCTCCAGATCAAGGAGGCGCAGGGCGGCGAGGTCACCGTGCTGTGCGCCGGTCCCGACCGCGCCACGGAGGCCATCCGCAAGGCGCTGTCGATGGGCGCCGACAAGGCCGTCCACCTCAACGACGAGGCCCTGCACGGCTCGGACGCCATCCAGACCTCCTGGGCGCTGGCCGCCGCCATCGGGCAGATCGAGGGCGCCGAGCTCATCATCGCCGGCAATGAGGCCACGGACGGCCGCTCCGGCGCCGTGCCGGCGATCATCGCCGAGTACCTGGGCATCCCGCAGCTGACGCACATGCGCAGCCTCACCGTGGCCGACGGGAAGGCCACCGGCGAGCGCGAGACCGACGAGGGCACCTTCGAGCTCGAGGCCGCCCTCCCGGCGATCGTGAGCGTCACCGAGAAGATCAACGAGCCGCGTTTCCCGTCCTTCAAGGGCATCATGGCCGCGAAGAAGAAGGAAGTGCAGGTCTTCTCCCTCGCCGACATCGGCGTGGACCCGGATACGGTCGGCGTGGCCAACGCGGGCTCCGCGGTGACGGCCTCCACCCCGAAGCCGCCGCGCACCGCCGGCGAGAAGGTCGCGGACGAGGGCGAGGGCGGCAACGACGTCGCCAAGTACCTGGTCGGCCAGAAGATCATCTGATCACGGCCCTCGCCACACCACCAGACCGTTCAAGGAGTTAACGAAAATGGCAGAGGTACTCGTCCTCGTCGAACATGCCGATGGTGCACTGAAAAAGGTCACCACCGAACTGCTCACCGCGGCGCGCGCGCTCGGTGAGCCCGCCGCCGTCGTCGCCGGGCCCGCGGGCACGACAGACGCGCTGGCCGACGCGCTCGCGGCCGCGGGCGCAGAGAAGATCTACTCCGCCGAGTCCGACACCGTCGACGGCGTACTCGTCACGGCCAAGGTCGACGTGCTCGCCGGGCTCGCCGAGTCCGCGTCCCCGGCCGCGGTGCTCATCCCGGCCAGCGTCGAGGGCAAGGAGGTCGCCGGCCGGCTGGCCGCGCGCATCGGCTCCGGCCTGCTCGGCGACGTCGTCGAGGTCAAGGGCGACGGGTCCGTCGTGCACTCGATCTTCGGCGGTGCGTTCACCGTGGATGCCAAGGCCACGGGCGACCTGCCCGTGATCACGGTCCGCCCCGGCTCGGTGGAGGTGCAGGCCCAGGCCGGCGCCGGCGCCCGCGAGGACGTCGCCGTGCCCGAGGCCGCGGAGAACGCCACCGTCATCACCAAGCGCGAGCCGGTCGTCGGCGGCGACCGTCCCGAGCTCACCGAGGCCACCATCGTCGTCTCCGGCGGACGCGGCGTGGCGTCGGCGGAGAACTTCGAGAAGGTCATCGAGCCGCTCGCGGACGCGCTGGGCGCCGCAGTGGGCGCCTCGCGCGCCGCGGTGGACTCCGGTTACTACCCGGGCCAGTTCCAGGTGGGCCAGACCGGCAAGACGGTCTCGCCGCAGCTGTACATCGCCCTGGGCATCTCCGGCGCCATCCAGCACCGTGCGGGCATGCAGACGTCCAAGACGATCGTTGCGATCAACAAGGACGAGGAGGCCCCGATCTTCGAGATCTCCGACTACGGCATCGTCGGCGACCTGTTCAACGTCGCCCCGCAGCTCACCGAGGCGGTCAAGGCGCATAAGGGCTGACACCCGGCGCACCGTCCGCGGCCCCGCACCCTGGTTGCCAGGGGCGGGGCCGCGGCGTTCGTCGGGCAGGCGCGGGCCACGCGGCTACGGGCCCGCCACGACGGGTGGGGAGCGCACACGGTTATGCTGGTCGGGCAATGATTCCGTCCGAACCGGCCACCGGCGGCGGGGATGGCGTGTCGCCCCCCGTCAAGCCTGCTGGCGCCGCATCCGCACGTGCCGTCTCCCCAGATGAAGACCGGTCCGCGCGCGGACCGGTCTACCTCGATCACGCCGCCACCACCCCGATGCGCCGGGCCGCCGCGGAGGCGATGGCCGAGGCGTTCGGACGGGTCGGCAACCCGGCATCGCTGCACGGTTCGGGCCGCGCGGCCCGGCGGCGCGTGGAGGAGTCCCGCGAGGCGCTCGCATCGGTCCTGGGAGCGAGGCCGTCCGAGGTGATCTTCACCGCCGGCGGCACGGAGTCGGACAACCTGGCCGTCAAGGGGATCTTCCGGGCACGGCGCGACGCGGACCCGGCGCGCCGCCGCATCCTCGTCGGCGCGGTCGAGCATCACGCGGTGCTCGACGCGGTCGAATGGCTGGCCGAGCACGAGGGCGCCGAGGTCGCCTGGCTGCCCGTGGACGCCCGGGGGCGCGTCCTGCCGCCGGTCCTGCGCGAGGCTCTCGCCTCCCATGCCGACGAGGCCGCGCTGGTCACCGTCATGTGGGCCAACAACGAGGTGGGCACCGTCAACCCGGTGCGCGAACTGGCGTCGGTGGCCGCCGGGTTCGGCGTGCCGATGCACACCGACGCCATCCAGGCGGTGGGCCACGTCCCGGTGGATTTCTCGATCCCCGGGCTGTCCGCGTTGAGCGTCGCTGCACACAAGTTCGGCGGCCCGCAGGGCACCGGCGCGCTGTTGCTGCGGCGGGACGTGCCGTGCGTCCCGCTGATGCACGGCGGCGGGCACGAGCGCGAGGTGCGCTCCGGCACAGTCGATGTCGCGGGCGTCGCCGGCATGGCCGCGGCCGCGGCGGAGGCCCGCAGTGAGCGCACCGCCGAAGCGCGCAGACTGGTCGCGCTGCGCGACGCGCTGGTGGCCGGCGCTCAGGAGAGGATCCCGGACATTCTCGTCAACGGTGCGCGCACCGCAGAGGATCTGCCGACGATCGCCCACCTGACCTTCCCCGGCTGCGAGGGCGACTCGCTGCTGATGCTGCTCGACGCGGCCGGTATCGAGTGCTCCACCGGGTCCGCGTGCACCGCGGGCGTCCCGCAGGCCAGCCACGTGCTCATCGGCATGGGAATGGAACCGTCGACCGCCCGCGGTTCGCTGCGGTTCTCGCTCGGCCACACCTCGACTGCGGCGGACGTCGACCGACTGCTGGAAGTGCTGCCGGCGGTGGTGGAACGGGCGCGTGCGGCGGGCATGGCAGACGGGCACCGGCGACGCGGTGCGGAGCAGTCGGGCGAACGACGAGAGAGTGTGCGATGAGGGTTCTTGCGGCGATGAGCGGCGGCGTCGACTCGGCGGTGGCAGCGGCGCGGGCGGTCGACGCCGGCCACGACGTGGTGGGCGTGCACCTGGCTCTGTCCAGCGCGCCGGGCGCGTTGCGCACCGGGTCCCGTGGGTGCTGCTCGCGGGAAGATGCGGGGGACGCGCAGCGCGCCGCGGACGTGCTGGGCATCCCGTTCTACGTGTGGGACTTCGCCGAGCGGTTCCGCGAGGACGTGATCGATGACTTCGTCGCCGCCTACGCCGCGGGCGAGACCCCGAACCCGTGTTTGCGCTGCAACGAGAAGATCAAGTTCGCGGCGGTGGCCGAGCGCGCCTTCGCCCTGGGCTTCGACGCGGTGGCCACCGGCCACTACGCGCGCCTGAAGGGCGGGGTTCTGCGCCGGGCGGTCGACGCCGACAAGGACCAGTCCTACGTGCTCGGAGTGCTGACCGGAGCGCAGCTGGGCCGCGCGATGTTCCCGGTGGGGGACACGCCCAAGCCGCAGATCCGCGAGGAGGCGGCGAGCCGCGGCCTGGCGTTGGCGGACAAGCCCGACAGTCACGACATCTGCTTCATCCCCACCGGGGACACCCGCGCGTTCCTCGGTGCCCGGATCGGGGTGCGGCCGGGCGCGCTGGTCGACGCGGAATCGGGGGCAGAACTCGGCCGCCACGACGGCGTGCACGGATTCACGGTGGGACAGCGCAAGGGGCTCGGCCTCGAACGGCCCGCGTCCGACGGCCGGCCGCGGTACGTCACGGGGATCGACCCGGACACCGGCACGGTGTCCGTCGGCGGGGCCGAACAGCTCGACGTGTGGTCGATCAGCGCACGCGAGCCGCGGTGGACCGGCGCCGCGCCGGAGGGGCGGTTCGAGTGCGTCGTGCAGGTCCGCGCGCACGGCGGGCTGGCGCGTGCCGAGGCCGAGGCCGACGGCGACGCGATCCGCATCGACCTGTCGGAGCCGCTCACCGGGGTCGCCCGCGGCCAGGCCGCCGTGCTCTACCAGCCCGATCCGGCCGGCGACATCGTGCTGGGCAGCGGCACCATCAGCGCCGCGGCGCCCGCGGCGGTACATCGGTGACGCTTCCAGTGACTCCGCCGGGGGCGGCGGCCACGGGTGTCGGCTCGTGGCCCGGCACCGACGAACGCGAGGCGGCCCGCACCGTCGTGGGCGAGCTGGGGGAGCTGCCGCACCTGGTGGAACTGCCGGGGCGGGGCATCGGCGCGGACATGGTCGGCCGCACGGCCGCCCTGCTGGTGGACCTGCCGGTGGACCGCTCCGTCACCGGATACCGGCTCGCCGACCGCCCGGGGTCGGTGTTGCGGACGGCGCGGGCACACCTGGCCCGCGACCTGGACGCTGCGGAGGAGGCCTGCGAGCGTGCGGGGGTGCGCGGCAGCGGAGCGCCGATCAAGCTGCAGGCCTGCGGCCCGGTCACCGCGGCCGTTGAGCTGGAACTGCGCACCGGGCGGCGGGTGCTCACCGACCGCGGCGCCGTGCGCGACCTGAGCGCGTCGCTGGCCGAAGGGCTACGTGAGCACGTGCGTACCGTGCGCCGACGTTTCGGCATGGAGCCGGTACTGCAATTGGACGAGCCGCGGCTGCCGGACGCGCTCGCCGGCGCGGTGCCGGGGCCCACGCGGTTCGACCCGGTGCGGATTCTGCCGGAGCAGGAGGCGAGCGGCCTGCTGGACGGCGTGATCGGCGCGGCCGACGGGGCGCCGGTGCTGGTGCACTGCTGTGCTCCCGGCGTGCCACTGCGGTTGCTGCGGGGGCTGCCGGTCGCCGGGGTGTCGGTGCCGATGACGGACGTGGGGTCGGCGCAGGACTCCACAGGATCGAACTCCACAGCGCCGAACTCCACAGGATCGAACTCCACAGCGCAGGATTCTGCAGCGGCGAATCCTTCGGTGCCGGACCCTTCGGTGCTGGACGCGCTGGGGGAGTGGCTCGACTCCGGCCGGACGCTGGCGCTGGGCCTGGTGCCCGCCCGGCGCCCCGGCGGGCCGCCGCCGGACTGGCACCCGCTGGCCGTGCCCGCGGTGCGGTTGGTCGACATGCTGGGCTTCGCGCGGCGGATTCTCGCCGACCAGGTGCTGGTGACCCCCGAGTGCGGGCTGGCGGGCGCCGACCCGGACTGGGCGCGCACGGCGGTGTCGCTGGCGGGACGGATCGCCGGGGAGTTCGTCGGCGACCCGGACGCGCTGTAGAGGGACGCGCTGTAGAGGGACGGGCTGTAGAGGGACGGGCTGCAGGCGGGCGGCACCCCCCGTCGGACGGAGCCGCGCGCGAACGGTCGGGGATCAGTAGCGGACGACGAAGGCGCGGCTCACACCGGCGGTCGCGGCGGCCGCGATGACGATGATGCCGTAGATGACGGTGGCGGTGGACAGCGACAGTGCCGAAACCAGCGCCCCCGCGATCACCGTCGGCACGCCGAACGACAGGTACGCGGTGGTGTAGAGGGCGGCGAACAGCGCGCCGCGACGGTGCGGCGGCACGACGGGGGCGATCGAACCGATGACCCCCATGAAGCCGGTGCCGAAACCGGTGCCGGTGACGGCGACGGCGGCGACGTAGAGCGGAAGCCACCCGGTTTGCAGGGCGATCAGGCTCACCAGAGTGCCCGCGCCCAGAGTGCAGGCCGCGAACACCATGGCGGTGCGCGGCGGGCGGGCGTGCATGGCGAACACGGCGAGCATCCCGGTGACGGGAAGCACGGCGATGACGGCGGACTGCGCGAGGGGGCCGTGGACGCCGAGCTGTTCGGCGGCAATGTCGGGGCCCAGCGAGAAGAACAACCCGCCCGTCGCCCAGCCGGCCACGATGATCGGGATGCTGATGAGGAACAGGCGGCGCACGCCGTGCGGTACGGACATGCGGGGGACCAGCGACCGCCGCCACCCCGCGACGCGCGCCGAGGTCTCCGGCACCAGCCACACCGTCGCGGCCACGACGCAGTACGCGGATGCCAGGGCGCCGAACACGATCGCCTCGGCGTGCGCGGAGACCGCGAGCGCGACCCCCGCGGACAGCGCGCCGAGCGACAGGCCCACCATCGGCGCGGCCGCATTGAGCAGGGCGGCGCGCAGCGGGCGCACCGGAGGGGCGAAGTCGCTGATCGACGCGGACAGCGCCGACAATAGAAAGCCGCTGGCCAGGCCCTGCACGGCCCGGCCCGCGAACAGTCCTGTGGACGACTGCGCCGTCCACAGCAGCACCATGCCGCCGGCGAGCACCAGGAATCCCGTCGTGATCACGGGACGTCGCCCGATGTGGTCCGACAGTGAGCCGACGGTGAGCAGCGTCGCGAGCAGCGCCATCGCGTACACCGCGAAGACGAGGGTGATGCCGACAGGGGAGAGGCCGAAGCTCTCCTGCATCCGCGGGTAGAACGGCGACGGCGCGGAGGCGGCCATGAGCAGGATGGTGAGTGCGGAGCCGGAGAGCGCCAGCCCGGCCCGCCGGCGTGGCGGTGTCGTGGACGCTGCGGGCGGCGCACCGGCGGGCGGGTCGCTCCGGGCGGCGAGTGAAGTCACGGGACCTCCGTCGTTTCGGAGAAGGCTGTCGGTTCGGAGAAGGCTGTCGGTTCGGAGAAGATCGAACCGTTTCAGCCTAACCGGCCGGACCCGTTGGTTCAACTATGATGGAACCATGGTGGGTGGAACCGATCTTCAACACCCGGCGCGCGACGAGATCGACCTGGGCGACGTTCTCTTCGCGCTCAGCGCGCCGGACCGGCTGTCGATAGTCCTGCAGTTGCAGCAGGGGCCGCTGACCGCGGCCCGCTGCACGGCGGACGGCGGCCCGGTGCCCAAGTCGACCAAGTCGCACATGCTCAAGGTGCTGCGCGAGTCCGGCGTGATCCGCAACGAACCCCGGGGCCGCAACCGAGTGCTCACGCTGCGCCGCGTCGACCTCGATGCGCGGTTTCCGGGGTTGCTCGATGCGGTGCTCGGCGCCGGCGCGGCGGCAGCCACGAGTGCGGTGGGGCGTTCCGGCGCTAACCTGGACCGGTGACCGACCGCCACGCTGAGACCGCACCCGACACTGTTCCGGCGCCGGACGTGGGCGCCGGAGCCGAGCAAGGCCCCACTCCCGGCGGAGCCCGGGCACGCTGGCGGGAACTGGCCGATGAGGTGCGTGAGCACCAGTTCCGCTACTACGTCCAAGACGCGCCCACGATCTCCGACGCCGCCTTCGACGGACTGCTCCGCGAGCTCACCGCGCTCGAAGAGCGGTACACCGATCTGCGCGTGCCGGATTCGCCCACCCAGCTCGTCGGCGGCGCCGGCTTCACCACGCAGTTCGCGCCCGTCGAACATCTCGAACGGATGCTCAGCCTGGACAACGTCTTCAGCGTCGAGGAGCTGGCGGCCTGGATGCACCGCACGGAGGCGCAGGCCGGCAAGGCTGTCGACTACCTGTGCGAGGTGAAGATCGACGGCGTCGCGATCGACCTGGTCTACGAGGCGGGACGCCTCACCCGGGCGGGCACGCGCGGTGACGGGCGGGTGGGGGAGGACGTCACCCTCAACGCCCGCACCATCGGCGACATCCCCACCCGGCTCGCCGGCACCGACGAGTTCCCCGTGCCGGAGGTGCTGGAAGTGCGTGGCGAGGTGTTCTTCCGCCTCGAGGACTTCGAGGAGCTCAACGCGTCGCTGGTCGCGGATGGAAAGGACCCGTTCGCCAACCCGCGTAATTCGGCGGCGGGTTCGCTGCGGCAGAAGGATCCCGCCGTGACCGCGCGGCGCAGGCTGGGGATGATCTGCCACGGCATCGGGCGCCGCGAAGGCTTCTCACCGGTGTCCCAGTACCACGCCTACGAGGCGCTGGCGGCCTGGGGCCTGCCGGTGTCCACCCACACCACTCGCGTGCGCGGCGCGGACAAGGTGCTCGAGCGGGCCGACTATTGGGCGCAGCACCGCCACGACATCGAGCACGAGATCGACGGCTTCGTCGTCAAGGTCGACGACATGGCCCTGCACGACGAGTTCGGCGAGACGGCGCGTGCGCCGCGGTGGGCCATCGCGCTGAAGTTCCCGCCGGAAGAGGTGAACACGCTGCTGCTAGACGTACGGGTGGGGGTGGGGCGCACCGGTCGGGTGACGCCCTTCGCGCTGATGAAGCCGGTGCTGGTGGCGGGCTCCACGGTGGCGCAGGCGACGCTGCACAACGCTTCCGAGGTGGACCGTAAGGGCGTGCGCGTGGGGGACACGGTGGTGATCCGCAAGGCCGGCGACGTCATCCCGGAGGTACTCGCGCCCGTGGCGGACGCGCGCCGCGGCGACGAGCGCGCGTTCATCATGTCCACGCACTGCCCCGAGTGTGGAAGTCGGATCGCCGCCGGTAAGGACGGCGACGTGGACCTGCGCTGCCCTGACACCCGCCATTGCCCGGCGCAGCTGCGCGAGCGGCTGTTCCACCTGGCCGGGCGCGGCGCATTCGACATCGAGATGCTCGGCATGGAGGGGGCCACCGACCTGCTGCGCACGGGCGTGATTGCCGACGAGGGCGAACTGTTCACCCTCGACGCCGACGCGCTGCGCCGGACGGCCGTCTACACCACCAAGGGCGGCGCCGTGTCGGCGACGGGGAAGAAGCTGCTCGAGCACCTGGCGTCAGCGCGTGACCAGCCGCTCTGGCGGGTGCTCGTCGCACTGTCCATCAGGCACGTCGGCCCCACGGCGGCGCGGGCCCTGGCCACCGAGTTCGGCAGCCTCGAGGCCATCGAGCAGGCAGACGAGGAGCGGCTGGCCGCCACCGAGGGCGTGGGCCCCACCATCGCGGCCGCCATCACCGAGTGGTTCCACGTGGACTGGCATCGCGAACTGCTGGACAAGTGGCGTGCGGCGGGGGTGCGCATGGCCGACGAGCGCGACGAGTCGATCGCCCGCACCCTCGAGGGCATGTCGATCGTCGTCACGGGCGTTGTCGAGGGGTTCACCCGCGACAGCGCGAAGGAGGCGATCGTGAGCCGCGGCGGGCGCGCGGCCTCGTCGGTGTCGAAGAAGACGGCGTTCGTCGTGGTGGGCGATGCCCCGGGATCCAAGTACGACAAGGCGCTGTCGCTGGGGGTCCCCGTGCTCGACGCGGACGGGTTCCGCCGGCTGCTCGCGGACGGCCCGGACGCGGTGCGGCCGGCGGAGCAGGAGCAGTGACCGCCGTCCCGCTGCCGCGAAGACGCCCACCGGCTCCCGGCGCCGGCTACTTGAGGACGGTGCCGATGATGCCGCTGATGTAGCCCAGCCGCGCCACCTCGGCGGGGCGGAACTGCGGACCGCCGTTGCGGCCCAGCAGCAGCACGGCCCCGCCGTCGCCGATGGGCGCGGCCGCGAGCGCGATCTCACCGGCCCGCCAGACTTCCGGCACCCAGTCCGCGTCGGTGCGGACCACCTGGGCCGTGCCCACCTGCTCCGACAGGGGGCGATCGGGCCAGGTCTCCGGGGTGCCGGGGCTCGCATACAGCGGGGCGGCGCCGGCATCTCCGCCGCCGTGATCGAGCACCGCCGCCCAGTGCACCTGGAGGGCGCGGGGCGCGGCGTCGACGAGCCGCTGGAGCCCGCGCCGCGGCGAACCCGCCACCAGCTCGATCAGCTCGAGTTCACGGTGCGTGTCGAGGTTGCCGACGAACGGGCGGATGGCGTCGACGACGGTGTCGTCCAGCGCTTCCGCGGCGGTGATGAGCACGTCCGGCAGCGCCCCGGTCGGAAGGTTCACGACGATGTCGTCCACCGCGTAGCCGCCGCTGCGCTCGATGACGTCGAGGGACTGGATGTCCGCCCCGGCCTCGCCCAGCGCCAGGGCCAGCAGGCCCAGCGTGCCGGGGCGGTCGGGGAGCACCACGCGCAGCAGGTACGACAAAGCCGGCTCCTCAGCAGTTCACTTGCGGTGTCGGTCCATTGTCGCACCGCTGGCACGACGCGGGTCGGCGGCGAGGCCGTGCGCATCGCCGCCGCCGGCGGGCCGTAGAGTTGAGCCGAACCAGCGTCGGGCGGGATCGATGCCGGGCCCGTCAGCGGCGGGCCGCACGGCGGCAGTCGATCCGCCGGTAGGCAGGCCGCTGCGTCGGCCGGAAAGGGGCACCGGGTGCCGGAGATCTCCCGCGATGAGGTCGCACACCTCGCAATGCTGTCGCGACTCGACCTGGCCGAGGGCGAGCTCGACGAGTTCGCCGGCCAGCTCGACGCCATTCTCGCCCACGTCAAGACGGTCTCCGAGGCCGACACGGCCGATGTCCCGCCGCTGTCCGAGCTCACCGGCGTGACGAACGTGGGCCGCGCCGACGTCATCGCTTCGGGCCTCACCGCCGCGGAGGCGCTTTCCGGCGCGCCGTCCGTCGAGGACGAGCGCTTTGTCGCACCGCAGATCCTGGGAGAAGAGCAGTGACCGACCTGACCCGCCTGGCGGCCTCCGAACTGGCCTCGAAAATCCACGCGCGCGAGGTCTCGTCGGTGGAGGCCACCCGTGCCCACCTCGACCGGATCGAGGCGGTCGACGGCACTGTCGGCGCATTCCTGCACGTGGCCGGCGAGCAGGCCCTCGCCGCCGCCGGGCAGGTGGACGCCGATCTGGCCGGCGGCGCCGAGCCCGCATCGCCGCTCGCCGGGGTGCCGTTGGGGCTCAAGGACATCCTCACCACCACCGGCATGCCCACCACGTGTGCGTCGAAGATCCTCGAGGGCTGGGTGTCGCCGTACGAGTCGACGGTCGTCGGCAGGCTGCGCGCGGCCGGGATCCCGATCCTCGGCAAGACCAACATGGACGAGTTCGCCATGGGCTCGTCCACCGAGAACAGCGCCTTCGGGCCCACGCGCAATCCGTGGGGGACCGACCGCATCCCCGGCGGCTCCGGCGGCGGGTCGGCCGCCGCCCTCGCCGCGTTCGAGGCTCCACTCACCATCGGCACGGACACCGGCGGGTCGATCCGTCAGCCCGCGGCGCTCACGGCCACGGTCGGCGTCAAGCCCACCTACGGCACCGTGTCGCGCTTCGGGCTCGTCGCCGCCGCGTCGTCGCTGGACCAGGCGGGGCCCTGTGCCCGCACGGTGCTCGACGCGGCGCTGCTGCACCAGGTGATCGCCGGGCATGATCCGCGCGATTCCACCTCCATCGACACGGCGGTGCCGGCGGTGGTCGACGCCGCGCGCGCCGGCGCGCAGGGAGACCTTACGGGCGTGAAGGTCGGTGTGGTCCGCGAACTGCACTCGGACAGCTACCAACCCGGAGTCCTGAGTTCCTTCGATGCCGCGGTGGCGCAGCTCAAGGCGCTCGGCGCCGAGGTGATCGAGGTGTCCTGCCCGGCGTTCGAACACGCGCTGGCCGCGTACTACCTGGTCATGCCCTCCGAAGTGTCCTCCAACCTCGCGCGGTTCGACGCCATGCGGTACGGACTGCGCGTGTCCGACGACGGCGCGCACAGCGCCGAGCAGGTCATGGCCGCCTCGCGTTCCGCCGGCTTCGGCCCGGAGGTCAAGCGGCGCATAATGATCGGCACCTACGCTCTGTCCGCCGGCTACTACGACGAGTACTACGGACAGGCGCTCAAGGTGCGCGCGCTGATCGGCCGCGACTACGCGAGGGCCTTCGAGTCGGTCGACGTCCTCGTTTCGCCCACCAGCCCCGTCACGCCGTGGAAGCTGGGCGAGAAGGTCGACGACCCGCTGGCGATGTACCTCTCCGACCTGTGCACGTTGCCCACCAACCTCGCGGGCAACTGCGCCATCTCGGTGCCCTCCGGCATCTCCGCCGACGACGGGCTTCCGGTGGGCCTGCAGATCATGGCGCCGGCGCTGGCGGATGACCGGCTTTACCGTGTGGGTGCCGCCTACGAGTCCGCCCGCGGTGCCGTCGCGTACCCGGAGCTGTAGGCGTGTCTGCCGATCCGAGCGCCTGTTGCACGCTCCGCCGCGGGATCCGGCGCTCGGCGTGGGCATCCGGTGCTCGGGTCAGTTCGTGGGAGGACGGTTCGTGACGCGGCGCTCTCATGAGCACGTCGGCAACCCGCGTACCTGCCCGCCCCCGTAGACGTGGCCGGTGCCCGCCGGGCCCGACCGCGACACGACGACGTCCACGCTCCTTTGCAGGAAGCTCACTCCTGGGACCCACGGCGGAGCCGCCGCTTCCGCTGCGCCTTCCGCCGGGTGCAGCGCCAGCGCCGGGTCCCATCGGGGCACCGGGTCCGAGGCGTTCACCACCACGCTCGAGCGCCCGGGAACCGGATCGGTGAAGCGCGCCGGTGGGCCCACCCACAGTGCGCCGCACAGCATTCCGCGGGCCTGCGGGGCATCCGCGAGCGCCCGTGCGCCGGCCGCGGCGCCCATGCTCTCGCCGTAGACGTACAGCTCCGGCCGCCGGGGCGCGGGCACGCTGCTGACGCGGGCGGCGACGGCGGAGATCAGCGCGTGCGCGGCCGAGGCGGCCTCGTCGGGCGCGAAGAGGTAGGACACCCAGCTCGGCGCGCTCGAATACTGCATCCCCACCTCCGCGACGTCGCCGCCGAAGAACTCCTCGAACCCGGCCGCTGCGGTGCCGTCGATCCAACCGGAGCCCGTCGGAACCATCACCACCACGGCCCGTCTGTCCAGACCGCCGGCGCGCACCATGTCGTCGGCGGCGAGGGCGGCGCGGGCCGTCACGTCGGCGGCGGAGCCCAGCCCGGCGTAGGTGCGGATCGCCCCGGGATGCGCGGTGTCGCCGACGAACCGGCGCCCGTGGCCGCCGAGCGAGTCCCACGCGACGAGTGATCCGGGCCCGCCCGAGCGGGTGCTCATCGCGGTCGCGGCGAGGGACGAGGCGGCGGCGGGCGGTTCGTCGAGCGCCACCGCACCCGAGACGGATCCGAGAGCGGCCAACACCACCGCCAGCGCTGCGACAGCCCGTGGCCGGGCGCGGACCAGCCGCACCGCGCCGAGCGCCGTCGCACATACGGCCACGGCGACGGCGAACACGGCAGGCCGGTAGCCGCCGGACGCGGAGAGTTCCGACACCCGGTCCGACTGCGCCGACCACGCCGCCGCCGCGGTCACGGCGCCGAGGCACCCGACGGCGGTGGCGATCGCCGAGCGGGAGCGGCCCGGGGAGCCTCCCAGGCGGCGGGTCGCCCGCGCCCACAGCCACGTCATCAGCACAGTGAGCGCGACGCCGATCACCGCGAACGCGCCCACCGTCACGCCCTCGACCCACACGCTGCGCGGCATGATCCCCGGGTAGACCCCCGCCACGGCGCCCGCGGAGCCGCCGACGACGGTGCGCGTCCGCGGGGCGAGCGCGTGGGCGAGGGCGGAGACGCGCGTTCCCGCGCCGCGGGGGAGTGGACTGCGCGCAACGGCGCCCGGCGTGAGGACGTGCAGAGCCGGGGCGGCCGTCATGCCGTCACCCCCGCGGCCATGCGGGCTGTACGGCGGATGCCGGTCCTCGCGCGTCCTGCACCACCCGCACGCCGGAGAGCCGATGCGCGCCGGGATCCGCGGACCGCCCCCCGCGCCCCGGATCCGGCGGCGAACACGGCGCCCGCGGCGCCGACCCCGCCGAGCGCGTACAACCCGACGTCCTCGTGCAGGGGAACGCCGTAGCCCTGCCGCCAGGAATTGACGTCGACCGCGGCCGCGGCCGCGTCGGCCGCCGCGCGGCAAACGGTCTCGTGCGGTGCGCAGACGGCGTGGAGCCGCTCCGCGAGCTGCGCGTCGAGGCCGCGCCGGGCCCACGGGCCCAGTTGCAGGCCCTGCGCGTCGGCATAGCGCAGCAGGTCGTAGCCCAGGTCGTGCGCGCGGCATGCGCCCGCGAAGGATGCGGGAAGAGGCACCGGCGAGGAGCAGCCGCCGGCGGGGTTCACGAGCATCCCGTCCTCCACGGCCGGCCGGTACCCCGCGTATGCGGGGAATCCCGGGGGCATCCGGCGGAGCGCGGTGTGCGCGTCGGCGTGCAGCAACGCGTCGACGGCGCGGACGGCGTCCGAGGCGGCACCGTCGTCTCCGTCGACCTCCGCGGCCTGGACTGGCAGGGCGAAGGCGAGCGCAAGCGTCGCGGCCGCCGCGATGAGCGTGAATGCGGCCGCGGCGAAGACGATCCGCGCGGCGCGGCGCGTCCGGTGTGCGCGAGTGCGGCGTGGAGAGGCGAGAGGGCAACCCGCGGCCCGCGGTGGTGTGTGCATGCCAGTGACGCTAGGAACGGCCGGCGGAAGGGCACATCACGCGGATGGGCTGTTCCCGGCGGCACCGGCGGGGTGTGCGGGAGCGTGCGGCTCACCCCCCGGTGGCGGGTCGTCTGATACCGGAGAGTGATGTGCGTGCAGGGTGCCGAACTTAGACTCGGGCGCGTGAGGTTTCGGCGGCGGGCGCGCGGACGCGACCAGGACGGCGTGGATCGCAGGCGCCGTCTCCCGCGGCGGCGTCGCGCGGCCGACGGCCCGTCGCGCAGGGAACTCCGCGCGCGGCGGCGTGCGGAGAAGCGCGCGGCCTCGAAGCCCCGACGGGGCGCGCGCCGCGTGCGGGCCGCTTTCGCCGGACGCGGCGAGGTCACCCTCATCGTGGTGGTCACGGCGACCCTCTATGCGGTCGCATGGCCGACGCTGCACCTCACCCATCAGGTGCCCGCGCCGCTGCAGCCGCTGATCGCCGCGCTCGCCGCGTTCCCTTTCCTGGTGGTGCGCGCCAATCCCGTGCTGGGCTGGAGCATCTCGATCGCGGCGGCCATCGTCATCCCGGTGGCGTTCGACTCCACGCCCGAGGCGCCCGGCGGGCCGCCGTGGCAGGTGGTGCACATACTCGTCCTGCTGGCCTTGTACATAGCTGTGTGCCTGACGGAGCAACGCGAGCGGGTGGCCGCCGTGTGGGTCGGCACCGTCGTCGTTTTCGCCGTGTACGCGCCGGGCTCCGACTGGTTCGGCTGGGTGGTGGGGCTCACCACGATCCTCGTGTTCACGGTGCTGTTGCGGCGGCTGTGGCTTTCGCGGCGCCAGCTCGAACGCCAGGAGGAGCTCAGCAGGGCGGAGCGCAGCCGCAGGGCGGTGCTCGAGGAGCGGGCGCGGATCGCCCGCGACCTGCACGACGTCGTCGCACACCACATGTCCCTCGTCGTGGTGCAGGCGCAGACGGCGCAGTACCGGATCGGCGGGCTCAAGCCGGAGACGACAGCCGAGTTCGATTCGATCGCCGGCACCGCGCGCGAGGCGCTCGACGAGGTGCGTGCGATGCTCGGGGTGCTGCGCAGCGACGAGCACATGGCAGAGCGCGCGCCGCAGCCGGGCGTCGACAGGATCGGCGAACTGGTCGAGGGGAGCCGGCGCGCAGGCATCGACGCCCGCTTTGGGGTGACTGGCGACACCGCACGCATCCGTACCGCCGCGGGCGTTGTTCTGTATCGGATCGTGCAGGAGTCGCTGTCCAACGCGTCCCGGCATGCGCCGGGCTCGCGGGTGCGGGTAACGCTGCGGGTGGCCGACGGCGACGAGGAGGCGGTGGTGGAGATCGTGAACGGACCGGCGCGCACGTGGGCGGCGGAACCAGGCGTGGCTGCGGAGACGGACGGTGCGGCGGGCGGCGGCAATGGGATCCGGGGGATGCGGGAACGCGCCGCCGCGGTAGGCGGAACGCTGTCAGCGGAGCCGACCGACGATGGCGGTTTCGTCGTGCGCGCGACGCTCTCGATCGTCGAGACCGCGCGTCAGGCAGGATGATCCGGTGACGACCACGGTGTTTATCGCGGACGACCAGGCGATGGTCCGGCAGGGTTTCGGCGCGCTGCTGGCGGCCCAGCCCGACATCAGCGTCGTGGGGGACGCGGCCGACGGGCGTGCGGCGGTCGCCGAGGTGCGTCGCTTGCGGCCCGACGTGGTGCTGATGGACGTGCGCATGCCGGAGATGAACGGCATCGACGCCGCCCGCGACATCATGGACGCGCACCTCTATCCGCCGGTGCGCGTCCTGATGCTCACCACCTTCGACATCGACGACTATGTCTACGACGCGCTGCGTGCCGGGGCGAGCGGCTTTCTGCTCAAGGACGCGCCCGCCGACGAGCTGGTGCGCGCCGTGCGGGTGGTCGCGGGCGGCGATGCGCTACTGGCGCCGTCCATCACCCGGCGGATGATCAGCGAATCGGTACGCCGGCGCTCCGCAGCCCGGTCCGTGCCGTCGGGGCTCAAAGAGCTCACGCCGCGGGAACGCGAAGTGCTCGAACACGTCGCGCGCGGGCTGTCCAACGGCGAGATCGCCCAGGCGCTGTTCCTGTCCGAGCAGACGGTGAAGACCCACGTGGGAAAGGTGCTCGCCAAGCTGGGTTTGCGCGACAGGGCCCAGGCGGTGGTGGTGGCCTACGAGAGCGGCGTCGTCACCCCGGGGTGAGCGCGTGCTGAGTAGTGCTGCGCCCGACGATCAAGTGTTTTCTGCTCGTTTCAGGCCGTCGGCGTGCACTTTTCGCTTGGTCGCCGCGTGTTCGGCGTCCACCGTTGCGTTATTAGATCGTAATCAAATTCTGTTGAATACATCCGCCATTTGGCGGATGTATCGCGGCCGCGCCCGGCGCATGGTGAAGGAGTCCATCGGAATCCGAGTGTGGGGAGAACGCGATGTATCGACGTCGATCGGCCGGCAGGACGGCCGCGAAGGCGGGGGTGGGGTTCGCGACGATGGCGCTCGCCGGCGCCGCGGCGGTGGCGCTGCCTGAGGCTGCCGGAGCGGCCCCGCTGCCCGAGAACTGCACCTCGTACACGCCGCCGTTCGCCGCGACGCGGGTGGTGTGCGAGTTCGACTACACCGGCGCGGCGCAGACCTTCCACGTGCCCGACGGGGTGAGCGAGCTCGACGTGACGGCGGTCGGGGGGCAAGGGGGTGCAAGCAGCAACGCGAAGGGAGGGGTTGGTGCGAAGGTGTCAGGTACTGTCGACGTCGATTCCGGCACCGACGTCAATGTGATGGTGGCAGGAGATGGGGGCCTGCCTGGTGGTGGATTCAATGGTGGTGGCGAAGGGGGTCCGGATCCGGCTCACATTACCGACTACTACGGCGGCGGTGGCGGCGGAGCGTCGGATATTCGTACGAGCAGTGCGCTTGACTCGAGATTGATTGTCGCGGCGGGTGGCGGCGGTGGTGGCAACTATCGCAACGGCGGCGATGCCGGCCGGCCCGGTGGTGGGGATGGCGGCGGTCAGCCTGGCTCCATGACTTCGGGGGGCGCTGGAGGTGGGAATGTGAATATCGGCAATCCGGGCAGCAAGGGTGTCGGCGGCGACGGAATACACCTCAATGGAGCCTGGCCGTCGTCAGGCGGGGGCGGCGGCGGATTCTTCGGCGGTGGTGGCGGAGGTGTTTCCGACACCGAGCTTTACGGCGGCGGCGGGGGCGGCGGCTCGTCGCTGGTGCCCGGAGGCGGCTCGATGACCCTTGCCGGCGAGGACGAGGCGCCGTCAGTGACCATCTCCTACACGATCTGCACCGGTTCGGTGTGCCAGATGGCCGGGAGCCTGGGGAATCTCTTCGGTTCGCTCAGCTGACAGGATGGACACCGCCGCTCGATCAAGCGATCCGGGTACTTCGCAGCGCCCCGGATGTACCCGGATTGCTTGATCGGCACGCCGGTGCGCGATTCCGCCGACCGCAACCGTGCCGCGCTGGCAGGCTGGGTGCCGGAGGTGGTCATGGCCATGCGTATCGGAATCCTCACCGGCGGAGGCGACTGCCCTGGCCTCAACGCCGCGATCCGCGGCATCACCCGGTCGGCGCTCGACCAGTACGGGTCGACGGTGGTCGGCTTCCATGACGGCTGGCGCGGCCTGCTCACCGATAGCCGCAGGGAGATGTCCGGCGGCCAGCGGCTGGACCGCATCCTGCCGCGCGGGGGCACCATCCTGGGTACGGCGAGGGTGCATCCGGAGCGGCTCCGGGCCGGGCTGGGCGACATCCGCGCCACGCTCGAACGCAACCGGATCGACGCACTGATCCCCATCGGCGGCGAGGGCACGCTCAAGGCCGCCCGGTGGCTCTCGGACGAGGGGGTCCCGGTGGTGGGCGTGCCCAAGACCATCGACAACGACATCGGCGGCACCGACTACACCTTCGGGTTCGACACCGCGGTGTCGATCGCCACCGACGCGATGGACCGCCTGCACACCACTGCCGAATCGCATCGGCGGGTCATGCTCGTCGAGGTGATGGGCCGGCACACCGGGTGGATCGCGCTCCGCGCGGGCATCGCCACCGGCGCGCACATCATCACCATCCCCGAGGACCCGTTCGACATCGACGAGATCTGCGGGCTGATCCGGGCCCGCTTCGAGCGCGGGGACCGGCACGTGATCGGCGTCGTCGCCGAGGGTTCGGTCCCGCGCGAGGGCAGCGGGATGGCGCTGCGCGACGGCGGCGTCGACGAGTACGGGCACGAGATCTTCACCGGTGCGGCCGCGCAGATGGCCCCGCTCATCGAGCGGGCGGCCGGCGTGGAGGTGCGCACCACCGTGCTCGGCTACATCCAGCGCGGCGGCACGCCCAGTTCCTACGACCGGGTGCTGGCCAGCCGCCTCGGCGCGCACGCGGCGCGCGCGGTGCACGAGGGCCGCTTCGGGACGATGGCGGCGGTACGGGGCACGCGGATGGAACTGACCCCGTTGGCGGAGGCGGTGCGCGAGCTCAAGACGGTGCCGCTGGAGCTGTATCGGGAGGCGCGGATCTTCTTCGGCTGAGCGCGCGGGCAGCGCCGTGGGGGAGGGCGCGCCCGGTAGCCGGAGGGCGCCGCCGGGTGAATAGACTCGGGCCATGACTGCAGCCACCGCCGCCAAGCTCATGTCCTACGACGACGTGATCGGACGCTTCGACCCGGTCCTGGGCATGGAGGTCCACGTGGAGCTGGGCACCGCCACCAAGATGTTCTGCGGGTGCCCCACCGCGTTCGGTGCCGCACCGAACACCCAGGTGTGCCCGGTGTGCTTGGCGCTTCCGGGGGCGCTGCCGGTGGTCAACGACAAGGCCGTGGAGATGGCCGTGCGCATCGGTCTGGCGCTGAACTGCTCGATCACGCCGTGGGGCCGGTTCGCGCGCAAGAACTACTTCTACCCCGACCAGCCGAAGAACTACCAGATCTCGCAGTACGACGAGCCCATCGCCACCGAGGGGGTCCTCGACGTGGTGCTCGACGACGGCGAGACGTTCCGTGTGGAGATCGAGCGCGCCCACATGGAAGAGGACACCGGCAAGCTCACGCACGTCGGCGGCGAGACCGGGCGCATCCACGGGGCCAGCCATTCGCTCATCGACTACAACCGCGCCGGCGTGCCGCTGGTGGAGATCGTCACCAAACCCGTCGTCGGTGCCGGCGAGCGCGCGCCGGAGGTGGCGCGCGCCTACGTGACGGCGCTGCGTGACCTGCTCAAGGCGCTCGAGGTCTCGGACGTCCGCATGGACCAGGGTTCGCTGCGCTGCGACGCCAACGTGTCGTTGATGGGCAAGGGTGCCGCAGAGTTCGGCACGCGCACGGAGACGAAGAACGTCAACTCGCTCAAGTCGGTGGAGGTGGCGGTGCGTTACGAGATGCGCCGCCAGGGCGCGGTGCTCGCCGGTGGCGGCGAAGTGACCCAGGAGACCCGCCACTTCCAGGAGGCCGACGGCAGCACCCGCCAGGGCCGCCGCAAGGAGACGGCGGAGGACTACCGCTACTTCCCGGAACCCGACCTGCAGCCCGTCGCCCCCGACGCCGCCTGGGTGGAGGAGCTGCGAGCGACGCTGCCGGAGATGCCGTGGCTGCGCCGGGCCCGCATCCAGGAGCAGTGGGGGCTCTCGGCGGAGGAGATGCGTGACCTCGTCAACGCCGGCGCGCTCGACCTCATCGCGGCCACGGCGGATGCCGGCGCCCCCGCGGACGCGGCCCGCTCGTGGTGGGTGTCCTACCTGAGTCAACAGGCCAATGCCCGGGGCACGGAGCTCGCGGAGCTGCCGATCACCCCGGTGCAGGTGGCGGAGGTGATCGGCCTGGTGGCCGACGGCAAGCTCACGAACAAGCTGGCACGCCAGGTGGTCGACGGCGTGCTGGCGGGCGAGGGCGGCCCCGCGCAGGTGATGGCCGACCGCGGCCTCGAGGTGGTGCGTGACGACGATGCCCTGCAGAAGGCGGTCGACGCGGCGCTCGCCGCCAATCCGGACATCGTCGAGAAGATCAAGGGCGGCAAGGTGAAGGCTGCGGGCAAGATCGTCGGCGACGTCATGAAGGCCACGCGCGGCCAGGCCGACCCGGCGCGCGTCCAGGAGCTCGTCCTCGCGGCCTGCTCCTGAGCGCCGGCGGCGCCCGCCGCCTCCGCGTCAGACCCGGCTGCCCCCGCCGCCGGCGAACGGGATGACCACCACCCGGTCGTCGGTGGCCACCGCGCCGCCCGAGGACTTGTTGACCGTCGCGCCCCAGATGGTGCCGTCGCCGGCGATGAGCGCCGCGCCGAAGTGACCGTACTTGTCCTCGGCGAGCACCAGCGGGTCGCCCGTGACTGCGCCGCTCTCCTTGCTCACGGTCACCGCGGCGACGGACTTCGCGCCGTCGAGGGCGGTGACCACGGTGCCGTCCGCGGCCGCGCAGCCGCCGACCCCCGGCTTGTCCGGCCACGACCACACGAGGGTGGGCGTCGAGCCGTCCGCGGCGATCCGCTGCAGCCGGTCCATTGTCGGCGCACGGTCGGTGATCCACAGCGCGCCGGTCTGCGGATCGCGGCACAACCCGCCCGCAGCGCCGAACCCGGCGGCGACCACTGCCGGATTCCGTGCTCCCGGCGCAGGGTCCTGCACGCGCAGCAGTTTTCCGGAAAGGGACGCCGGATCGGCGCCGCCGCCCGCGTCGCCGGTGAGGACCGTCAGCTGGCGGGGCTCGGTGAATGCCAGGTCGCCAGCGTTGCCGGTGGGCCCCTTGGGGATCCCCGTGAGGATGGGCTTGGGTGCGTCGCCCTGGGTGAAGCGGACCACACGGTTGTCCTGCGGCGTGGTGATGTAGGCGTAGACGAGGTGGTCCTCGGCGAACGTGGGCGACAGTGCAAGCCCGGTGAGCCCGCCGTCGCCGGCCGGGTCGACGGGGATGCGTGCGAACTCGGTGGGGTCGCCGTCGCGCGGGACTGCCATGATCCGCCCCGTGGTCCGCTCGGCGACGAGCGCGGTGCGACCGTCCGGCAGCATCGCCATGGCCCCGGTGGTGTCGAGGCAGGTGGCGATTACCGACGGGTCGGGGTCGTCGCATGGGCCGGCGGGCGGCGGCGGGGTAGGGCTCTGCCCCGGCGGCGGGGGCGGCTGCGGCGCCTGCCCGGGGGGCGGCCGGTCCGGTTCGATCCCCGCGCCGGACACGGTCTCCGGAACGGCGTGGAACGGTGCGGTCTCCGCGCCGCCGAAGCGCGCGCAACCGGTGAGCAGCCCCACCGCCGCGGCGGCCGCGGCGGCCCCCGTGGCCACCGACCTCAAGGTCCGCAGGCGCGTCGACGAGTTCCACTCCACGCCCGCCAACCTTACGGAACCCCCGGCGATCGGGCCCGTGCCGGGCCGTCGGCCGCCCGCCACGCCCTCGCGAGGTCCCCGACGGGGGCGTGCGCCCGTTCTAGTGTGGGGCTGTGAACGACGCATCCCGGCCGTCAGACGGCAACGACGCAGGCGATTTTCCGGCCACCGGCGGCTCCGCGCCGCAGCAGCCGCAGCAGGGCGGCGCCCGGACGGGGGCCGCGACGCACGAGAGCGGTGCGGACACCTCGGCGATGGGCGTGGGCACCAGCCCGTTCGACGAACCCACCGGCGAGTTCCCGCCGGCCACGGGCGGCCCCGGGTGGAGCGGTATCGGTGGGGACGAGCCGGATCCGGAGACCCGGGTGATCCCGCACAGGCAGGTGATCAGCCGCGAGGACGACGTGTTCGGCCCCGGCGGGGACGAGCAGCAGACCACGCGCATCCCCTCGTACGAGGAACTGAGCACGGGGGCGCCGGACCCCGCCCGGCGCGAACCCGCCGACATCGCCGCCGCGATGGACCAGGCGCTGACGGACTCCCCGGCGAAGGCCAAGCGCGGCACCCTCGACATCGGCCTGCTGGTGATCCGCGTGGTGCTCGGCGGCATCCTGTTCGCCCACGGGTTGCAGAAGCTCACCGGCAATTGGGGCGGCCCCGACCTGGACGGGTTCCGCACCGTCCTGGAGTCCGGCGGCTTCAACTACGCGCACGCGCTCTCGATCGCGGGCCCTGTCGGCGAGGTGGTCGTGGGTGCGCTGCTGGTGGTGGGGTTCCTCACGCCGCTGGCGGCCGCGGGCGCGGTGGCGATCCTCATCAACGCGTGGTGCTTCATGCAGGCGTCGACGCCGGGCCTGCAGTTCTTCACGAACCAATCCGGGGCGGCCGGCTCGGGCGTGGAGTTCGAGACGATGCTGCTCGCCGCGGCCGTGGGCATCACCCTCACCGGCGCGGGCCTCCTGTCGCTGGATGTCAAGCGCGGGTGGACGAGGCGGCCGTTCCTCGGCTCGTTCGCGTTCCTCCTGCTCGGCGTCGCGGCGGGCGTGGTGATCTGGGTGGTCTTCAACGGGGCCAACCCCTTCGCCTGACGGCCGGCGCATCCCCGGAGCGGCGGCGACGCCCGGGGCCTGAGGCCTGAGAAGCGGCGACGCCCTTCCCCGCGGGGAAGGGCGTCGCGCTGGTGTCCCGTGCTGTCATCGGCGTCCCGGCGCCGGTGCCTCAGTCGACGACGCGCACCGCGCCCTTATCGGCCGACGAGGCCATTTTGGCGTAGGCGCGCAGCGCCTTGGTGACCGTCCGCTCGCGGCCGACGGGCGTCCACGGCTGTTCCGCGGCCTCCATCGCCTCGCGGCGGCGGGCCAGCTCTTCGTCGGCGACGAGCACCTCGAGCGTGCGGGAGGCGACGTCGATGCGGATCCGATCACCGTTCTCGATCAGGCCGATGGCGCCGCCGGCCGCCGCCTCGGGGGAGACGTGGCCGATGGAAAGCCCCGAGGTGCCGCCGGAGAAGCGGCCGTCGGTGATGAGCGCGCACACCTTGCCCAGGCCGAGCCCCTTGAGGAACGACGTGGGGTGCAGCATCTCCTGCATGCCCGGGCCGCCTGCGGGGCCTTCGTAGCGCACCACGACCACCTCGCCGGGCGTGATCTTCTTGCTGAGGATCTCGGAGACCGCCTCCTCCTGCGACTCGACGACGTGCGCAGGCCCGGTGAAGCTGAACAGGTCCTCGTCGATGCCGGCGGTCTTGAGCACCGCACCGTTCTCGGCGATGTTGCCGCGCAACACGCACAGCCCGCCCTCGGCGGTGTACGCGTGCGCGAGGTCGCGGATGCAGCCGCCCGCAGCGTCGGTGTCGAGTGATGACCACCGGTTGTCGGTGGAGAACGGGGTGGTGGTGCGCACCCCGCCGGGCGCGGCGTGGAAGATCTCGAGCGCCTCGTCGGTGGCGGTGCCGGAGCGGATGTCCCAAGCGCCCAGCCATTCGTCGACGGTGGGGGTGTGGACCGTGCTCACGTCCTTGCTGAGCAAGCCCGCCCGGTGCAATTCGCCCAGCAGCGCGGGGATTCCGCCGGCCCGGTGCACGTCCTCCATGTGGTAGTCGGAGTTGGGCGCCACCTTGGACAGGCACGGCACACGGCGGCTGATGGCATCGATGTCGTCGAGGTCGAAGTCGATCTCGCCCTCCTGCGCGGCGGCGAGGATGTGCAGCACGGTGTTGGTGGAGCCGCCCATGGCCACGTCCAGCGACATGGCGTTGGCGAAGGCGTCGCGCGAGGCGACGGAACGGGGCAGGACGGACTCGTCGTCGCCGCCGTAGTAGCGCTTGGCGATGTCGACGACGGTCCGGCCGGCGTCGGTGAACAGCGCGCGGCGTGCGGCGTGCGTCGCCAGCGTGGACCCGTTGCCGGGCAGCGCGAGGCCCAGCGCTTCGGTGAGGCAGTTCATGGAGTTGGCGGTGAACATCCCGGAGCAGGACCCGCAGGTGGGGCAGGCGGACGCCTCGACCTCGGCCAGGCCGGCGTCGTCGACGGCGTCGCTGGCGCTCGCGGAGATCGCGGTGATCAGGTCCGTGGGGGCCTGGGCCACGCCGTCGACCACCACCGCCTTGCCGGCCTCCATGGGGCCGCCGGAGACGAAGACGGCGGGGATGTTCAGGCGCATCGCGGCGTTGAGCATGCCGGGCGTGATCTTGTCGCAGTTGGAGATGCACACGAGGGCGTCGGCGGTGTGCGCGTTGACCATGTATTCGACCGAGTCGGCGATGATCTCGCGGCTCGGCAGCGAGTAGAGCATGCCGCCGTGGCCCATGGCGATGCCGTCGTCCACGGCGATCGTGTTGAACTCCTTGGCCACTCCGCCGGCGGCGCGCACGGCCTCGGCGACGATCTCTCCGACGTCCTTGAGGTGCACGTGGCCGGGGACGAACTGGGTGTAGGAGTTGGCGATCGCGACGATGGGCTTGCCGAAGTCCGAGTCGGTCATACCGGTGGCACGCCACAGGGCGCGCGCGCCCGCGGCCCCGCGGCCGGCGGTGGTGGTTCTGGAGCGGAGTGGTGGCATGCTCGACCTCGTCGTCTCGTGGCTCGTCGTTCTGGAACCCGGGTCGTCCCGGAACCCGGGGTGTGATTGCCTGCTGCGGAGGTTACTCGGGGTCCTCTTCGATCCGGTCGCCGCGGGCCCGGCCGTCGTCGCCGGGCTCGTCGGCCGGCGACTGCGAGCGCAGCACAGTGGGGTCGGGGAGGCGTCCGCCGCTGGCCTCCGAGACCCGTGGGATGTCGTTCCAGGTGACGGCGGACAGCCGCACCACCGTCCCGTCCCGCAGATACGCGCGCGCCCAACTGATGCCGAACACCCGGGGGTGCGGGAACACTACGCCGCGCACCCGGTCCCATGGCACGGTCCGGTGGCCGGTGGTCGTGCGGACCTCCGCACCGGCGGGCGAGACGGTGGTGCGCATGCGCGCCACCCACCACACGAGGAAGAGCGGGACGAGCAGCAGCCAGCCCGTGTAGGCCGGCCAATTGAGGACGGGGACGAGGATGATGGCGGCCAGGCAGGCGACGGCGAAATAGCCGCTGCCGGGGATGCGGAACACCACGGAGTCGGCACCGGCGCGGGGCCGTTCGCTCGCCGGGTTATCATCTGGGGGCACGTCATGCGAGGGCGACACGATCCCGATCCTCGCATCCCGGCCTCGGGTTCCCTCACCATGGGACACCGCTCGTGCGGGTTCGGTATTCGATCGCGTCCGGCACGCCCGGCCGTCCTCCGATGCCGCTGGAGTTGACTATGCGTCCGCTGCGCGCCTACTGTCTTAGGCATGAAGCACTCGGAATTGCTCGTAATCGGCTGGCGCGTCCAAGCGTGAACCGACCAGTCATCTGAGCCGTTCCCGCTTCGACGCGCCACCCTCGTACAGCAGCTTCTGCTGGCGGGGGTTTTTTGTTGTCCCCAGCACCGACCACCCACCGTCCCCGCGCACGGAAACTCTGCGCGGCGGGCCCGACCAGAGGAAGCATGCAGTGAGCGCACCCACCGCGCGGCCGCAGCCGCAGCCGCGGAAGGCCACGTCCACCAGTGCCGATGATTCGACGTCCGACGGCACGCTCGTCGCCGCCCAGGAGACCGCTACGGCGGTATCCGGACGCCGCAGCGTGCCCCCGGAGACCGTGACCGGCGCGCAGTCGGTCGTCCGGTCGCTCGAGGAGCTCGGCGTCGACACGGTCTTCGGCATTCCGGGCGGTGCGATCCTGCCGGTCTACGATCCGCTGTTCGACTCGCGGCGCGTGCGCCACGTCCTCGTCCGGCATGAGCAGGGCGCCGGCCACGCGGCCACCGGGTTCGCCCAGGCGACGGGCCGCGTCGGGGTGTGCATGGCCACATCCGGACCGGGCGCGACCAACCTGGTGACCCCGCTGGCGGACGCGCAGATGGACTCCGTGCCGGTGGTGGCGATCACCGGCCAGGTTGCCCGGACCCTCATCGGCAGCGACGGGTTCCAGGAGGCGGACATCGCGGGTATCACCATGCCCGTGACCAAGCACAACTTCCTCATCGGCGACGCGGCGGACATCCCCCGGGTGATCGCCGAGGCCTTCCACATCGCGTCGTCGGGCCGGCCCGGCGCGGTGCTGGTGGACATCCCCAAGGACGTACTGCAGGCGCAGACCACCTTCATCTGGCCGCCCGAGATGAATCTGCCCGGGTACCGCCCGGTCACCAAGCCGCACGTCAAGCAGGTGCGCGAGGCGGCGCGGCTCATCGCCGCCGCCAAGGCGCCCGTGCTCTACGCGGGCGGCGGCATCATCAAGGCGGAGGCCTCGGCGGAGCTGCTGGAATTGGCCGAGCTCACCGGGATCCCCGTGGTCACCACGCTCATGGCGCGTGGCGCCTTCCCGGACAGCCACCCCCAGCACTGCGGCATGCCCGGCATGCACGGGGCCGTGTCCGCGGTGGCGGCGCTGCAGCGCGCAGACCTGCTCGTCACCCTCGGCGCGCGGTTCGACGACCGCGTCACCGGCAAGCTCGATTCGTTCGCGCCGCATGCGAAGGTGGTCCACGCGGACATCGATCCGGCGGAGATCGGCAAGAACCGGCACGCGGACGTCCCCATCGTGGGCGACTGCCGCGAGGTGATCGTCGAACTGCTGCGCGCCATCCGCGAGGAGCGCACCTCTGCGCCCGCGCCGGACCTGTCCGAATGGTGGGCCTACCTCGACGGCCTGCGTGCGACGTACCCGCTGAGCTACGACCGGCCGGCCGACGGCGCGCTGTCCCCCGAGTACGTCATCGAGGCGGTCGGCAAGGCCGCCGGGCCGGACGCCGTCTACGTGGCGGGCGTGGGGCAGCACCAGATGTGGGCCGCACAGTTCGTGCACTACGAGAAGCCGCGCACGTGGCTCAACTCGGGCGGTCTGGGGACCATGGGCTACGCCATCCCGGCGGCGCTCGGCGCCAAGATGGGCATGCCGGACACCGAGGTGTGGGCCATCGACGGCGACGGCTGCTTCCAGATGACCAACCAGGAGCTGGCCACCGCCGCCATCGAAGGGGTGCCGATCAAGGTCGCGCTGATCAACAACGGCAACCTGGGCATGGTCCGCCAGTGGCAGACGCTCTTCTACGAGGAGCGGTACTCCAACACCGACCTGGCCACGCACTCGCGGCGCATCCCCGACTTCGTCGCCCTCGCCGAGGCGCTGGGCTGCGTGGGGTTGCGGTGCGAACGTGAGGAGGACGTCGAGGAGGTGATCGCGCAGGCCCGCGCCATCGACGACCGTCCGGTGGTCATCGACTTCATCGTGGGCGCCGACGCCCAGGTGTGGCCGATGGTCGCCTCCGGCACCGGGAACGACCAGATCATGGCGGCCCGCGACATCCGACCGCTGTTCGACGACGACGAGACCGCGGAGCCGGCCGCCATCGAGGCGGCCGCCGACGCGCAGGAACAGCACCGGCTCACCGCCGCCGGCGGCGACACGGCGCAGACCGAGACGGAGGGAACCGACAAGTGAGCACCACCCACACGCTGAGCGTCCTGGTCGAGGACAAGCCGGGCGTGCTCGCGCGCGTGTCTTCGCTGTTCTCGCGACGCGGCTACAACATCGCCTCGCTCGCGGTCGGCAGCACCGAGGTGCCGGGCATCTCACGGATGACCATCGTCGTGACGGTCGAGGACTTCCCCCTCGAGCAGGTGACCAAGCAGCTCAACAAGCTCGTCAACGTCATCAAGATCGTCGAGCAGGACCCGGCCAACTCGGTGGCCCGTGAACTCGTGATGATCAAGGTACGCGCCGATGCCACCGTGCGCTCACAGGTGATCGAGGCGGTGGGCCTGTTCCGCGCCAAGGTCATCGACGCGTCGCCGGAGGCGCTCACCATCGAGGCCACCGGCACCCGCGACAAGCTCGAGGCCTTGATGCGGATGCTCGACGACTACGGCATCCGCGAGATCGTCCAGTCCGGTGTGGTCGCGGTGGGCCGCGGCCCCAAGTCGATCACCGCGACCCGATAGATTCACCGGTACACGGCCGGAGACTCCGGTCACGCACCGCACGCACAATGCTCGTCCTCGGCACAGGCAGCACCGCCGAACACACTATGAAGGGAAATCAACGTGGCAGTCGAGATCTTCTACGACGACGATGCCGACCTGTCGATCATCCAGGGCCGCAAGGTCGCTGTGATCGGCTACGGCAGCCAGGGACACGCGCACTCGTTGAGCCTGCGCGACTCCGGCGTGGACGTCCGCATCGGCCTCAAGGAGGGGTCGAAGTCGCGTGCCAAGGCGGAGGAGCAGGGGCTCACCGTCGGCACCCCCGCAGAGGTCAGCGCGTGGGCCGACGTCATCATGCTGCTCGCGCCGGACACCGCGCAGGCGTCGATCTTCACCAATGACATCGAGCCCAACCTCAAGGACGGCGACGCTCTGCTGTTCGGGCACGGCCTCAACATCCACTTCGAGCTGATCAAGCCCGCGGCGAACATCACCATCGGCATGGTCGCGCCCAAGGGGCCCGGCCACCTGGTGCGCCGCCAGTTCGTCGACGGCAAGGGCGTGCCCTGCCTCATCGCCGTCCAGCAGGACCCCAAGGGCGAGGGCCAGGCGCTGTGCCTGTCCTACGCCCGGGGCATCGGCGGCACGCGCGCCGGCACGATCAAGACCACTTTCAAGGAAGAGACCGAGACCGACCTGTTCGGCGAGCAGGCGGTGCTGTGCGGTGGCACGGAGAAGCTGGTGCAGACCGGCTTCGAGGTGATGGTCGAGGCCGGTTACGCGCCGGAGATGGCCTACTTCGAGGTGCTGCACGAGCTCAAGCTCATCGTCGACCTGATGTACGAGGGCGGCATCGCGCGGATGAACTACTCGGTGTCCGACACCGCGGAGTTCGGCGGCTACCTGTCCGGTCCGCGCGTCATCGACGAGTCCACCAAGGAGCGCATGCGTGAGGTGCTCGCCGACATCCAGTCGGGCGAGTTCGTCAAGCGCCTCGTCGCCAACGTGGAGGGCGGCAACAAGGAGCTCGAGGCGCTGCGCAAGGAAAACGCCGAGCACCAGATCGAGGTCGTCGGCGGCAAGCTGCGCAGCCTCATGAGCTGGGTCGACCGCCCCATCACCGAGACGGCCTGACGCTCCTCCGCGCACAGTCGCAGGCGCACCGCGCACATGCGACGCCGCCCGCCCCCTGCAGTGGGGGCGGGCGGCGTTGTTCGTGACTGTTCGAGATCGTGTGTGCGCGACGGTCAGATGGGCCGGAACCCGGCGCCGACGCCGCCGGCCGCGTTGATCGCGTCCAGCGCCGCGACGATGGTGGTGCCCACGGTGGGGCTCAGGCACGGCACCTGGATGAAGGCGTTGACCATGCCGACGAGGGTCGTGCCTACCACCACGGGCGCGCCGGAATCGCCCTCCATGACGCAGATCTGGGTCCAGGTCTCATGTCGCACGGTGTCGGTGAGCCAGGTGACGCCGCACGTGACTCCGGTGGTGCGCCCGTCCTTGCAGGCGACGCCCGGGAAGTTCACCGGGCTGCCGGTGCGGGTGATCGTGATGCCGCCCACCTGGTTGACGGGGGCGACCAACGCGGGGTCGAACTGCACGACGGCAACGTCGAGCGCCGGGTACTCGTCGACGATCGTGCCGACAGGGGTGCCGTTCCAGCCGAATTCCGGGACCACCGCGTCGCCCGGATCGCCGCAGTGCCCGGCGGTGAGACCCACGAGCCTGCCCCCGCCGTCGTGCCCGATGGTCGTGAGCGTGCACGCGGCGACGTCTCCTGCCGCATCCGTCAGGAGGATGCCGGACCCGCCGCCCAATGCGGCCTGGGCGGGCGCGGCCGTGGCGGGTGCGGCCAGTGAGACCGCCGACGCCGCAGTGACGACCGCAGCGGCCGCGGCCGTCCACGCCCTGCGCATCCGGTGCGAACGCACATTGCGCGCGCGACCGAGCGGGCTGCGCGCGGGGGGGCGCGGGCTGTGTGTGCGGGAAAGAACGTGCACGGGTGATCCCCTCGTCTCGACCGGTCCGCACTCGTCGCGGATGGTGCCATCGTATGGGAGCACAATCCGTGTCACCCCTACAAGAGGCGCGCGGGGGCGGGCGGCGCCGGATGCGACGTCGGGACCGCGGCCGCGGGGCCGTAAACTGGGGCGGTCCGAATATTCCACTACCGCAGGGGAGACACACCCGTGACCCAGTCAGGCCGGCCCGTAGTCCTGATCGCTGACAAGCTAGCCCAGTCGACCGTCGAGGCGCTCGGGGGAGATGTCGAGGTCCGCTGGGTCGACGGCCCCAACCGGCCCGAGCTGCTCGCCGCGGCCCCGGCTGCGGACGCGCTGCTGGTGCGCTCCGCGACCACGGTGGACGCCGAGGTGCTCGCCGCGGCTCCCAACCTGAAGATCGTGGGACGCGCCGGGGTGGGCCTGGACAACGTCGACATCCCCGCCGCCACCGAGCGCGGCGTGATGGTGGTCAACGCGCCCACCTCCAACATCCATTCGGCGGCGGAGCACGCCATCGCGCTGCTCATGTCCACGGCGCGGCAGATCCCCGCGGCGGACAAGACGCTGCGCGACGGCGAGTGGAAGCGCAGCAGCTTCAACGGCGTCGAGCTGCTCGACAAGACCGTCGGCATCGTCGGCCTCGGGCGCATCGGCCAGCTGGTGGCGCAGCGGCTGGCGGCGTTCGAAACGAAGATCGTCGCCTACGATCCCTATCTGCCGGCCGCGCGCGCAGCGCAGCTCGGGATCGAACTGCTCAGCCTCGACGAGCTTCTCGCGCGTGCGGACATGATCACCGTGCACCTGCCGAAGACGCCGGAGACCAAGGGCCTCATCGGCGCCGAGCAGCTGGCGGGCATCAAGGAGGGCGCCATCATCGTCAACGCCGCGCGCGGCGGCCTCATCGACGAGGACGCCCTGCACGACGCCATCGTCTCCGGGCGGGTGCGCGGCGCCGGCTTCGACGTCTACGCCACCGAACCGTGCACGGATTCCCCGCTGTTCGCCCTGGACCAGGTCGTGGTGACCCCGCACCTCGGTGCGTCCACCGCGGAGGCGCAGGACCGCGCGGGCACGGACGTCGCCAAGTCCGTGCTGCTGGCGCTGGCCGGCGAGTTCGTCCCCGACGCCGTCAACGTCTCCGGAGGCCCTGTGGGCGAGGAGGTCTCGCCCTGGCTGGAGTTGGTGCGCAAGCTGGGTCTGGTCGCCGGGATCCTCTCGGAGGGCGCGCCCAGCACCGTGCAGGTGGACGTGCGCGGCGAACTGTCCTCTGCCACAGTCGAAATCCTCGGGCTCGCCGCGCTGCGCGGCATGTTCTCGGCGATCACCGACGATGCGGTCACGTTCGTCAACGCGCCGCAGATGGCCGAGCAGCGCGGGGTCACCGTCAGCGTGGATACGCACACCGAGAGCAGCACGCACCGCAGCGTGGTGGAGGTCAAGGCAGTCACTGCGGACGGCGGTGTGGTGTCGGTGGCGGGCGCGCTCACGGGGCTGCAGCAGGTGGAGAAGCTGGTCCAGATCAACGGACGCAGTTTCGACATCCGCGCGGAGGGCAACAACGTGCTCATCAGCTACGCGGACGCCCCCGGCGCGCTGGGCAAGATCGGCACGGTGCTGGGCGACGCGGGCATCGACATCCAGGCCGCGGCCCTGTCGCACGACGCGGAGGGCACCGGCGCCACGATCATCCTGCGGCTCTCCGAGACGGCGTCCGACGACGTGCTCACCGGTCTCAAGGACGCCGTGTCCGCCTCGCGCGTCGAGCAGGTCGAGCTGTCCTGACGACGCGGCGGGGCAGCAGTCCCGTGCCCACCGCTGCCGCCGCGGACCGGCGGCGTGTCCTACCGACAATTGCACGGCGCGCCGCCCCGGCGGGCCGTGGACCATGCGAAGTGAGGAAACGATGAAGCTCGCCGTCATCGCAGGCGACGGGATCGGCCCCGAGGTGGTCGGCCAGGCCCTGGGGGCGCTGCGCGCCGTGGTTCCGGGCGTGGAGACCACCGAATACGACCTGGGCGCCCAGCGGTACCACCGCACGGGCGAACTCATGCCGGACGGCGTGCTCCACGAAATTCGCGGGCACGACGCGATCCTGCTCGGCGCGATCGGCGACCCGTCCGTGCCCAGCGGCGTGCTCGAGCGCGGCCTGCTGCTCAACACGCGGTTCGCGCTGGACCACCACGTGAACCTGCGCCCGTCCAAGCTGTACGCGGGCGTGACGAGCCCGCTGTCCGGGGCGCCGGCGATCGACTTCCTCGTGGTCCGGGAAGGCACCGAGGGGCCGTACACCGGCACGGGCGGCGCCATCCGGGTGGACACCCCGCACGAGGTCGCCACCGAGGTCAGCACCAACACCCGGTTCGGCGTGGAGCGCGTGGTGCGCTATGCGTTCGAGAAGGCGGCGGCGCGCCGGGGGCACCTCACGCTGGTGCACAAGAACAACGTGCTGGCCTACGCGGGCACGCTGTGGACCCGCACCGTCGAGGAGGTCGGGGCCGAGTACCCGGACGTGGAACGGGCCTACATGCACGTCGACGCCGCCACGATCCACATGGTGACCGACCCCGGGCGGTTCGACGTGATCGTCACCGACAACCTGTTCGGCGACATCATCACCGACCTCGCGGCCGCGGTCAGCGGCGGGATCGGGCTGGCGGCCAGCGGCAACATCGACGCCACGGGCACCAATCCGAGCATGTTCGAGCCGGTGCACGGCAGCGCGCCGGACATCGCGGGCCAGGACAAGGCCGACCCCACCGCGGCGATCCTTTCGGCCTCGCTGCTGCTCGAACACCTCGGGCGCACCGGGGAGTCCGCACGCATCGAGCAGGCCGTCGCCGAGGACCTGCGCGAGCGCACGGGGGCCGCGGGCACCGCGGAGACCGGCGCGCGCATCATCGCGCGCATCTGAGGCGCGGCAACAGGCATCCACGGCACGGCGACGGCCCGCCCCCGCACGATGGGGGCGGGCCGTCGCCCTCGTACGCCGTCCGGCGGGGCGCCGTTAGGATGTGCGCATGCGACTGGGACGAGTGATCAGCACGGACGGTGTCGCCTTCGTCAAGATCGATGAAGGCGACGTGGACATGACCAGCGGCCGCGTGCCCGCCGAGATGCGCGCGCACGAGATCAAGGACCACCCGTTCGGCACCCCCACGTTCACGGGCCGCAGCTGGTCGCTGGCGGAGGTCCGGCTGCTTGCGCCGATCCTCGCCAGCAAAGTCATCTGCGTCGGCAAGAACTACGCCGATCACGCGGCCGAGATGGGCAGCGCGCCCCCGGCGGACCCGGTGATCTTCATCAAGCCGTCCACCTCGATCATCGGGCCGGACGTGCCGATCAACCGGCCGCCGACCTCGCAAGAGGTCCACTTCGAGGGCGAGCTCGCCGTCGTCATCGGCCAGGTGGCCAAGTCGGTGCCGGCCGAACGTGCACTGGAGGTGGTGCTGGGGTATTCCTGCGCCAACGATGTCACCGCCCGTGACCAGCAGCGCCACGACGGCCAATGGACACGCGCCAAGGGCCACGACTCGTTCTGCCCCATGGGCCCCTGGATCGAGACCGACCTCGATGCCTCCGCGGTGCGTCTGCGCACGACGCTCGACGGGAAGGTCGTGCAGGACTCGAACACCTCGCTGCTCCTGCACGACATCCCGACCCTGATCGCCTGGATCTCGGACGTGATGACCCTGTTGCCCGGCGACGTCATCCTCACGGGCACTCCTGCCGGGGTGGGGCCGATGACGGCGGGACAGACGGTGGGTGTGGCGGTCGACGGCATCGGCCTGCTGCGCAATCCCGTCGCGGACCGGGCCTGAGCGTCGGGGCCGCGACGGGCTGGCGGGGACCACGGCTGCGGGGCACGTGACATGCGCCGACTAGGCTTCCGGGAATGAGCACTCCGTCTGAAGTCCGCGTCAGATTCTGCCCGTCGCCCACCGGCACTCCGCACGTGGGGCTCGTGCGCACCGCGCTGTTCAATTGGGCCTACGCCCGTCACACGGGGGGCAAGCTGGTCTTCCGCATCGAAGACACCGACGCCGCGCGGGACAGCGAGGAGTCATATCACGCGATCATCGACGCGTTGCAGTGGCTGGGGCTCGACTGGGACGAGGGGCCGGACATCGGCGGCCCGCACGCGCCGTACCGGCAGTCGCAACGGCGCGACCTCCACCTCGACGTGGTGCGGCGGCTCGTCGAGTCGGGCGACGCCTACGAGTCGTTCTCCACCCCAGAGGAGGTTGAGGAGCGGCATCGCGCCGCCGGACGCGACCCCAAGCTGGGCTACGACAACTTCGACCGCGACCTCACCGCGGAGCAGCGGGCGGCCTTCGTGGAGCAGGGGCGCAGGCCGGTTGTCCGCCTCCGGATGCCCGACGACGACCTGACGTGGACCGACCTCGTCCGCGGGGAGGTCTCCTTCCGTGCCGGCAGCGTCCCGGACTTCGCCCTCACGCGGGGCAACGGCGTGCCGCTGTACACGCTGGTCAACCCCGTCGACGACGCGATGATGGGCATCACACACGTGCTGCGCGGCGAGGACCTGCTCTCCAGCACGCCGCGGCAGCTCGCGCTGTACGCGGCTCTGCAGCGGATCGGCGTGGCGGAGTTCACCCCGCGGTTCGGGCACCTGCCGTTCGTGATGGGCGCGGGCAACAAGAAGCTGTCCAAACGCGATCCCGAGTCCAGCCTGTTCCACCACCGCGACCGCGGGTTCATCCCCGAGGGGCTGCTGAACTACCTGGCGCTGCTGGGCTGGGGGATCTCCGATGATCACGACGTGTTCTCCATGGACGAGATGGTCGCGGCCTTCGACATCGGCTCGGTCAATTCCAATCCGGCCAGGTTCGACCAGAAGAAGGCCGACGCGATCAACGCCGAGCACATCCGGCTGCTCGACCCGGCCGACTTCGCGGAGCGCCTGCGCGCGTTCCTCACCGCCGCAGGGCAGCTCCCCGTGGACGTCGACGAGGCCGCGTGGCGGGCGGCGGCGGACCTGGTGCAGACGCGGATCGTGGTCCTGTCCGACGCATGGGGGCTGCTGCGCTTCCTGTTCGCCCCGGACGCCGAGTTCGTCGTCGACGAGAAGTCCGCGGCCAAGAACCTCAAGGCGGAAGCGGTGCCGGTGATCGCGGCCGCCACCTCCGTGCTCGAGGGGCTGGGGGAGTGGAGCACCGACGCGATCGAGCAGGCTCTCAAGGGGGCGCTCGTCGACGGTCTGGGCATCAAACCCCGCAAGGCTTTCGGCCCGGTCCGCGTGGCCGTGAGCGGCTCGCATATCAGCCCGCCCTTGTTCGAGTCGATGGAACTGCTCGGCCGGGAGCGGAGCCTGCGCAGGCTCGCCGCGGCCGGGGAGCTCGCGGCGGCCGCGGCCGCAGACTGACCTTCCGGGTCGGCCGTGGTCCCGCTCCGCCGGGCCCCGGCCGGCGCGGTCCGGCCCAGCGCGCCACCGGGTGACGGGCGCCACCGCCTGTCGATTTGTGTAAACAGGGGGAGGCCCTGGTAGTGTTCTGATCGTTCGAGCGGGAGCGCGGGACACCGGCGAAGGCCGGATCATTCGTGTGCCTGTTCGAAGTGATGGGGTATGGTGTAATTGGCAACACAGCTGATTCTGGTTCAGCCATTCTAGGTTCGAGTCCTGGTACCCCAGCGAAGAGTCCGCTCTCTCCGTCTCCGGGGTTCACAGCCCGGTTGCGCCGCGCGTAGAGTCTCGGCGCGGAGGCGATTTGGAGAGCGGATTCAAGCCGGTTAAACTGGCTGGGGTTCACCGAGTGCAGCGCAATGGTTCGCTTTGTGTCTGGATGGTGCCGCGGCCGGGAATGCCGGCGACAAAAGAAGATACGGCAAGTTCCTGGCCCCGTCGTCTAGCGGCCTAGGACGCCGCCCTCTCAAGGCGGTAACGCGGGTTCGAATCCCGTCGGGGCTACCACAAGAGAGCTCACCCCATCTCCGGGGTGGGCTCTTTTTCTGTTTCGGGGATGACCCGCCGCGTAGCCAGATCCGAGCGCCGTATGGGCGGACCGCACACGGATTCCCCGGCGTTCCTGCGCAGCGGGTGCTCGAGCTCGCAGGGGCGTCCGGCCGCTGCCGCCCGCGCAATCACGAAGGTCCCCCGAAATCACGGACGCCCCCAACGGCCGGGGCCGGTGGGGGCGGTGATCTGCGCACCTGTCAGCTCAGCAGCGAATCCAGCCCGGCCCGCCCCTGGATGACGACGGAGAGCTGAGCGAGCTTGACGATGAAGAAGGAGGGGATACCGAGACTGGAGCCGACGATCTCATCAATGGGCATGGGCGGGTCCTTTCCTGACTGCACTTCGGTGCGTACGGATACTGGAGCGACGTCACCGCAGCCGCGCCGCCCGAAGAGTATATCGGTGCGGTTACCGCTTCGTTACCGGCGTCCGGCGGCTCAGAGCCTGCGTTGCAGGGCGTCGGCGGCCGCGAGGAGGTCGTCCGCCCAGCGCGTGCCGGGGCGGCGGCCGATCCTGTCGGTGGGGCCGGACACTGAGATCGCGGCCACGACGGCACCGCGCGGATCCCGGATGGGTGCGGCGACGCTGGCCACTCCCTGCTCCCGCTCGGCGCTCGACTGCGCCCATCCGCGGCGGCGGACCTCGGCGAGGGTCCGCTCGGTGAACCGCGCCCCCGCGAGCAGGTCCTTGCGCACGTGGTCGGCGCACCATGCTGTGAGCACCTTTGCGCCGGAGCCGGCCGTCATGGGAAGTCGTGTGCCGGTCGGAACGGTGTCGCGCAATCCGGACGGCGGCTCGGCGCTCGCGATGCAGATGCGTTCGGTGCCGTCACGGCGGTAGAGCTGCACCGATTCACCCGTGATGTCGCGGAGCCGGGGCAGGACGTGTGCGGCGGCGTCCACCAGCGGGTCCTGCACCGCGGACGCGAGCTCGCCCACTCGGGGGCCGATTTGCCAGAGGCCGTCCCCGTTGCGCAGCAGCATGCCGTGCGTCTCCAGCCCCACTGCGAGCCGATGCGCGGTGGCCCTAGGCAGCGCGGTGCGCTCGCAGAGGTCGGAGAGGTTGCAGGGGCGTTCGGCGGCCGCAAGGAGGACCCCCATGGCCTTGTCGAGGACTCCGATACCGCTATGATGTCTCACAGAACGATATTATCGTCTCGCATGTTGAGACACCACGGTCGGGGTCCGGACGACCGGACCGCGGGACGGCGCGTTGAAGGGATTTGAGTGGCATGAGTGATGGAGCAACTCGGGCGTCGGCGCCTCGCACTCTCGCGGAGAAGGTCTGGGACGAGCACGTCGTCGTAAAGGGGGAGGGCGAGGGCGCGCAGCGCAAGCCAGACCTGGTCTACATCGACCTGCACCTGGTGCACGAGGTCACGAGCCCGCAGGCGTTCGAGGGTCTGCGCCTGGCGGGACGGAAGCTGCGCCGGCCCGACCTCACGATCGCCACCGAGGACCACAACGTGCCTACGATCGGCATCGACAAGCCGATCGCCGATCCCACCTCGCGCACACAGGTGGAGACCCTGCGCCGCAACTGCGAGGAGTTCGGCGTGCGTCTGCACTCCATGGGGAACATCGAGCAGGGCATCGTGCACGTGGTGGGACCCCAGCTGGGTCTGACGCAACCGGGGATGACCGTGGTCTGCGGCGACAGCCACACCTCCACGCACGGGGCGTTCGGCGCGTTGGCCATGGGTATCGGCACCTCCGAGGTCGAGCATGTGATGGCGACGCAGACGCTGTCGCTGCGCCCGTTCAAGACCATGGCGGTCACGGTCGACGGCCTCCTGCCCGACGGGGTGACGGCGAAGGACCTGATTCTGGCCGTGATCGCGCAGATCGGCACCGGCGGCGGCCAGGGGCACGTCATCGAGTACCGGGGCGAGGCCATCCGGGCACTGTCGATGGAGGCGCGGATGACGATCTGCAACATGTCCATCGAAGCCGGCGCCCGGGCCGGCATGGTGGCGCCGGACGAAACCACCTTCGAGTTCATCGAGGGCCGCGCGCACGCGCCGCAGGGGGCGGACTGGGACGCCGCAGTGGCGCATTGGCGGAGCCTGCGCACCGACGAGGGCGCCGTTTTCGACAAGGAGGTCCGCATCGATGCCGCCGCGCTGACGCCCTTCGTCACGTGGGGGACCAACCCGGGCCAGGGGGCGCCGCTGGGCGGCTCCGTGCCCGACCCCGAGGCCATCGCCGACGCCGACGAGGCGGCCGGCGTGGCGTCTGCCCTGGAGTACATGGACCTGCGTCCGGGAATGCCGCTGCGCGACATCGCCGTCGACACCGTCTTCGTCGGGTCGTGCACGAACGGCCGCATCGAAGACCTCCGCGTGGTCGCCGACGTGTTGCGCGGACGCACGGTCGCCGAGGGGGTGCGGATGCTGGTGGTGCCGGGATCGATGCGCGTGCGCGCGCAAGCGGAGGAGGAGGGCCTCGGCGAGGTCTTCACCGCGGCGGGCGCGGAGTGGCGTCAAGCCGGATGCTCGATGTGCCTGGGGATGAACCCGGATCAGCTCTCGCCCGGCCAGCGGTGCGCCTCCACCTCCAACCGAAATTTCGAAGGCAGGCAAGGAAAAGGGGGGCGCACGCACCTGGTGTCGCCGGCCGTGGCGGCGGCGACCGCCGTGCGCGGCACGCTCTCCGCGCCCGCCGACCTCTGCTAGCCGCGCCGCGCGCCCGGCGCCCACACCCTGATCCGCACGCACAGTACAGACGGGAATCGAGACTATGGAGCCCTTCATCACCCACACCGGTATCGGTGTGCCACTGCGACGTTCCAATGTCGACACCGACCAGATCATTCCGGCGGTGTACCTCAAACGTGTCACGCGCACCGGCTTCGAGGACGCGCTGTTCGCGGCCTGGCGCAGCGATCCGCAGTTCATTCTCAACACGCCGCCGTACGACCGCGGGTCGGTACTGGTGGCGGGCCCGGACTTCGGGACCGGATCCTCGCGTGAGCACGCGGTGTGGGCGCTGTCCGATTACGGCTTCCGCGTGGTCATCTCGTCACGTTTCGCCGATATCTTCCGGGGAAACGCCGGCAAGCAGGGGCTTGTCGCGGCCGAGGTGGAACAGCATGACGTCGAACTGCTGTGGAAGACCATCGAAGAACATCCCGGCACGGAATTGACGGTGGACCTGCAGGCCAAGACCGTGACCGCGGGCACCCTGGTCGTCCCCTTCGAACTGGATGATTACACCAGGTGGCGACTGCTCGAGGGGCTGGACGACATCGGCCTGACAATGCGCGTCGAGGAGTCGATCGGCGCATTCGAACGTCAGCGCCCGCAGTGGAAGCCGCGCACGCTGCCGGATCCCGCCGCCGGCTGAGCCCGGCCGCGGGCTGCGGCCGGTCGATAGGGAAAGACCGCCGACAACCTGCCCAGAACGCATTTGCGCGTTAGAATTCCGGACCAAGTTTGCTGCGGAAGCCCACGGGCGCGGCGAACCCGGTTTATCGTGGCGTGCAAATGGTCCGAGACAGGACCACGGTCAGGGGAGGTCTTTCTGATGAACAAGGCAGAACTCATCGATGGTCTGGTCGACAAGCTGGGCACGGATCGTCGCACGACGACGGCGGTGGTCGAAGGATTCGTCGACGCGGTGGTCCGCGCCGTCCACGCCGGCGAGAACGTGACCATCACCGGTTTCGGCGTCTTCGAGAAGCGCGCGCGAGCACCGCGTGTCGCACGGAACCCGCGCACCGGCGAGACGGTGCGGGTCCGTGCCACACGGGTTCCCTCCTTCCGCCCCGGGGCGCAGTTCAAGGAACTCGTTGCCGGCAAACAGAAGCTGAGCGCCTCCGGGGTCGCGGTCAAGCGCGGCTCGGGTGCGCCTACGCTGCCCGCGACGTCGGCGCCCGCGGCGACGTCTGCGGCCGCCAAGAAGACCACGGCCGCCAAGAAGACCACGGCCGCCAAGAAAACCACTGCTGCGAAGAAGACCACGGCCGCGAAGAAGACCACTGCTGCGAAGAAGGCGGCGGCCAAGGTATCTCCGGCGAAGAAGTCGGCGGCCAAGGTATCTCCGGCGAAGAAGTCGGCGGCCAAGGCGGCCACGGCGAGAAAGACCACCGCAGCCAAGAAGTCCACCGCAGCCAAGAAGACCACCGCAGCCAAGAAGACCACGGCCGCGAAGTCGACTGCTGCGAAGAAGACCACTGCTGCGAAGAAGCCGGCGGCCAAGGCGACCCCGGCGACGAAAACGGCGGCCAAGAAGTCCACCGCCGATAAATCCACCGCAGCCAAGAAGTCCACCGCAGCCAAGAAGACCACGGCCGCGAAGAAGACGACCGCAGCCAAGAAGACGGCCGCTACGAAGTCCGCCGCAGCCAAGAAGACGACCGCAGCGAAGAAGACGGCCGCTACGAAGTCCGCCGCAGCGCAGAAGACGACTGCAGCCAAGAAGACGGCCGCTACGAAGTCCGCCGCAGCGCAGAAGACGACCGCAGCCAAGAAGACGACTGCAGCCAAGAAGACGGCCGCGAAGAAGACCGCCGGAAAATAGTCGTCGTCAGCGCGGGCCGAGAGCGGGTGCCGGGAGCCGGTCGGCGGCGATGAGCCGACCGGCGCGCAGTGTCAGCACCCAGGAAGCGGCCTTGCGCGTATCAGTGGACGGCAACACCAGCCCGTCGCGGGCGGACCACCACCGCAGCAGGTCGGGGATCACCCCCGACTGGCTGCACACAGCCGCGACCCGTCCTGCGCCGGCGATCTCGCGCATGCGCCGTCGCCCCTCGTGCGGGTTGAGCGCGTAGGCCTCCTCCGACAGTGTCGGCTCGGTCACGACCTCGGTGCGCAGGTGCTCGGCGAGCGGCGCGACGGTGTCCACGCACCGTACGCGGTCGGCGGAATGCACGGCCGTGGGAAGGAACGCGGCCGTCTGCGGGACGAGCAGGCGGGCCTGCTCTGCTCCCTTGGCGTCGAGCGGCCGGGCGGTGTCGGGGCCACCGAATGCGCCGCGGCGTCCGGCGCGGGCGTGGCGGACGAGCAGAATCGTGGCGTCGCCCGGGCGCCGCGCACGAAACCGTGCGAGGACGGCCCGGTCGAGGTCGTGGGTCACCAGTTCGACGGCGTCCCGGAACCGCACCCAGTGCAGCTCGTCGACCTCCGAGCTGGGACGGAACCCGCCGCCGACGGCCTGCGCCTCCCAATAGTCGACGACTTTGGTCCGGCGCGCGTTGAGCGGGTAGGACACCGATTGCAGAAACCGCCCGAGCGCTGCGGTGTATCCGGTCTCCTCGACGGTCTCGCGCGCGGCCGCAGCCGCTGCCGGCTCGCCAGGATCGAGCTTGCCCTTGGGCAGGGACCAGTCGTCGTACTCGGGCCGGTGCACCACCGCGAATTCCCTCTTCGGCCCGGCCCCGCGGTACCGCCACAGCACCGTCCCGGCCGCGTGGACGGTGTTGGATCGAGGTGCCGGACCGCTTTGGATGCTCACGGTCCGATTGTGCGGGATGGTCCGGTGACCGGCGGCATCCGGCCCTACGTCGGATCCGCGGCGCGGGAATCAGTCGGCCGGCCCGCTGCGGCTGGCCTGCAGGAGCGTCTCCTGGTAGTCGCGCACGTCGGTGCCACCGGACGGCGATGCGCTCCACGTGCCGTCGGCGTCCAGCACCCAGCAGCGGGTGTCCGCGCTGAGGGCCAGGTCGAACACGTTGCCGAGGACGGGCGTGAGCTCCTCGGACGTGACGCGGGCCATGACCTCCACCCGTCGGTCCAGATTGCGGTGCATCATGTCGGCACTGCCGATCCAGTATTCCTGTGCGCCGACGAAATGCAGGATGCGCGAGTGCTCGAGGAACCGGCCCAGGATCGAGCGGACGTGGATGTTGTCGCTCAGCCCGGGCACGCCCGGCTTGAGGCAGCAGATGCCGCGGACGACGATGTCCACCGGCACGCCCGCCTGCGACGCACGGTACAGCGCGTCGATGATCTGCTCGTCCACGAGGGCGTTGGCCTTGAGCCTGATGCCGGCGGCGCGCCCCGCGCGGTGGGCGTCGATCTCCGCTGAAATGCGCTCGACGATGCCGCGCCGGATTCCGTGCGGCGAGACCATCAGATTCCGGTAGCGGTTGACCCGCGAATAACCGGTGAGCGAGTTGAACAGGTCGGTGAGGTCGGCGCCGATCTCCGGATCGGCGGTGAACAGGCCCACGTCCTCATAGAGTCGTGCCGTCTTGGGATTGTAGTTTCCGGTGCCCATGTGGCAGTAGCGGCGGATGGCCGCGCCCTCGCGCCGCACCACCAGGCAGGTTTTGCAGTGCGTCTTGAGGCCGACCATCCCGTACACCACGTGCACGCCGGCCTCCTCGAGCTTGCGCGCCCAGCGGATGTTGGCCTGCTCGTCGAAGCGGGCCTTGATCTCCACGAGGGCGACGACCTGCTTCCCGGCCTCCGCGGCGTCGACGAGCGCGTCGACGATGGGCGAATCGCCGGAGGTGCGGTACAGGGTCTGCTTGATCGCGAGCACCTTCGGATCGGCCGCGGCCTGTTCGATGAACCGCTGCACCGAGGTGGAGAACGAGTCGTACGGGTGGTGCACGAGCACGTCGCCGCGGCGCAGGGCCGAGAAGACGTTCCTGGCGGTCTCGCGCTCCCCGAAGGGGGGCGGGGTGGCGGGGACGAAGGGGGTGTCCTTGAGCGCGGGCCGGTCGAGGCCGTGCAGCTGCCACAAGCCCGTGAGGTCGAGCATGCCCGGGATACGGATGACGTCTCCGGGGCTGACGTCGAGCTCGCGCAGCAGCAGTTCGAGCATGTGCTCGCTCATGTCGTCGGTCACCTCGAGGCGCACGGGAGAACCGAACCGGCGACGGGCGAGCTCGCGTTCGAGGGCCTGCAGCAGGTCCTCATCCCGGTCCTCCGACACCTCGAAGTCCGCGTTGCGCGTCACGCGGAACACGTGGTGCTCCACCACGTACATGCCGTGGAAGAGCACGTCGAGGTGGGCGGCGATGAGGTCCTCGATGGGCAGGAAGGTCGTCGCGTCGGCACGGCCCGCCCCGCCGGCGTCGGTACCGGTGCCGACGGGCACGAAGCGGTCGACGTTCTTCGGGACCTTCACGCGGGCGAAATGCTCGCTGCCCGTGGTGCCGTCGCGGACCGTCACGGCCAGATTGAGGCTCAGCCCGCTGATGTAGGGGAACGGGTGGGCGGGGTCCACCGCGAGCGGGGTGAGCACGGGGAAGACGCGCTCGTGGAAGTACTCGGACAGGCCCTTGCGGACGTCGTCGTCGAGCGCCTCCCAGCGGGTCAGGCGGATGCCCGCGTCTGCGAGCTCGGGCAGCACGTGGTCGAGGAACACCCGCGCGTGCGTGATGGCCGTGACCTGCGTGCGGCGGCCGATGAGCTGCAGCTGCTCCCTCGGCGTCAGGCCGTCGGCAGAGCGGACGGGCAGCCCGGCCTCGTCGCGGCGGCCGAGCCCCGCGACGCGGACCATGTAGAACTCGTCGAGGTTTGACGCGTGGATCGCAAGGAACTTCACGCGTTCGAGCACCGGAAGCGAGGAGTCCTCGGCGAGGGCGAGCACCCGCGAGTTGAAGTCGAGCCAGCTCAGCTCGCGGTTGAGGTACCGGTCATGCGGCAGGTCCGTGTCCGGGCGGGGGGTGCGCATCGTCGCGGCGGGGGGCGCCGACGGGGTGGTCGCCGGCGGCAGAGTGTCATGGGCGGGGCCGACGGCGGGCACACCCGTGCCCGCCGCCGAGGCGGCATGGTCGAGGGCTGTGGATCCGGCCCCGGCGGGCCGGGCCGCGTCTGTTTCGTCGTGCACGTCTCGATCCTTCCGCATCGCGGCCTGTCGTGCATGGTGCCCGGCCCGATTTTCCGCACTGTTCATCGCGTCTTCGCGCCCGGGACGCCGATGCGTCGCAAGAGTGTTCCGGTCGAGGCCCCGGTGCCGAGTCGGCGGACGTGGCGCAGGTCCGCGACGGTGTCGACGTCGGCGCGGAGGCCCGGCCACGATCCCCGCAGGGCGATGGCGCCCTGTGCTTCGTGCCGCCGCGCGGATCCGCCGCCGAAGCCGAGGCGCAGGCGGGTCGCCGCACCGCACACGAACACCGCGGTGGTGCCGTCCCCGGACCGGTCGGCGATGTACGCCCGGCCGTGCCCGTGCGCGTCCCCGTCTCCAGGGCGGCCAGGGACGGGCAGCCCCGGATACGCGATGGCCGCTGCGGCGGCCGCGGTGAATTCGCCGGGGCGCAGCGACGGCAGATCGGCCTGCACGAAAGCGAGGTGGTCCGGCGCGACGGCGTCGCGCACGCGGTAGGCCGCGCCGGTGAGCGCGGCGTTGAGCGCAGCATGCGGTCCACCCTCGGATGGGTGACCGCCGACCGCCAGGCCATCGCCGGCCGCACCGGCGCGGGCGAGCGCCTGCCGTTCGTCGACGCTGCACGCGCCGCACCGGATCGCCGCGGCGGCGGCCGCGGCGTCGGGGGTGACGACCGTGACGGCGGAGACTGCGGAGGACTCCAGCAACGCCCGCAGCGTGTCCTCGAGCATCGCGAGCACCAGCTCACGGCGCAGTGATTCGTCCACCGCTGCGGACAAGCGCGACTTGGCGTCGGCGAGGCTCTTCACCGGGACCACGACGTGCACGCACGGGGCGGCGGTTGCGTGCGTCGGCATGGTTCCGATGATGCCAGCATGCGGGGCCGCGGCCGCACTGCGGGATCTGCGCCGAACGGACGCGACGCCGGGCCGGTACGGTCAGGAACGTCGGGAGGCGCACGGCGTCCGCCGGCGGCCGGCACACGGTGCGGCCGTGAGCGGCGCGCCAGGAAGGACGGGGACGGGTGGTCAAGGCGGCGGTGATGGGGGCGGGCTCGTTCGGCACCGCCTATGCGAAGGTGCTGCGGGATGCGGGCACCGAGGTGACGCTGTGGGCGAGGCGCGCGGACGTCGCGGACGCCGTCGCGCAGCGACGCGTCAACCCGGACTATCTTCCGGGGGTGCGGTTGCCCGAGGGGCTGCGTGCCACGCACGACCACGCGGAGGCCCTCGACGGCGCGGATGTGGTGGTCCTCGCGGTGCCGTCGCAGTCGTTGCGCGGCAACCTCGCCGCGTGGTCTGGGGATCTTCCACCGTCGGCCACGCTGCTCAGCCTCGCGAAAGGGGTCGAGGTCGGCACGCTGATGCGGATGAGCCAGGTGACCGCGGAGGTCACGGGCGCGGAGTCCGACAGGATCGCGGTGCTGTCGGGGCCGAACCTGGCCAAGGAGATCGCGGCGGAGCAGCCCACCGCGACGGTGATCGCGTGCCCCGACTCGGTGCGCGCGGTCGCCGTGCAGCGGGCGTGCGCCACCGGGTATTTCCGCCCGTACACCAATACCGATGTGACCGGATGCGAGGTGGGCGGCGCGTGCAAGAACGTGATCGCGCTGTGCAGCGGGATGGCCGCCGGAATCGGATTGGGCGAGAACACCTCCGCGGCGATCATCACCCGCGGCCTGGCGGAGATGACGAGGCTGGGTGTGGCGCTCGGCGCGCGGCCCGAGACGCTCGCCGGGCTCGCCGGGGTCGGAGACCTGGTGGCCACGTGCGTGTCGCCGTTGTCGCGCAACCGCTCCTTCGGCGAGCGCCTGGGCCGGGGGGAGACCCTCGAACAGGCGCAGCAGGCCACGCACGGGCAGGTCGCCGAGGGCGTCAAGTCGTGCTCGTCGATCCTCGAGCTCGCCCGCAGCTACGGGGTGGAGATGCCGCTGACCGAGGCCGTGCACTCGGTGTGCCACGGGCGGATTCCGGTGTCGCAGGCGCTGGTGCAGCTGCTCGGACGGCGGATCAAGCCGGAATAGGCGGATCGGGCCGCGCGGGGCGGCAGGTACGGTGCTGGACGTGAACAATCGTCGTACAAGGGTCGCGGTCGTCTACGGCGGGCGCAGCAGCGAGCACTCGGTGTCGTGCGTGTCGGCGGGCAGCGTCCTCGCGCACCTCGACCGCGACCGGTTCGAACCGGTCGCGGTGGGGATCACGGAGGACGGACGGTGGGTGCTGGGGCCGGACTGTGCGCACGGTCAGGTGCCGGAGCTGGCCCCCCAGGGGCGGCGGCTGCCCGCCGTCGACGCCACCCGGACGCCGGTCGCCCTCAGCACCGACCCCACCCGCGCCGGTGCGCTGCTGTCGCTGGCGGACGGAGCCGCCGGCGACGTGCTGCATGAGATCGACGTGGTGTTCCCCGTCCTGCACGGCCCGTTCGGCGAGGACGGAACCATCCAGGGGCTGCTGGAGCTCGCCGGCGTTCCGTACGTGGGCCCGGGCGTGCTGGCCAGCGCGGCGGGCATGGACAAGGAGTTCACGAAGAAGCTGCTCGCCGCGGACGGTCTGCCCGTGGGCACCCAGGTGGTGCTGCGCCGCGGCGACGATGACCTGACTGCGCCGCAGCGTGAGCGCCTCGGCCTGCCGGTGTTCGTCAAACCGGCTCGAGGCGGATCGTCGATCGGCATCACGCGCGTGGTCTCCTGGCAGCAGTTCCCGGCGGCGCTCGCCGAGGCGCGGCGCCACGACCCGAAGGTCATCGTCGAGGCCGCGATCGTCGGCCGCGAGGTCGAGTGCGGCGTGCTCGAGCGCGCGGACGGGACGGTGTCGGCGAGCGTGCTGGCCGAGATCCGCATGCCGGAGGTCGACGCCGATGCGGACGGATCCGATGACGGGGCCTTCTACGATTTCGATACGAAGTACCTCGACGACGTCTGCGAGTTCGACATCCCCGCCAAATTCGACGACGCGGTGGCGGACGAGGTCCGGTCCATGGCGGTCCGCGCGTTCCGGGCGCTCGACTGCCAGGGGCTGGCCCGCGTGGACTTCTTCGTCACCGCGGGCGGGCCCGTCATTAACGAGATCAACACGATGCCCGGCTTCACGGCCATCTCGATGTATCCGAAGATGTGGGCGGCGGCCGGTACCGGCTACGCCGACCTGCTCACCGAGATGATCGACACCTCTGCCGCGCGCGGCACCGGCCTGCGCTGAGCGCTTTCCCGTCCTGCGCGGGCCCCGCGGGGCGGTGCCGGGCGGAACGGGTGCGCTCAGTTGCCGCCGGCGGGCGGCGCGGGCGCGGCGGGGGCCGGGTCGATGGGTTGCGCCGGCAGGGCCTGCGCGATGATCGACGACATCTCCTGGATGGGGGCGGGTCCGGAGCCGTTCGGGAGCGTCAGCGCCACGTACACGGGACGGTCGACGGCGAACCATGTGGACGACGCCAGGCCGATCTCCGCGCCGGAGACCTCGAACCATTGCACCGCGTCCACCTGCTGGATGCCGACGCCCTGGCGGAACCCGGCGGGCCGGTCCAGCCCGCAGCGCAGCACGATCGGCTCGGCGGCGGCGGGGTCCGCGGAATCGTCGGCGCCGGAGTCCGGCCGCCACGCGGCCGCGCCCTCCGGGGCCGGCTCGGCCAGTTCGGCGCGGGTGTAGTCGCCGAGGGTGTCCGGCATGGCCGCCAGAAGCGTTGAGCACGCGTCGGATCCGGACTCCGGGGCGGGCACCGCGCCGCTGACGGCCACCGGCCCGGCGTCGTCGGAAGCGTCGTCGGAGCCGGCCACCAGCACCCCGGCGACGACGATGCCGACGATCAGCGCGACGGGCAACGCGATGGCGGTGGCGATCACGGCCGGGTGGAAGCGGTGCTCCCCGGCCGTCGGCTCCCCGGCCGGGGTCCCGGGCGGGTCCTGGGGGTCGTCAGGGCCGGAGCTGCCGTCGGGTTTCGTCATGGGTGGGCGGGTTTCGTCATGGGTGGGCGGGTTTCCTCGTGGGTGCGGGGGTTCCTCGGAGCCCCGGGCCGGGTGCGGCGCGGGGCGGTCGATCGGCGGCCGCGCGGGCACTGGGCGGTCCCCGGCTAGTATCGCGACCGGCGACCACGGTACCCGTGTAGGCGGGATCACCCCGGCGTGCACCATGCCCGCCGGCGCCGCCCGCCATGGAAGGGGATGCGCACAGCAGTGGACGAAGCGACGGTGGCCGAGGTGGGGGAATTCGACGTCATCAGACGGCTGGTCGGCGAGCGCCCGCCTGCCGCGGATCGGACCGTGCTCCTGGACACCGGCGACGACGCCGCGGTGCTCTCCGCCGCGGACTCCCGGGTGGTGACGTGCACGGACATGCTCGTGGAAGGCAGGCACTTCCGGCTGGACTGGTCGGCGCCCGCGGACGTGGGCGGCAAGGCGATCGCCCAGAACGCCGCGGACATTGCGGCGATGGGCGGCGGCTGCACCGGTTTCCTGGTGGCGATCGGCTGCCCGCCGTCGACTCCCGTCCGGGTGCTGGAGGAGATCTCGGCGGGGGCCCGCGCGGAGGCGGCGCGCGCGGGGGCGGCGATCGTCGGCGGTGATCTGGTGCAGGCGCGGCAGTTGGTGCTGAGCGTGACCGCGCTCGGCACCCTGGACGGGCGGCGTGCGGTGCGCCGCGCCGGCGCGCGCCCTTCGGACGTGCTCGCCGTGTGCGGGGGCACCGGCGCCTCCGCGGCCGGGCTGGCGCTGCTGCAGGCCGGATGGGGCATGCCGGGTTGCGCCGTGGCACTCGACGATGCGGTGGCGGCGCGACTGATCGCCGCGCACGTCCGTCCGCGTCCCCCGTACGCGGCGGGGCCGCAGGCGGCCGCCGCGGGGGCCACGGCGATGATCGACGTCTCCGATGGACTGGCCGCAGACCTGGGGCACATAGCGGAGGACTCCGGGGTGGTGCTCCGGGTCGATCCCGCCCGTCTGCGGGGGGACGCCGGCGGTGGCGCGGGGTTCGACGATCTGCGGTCCGCTGCGGACGCGTTCGGGGCGGACCCGTGGGAATGGGTGCTCGGCGGCGGCGAGGACCATCCGCTCGCGGCGACGTTCCCCGCGGCCGGGCCGCTACCCGAGGGGTGGCGGGCGGTCGGCACGGTGCACGCCCCCGGGGACGCGCCCGCGGGCAGCGGCCGGACGCCCGCAGAGCCGGCGGTGCTTTTCGGGGACTCCGCCTACGGCGGCGCACCGGGGTGGGTCGCCTTCGGGCGGTGAGGCGATAGATTGCTGGAATGGCGATCTACGCACTGGACGACAGAGTCCCCGACGTCCACCCGTCCGCGTACGTGCACCCGGACGCGGTGGTCATCGGCGCGGTCACCCTGGCCGCCGGCGCCTCCGTGTGGCCGCACGCGGTGCTGCGCGGCGACTATGGCCGCATCGAGGTGGGCGAGGCGACGAACATCCAGGACGGGACTGTGGTGCATTGCACACCCGTCGACCCGACGATCATCGGGGCGCGCTGCGTGCTGGGCCATAACGCGCACGTGGAGGGGGCGGTGATCGAGGACGACACCCTCATCGCGTCCGGCTCGGTGGTGCTCAACGGGGCGCACGTGGGCGCCGGATCCGTCGTGGGGGCCGGTGCGGTGGTGCCGTTCGGCGCCGTGGTGCCGGACCGGTCGATGGCACTGGGAGTGCCCGCCCGCGTCCGCGAGGACTTCACGGTGCCGGAGGGCCATCTGCATGTCAACGTCGACATGTACGCCGCGAACGCGGAGCACTATCGGACCGCGCTGCGCAGGATCGGGTGACGGCCGTGCAAAGTCCCGCACCGCTGCCGCTCGAGCGTCTCGTCCACCCCACCTGGGTGCCGGCACTGCAGCCGGTGGCCCAGCGGATCACCGCGATGGGCGAGTTCCTGCGCGCGGAACTGGCCGACGGCCGCGGCTACCTGCCCGAGGGCGACGCAGTGCTGCGCGCGTTCGCGGAGCCGATGGACCGGGTCCGAGTCCTCATCGTGGGGCAGGACCCGTACCCCACGCCGGGGCACGCGGTGGGCCTGAGCTTCTCCGTGGACCCGTCGGTGCGGCCGATCCCGCGGAGCCTGACGAACATCTATCGCGAATACTCCGAGGACCTCGGCCTGCCGGTGCCGGACGGCGGCGATCTGTCTCCGTGGAGCCGCAACGGGGTGCTGCTGCTCAACAGGGTGCTCACCGTGCGGCCGGGCGAGGCGGGGTCGCACCGCCTCAAGGGCTGGGAGGAGGTGACCGAGCAGGCCATCCTGGCGCTGGTCGCGCGCGGCGGGCCGCTCGTGGCGATCCTCTGGGGACGCGACGCGCAGAGTCTCAAGCCGTGGCTGGACGACGTGCCCGTGGTGGAGTCGGCCCACCCGTCGCCGCTGTCCGCGTCGCGGGGGTTCTTCGGCTCCAGACCGTTCAGCCGGGCCGACGACCTGCTGATCGCGCAGGGGGCCGACCCCGTCGACTGGGCGCTGCAGTAGCGCGCCCGTGAACGGAGAAACCCCCGTCACCGTGCGGTGGCGGGGGTCCGGGGCACCGGGACACGGTGCCGATGTGCGGATCAGGCGCGCGCGACCTTGCCGGCCTTGATGCACGAGGTGCACACGTTCATGCGCTTACGGGTGCCGTTGCCCAGGCGTGCGTGCACGGTCTGGATGTTGGGGTTCCAACGGCGCTTGGTCCGCCGGTGCGAGTGCGAGACGGACATTCCGAAGCCGGGTCCCTTGGCACAGACGTCGCAGACGGCAGCCATAGTCGTCGAACTCCTCGAATAGTCTGGATGGTTGTTGTCAGGTCTTTCCTGCAAGCAGGTAAGTCGATCTCTTCCTACCGGCGGAGCAGTCGAGCCTTCCCGGCAAAGAGGATAGCGGCCCCGTGCGGTACGGCCGCACGCGGGTGGCGCGCAGCCGTGCTCGGGTCGAGGCAACCGTGCAAGAATAGCGCCCCGCGGCCGTCGGCGCCAAACCGCGCCCGCCACCACTAGCCTTGCGGTGCGGGCGGCAGCACCGTCCGCCACGGCGCGAGCATACGTGTCCGCCGCGGTACCCGGACAGGATCAGCGAAGGGGGGAATCCGGCAGTGCGCGATCACGTATTCGATGCGGCGGCGGTCCGGCGCTGGGCGGAGGCGAGCGTGGACGCGCTCACCTGCAGGCGCCGGGAGATCGACGCGCTCAACGTGTTCCCGGTGCCGGATTCGGACACGGGGACCAACGTCATGCACACCTTCACCGCCGCGGCCGAGCAGGTCTCCGGGGGTTCCGGGGGGGGTGCGGCGGCGCCGACGGCCGCGGCCGCTCTGCAGGATCTCGCCGCGGGCGCGGTGGACGGGGCGCGCGGGAACTCCGGCGTGATCCTGTCTCAGGTGCTCATGGGCCTTGCACAGGAGGCGGCCGCCGACGGCCGGGCGGGCGGCCTCGACGGCCGGGGGCTGAGCGCGGGACTGGCGCGCGGGGCGCTGCTCGCACGCAACGCTGTGAGCATGCCGATGGAAGGCACCGTCCTCACCGTGATCGACGCGGCCGCGCAGGGGTGCGCGGGGGAGGAGACGCTCACGGCCGCGGCGCGCGCCGCGGCCGGGGCCGCATACGAGGCGCTCGGCAGGACGACACGCCAACTCGACGTCCTCGAGGCGGCCGGCGTGGTGGATGCGGGCGGTCTTGGGCTGCTGGTGGTTCTCGACTGCCTGGCCGAGACGCTGTCGGGGCAGCGGGTGCAGCGGCCGACGTTCGTCCGGTCGGTCGACGCGGCGCTGGGGCGATCCGGCGCAGCGATAACTAGGCTGGATCTGTCCGCGGCGGCGGACCCGGAGTCCGCGCACGGTTGCGCGGCGGGTGCGGACGAGTACGAGGTGATGTACCTGCTCGACGACGCCGACGACACGGCCGTGGCCGCGCTGCGCCGCAGGCTGGAGGCGGTCGGGAACTCGGTGGTGATCGTGGGCGACGGCACCGGCGGCCGGTCCGTGCACGTGCACCTGCGGGACGCGGGGCTGGCCGTGGACAGCGGGCTCGAGGCCGGCCGGATCCGGAAGGTCCGCATCACGCATCTGGGCGTGCAGCAGCGCCGGCAGACGGGCCTGCGCCCCGGGCGCGCGGTGCTGGCGGTGGTCGACGGTGCGGGCGCGGTGCCGCTGTTCGAGGCGGCGGGCGCGCGGGTGCTGCCCGTCGACGGCTCCGCCTCGGGCTCGGCTCTGCTCGCCGCCGTCGGGGACACCGACGCCGGCGAGGTCCTCGTGCTGCCGAACGGACTCGTGCGCTCCGAGGACCTGGTGGTGGTCAGCGCCGCCGCCCGGCGCCAGGGGCAGCAGGTGCTGCCGTTGCCGTGCTCGTCCGCGGTGCAGGGGTTGGCCTCGATCGCGGTGCACGATCCGCACCGCCCGTCGAGCGACGACACCTACGCGATGGCGGAGGCCGCCGCCGCGACGCGCTGCGCGCACCTGCGCGTCGCGGACACGCGCGCGTTGACGTGGTCCGGAACATGCGAACCGGGCGATGCGCTGGGAGTGATCGGCGGCGAGGTGATGGTGGTCGAGCCCCGCGCGTCGACGGCGGTGACGACCCTGCTGGACTTGATGCTCGGCACGGGTGGGGAACTGGTGACGCTTCTTGTCGGTGCCGCGGCGGATGATGAGCTGGTGTCGGCTGCCCGCGCGCACGTGGAGCAGCGGCATCCGGCGGTGGAGCTGTCGGTTTTCCCTGGTCTGCAGTCGGGCGACGTGCTGCAGATCGGGGTCGAGTGACGGCCCCGCGGATCCCGACGCGGGAGAACGGAGGGGGCGGCGGTGGCGACGCTCACGGACAGGCTGGACCTGCTGCTCGGTGACGCGACGGCGGCGGTGCTGGCGGACCAGTTCGAGCTGCGCACCGCCGGGGACCTTCTGCGGCACTATCCGCGCAGGTATCTGCGCGCCGGCTCCCTGATGGCGCCGGAGGACCTCGCCTCGGGCACACACGTCACCATCGCGGCGCGGGTGGTGGAGGCGGATATCAGGCCCATCCGCCGCGATCCACGCCGCAAGCTGCTCCGGGCGGTGCTCGACGACGGCCGCAACCGCCTCGGCGTGACGTTCTTCAGCCCGCACAAGGTGCGCCATCACATCGCGGTGGGGCGGCGCGGTCTGTTCTCCGGGCAGTTGGGCACCTTCAACGGCCGGCTGACGCTGACCCACCCCGACTATCTGCTGTTGCCGGAGTCCGCGCAGGCGCGCGCCGGCGACGGGGCGCTGCTGGCCCCGGGCCAGCGGGTGCAGGGCGGCGGGTCGCTCGCCCGGATGGCGGAGGCCCTGCAGGATTCGGGCGACGGCCTGTCCGCCGCGGACCTCGACCGTGCCCTGCTGCCCATCTATCCCGCGTCCGCCAAGGCGCAGACGTGGACGATCATGCGGTGCGTGCGCCAGGTGCTCGATCAGCTCGAGCCGGTGGCGGACCCGGTGCCGCAGGACATCGTCGCGCGGTACGGGCACGTGTCGCTGGATGCCGCGCTGCGCGGCATCCACCGGCCGTCGTCGGAGGGCGAGGCGGCGGCCGCGCGGGGCCGGCTGCGTTTCGATGAGGCCGCATCGATGCAGCTCATGCTGGCCCGGCGGCGCGCCGAAGACCAGCGTGGCAAGGCGCCGGCGGGCGCACGGCGCACCGGGGCGGCGGTGGACGCGTTCACCGCGCGGTTGCCGTTCGAGCTGACCGAAGGGCAGCAGCAGGTGCTCGCCGAGGTGCGCCGCGACCTCGAGGGCGCCGTCCCCATGCGCCGTCTGCTGCAGGGCGAGGTGGGATCCGGTAAGACCGTGATCGCGGTCCTGGCGATGCTGCAGGCGGTCGACGCCGCCCACCAGTGCGCCATGCTGGCGCCCACCGAGGTGCTGGCGGTGCAGCACGCCCGGTCCATCCGGCAGCTGCTCGGTCCGCTGGCCCGCGCGGGCCAGCTCGACGGGGCGGAGGACGGGACGCGCGTCACCCTGCTCACCGGGTCGATGCCCACGGCCGAGCGGCGGCGCGCGTTGCTGGAGATCGCCTCGGGCGAGGCCGGCATCGTCGTCGGCACGCACGCGCTGCTCGAGGACGCGGTGACGTTCTTCGACCTGGGCCTGGTGGTGGTCGACGAGCAGCACCGGTTCGGCGTGCACCAGCGCGACCGCCTCCATGGCAAGGCACGTGCGGGGTTCGCGCCGCACCTGCTCGTGATGACGGCGACGCCGATCCCGCGCACGGTCGCGCTCACCCAGTTCGGCGACCTGGACACCTCCACCCTGCGTGAGCTGCCGCGCGGGCGGTCTCCGATCCGCACGTCGGTGGTGTCGATGCCCGACAACCCACGGTGGGTCAAGCGGGCATGGGAACGGATCGTCGAGGAGGTGGCGGACGGCCGGCAGGCGTACATCGTGTGCGCGCGGATCGGCGACCCGTCCTCCGAGCCGGCGTCCGGATCCGTGTCGACCCCCGGATCCGAGTCGACCCCCGGGTCCGAGTCGACCCCCGGGGCCGCGCCGCCGGAGCCCGCGCGGGGCGCGGGCGGGGCCGACGCGGACAAGGCCCCGCAGCCCGACGCCAACGCCGCGGTGGACGTGTACGACAAGCTGGTGCAGGGCGCACTGTCCCGAGTGAGCGTGGGACTGCTGCACGGCCGGATGCCGTCCGCCGAGAAGGACGCGGTGATGCGCCGATTCTCCGAGGGCGACATCGACGTCCTGGTCAGCACCACCGTCGTCGAGGTCGGCGTGGACGTGCCGAACGCCACCGTCATGGTGATCCTCGACGCCGAACGCTTCGGGGTCAGCCAACTGCACCAGTTGCGCGGACGGGTCGGCAGAGGACAGGCCCCGGGGTTGTGCATCCTCATCAGCGGGCGCCCGGCCGGAGCGCCGTCGAGTGCGCGGCTGGAATCCGTCGCGGCCACCGCCGACGGCTTCGAGCTGGCCCGGCTCGACTTGCAGTTGCGCCACGAGGGCGACGTGGTGGGCACCGCGCAGTCCGGCCGCACCAGCGGCCTGCGGTTGCTGTCGGTGCTCGAGGACGAGGACGTGATCCTCGACGCCCGCGAGTTCGCCGCGGACATGGTGCAGCGGGATCCGGAGCTCACCCGGCATCCCGGCCTGGCGGAGATGGTCTCGACGGTGGAGGGGACCGAGCGCGGGGAGTTCCTCTTCCGCGCCTGAGCCACAGTACGGCTCCTGCGCGCGGGGCGGGGGCCCGGCGCACGGAAGGTAGGTTTGCAGGCATGCTCACAAAGGTTCTGGTGGCCAACCGCGGTGAGATCGCGATCCGCGCGTTCCGCGCGGCGTACGAGATCGGTGTGCAGACGGTCGCGGTGTATCCGTTCGAGGACCGCAACTCGTTGCACCGGCTCAAGGCCGACGAGGCGTACCAGATCGGTGTGCCGGGCCATCCGGTGCGCGCCTATCTGGACGTCGACGAGATCTTGCGGGTGGCCCGCGAGTGCGGCGCGGACGCGGTGTATCCGGGCTACGGGTTCTTGTCGGAGAACCCGGGGCTGGCCGACGCGTGCGCGGCGGCGGGGATCACGTTCATCGGCCCGGACGCGGAGTGCCTGCGGTTGGCGGGCAACAAGGCGCGCGCCATCGAGGCGGCCCGCGCCGCCGGGCTGCCGGTACTCGCCTCGACAGCGCCGAGCATGGACTTCGACGGCCTGGTCGCGCAGGCCGGGGCGATGGACTTTCCGGTGTTCGTCAAGGCCGTCGCCGGCGGCGGCGGGCGGGGCATGCGCCGGGTCGACGATCCGGCGGATCTGCCCGGCGCGCTCGAGGCCGCGTCGCATGAGGCGGCCACCGCGTTCGGGGACGGGGCGGTGTATCTCGAACAGGCCGTCATCGCGCCGCGGCATATCGAGGTGCAGATCCTCGCCGACACCGCCGGCGAGGTGGTGCACCTGTTCGAGCGGGACTGCTCGGTGCAGCGCCGGCATCAGAAGGTCATCGAGCAGGCCCCCGCCCCGGGCCTCGACCCGGGGTTGCGGGCGCGGATCTGCGACGACGCGGTCGCGTTCGCCCGCCACGTCGGCTACACCTGCGCCGGGACGGTGGAGTTTCTGGTCGACGCGGCCGGCCGGCACGTGTTCATCGAGATGAACCCGCGTATCCAGGTCGAGCACACCGTCACCGAGGAGATCACCGACGTGGACCTGGTGGGCGCGCAGATGCGCATCGCCGCCGGGGCGACGCTCGCGCAGATCGGGCTTTCCCAGGAGGCGATCGGTATCCGCGGGGCGGCGATCCAGTGCCGGATCACCACCGAGGACCCGGCCAACGGTTTCCGCCCGGACACCGGGCGGATCACCGCGTACCGCACCCCGGGCGGGGCGGGGATCCGCCTCGACGGCGGCACGTCCGTGGGCGCCGAGGTGGGCGCCTACTTCGACTCGATGCTGGTCAAACTCACCTGCCGGGGCGCCGACCGGGCCGGGGCGCTCACCCGGGCGCGGCGGGCGCTCGCGGAGTTCCGCATCCGCGGGGTGGCCACGAACATCCCGTTTCTGCAGGCAGTGCTCGACGACGGCGATTTCACCGCCGGCGTGGTCGACACCGGTTTCATCGCCGCCCATCCGCAGCTGCTCGGCGCCCGGGGTTCGGCGGACCGGGGCACGAAGATCCTCGAATACCTCGCGGACGTCACCGTCAACACCCCGCACGGGCCCAGGCCCGCCGGAGTGCGGCCCACGGTGAAACTGCCCGCGGCCGAGCAGATGGCGGTCGCCCTGTCGGCGGCCCCGCCGGACGGCTCGCGGCAACGCCTGGCCGCGCTCGGCCCCGAAGGGTTCGCCGCGGCGCTGCGCGATCAGCCCGCCCTGGGCGTGACGGACACGACCTTCCGTGATGCGCACCAGTCGCTGCTGGCCACCCGGGTGCGCACCCGGGACCTGGTGGCGGTGGCCCCGTATGTGGCGCGGACGGCCCCGGAATTGTTGTCGATCGAGGCGTGGGGCGGCGCCACCTTCGATGTGGCGCTGCGGTTCCTCAAGGAGGATCCGTGGGACCGCCTGGCCGCGTTGCGCGAGGCGGTGCCGAACATCTGTCTGCAGATGCTGCTGCGCGGCCGCAACACCGTCGGCTACACCCCGTACCCGGCCGCCGTCTCGGATGCGTTCGTCGCCGAGGCCGCGGCCACCGGCATCGACATCTTCCGGATCTTCGACGCCCTGAACAACGTCGATCAGATGCGCCCGGCGATCGACGCGGTGCGCGCCACCGGCACCGCGGTCGCCGAGGCGGCGCTCGCCTATACGGGGGATCTGGCCGACCCGGCCGAGGACCTGTACACCCTGGACTACTACCTGCGCATCGCCGAGCGACTCGTCGATGCCGGCGCGCACGTGCTGGCCGTCAAGGACATGGCCGGGCTACTGCGCCCCGCGGCGGCCACCGCCCTGGTGGGCGCGCTTGTGCGGGAATTCGACGTGCCGGTGCATGTGCACACCCATGACACCGCGGGCGGCCAACTGGCCACCTACTTGGCCGCCGCGGCCGCCGGCGCGTCGGCCGTCGACGGGGCGGCGGCGCCTCTCGCGGGCACGACGAGTCAGCCGTCATTGTCGGCGATCGTCGCCGCGACCGCACACACCGGCCGGGACACGGGTATCGATCTGGCGGCGGTGTGCGCGCTCGAGCCGTACTGGGAAGCGCTGCGGCGGGTGTATGCGCCGTTCGAGGCGGGCCTGCCCGCCCCGACGGGCCGGGTGTACACCCACGAGATCCCGGGCGGGCAACTGTCGAATCTGCGCACCCAGGCGGTCGCGTTGGGATTGGGTGACCGGTTCGAGGACATCGAGACCGCATACGCCGAGGTGGACCGGATGCTGGGCCGGCTGATCAAGGTCACCCCGTCGTCGAAGGTGGTCGGCGACCTGGCACTGGCGTTGGTCGGGGCGGGCGCGTCGGCGGCGGATTTCGCCGCCGATCCGCGCTCGTTCGACATTCCGGATTCGGTGACCGGATTCTTCCGCGGCGACCTGGGCGTGCCGGCCGGCGGCTGGCCGGAACCGCTGCGCACCGCGGTGCTCGGCGGACGGCGGGCGGCACCCGAACAGATGGCCGAGATCACCGCCGAGCAGCGGAGCGCGCTGGAAGGGGACTCGGCCGGGCGCCGGGCGATGCTCGACGAGCTCCTGTTCCCCGGGCCGGCACGGGGGATGGCGGCCCACCGCGAGCAGTACGGCGACACCGCTTCGATCGGCACGCGCGAATTCTTCTACGGGCTCGTCTCCGGCGAGGAGCATCGCGTGCAACTCGAACCCGGCAAGACGCTGATCGTGGGGCTCGAGTCGATCTCGCCGCCGGACGAACGCGGCATGCGCACGGTGATGTGCACGCTCAACGGGCAGCTGCGCCCGGTGGAGGTGCGCGACCGCGCAGTGGAGGACGCCCGGCCGCAGGCGGAGAAAGCCGACCGCACGGCCACAGGCCAGGTGCCCGCGCCGTTCGCCGGGGTGGTGACCCTCGCCGTGGAGGCGGGGGCCCGGTTGTCCGTCGGCGATGTCGTCGGGAGCATCGAGGCGATGAAGATGGAGGCGGCGATCACCGCGCCGGTGGCGGGCACCGTCACGCGCGCCGCCGTCGCGGAGGTCGCCCAGGTCGAGGGCGGCGACCTGCTGGTGGTGATCGAACCCTGACACGGATCATCACGGGCAGTGCACGGGGACGCAGGCTCGCGGTGCCCGGCGCCGGCACCCGCCCCACTTCCGACCGCGTCCGGGAAGCGCTGTTCAGCGCCCTCGACGCGCGCATCGACTTCACCGGCATGCAGGTGCTCGACCTCTACGCGGGCTCAGGCGCGTTGGCCCTCGAGGCGCTCTCACGCGGGGCGTCGGGCGCATTGCTGGTGGAATCCGGCGTACGGGCGGCGCGCGTGATCGCGGCCAACGTCACGACCACCGGGCTACGGGGCGCACATGTGCGCCGGTCCACCGTCGCGGACGCGTTGGCGAAGCCGGCGCCGCAGCCGTTCGACCTGGTGTTCGCCGACCCGCCGTACGCGGTGCCGGTTGCAGAGGTCGCCGCGGCACTCGAGGCGCTCGCGGCCGGGTGGCTGGCGGACGGGGCGATCGTGGTCGTGGAACGGGCGTCCCGCAGCGCGGCGACGCCGTGGCCCGAGGAGTACGGCGACGTCGCCGTCAAACGCTACGGAGAGACCCGGATCGAGATCGCCACCTGTTACGGTCTGGGCTCATGAGCATTGCGGTGTGCCCCGGGTCCTTCGACCCCGTGACAAACGGTCATCTGGACGTCTTCCGGCGCGTCGCGGCGCAGTTCGGCGAGGTGATCATCACGGTGATGATCAACAAGTCCAAGCAGGGCATGTTCAGCGTCGACGAGCGCATAGCGCTCCTCGAGGACGCGGTGCGCGACCTGCCCAACGTGCGGGTGGACGCCTGGCACGGCCTGCTCGTCGAATACGCGCGGCACAACGCCGTCACCGCTATCGTCAAGGGGCTGCGCGGCGCGAACGATTTCGACTACGAGCTGCAGATGGCCCAGATGAATCGGGCGCTGACCGGGGTGGACACCTTCTTCGTGCCCGCCGACCCGCAGTATGGTTACCTGTCGAGTTCGCTGGTGAAAGAGGTCGCGACCTTCGGTGGTGACGTGGAGGGGATGCTGCCGGAGCACGTGCACGCGGCGCTGCTCCGGCGGCTGGCGGAGCGCGCCGCGCGCTGATGGTGCCGCCGTCGGCCGCGTGATGTGAGGCGTCTCGCGCCGGGCGGGGAGTGTGCGACGCGCCGCCGGGCGACGCTCGCGTTGGCAGGTGGCGCGGCGGTCCATCTGCGGCGGTCCGTGCCGGGGCCGGGACTGCGGGCGCGACACACCGGCGCCGTCGTCGCACGCCGGGGCGGTGATGCGGGCAGACTGGACCGGGAAGCACCGGCGCGGCAAGGCGGACGGGATTCGACGAGAAGGGGTAAGGGTGTACCGGGTATTCGAGGCGCTCGACGAGCTGGTCGTGATCGTGGAGGAGTCGCGCGGGGTGCCGATGACTGCGGGGTGCGTCGTGCCCCGCGGGGACGTCCTGGACCTGCTCGACGACATCAAGGAGGCGTTGCCGCCCGAGCTCGACGACGCGCAGGACGTGCTCGACCGGCGCGACGGGATGCTCGGCGAGGCGCGGGAGAACGCCGACCACCTGGTCGGGCGGGCCAACGAGCACGCCGATGCGACGCTGGCCGACGCGCGCGAGCAGGCCGACAGGATGGTCGCCGATGCGAAAGACCAGGCCGACCGGATGGTCGAGGACGCGCGGGCGCACGCGGCGGAGCTGGTGGCCGCGGCGGAGGCGGACGCCGACCGGGCCGTGGAGTCCGGGCGCCGCGAGTACGAGGCCACCACGGGGCGGGCCCGCACCGAGGCCGACAGGATCATGGAGGCCGGCAACGCCTCGTACGAGCGGGCCATCGCGGAGGGCGCGGCCGAGCAGCAGCGGCTGGTCTCGCAAAGCGAGGTCGTCCAGTCCGCGCACGCCGAGTCCGCCCGCCTCGTCGACGAGGCGCACGAGGAGGCCGAGCGGCTGCGCGGCGAATGCGACGTGTACGTCGATACGAAGCTGGCCGAGTTCGAGGACCTGCTCTCCGGGACGCTGCGCTCGGTAGGGCGTGGCCGTCAGCAGCTGCGCAGCACCGGCCAGCCAGATTTCGGCGCGGGGCAGCGGTACGGCAACTCCCGGTAGGCCTGTGGTGCCCGCAGGAGCGCGAACCGGGCGGATCGAGTAGCCTGGTCCGGCCGCGTTCGATGTCCTGTGCGGCCCTCCGGCACACCACGGCGCAGGCGCCGTGGTGGACACGGCCGTACGCGGGAGGGCTGTCTGGCATCGGACCCGCCTGAACCCTCGCGTCCAAACCGACCATCCACCCCTGATCGTACGGAGAGGCTCGTGCCCCGCAACGCAGATCCCGCAGAACCCCGCTCGGCCGAGGGGCATGGCGCCGCGCGCCCGGACGTGGACAGCCCCTTCGTCTTCGACGTGCGTCCGCTGGGCCGCCGTCCGGGACAGATGGAGGCCGCGCACCGCGCCGTGCGCGCGCCGCAGAGGCTGGGGCTGGACCTCATCGCCATCGAGGAAGGCGCCCCGCTCGACATCGACGTGCGCCTCGAATCGGTGATGGAGGGCGTGCTCGTATCCGGCACGGTGTCCGGAACGGCCGTCGGCGAGTGCGCCCGGTGCCTGAAACCGGTCGAGGAACCGGTGGACCTCGAGCTCACGGAGCTGTTCGCATTCCCGGACAGCGTCACCGAGGAGACCACTGACGAGGACGAGGTTCCTCGCGTGGTCGACGGCCTGATCGACATCGCGCAGACCGTCGTCGACGGGGTCGGGGTGGACCTTCCGCTGCAGCCGCTGTGCCGGGACGACTGCCCCGGGCTCTGCTCTGTATGCGGAATCGACCTGGCGATTGCAGGTCCCGAGCACGGGCATGACACAATGGATCCTCGCTGGGCCGCCCTCGCCGCGAAGTTCGATGATGCGGCGGTGCAGCCCGAGGACCGGGACGTGGAGCGCGGGCGGAGTTCGCCCCGTCGCGACGTCCCGGAAGACACAGACCACCGAACCGAGGAGAGTTAAGCCGTGGCCGTTCCCAAGCGCAGGATGTCGCGTTCCAACACCCGGTCGCGCCGCAGCCAGTGGAAGACCTCCGCGCCCACGCTGGTCACCTGCGCCGGCCGTGGATGCGACGCCAAGATCCCCCCGCACACGGCTTGCCCGTCCTGCGGGACGTACAAGGGGCGCCAGGTCACCTCGGCCGTATGACGCGGCGGGGTGCGTCGACCCACGATGCCGACCACGGTCCACTGGTGACTGCGGTCGGCATCGATGTCGAAGGTGAGTTGCTCACCCTTGCACTGACCCACCGGTCGTTCGCGCACGAGCACGGCGGCCTGCCCACCAACGAGCGCCTTGAGTTCCTGGGCGACTCGGTCCTGGGCGTGGTCGTCACCGAACACCTGTACCGGAGCTTTCCGGAGCGGCCGGAGGGCGAGCTGGCCAAGCTGCGCGCGAGCATCGTCAACATGAACGCTCTCGCCGAGGTGGCGCGCGGGCTGGGGCCTGGCGGGCTCGGCCGGTATGTGCGGCTGGGCAAGGGCGAGGAGCTCACCGGCGGACGCGATAAATCCAGCATCCTCGCGGACGGCATGGAGTCGCTGATCGGCGCCGTCTACCTGCAGGACGGCCTGGAAACCGCGCGTGAGATGGTCCTGCGGCTCTTCGCCGGGCTCATCGAGCGGGCGCCCCGCCTGGGGGCCGGGCTGGACTGGAAGACGAGCCTGCAGGAGCTCACCGCCGTCAAGGATCTCGGCGTGCCGCGGTACGAGATCGAGGGCACGGGCCCGGACCATCAGCGCGAGTTCACCGCCACCGTCGTCGTCGCCGAGCGCGCGTTCGGCGTGGGGGTGGGGAGCACCAAGAAGGTCGCCGAGCAGAAGGCCGCCGCGGAGGCGTGGAACCGGATCACCGAGGAGTTCCCCGCGCCGGACGAGGCCGGCGTGGGCGAAAGCTGACAGGACCGGTGGGCGATGCCTGAGCTTCCCGAGGTGGAAGTGGTCCGCGCCGGGCTGGCGCCGCATGTGCTCGGGCGGCGCGTGGTCTCCGCCGCCGTCCACAGCGAGCGGACGGCGCGGCGGTTCGAGCCGGGCGCGCAGGCGATGGCGTCCTGGCTCGGCGGGGCCGTCGTCACCGGTGTGGGCCGCCGCGGCAAGTACCTGTGGCTGGAGCTGGACGGCGCGCCGCTTCCTTTGCTCGGCCAGCCTGCAGGTGACGACGGGCGGTCCGCGCTGGTCGTGCACCTGGGCATGAGCGGGCAGATGCTCGTCCGCAGCGCGGCAGGCGGCGCCGTGGCGGATGCTCCAGTGCCGGAGGTTCCTGTTCCGGTGGGTGCGGCCCCGGCCGCGCCCGCGGCGGAGCGTGTCACTGCGCACCGGCACCTGCGGGCCGTTCTCGACCTGGGCGGCGGCCCGGAGCCGGGGGACTTGGTGCGCGTGGAGTTCGTGGACCAGCGGACGTTCGGTTGGTGGTTGCCGGCGCCGTTCGTCGACGTGGACGGCACGTCGGTGCCCGCGCCGGTCGCCCACGTCGCGCGCGATCCGATGGACCCGCGGTTCGACGTCGCCGCTGTGGTGCGCGTGCTCAAGTCGAAGCGCTCCGCGGTCAAGCGTCTGCTGCTGGACCAGACGGTGGTCTCCGGCATCGGGAACATCTATGCGGACGAGGCGCTGTGGCGGGCGCGCGTGCACGGCGGCCGGCCGGCGAACTCGCTCACTCGCCCGGCGCTCACCCGCGTCGTCGAAGCCGCACGCGCAGTCATGGCCGACGCGCTCGCGCAGGGCGGCACCAGCTTCGACGCGCTGTACGTCAACGTCAACGGGCAGTCCGGTTCTTCCCACACGGATGTCTATGCCCGTCATGGCATGCTATGTAACCGATGTGGTGCGACCATCGTGCGTGAGAAGTTCATGGGCCGTTCAAGCCATTTTTGCCCTGTTTGCCAGCGAAAACGCTGACACGATTGAGTGCGGCAAAAGGATGTGGGTGCGGCAAGAGGGGCGATCTCCGATTGCGCGAGTCATGCATTGTCATCGCGATTCCTGCCCCTTGGTGAGGGGGTCGTTCGAGTGCCCAAGACCTTGATGTTGACGTACAGTCCGTCGAGGCAGAAGTCGGTCACGGCCTTCCCAGTACCGCGTTGTAGCAGGTCAGTGGGGAGAGAGGCTCCGTCAGTGTGGCTTCGTCGTGGCTCCTTCTTGGTCTGAGTCGGCGGCGATCCAGGGGGTGCCTGGATCGGGTGATCTGCGGCACCCCGTCAGATGTATGTGAATGGCATACATTATCTGTCATGAGATCAGAGCCGGAAGAGGCAGTTGGAGGGTGGCATCGAGCAGAGCGCTCGGGCGACCTTACGTGTGCCGCGACGGTGCTCCGCATCGCAAATGCGAAGGTCACAGCTGCACTGCGATTGCCTGGTCTGAGGTCGTCGCTCGACGTGGACCGCGTCTGTCGTGAGATTGCTGCGTTCAAATGAGCAAGACCGGGTCGGGACAGCTCTTGTTCAGTTTCGTCAGGCACTGGTCACGCCGCTCCACCACTGGCGACGTTGCCACTGCCGAGCAGGGCCGGCTTCTGTTGGTGTTGGAGGCAGTGGCCTCCCTGATCGACCGTGGACGGTCCGCGACGGTGAATGCCGTTGCGAGCGAGATCGGTATCGACCAGAGTGGCGCGTCCCGGTTGGTGAAGAGCGCGGTTGACGCCGGCTATGTGGTGATGGCGACCGCGCAATCCGATGGCCGTAAACGCGAGGTCGCCCTGACGCCAAACGGCGACGCGGTCCTGCGAGAGGCTCACGCGTGGCAGGAGCAGGTGTTCGATGAGCTGACTGTGGGGTGGAGTCGGCTGCGGCGCGAAGAGTTCCACGCTGCGATGACGGATCTCGTGCGACGGTCGTATCTCACGGATGTGGAGCCGCAAGATGGAGATCGCTCTGGAGTCGCAGGTTCCGCCGATCCCACGTCGGGGACGGTGGTGAGCGCCGGAGATGACTGGCTGGATGCTGTTGAGGCGGCGGAGTGGGTCGGTTGCTCTGTGTGGACGATTCGTCGATGGGTCAGAGATGGAAAGCTCTCGGCGTGGAAGAGGGTGGCGTCGGGTACGGATGGCCGTCGGGCGGTGAAGAGCTTCGTCCGCAGATCTGAACTCGATGAGAAGTTCAGGCCCGACAGTCACACTGAGCATGTGAACCGGATCCGCGAGGGGGCAGTGCCATTCAGCGACGGTCAAAAGGAGGCACTCCGGCAGGTGTTCTCAGATCACGTGCTCGAGCGCGAGCATGGCCGATCGCAAGAGCCGAGTGAGCACATGCCAGTGGAGGAAGTAGAGGGTTCGCCTGTGCACAGCGAAGCCCGTGCAGCGTCCAACAGGGGGCAGGGAGCATGACGCATCGGAACTGCTTCGCGGACGCGACAAGGCCCTGACGATGCCTGAACTTCCCGAGGTCGAGGTTGTGCGCAGGGGGCTGGACGAGCACGTGTCCGGCCGTACTGTCGCCTCGGTGGTCATTCGCCATCCGCGGGCCGTGCGTCGCCATGTGGCCGGAACCGAGGATCTTGCATCTCGGGTGGTTGGTGCGACGGTCACGGGGATCGCGCGTCGCGGCAAGTATCTCTGGCTGGTCTTGGGTGATCGGGACGCGCTGCTCATGCATCTGGGGATGAGCGGGCAGATGCTCATCACGTCGCCCGACGCTGCGATCGCTCGGCACGAGCGGGCACGATTCACCTTCACCGATGGCGGCAGCGACCTGCGCTTCGACGACCAGCGCACGTTCGGTCACCTGATGTATCACGAAGGGGGAGCGGCGCTGCCGTCGCCGATCGCTCACATTGCGCGAGACCCGTTCGATCCGCAGTTCGACCAGGCAGCTGCGGTCACGCGAATCAAGACCAGGCGGACCGGGATCAAACGCGCACTGCTGGACCAGACCCTCGTGTCTGGCATCGGGAACATCTACGCCGACGAAGCGCTGTGGGCCGCCAAAGTGCACGGCGAAACGACGGCGTCCTCGCTGTCCAGGCCAAGGATCTCGGCTGTGATCGATGCTGCGCGAGACGTCATGGCCGCCGCACTCGCTCAAGGCGGAACCTCGTTTGATTCTCTCTATGTTGACGTGGCAGGGAGCAGCGGATACTTTTCCCGGAGCCTGAACGTCTACGGACTTGCAGGGCAGCCCTGCACGCGCTGCGGGAGCCCCATCGTGCGGGAGAAGTTCATGAACCGCTCGAGCCACTTCTGCCCGGTCTGCCAACGGAAACGCTAGTTGAGCGCCGCAGTACGTCGGTGCGCTAAGAGCTCTTCCAGTTGGCGAGTGCTGTGCCGACGCCTCGGGTACGTTGGCGACTTCTCAGCGAGGCCCTGCAGTCGACCCTAATGTCCGCAACATCGGATCTGAATGCCTCGTGGCGGGAGTAGGGCCGTCCTGTCGGAAACGGATGGGAAGATGACAGTCCCGCACCTTGGAGGCTCTCTCTTGAACAGTCCGACCCAGCTCGCTACGCAGATTCGCTTCCATCTTGGGTCGCTGGGGGAGACGAATGCTCACCACCCGTTCGAGCAACTGTGTTTGGGACTGACCCGCCGCCGCCTCGTAAGCAACGTCATTCCCGCGACCGGTCCCGTCGCCGCCGGCGGAGACGGGGGACGCGATGCTGAGAGCTTCTGGAGCATGCTGGCGAAGGAGCTACCGGATACTTCGTTCTTCACTGCGCTCGCGACGGAGGAAGCGGTCGTGCTCGCCGTCACGGCACAACGTGACAACGTGCCGTCGAAGGTCCGGGCGGATCTCTCGAAGATCTGCGGCAATGGCGAGCCCGTCGACCGCGTCATCTACTTCACGATCACACCCGTCGACACCGCGAAACGACACGAGCTGCAGGCGCACGCGCGGAATAAGTACTCGATCGGCCTAGAGATCTGGGATGCGCAGGCGATCGCGAACGAGCTCGCGAGTCCGGATCTGTTCTACCTCGCCGTGGACTTCTTGCACGTGCCGTCCACACTGGCACCAGAGCGAGACGAGGCCGACGGCGACCTGCCTGAGTGGTATGTCGAGACCCGCGACGAGTGGCGCACGCGCTCGGAGCATGTGGGGTCGATGGGAGAGTTCCTCGATCTGCGGGAGGCACTTCGGTTCTCCAGCTTTAATCTGGAGGTGCGAGCCGATCTGCCGGATTGGCTTGGGTCGGCTCGAGCTCTGCGCGACGCGGCACGGTCAGATGCAAGCGTGATCAACCGCATCGATTACGAGATCATCATCGCCACCGCGTTCGGGCTCAACACCTTGAAGCCTGTCGATGGCGCACTGCGGGAGTACTTTGATCGGCTCGCGTCGCGTCCGACCGACTCTGGGGTACTCGTCGACGCCATCACACTTCTCCGTCTCGCTCAGGCGAACCAGCCACGCGGAGAGACCACCGTCACGGTCCAAGAAGTGGCGGGGTGGGCCGACAACCTGCAGGCGATTCTCGGGCGCGAGCTCGCCGCAGCTCCCGGCGAGAACACCAGGGTGAGCCTGCTTGGGACGGCAGCGATGCTCGCGCTCGGTCCTCGCGAGTTCACAACGGATGACCTCGATGAGCTCACTGTCGCTGGCCCTAGGATGTTCGACATCTATCACGAGATGAGCGAGGCTAAGCGAGAAGGGCGTCCCCTCTCTGCCTCGCCGGAGATTGGCGAGCTGCGTGACCTCGATGCAGCCATGGCCCACTTAGTCGACTTGGTGACGTCGCTGCCTGAAGCGCCGATGGCACCACTCGAGCAACTCATGTCGATATTCGACCTCACGGCACCTGCCCTAATCGACCACCCGGACTACTTCCGGGTGCGGAGTGCCCTCGATGACGCAACCGTCGAGCGTGAAGGGAAGGCTGCGGCGGGGGATCGGACACAGAGCAGGGCTGTCGCTCTGCTTCAGGCTGACAGGCCTTTGGATGCGCTGCGCGAGATCCATGCCGCGAAGCTGAACTGGCTCAATGGTGACGCAGCGGAGGGTGCTGCGATTATGATGCTGCTTGCCTCGAAGGTGTACAGCGACCTTGGGTTCGCCCTTGCTGCGAAGCAATACGCCATGAGCGCGGCATCGATCGCCAAGGGGACCGACGACCCTGGCCTCGCGGTACTTGTGGCGCGGGGCATCATCCTCACCGCAACGTACGAGCACCAGGCCGGTCAGTGGTTGACCGCGACCCACACGTTTCGGATCGGAATCTGGGCGCAGTCGCAGCTCGCGGGCGACTCGTGGAGCTTCGAGCGATACCCGTACTTCGAGAACATGGTCGTTGACCAGTGCTTCATCATCCGCACCGCGGCAGCTCTTCGGCCGGCGGTGTTGTCGGTGATCGATCCTGTGGTCCAGTCGACAAACCTTGATGCGTTAGTCGAACCGATGCTCGAGACGGTCGCCGGGGTGGAGCCTCTGGATGAACGCGCCTCCGTAGATTCGGCTGATCGCAGCGGACTCGGACGGCCCTTCTCCGATGTGGGAGCGGTCCGCGAATACAGCTGGGCGGCTTTGGGGAACGTGTGGGTCGTCACCACCCCGAACGACAGGGCGCATGTGCTCGCCGCGGAACGGTTCGTTGCCGCGACGCAGATCGTGCTGGCTGAACTCGCCGCCGAGGACCTACTCCTGGTGCCCGGCGAGATCTGCGTCGAGATCGAAGTCTCTGACTCTCGGATGGCTTCTGAGGAGGTGTTCCTTCGGGCAGGGGAGCGCGATCCAGGTGCGAGTGGGCACCGAGTGCGGCTCACGCGCGGCGGCGCTCTTGCTGTCGACGCGGACCAGCTTGAGGTCGTCTCCGCGGCGATACAGGTGCTCGTCACCCAATCTCTCCTCGGTCGACCGGCTTTGACAGCCATGTTGGAGAGGACGTTCGAGCGCGGACTCCCACACATGCTCACCTGCGTACGGCCCTACGACGAGCTCGTCGATCTCCACAAAGACGAGGTCTATGAGGAGATCCGTGTTCTCTCAGCCGGAATCCTTGAACCAGGCCGGCGACGGTCGCCCCAGCCTCCGCCGGAGTTGACGCCGAGGCTTCCCGCACACGCCGCCGCGTACGATCACACCGCCGCGCTCGAAGCAATCGAGGACCGATACGAGATGCTGCTTCGGCCGGTTCGCTTGACGTTGCCGAGACTCGCCGCACACTCGCGGTTTATGGGACTGGTTTCCGATCTCCGCGCTGAGGGCTGGAAGGACTGGCATCTCCTTACGGCGATCGCAAACATCGTGGTAAATAAGCGCGCCGTGTCCCGCGGGCTGAACATGACCCGGTCCATCACTCAAGCCGACATCGACAAGTTTCGGACGATCATGGAGGAGGACGAGCGCTCCGATGACGCCGAGACGCCCGCCGACGCGTTTACCGAAGACCAGATGTGGTTCCACCTCGCCAACGCAGCCGCAACTACCGCCCGCCGACTCGGACTTGAACTCCGTCTCGCCCGGTTTGAGCCGCGCTCCTTCCTCAGCGTCCTCGGCGACCGCTTCAACTATTGGGACGACGACGTTGACCACGAGCCGATCCTGTAGTGGCTTGCGTCTGCAAGATACACCGAATCGCTTAGGGTTACCGCACGTTCATGAGACTCGTCCTGGATCAACCGAGTCGCAGTGTGTCTGGGATTCGCTAGTCAGTATTGATGTGCGGGCGACTCGTTGACGTAACTGTCTAGCCAGTACTTGAATGGGTCAGCGGCGTGCCACACACTGCGAATCGCATCGAGCATGTCAGGAGTGTGCATCCAGTCGTCCTCCGGCCATTCCTGAACGATGGCCGCGCCTTTCCACCTCAAGTATTGAATACGGGTGAGTATGACAACCCCATTTGGCCCCGGCGTGCTGATTTGATTTGGCCCCACCCCGGACACGGTTGATGGCGGGGTCCGATGTGGCCGTGGCGGCCGCGTCAGGCGGGCGTGGTCTCCTTCCTCGGCGGCCGGTTGCCGGCGGTGCTGGCCAGCCGGTAGGAATCGGTGCCGGTGGAGATGATGTGCGCATTGAACGTGAGCCGATCAACCACCGCCGCGGCGAGTCGCGGGTCGGTGAACGTGGCTCCCCACTCGGAGAATGGGGCGTTCGATGCGCACGCGATCGAGGCACGTTCCTCCCGGGCCGTGATCACCTGGAACAACAACTCCGCCCCACGCGGATCGAGATGCACATAGCCCACTTCATCGAGACAGTGATGATGCTCGTTGAAATTCCCCAGTTGTGCTCACCGAAATTCCCCAGTCTGGGTCGCTCCGTCGCATGAGGCGGGCCTCCCTGGATGCTGGTGGTCTCTGACCACACACCAGCCTTCCAGGGAGGCCCTACG
>NZ_JAENKO010000094.1 GCF_016599145.1 Tomitella cavernea
CGCTCCGCGATGCGGTGGCGGCGGGCGCTGTCCGCCGCGGCCCGGTCGGCCGTGAGCTCGTCGTCGGGATCGCCTGCCGCCGCCGCGCGCTGCGCACCGGCCAGCACCGCGCGCATCTCGTCCTCCGGCGTGGCCGCGGAGACTATCGGGCACTGTTCGTATCCGGGGGCGAACTCGGCCAGCAGCGCCCGCTGCCGGCGCGCCGCCTCGTCCAGGCCCGCGCCCGCTCCAAGACCGGTCGGCGCCGGGCCCGTCAGCACGAACACCACCGCCGAGCGGGGCGCCGCCGCCCGGTCGACCAGGTCCAGTTCGTCGACGCCGAGGGGAACCCGACCGGGCAGCACGATCGCGACCGCCCCGCTTCCGCCCGGGGCAATCCCCCGGGCGGAGGCGAACAGCCGCCTCGGCACGGGCGTGCCCGGCACCGCGAAGACACGCACGCCGCCTGCCGACGTGCCCGCCGAAGAGTCCCGCTCACCCATCGGCGAGGTCCTCGACGCAGGCACCGAGCGCCACGGCTCGGTCCGTGAATCGACGGCACCACTCCGCGGCCCGGGCACGCTCGCCGGGCTCGGTGGACACGGCCGCCACCGCGCGCCACTGCGCGGCCTCCCGCAGCGCCGCCCGCGGGCAGTCGACCTCCCTGGCCCAGTTGCCCGCGCCCGTCGCCCGCATGCGTCGGGCCGCATCGGAGCGCAGGTAGCGCTCGGCCGCCTCGCGATCCGGTCCCTCGATCGCGGCGCGCAGGAAGCGGGAGCGGTGCGCGTCCGCGCGCGCCACGAGGATCCGGCCGACCCCGGCGGACAGGCAGTCGACCAGTTCATCCACTCCCGCCGGCGGCGCACCCGGCGGCAGCGAGACGGCCAGCACCGTGGCAGCGTCGCCCGCCCCGGCAGCGAGGTCTACCCGGTCCCCACCGTCTGGCCGGTCCCCGCCGTCTTCGTCGGCGCGCGCCCGCACGAGCACCACGGGGACGCCGCGGCGGTGCTGACGCTCGACGGCGCGCAGGTCGGCGGGCGCGGATGCGCCCAGCACCATGTGCACCGCGATGTCGACGGGCACGGCCGCCCCGCCCGAGTGGTCGACTGCGGAGCCGACCGCAGCCGCACCCTGCTCCTCCGCCGATTCGGCCGCCCATGGGTCGTTGCAGGCCGGAAGCTCGCCGATGGTGAGCGGGCCGCGCCCTGCCATCCGGCGCGCCAGGACGTCGACCAGCGTGCTCCGTCCGATGCCCGCCCGGCCGCCGACGCCGATGCACACCGGCGGGGGCGCCTCCCGCCCCGCATCCGCAGACCCGTCCCCCATGCGTTCCCCCGTCCCCCGTTCCCGGCCGGGTCCCGGACCCGGCTTCGGCGCAGCGGCGTGTCCCCCGACACGACCTGCGGCGCAGGATACCCCCCACCACCCCTGCGCCCGGCCCGGGATGCGGCGGCCACGGCGGGTACGGGACCATGGTGCGGTGGAAATCCCCCAGGACCCGACGCACAGCACCGTCCCCAGCGCCGATCATGCCGACGACCCCGGCGCCGAGGTCGACCGGACCGGCGCCCCCGGCGCGCCGCTGTGGCGGCCCACGGACGAGGACACCGACGGCGCCGCCGGGGTGGAACGCGACCAGTTCGGCCGCTCGCGCCTGCACCCGCGGGTGACGAGTTTCCGCACGCGCCGCGGCACGCTGACAGAGGCGCAGCTGCGCACCTGGGACGAGACCTGGTCGACGCTGGGACGCGACGTCCGCGACGAGGTCATCGACACCGGCGAATGGTTCGGCCGCTCGGCGCCCGTCGTCCTCGAGATCGGCTGCGGCACGGGCACCTCCACCGCGGAGATGGCGCTGGCCGAGCCCGGGGTGGACGTGCTGGCCGTCGAGGTCTACCGGCCGGGGCTCGCGCAACTGCTGCACCGGATCAAACGCGAGGGCATCTCCAATGTGCGGCTGCTGCGCGGCGACGGCGTCGACGTGATGGAGAACATGATCGCCCCCGCCTCGCTCACCGGGGTGCGGGTCTTCTTCCCGGACCCATGGCCGAAGAAGCGCCACCACAAGCGCAGGCTGCTGCAGCCCGCCGCGTTCTCGCTGATCGCCTCCCGCCTGCGTCCCGGCGGCGTGCTGCACGTGGCCACGGACCATGCGGATTACGCCGAATGGATCACGGAAGCGGGCGCCACCGAGCCGATGCTGCGTACTCTCGACTCGACTGCCCCTATCAGCCTGGAGCGCCCCGTCACAAAATTCGAGGGCAAGGGTCTCCGTGCGGGCAGCACTATTACCGAAATGATCTGGAGACGAGTCGACTCATGACCGACCACCACGCAACCATTCCGGGCCGGCGGCTCCTGCTGGTGTGGGACGCGCCCAACCTCGACATGGGGCTCGGCGCGATCCTCGGCGGACGCCCCACCTCCGCACACCGCCCGCGCTTCGATGCTCTGGGCAGGTGGCTGCTGGGCCGCGCCGAGGAGATCGCGGAACTCGAGGCCGAGGCCGCGGAGGAGTCGGGCACCGCGCCCCCGATGGACGACCCGATCGTCGCCGAAGCCACCGTGTTCACCAACATCGCGGCCGGTTCGGCGGACGTGGTACGCCCGTGGGTGGAGGCGCTGCGCAACGTGGGCTTCGCGGTGTTCGCCAAGCCCAAGACCTCGGAGCACAGCGACGTCGATTCCGACATGCTCGACCACATCGCGTTGCGCCGCTCCACCATGGGCCTGGCCGGTGTCGTCGTGGCCTCCGCGGACGGGCAGGCCTTCCGCGAGCCGATGGAGCTTCTGGTCGACGCCGGCGTCCCGGTGCAGGTGATCGGTTTCCACGAGCACGCCAGCTGGGCGGTCGCGTCCCCCAAGCTGGAGTTCGTCGACCTCGAGGAGATCCCCGGAGTCTTCCGCGAGCCGCTGCCGCGCATCAGCCTGGAGAACCTGCCGGCCGGCGGCGCGTGGCTGCAGCCGTTCCGGCCCCTCACCTCGCTGCTCGAGGGCAGGTGAGCACCGGCGGACCGATGCCGCGGGCATCCGTACCGATTTCCGAGATCTTCCGGAGGAGCTAGCGTTGTTCAGCAGTTGGGGGCGGTTGGCCTACCGCCATCGTCGTCTCGTGCTGGTGGCGACGACGATCCTGTTGCTCGTCGGCGGCGTCTTCGGGCTGGGACTCACCGGGCAGCTCAGCCAGAGCGGATACGACGACCCGGGCTCCGAGTCGACGCAGGCCGCGCAGCTGGCGGACAAGACTTTCGGCCGCGACCACATGTCCGATGTGATCGTGCTGTACACCGCTCCCGACGGCCTCACCGTCGACGATCCGGCGTTCTCCACCAAGGTCGAGGACAGCCTCAACCGGATCAAGACCGAGTACCCCGAACAGATCGGCGGGATCACCAGCTACTGGACGGAGACGTTCGGCAAGGCGCTGCTGTCCACCAAGGACAAGCGGCACGCGTTCGCCAGCGTGCAGCTGACCGGGGACACGGACACCCAGACCCTCGAGCAGTACCACGACATCAAAGGCAGTTTCGCGCTGCCCGGCATCAAAGTGGAGGTCTCGGGGCTGCAGCCCATCGGCGACGCCATCGGCGTCGGCACGAACAACGACACCAAGCGCGCCGAACTGATCGCGCTGCCCGCCGTGGCCGTGCTGCTGTTCTTCGTGTTCGGCGGCGTCGTCGCCGCTCTGCTGCCCGTCATCGTCGGCGTGCTCACCATCGCCGGTGCCACCGGGGCGCTGTGGGTGCTCACGCACTTCATGGACGTCAACACGTTCGCCCAACCCGTCGTCACGCTGATCGGCCTGGGCCTGGCGATCGACTACGCGTTGTTCATCGTCAGCAGATTCCGGGAGGAGCTGGCCGAAGGGTACGACGTGGGCGCCGCGGTGCGGCGCAGCGTCGCGACGGCCGGGCGCACCGTGGTGTTCTCGGCGACGATGCTCGTGGTGGCGTTCACCGGCCTGCTCATGTTCCCGCAGGGCTTCCTCAAATCGGTGGCCTTCGGCGGGCTGTTCGCCATCGCCATCGCCGCATTCACCTCGCTGACGGTCCTGCCCGCATTGCTGGGTCTCCTCGGCCGGCGCATCGACTCGCTCAGCCTGCCCTTCCTCAACAAGCCGAAGACCAACGAGCAGATCGAGGCCGGGTTCTGGGGCAGACTCACCGACTGGGTCGGCAAACATCCCGGCTGGGTGGCCGCCCCCATCGTCATCGTGATGCTGCTGTTGATCGTGCCGTTCAAGAACGTCGCGTTCGGCGGCCTCAGCGAGAAGTACCTGCCCCCGGACAATCCCACCCGGGTGGCGCAGGAGCACTTCGACGAGCTGTTCCCCACCTTCCGCACCAATCCGGTCGACGTGGTGATCACCGGCGCGTCCGATTCACAGATCGTCGACATCGCCACCGCCGCGAACACTATCGACGGGTTCACCGGGCCGTTCAAGGTGGACAAATCCGCCGACGGGGTGACGGTGCTCTCCGCCGGCCTGGTCGATCCGGACCGGCCGGGCAACACCATCACCGAACTCCGCGAGATTCCCGAGCCCCCGGGCGTCGAAGTGCTCGTGGGCGGCGTGCCCGCGATGACGGTGGACACGATCGACGCCCTCGTGGACATGTTGCCGTGGATGATCCTGTTCCTCGTCGTCACCACGACGATATTGATGTTCCTCGCCTTCGGATCGCTGGTGCTGCCCATCAAGGCCGTCCTCATGAGCGCGCTCGGCCTGGGCTCGACGCTGGGCATCCTCACGTGGATCTTCATCGACGGCAACGGCGCGTCGCTGCTCAACTTCACGCCCGGCCCGCTCATGCCGGCGGTGGTGGTGCTGCTGTTGGCGATCATCTTCGGGCTGTCGACGGACTACGAGGTTTTCCTGATATCCCGGATGGTCGAGGCCCGGGAGCGGGGCGCCACCACCAAAGAGGCCATCCGCATCGGCACCGCCCACACCGGCCGCATCATCACCGCGGCCGCCCTGATCCTCATCGTCGTCACCGGCGCTTTCGGCTTCTCCGAGATCGTGATGATGAAGTACATCGCGTACGGGATGATCTCGGCGCTCATCCTCGACGCCACGGTGATCCGCATGCTGCTGGTCCCCGCGGTGATGACGATGCTGGGTGACGACTGCTGGTGGGCCCCGCGGTGGATGAAGCGCATCCAGCAGCGCGTCGGCCTCGGCGAGGTCCATCTGCCGGACGAGCGCCCCACGCACATCGCCACCGGTGTGGCCGCCGCGGGCGCCGGCTCCACCGCGGGCGCGGTCCGTGCCGTCCCCGTCCGGGTCGGCGCCGGTCCGGGCGCACAGCACCATGCGGGCGCCGCCACGACGGTGGGCGCCGCACTGGCAGAGGCGCCGCCCGACGCCACCACGGTGATTCCGCGGATCACCGCGGAACAGACGCCCGCGTTCGCCGCCGAACAGGCCGAGGCGCCGGGGCGCACCGGCACGGCGCAGCGACCGCAGGCGGGCCCCGGGGCGCCAATAGAGCGACAGCGGGCAGAGGCACAGCGGGCAGAGGCACAGCGGGCAGAGGCACAGCGGGCAGACCGACAGCAAGCAGAGCACGCTTCCGCACAGGCCGTTCCCGGGCGGACCGCGTCCCGCCCAGCGCGCGGCCCCGGCGCCCAGCAGCCGGAGCCGCGCCGGTCCGCTCCGTCCGCGGCGCCCCGGCCTCCCCAG
>NZ_JAENKO010000095.1 GCF_016599145.1 Tomitella cavernea
TGGTGTTGCGGTGGTTATAGCGTGAGGGTCACGCCCGGTCCCATTCCGAACCCGGTAGCTAAGCCTTACTGCGCCGATGGTACTGCACCCGTGGGGTGTGGGAGAGTAGGTCACTGCCGCACAAATAGTTGATGGAAACGTGTCGGGCCCGGCCCCCTACGGGGGGCCGGGCCCGACACGTCTCTGGAACATCCGGACAGGCCTGCACCATGGACGGGGCCGGCGTCACGAGTCCGGCGGTACGAAGGCGGCACGGAGTCGATGGGGGCTGCGCCTCACCCACGGCGATGACGGACAATGCCAGATGTGATGACGGTCGTCGACTACACCCAGGCGCGCCTGCGGACGCTCGCAGTGAGTGACCCCGGTCGGCTCCGACTCCGGAAGGCCGCGACCGTGGCGATCTCGGCGGCGCTGGCGATGGCCGTCCTGATTCTTGTCACCTCCTCCTATGAAGAGCCGATCACGGTGGCCCTCCTCGGCACGGTGATCGCGGTGCAAGCCGCCGCCGCGGTGAAGGACCCGACCCAGGCGGCGCGCGTGGCCACGACGCTGCTCATACCCTTGCCGGCGGCGGCCGCGGTCGCGTTGGCGACGGCGCTTCTCACCATCGACCCCCTGGCGGAGGTCGGCTTCATCGCGGTCCTCTTCGGCGCCGTGTGGGTGCGCCGGTGGGGACCCCGCGGCGAGGCGCTCGGCATGGTCGCGTTCATCGCGTACTTCTTCAGCCTGTTCCTCCATTCCACATTCGACGACATCCCCATGTTCTGCGTGGCGATCGTCGTCGGCGCGGCATGCACGCTACTCATCCGCGTCGTGGTCCTGCCGGAACGGCCGCGCCTCGAGATCCGCCGGCTCGCACGCGCGCTGCGCGCGGCGTCGATCGAGGCGGTCGACGCCGGGGGCGACCGCACCCACCGCGACCTCGGCCGGCTGCGGGGGCGTCTCGACGGTCTCGGCGAGACCGCGCTGATGATCGAAGACTGGATCGACCGGCACGACGGTGCGGAACTCGTCAGCGTCACCGGGCGGTCGTTCTCGGTGATGGTGTTCGACGCGCAGATCGCGACGGAACAACTCGCGAGCGCCCTGTGGAACCTGGACCCGACAGCGCGCCGTCCGCCGGGACTCGAACGGGCGACCAGCGCGTTGGGCGTGGTGCTGCAGGACCGGCCGACCGCCGAGGAACTGCGCGCTGCCGCCGATGTCGCGTCGTCCGCGGCGCGGGAGGCGGACACATCGGACCCAGCGGGAATCGCCACGCTGGTGGCGCACCGCGCGGTGCAGGCGCACATCGCGATTCACCGCATCACCGTGCGCGCGACGCTGCTGTTCGGATCGCCGGCGTGGCTGTCGGCACGAAGCGGACGGGGGGTGCACGGCGCGACGACGACAGTCGGCGGCGCCCCGGACGGAGGCGGTGCGGCGCCGGGGCGGGACCGGAACGCCGAGCAGGCGGCGTCCGACGGAATCGTGGGCGCGCCGTCCGTCGAGGAGGGCGGATTCGCGCGCGGTCTCGCCGACCGGGCGGCGAAGTGGCAGCCGAGCACGCGGGCCGCGATCCAAGTCGCCGTGGCGACGAGCGCTGCGACGCTGTTGGGCGAGCTCGTCTCACCTGATCGCTGGTATTGGGCCGTGCTGACGGCCTTTCTCGTGTTCAACGGCGCTTCGACGCGTGGGGAGATCCTCTCGCGGGCCGGGCACCGCATCGTGGGCACGTTCGCGGGCGTAGTGGCCGGCGTCGTCATCGCCGCGCTCGTCGGCCATGACCCCCCGGTGCAGATGGTGTTGATCATCGTGTGCATCTTCTTCGCGTTCTATTTCGCGCCCGTCGCATACGCGCTGCTCACATTCTGTGTAACTGTGCTCCTCGCGATGCTGTACGGCCTGCTCGGGGTGTTCAGCATCGAGGTGCTGGGGCTGCGCATCGCCGAAACGGCGGTGGGCGCGGTCGTCGGGCTCGCGTCCGCCTATTTCATCCTGGCGACGTCAACGCAGGGCGAATTGGAGGCGAAGACCGGCGACTATCTTGCGCAGCTGGACGAGGTGATCTCCGAAGCGGTCGAGTCGGTGGCGGTGCCCGGCGCCGGGCGGGGGATCGTCGAATCGACGCGCAGACTGGACGGCGCCCTGCAGGACGTCCTCAAGGCTGCGGAACCGCTGCGCCTGCGCCCGGCGGTGCGCAGCAGGCGGAGCGTGCGACGGTTCACGCGCGCCCTGACCGTGATCAACCGGGCGGCCCACCAGCTGGCCAGGGCCGGGGTCATGGCGACGCGGGCGGACTCCTCGACCGCTCCCAGCGCGGACACGGCGCAGGAACTGCGTGCGGCGGCGGAATCCGTGCGCGAGAGGGTCGAGTTGGTGCGCCGGAGCGCCACCGGCCGGAAGATCAAGCGTCCGGAACGGAATGCCGAGGTGCCGGTGCTGGCGGTGATGCTCTCGGCGACGCACGCGCCAGGGGCGTTGCGTCTGTCGTTGCGGTCGCTGAGCAAGCTCAATCGGGCGCTGTTCGAGGCGCTCTCTTAGGCTGCAGGACCGGGACGGTCACCAGGTTGCGCGGTAGCCGCGCGGGGTCAGCCGGAAGCCGGCGTCGGCGAGCGGTGCCGCATGGGCATTGCCGTGCACCGACTCGCCGTTCCACCGCGCGACGACGAGCGGCCGTCGCATGCCCGCGTGCAGCAGCGGCGCGGCGGCGAGCGCGGTCAAGGCGGCGACGATCTGTTCGCGATCCTCCGAGAACGTCAGGATGCTGCGCCCGCCGCGTTCGACGAAGACGCGCGGCGCGCCGCCGACGAGCACGACCACGGCGCCTGCCGCGCGCGACGGGCGGTGACCGTCGGCATGCGGCCGCGGCCAGTCCACGGCCGCCCCGTAGGGGTTGGCCGGATCGGCCGCGGCCAGGACCAGCGGCCGGCCGCCCGTGCCGTCGGAATCGTCGGTGTCGGCGTCGGCCGCGGCGCGTAGCAGGTCGATGGACTCCGGCGCGGCGAATTGGGCTCCGCCGAGGCTGTCGATGACGTAGCCGCGCCGGCACTGGCCGGCCTCCTCGAATCTGCCGAGCACCCGGTAGAGGCGGGCGAAGCCGCCGTCGACGCCCTCCGCGGCGGCGACGCCGGGTGTGACCACGCCGTAGCGGTCGAGGAGCCGGCGGGCCGTGTCGTGCAGGCGGACGGTGGCGTCGGCTGCGGGGGCGGGTACCAAGGACCACCTCCCGGTTGCCGCCGGCGGTCCGGACCGCGCGGGCAGGCGGGGACGGCCCCCGCGTCCGCCGCGGGCACGGGGGGATGCGGGGCGGCGGGCCGCTCCGGACTGCAGGGCCCGCAGGGGCGCGAGGGTGTCGCCGGTGACGCGCCCCTCCCACACCAGATCCCACAGTGCCGCCAGCACGTCCGCGTCGGTGGCGGCGGCGTGCGGGGCGGCGAAGCCGGTGTTGGCGAGTTCACTGGTGGGGGCGGCCCGTGCCGCGTCGGCGAGAGCTCGGAAGAAGTACGCGCCGCCTCCGTCGAGCGTGGACAGGAGGGCCATGCGCAGCCCGCCGTCGCCTCCGCCGTCGCTGTCGGCGCGGGTCGGCGGTCGCATCGACGTGGCCGCGGACTCGGCGGTGTGCAGCGCGATCCACCCGTCGCGGGCGCCCGCGCGGCCGCACCCGGTCCAGAAAATCTCCCCGGCCGACGTGAGCTCGTCGAGCATCTCCGGGCGGTAGTCGGCCACGCGTGCCGGGAGGACGAGGGTCTCGAGAGCGGACGCGGGCAGGACGGCTCCGGCCAGCTGGTCGATCACCTCGAACAGCCCGTCGACGCCGCGCAGCGCCGCCGGCCCGCCCACGTGTTGCCACGGCGGCAGGAACCGGCCCAGCGCGGATTTCGGCACGGGGGCGAGCCGCGCTCGCGCGTGTTCCAGAGAGCGGCGCCGGAGCGTGCGCAGCACGTCGGCATCGCACCACTGCGGTGCTGCGTCTCCGGCGGCATCCCCGGCGGTGGCAGCGGGCTCCGACGGCGGACGGAACCGGCCGCGGACGATCCTGCCCGCGTGCGCGAGTCGTTCCAGGGTTTGCGCGGCGACGGCGACTCCCACGGGCAGTGCCGCCGCGGCCTCGGCGGCGGTGAACGGCCCGTGCGTCCGCGCGTAGCGGCCGACGAGGTCGCCAAGCGGATCGGCGACCGGGTGTGCGAGCGCTTCGGGCAACCAGGAAGGCACCGGGGCGGCCAGCCCGTCGCGCAACCGCGGCGCGTCCTCGACAGCAGCCCACCGGGTGCCGCCCTGCTCGAAACGGAAGATGCGACGGGCGTCGGCGAGCTGCCCGAGCCACGGGGCCGGGTCGCCCTCGGCACGCTCGGCGATGCCGGCGTCGGTGAGGGGGCCGACGATCCGGAGCAGGTCGGCCAACGATTCGGCGTCCCGGATACGGCGGTTCGGCGACCGCCATTGCAGGGCGTCGTCGGTGTCGCGCACCACGTCCGGGTCGAGCAGCGCGCTGAGCTCGACCTCGCCGAGCAGCTGTGCCAGCAGGCCGGGGTCGAGGCTCAACGCGGCCGCCTTGCGCTCGGCCAGCGGCACGTCGTCGTCGTAGATGAACGCCGCGACGTAGTCGAACAGCAGCGAGGACGCGAACGGGGACGGCGCGGCGGTCTCGGCCTCGTGCAAGCGGATCGTGCCGTCGTCGATGCGCCGGAGGACGCCGCGCAGCGCGGGGAGGTCGTAGACGTCCTGCATACATTCGCGCACCGTCTCGTGCAGTATGGGGAACTCCGGGTGCCGGCGTGCGACGCCCAGCAGCTGCGCCGATCGGTGTCGCTGTTGCCACAACGGAGCCCGGCGGCCGGGATCGCGGCGCGGGAGCAGCAGGGCGCGGGCCGCGCATTCGCGGAAGCGTGCGGCGAAGAGTGCGGAGCCGCCGAGCGAGTCCGCGACGATCCGGTCGATGTCCTGGGGGGAGACGGCGAAGATCCCGGCGCCGGGCGGGGCGCCGGTGGTGGCGGGCAGGCGCAGCACGATCCCGTCGTCGAATGCCGCGGGGTGCGCGTCGACGCCGTGTTCGTCGCTGAGCCGCGCGCCCACTGCGAGCGCCCACGGGGCATGCACCCGGCGCCCGTAGGGGGAGTGCAGGACCACACGCCAGTCGCCGAGCTCGTCGACGAACCTTTCGACGACCAGGGTGACGTCGTCCGGGACGGCGCCCACCGCGCCGCGCTGCTCGGCGAGCAGGCCCAGCAGGTTCGCGGCCGCGCGGTCGTCGAGCCCGGCGGCGGAGAGCCGCGCCCGGGCCGCGTCGTCCGCCTCGCCCG
>NZ_JAENKO010000096.1 GCF_016599145.1 Tomitella cavernea
CCCGCCTGCGCCAGTGCGGCGGCCTCGGCGTGCGGGCCGCCGGGCGGCGCCGTGGCCCCGGCCCCGCACACGCGCCCGTCGGAGTCGAACACCAGCGCCCCCACCGCGGGGTTGGGGCTGGTGCGCCCCGCCACCGCCCGCGAAAGCTCGACGGCCACGAACATCGCCTCGCGGTCGTCCAGCCGCGCGCCCAGCGGCCACTGCGGGGCCGGTTGCGGCCGGGTCACGGGTGCAGGTGCAGGTGCGGCGACGCGGCCGCCGCCTGCTCACGCAGGTTGCGGACGGCGGCGGCGGGATCGTGCGCGCCGTAGACTGCCGAGCCGGCCACGAAACAGTCCACCCCCGCCTCCGCGGCCTGTTCGATGGTGTCCGCGTTGATGCCGCCGTCGATCTCCACGAGCAGCCGCAGCTCGCCCGCGTCGACCAGCCGGCGGACCGCGCGTGCCTTGTCCAGCACGTCGGGGATGAACGACTGGCCGCCGAAGCCGGGTTCGACGCTCATCACCAGAAGCGTGTCGAAATCGCGCAGGACCTCCAGGTAGGGGTCGATGGGCGTGCCCGGCTTCACCGCGAGGCCCGCCACCGCGCCCGCGGCGCGGATATCGCGGGCCACGGCGACCGGGTCGTCCGTAGCCTCCGCGTGGAAGGTGACGTTGTGCGCGCCCGCCTCGGCGTACGGCGGCGCCCAGCGCGCCGGGTCCTCGATCATCAAGTGGCAGTCCAGCGGGATGTCGGTGGCTTGGAGCAGGCTCTGCACCACGGGCAGTCCCAGCGTGAGGTTGGGGACGAAGTGCGCGTCCATCACGTCCACGTGCAGCCACTCGGCGCCGGAATCGCCCACCGCCGGATCGCCCGCGACGATGGCCGCCTCCTCGGCCAGACGCGCGAAGTCCGCGGACAGGATCGACGGCGCGATCATCGGCTGCCGCACCCGCTGCGGCGCCGTCCCCTGCTTTGCTGTTTCCGGGCCCTGCTTTGCTGCTTCCGGGCCCGCCGGAACCTGGTTCGCCATGCGGCACATTCTATGGCCGCCGCGCGCTCACTTGCGCAGGGCCGCGAGGAACATGCCGTCGGTGCCGTGCCGGTGCGGCCACAACTGCACGAACGGGCCGTCGCCGAGCCCCGGCATGGCGGCGGGGACCAGGGTGCGGGCGTCGAGCGCGGTGAGGCCGTGGCGGCGCTGCGCATCCATAACGATGCCCGCCGTCTCGGCGAGGTGCGGCGAGCACGTCGAGTACACGATGACGCCGCCCGGGCGTACCAGCTCCGCCGCCGCGCCCAGCAGCTCGCGCTGCAGCCGGGTCAGGCCGGTCACGTCCTCCGGGCTCTTGCGCCAGCGGGCCTCCGGCCGCCGCCGCAGCGCGCCCAGGCCGGTGCACGGGGCGTCGACGAGGACCCTGTCGTAGCCGGGGGCGAGGCCGCTGTCGCATCCGTCGACGGCGTGCACCGTCACGGGAAGTCCGTCGACGGCGGAACGCACCAGCGCGGCGCGATGCTCCGCCGGCTCGACGGCGTCGACGTGCGCGCCGTCGATGTCCGCGATGGCGCCGAGCAGGGCGGCCTTTCCGCCCGGCCCGGCGCACAGGTCCAGCCACCGTCCGCCGTCGGGGCCGTCGACCGGGGCCAGCGTGGCGGCGCGGGCCACCAGCTGGCTGCCCTCGTCCTGCACGGCCGCGAGCCCCTCACGCACCGGGTCCAGCTCGCCGGGATCGCCGCCGTCGAGGTACACCGCGTACGGCGAATACAACCCCTCCTCGCCGCCGGTGACGAGCGCCAGCTCCTCGGCGCTGATGGCGCCCGGCCGAGCCACCAGGTGCACGCGGGGGCTGACATTGTCGGCCTCGAGCGCCGCGTCGAGCTCCCCGGCGTCCGGGCCCAGGGCGTCGGCGAAGGCCTGCGCGATCCACGCCGGATGGAAGTGCCGGAACGCGGACGCCGCCACCGGGGCGGAATCGGGCGACGGCGTGAGCTGCGCGATCCACTGCTGGTCGGTCTTCTCCGCGGCCCTGCGCAGCACCGCGTTGGCGAAACCTCCCGCGCCCCGGCCGCCGTCTGCCACCACCATGTCCACCGTCGTCGAGACGGCCGCGTGCGGGGCGACCCGCGTGCGCAGCAACTGGTAGACGCCGACCCGCAGCGCGTCGACGACGGGCGGGTCGACGCGGGCGAGCGGCCGGCCCGCGCACGCCTCGATCACCGCGTCGAGCAGCCCCAGTGCGCGGCACGCGCCGTAGGCGAGCTCGGTGGCGAAGGCCGCGTCGCGCCCGGTGATCCTGCGTTCGCGCAGTAGACGCGGGAGCACCAGGTTGGCATAGGCGTCCCGCTCCCGCACCGCGCGGAGCGTGTCGCGCGCGGCCTCGCGCGCCGAGTCGAGAACAGGCTGCTCGCGGCGGCGGGTCTCGCGGGCGTCCCTGCCCGCGGGCCCCCGGCCGGCGCGGCGTCCCCTGTCATCACGGGGCCTGCCCCTGCCGCCACGGCCGCCCCCGGAGCGCCCCCTGTCGTGGCGCCCGCCCTCGCCGTGCAGGTCGCCGTCGGAACCGCCGGGCCATGCATTCATGCGAAGGTCTCCTCACCGGTGAGCCGTGCGCCGCGCGCCCAGTCGGCGGCGCGCATCTGCCTCTTGCCCGGCGGTTGCACCCAGCTCAATGCGACGGCATCGGTGCCGGTTCCAGCGAACACCGACTTCTTCGTGGCCTCGATGCGCCCCGGAGCCAGGCCCCTGCCGCCGGCGGGCCGCACCGGCCCGAGCTTGAGCCGCACCTCGCCCAGCATCGTCCAGGCCCCGGGATCCGGGGTCACCGAGCGGACGCCGCGGTCCACCGCGAGCGCCGGATTCCGCCACTGCACGCGCGCGCCCTCGACGGCGATCTTCTCCGCGTAGGACACGCCATCCCCGGACTGGGGCACCGCGGTGAGCGTGCCGTCCTCGATGCCGTCCATTGTCGCAGCGAGCAGCCGCGCGCCGGCGTCCGCAAGGCGGCCGAGCAGATCGCCGGCCGTGTCCTCGTCCCCGATCGTCTCGGTGACCACCCCGTACACGGGGCCCGTGTCGAGCGCCGGTTCGATGAAGAAGGTCGCGGCGCCGGTCATCGCGTCGCCGGCGGCGATCGCGGCCTGCACCGGCGCCGCCCCGCGCCACGCCGGCAACAGCGAGAAGTGCAGGTTGACCCAGCCGTGCACGGGCACGGCCAGCACGTCCGCCGGCAGCAGGTTGCCGTAGGCGACGACGGGGCAGCAGTCGGGTGCGAGTGCGCGCAGGCGCTCGACGAAATCCGGGTCGGAGGCGCGGACCGGCGTGAGCACCTCGATGCCCGCCTCGTCGGCGAGACGGCCGACCGGCGATCTGTCCGTTCTCCGGCCGCGGCCGGCGGCCGCGTCGGGCCGGGTGACGACGGCGATCACCTCATGCCGCGGGGAGTCGATGAGCTCCCTCAGCGACGGCACCGCCGCCTCGGGGGTTCCCGCGAAGATCAATCGCACGTCGAAAAGTCCTTCCTTAGTCCCTGCCGCGCCTATCCAGTCTGCCGTGTCCCGGTCAGCTTAGTTTCCGGGTCCGGCACGCCGCCCGCTGCGGCTATCGTCGACTCATCCGCGCCGCTCCCCCGCGGCTCCGCCACGCCCCGGAGGCCCCATGTTCAAGGCCATTGCACTGCTGACTCGCCGCGCCGACCTGACACGCGACGAGTTCATCGACTACTACGAGACCCGGCACGTCCCGCTGATCACGAGCCTGCTGCCACAGGTCCGCGGATACCGCCGCAACTTCCTCGACCACGACGACAGGGTCGCCGCGCCCGGCGCGCCGGCCACCGACTTCGATGTGGTCAGCGAGTTCGTGTTCGACGACCGCGCCGCATACGAGGAGATGCTCGCCGCATACGCGGTACCGGAGACCGCGCGCAGGATCGCCGCCGACGAGGAGAACTTCGTCGACCGCTCACGCACGCGGATGTACGTGGTGGACGTCCGCGACACCGGCACCGGCGCCGAAAACTGACCGGGCGCGTCACCCGACGCGCACAGGGGCTGGGTCCACGCCGCCACGCGTACGGTTGCGTGCCGCGACGCGCGTCAACCGACCCGCACAGGGGCTGGGTCCTCGCCGCCACGCGTACGGTTGCGTGCCGCGACGCGCGTCACCCGACGCGCACAGGATCGATTTGCACCCGCACCGACCCCGCCACCCGATGCGAACTGAACGCGGCCTGCCCCACGGCCAGCGCGCGGGACAGGGCGGCCCCTTCGCGTCGGGCCACCCGCAGCAGCATCCGTTCCGCATCGGCCGGCGGCTCGTCGGCGGCCACGGCATCCCCGCCGCCTTTCCCCCCGCCGGGGAGCCGCACGCCCGGCGGAAGCGGCACCGGCCCCAGGGTCTCGGTGCCCGCGGGCAGTTCCACCAGGTCCAGGAAAGCGGCGAGTGTCGCCGGGGTGCCGTCCACCGCGGCGATCCGCACCGCCGGTGGAAAGCGCACTTCCCGGCGCCCGGCCAGCTCCAGTCGCGCCTGCCCCACCGGGTCCCAGCGGATGAGCGCCTGCACCACCTCGGCCCCGGCGTCCGCCACCACGACCACCTTCCCGCCTGCCTCCGCGTTGCGCACCAGCGCCGAGGCGGCCATCCAGCGTCGAAGGGCCTCCTCGCCGGCGCGCAAGTCGGCCCGGGTGAGCAGCGACCAGCCGTCGAGGAGCAGCGCGGCGCCGTAGCCGCCGGGGGCCACCGGCTCGGCGCCCACCGTGGCCACGATGACGGCGGCGCGCGCGGGAACCTCGTCGCGGACATCGGCACCGGACGATCCGATCACCGGCACCCCGCGGAACGCGCGGCCGAACTCCTCCGCCGTGCGCTGCGCGCCCGTCACCTGCGCGCGCAAGGCGCGGGACCCGCACTTGGTGCACGAGTGCGCGCGCGCCGCGGTGCCGCACCACCGGCATGTCGGCGCGGCCGCGGCGTCCTCCCCGTCG
>NZ_JAENKO010000097.1 GCF_016599145.1 Tomitella cavernea
ATCCCCGCCCTGCGGCGGCGGTCGGCGGCGGCGGCGACCCTGGCCGCGCTGACGGTGGCGCTGCTGGTGGCCGCGGCACTGTGCGCGCGGGCGGCCGGAACGGTGACGGGCGCCGCGCAGGTGGCGGCGTACGCGCTCACCGTGGCAGCGGCCGCGCTGTCCGCGGACGTGATCGTGCGGACGGTGTTCGACGTGGGGATGGTCAGGCGCCGGGCGAGCGCCCCGGCCTCGGTGGACCGTGAAGCGGATAGTGCCGCCAACGCTTCCGATGCCGCCAACGCCCCCGATACGGCCAGTGCCGCCGGCGACCCCGACAGCGCCGACCACGGCCGCCCCGGACCCTTGCGCGGCGGCCTGGCCATCGGTGTGCTCGAGCGCACCGCGGTGACGGTGGCGGTGCTCGCCGGCTGGCCGGGCGGGATCGCCGTCGTGCTGGCCGTCAAGGGGCTGGCGCGCTACCCGGAGCTGCGCGAACCCGATGCCTCCGAGCAGTTCATCATCGGCACCTTCAGCAGCGTGCTGTCCTCACTCGCCGTCGCGGGCGTCGGGATCCTGCTGGTCCGGTAGCTCCCCCGCCCGGCCCGCCGCCGAAGAACCGGAGGACGACCGACCAAAAACGGATGGGCGGGGCCGGGGCGAGATCTGCGCTGCCGCCCCCTCCACGGGGTCCACCGGGGTCCGGGCCACGGCCTCCGCAGCGGCCACCGCTTCCGCGACGGCGGGATCGCTGGCCGTTTCAAACCAATGCGCCACGTCCTCCCAGTCCTCGTCGACCCCGGGCTGTTCGCCCTCCGGCGCGGTGGGCTCGAACCGGAACGTCCCCTGCGCGTCGGGGGCGCCGAGCTGCTGGGCGAACCCCTTGAGCGCGGCGCCGTAGTCGCTGGGCACCACCCAGACCTTGTTGGCGTCGCCGCGGGCCATCTCCGGCAGCGTCTCCATGTACTGGTAGGCCAGGAGCTCCGGCGTGGGGCGCCCGCGCTTGATCGCCGCGAAGCGCTTCTCGATGGCCTTGGCCTGGCCCTGGGCCTTGAGATAGGAGGCGGCCCGTTCGCCCTCCGCGTAGAGGATCTGCGACTGGCGCTCTGCCTCCGCCTCGAGGATCGCCGCCTGCTTCGCACCCTCGGCAGCCAGAATCTGGCTCTGCTTGTTGCCCTCGGCCGTCTTGATGGCCGACTCCCGCTGGCCCTCCGCGGTGAGGATCATCGCGCGCTTCTCGCGGTCGGCCTTCATCTGCTTTTCCATCGACTCCTGGATCGAAGGCGGCGGGTCGATGCTCTTGAGCTCCACCCGCGCCACGCGCAGCCCCCAACGGCCGGTGGCCTCGTCGAGTACGCCGCGCAGCTGCCCGTTGATGGAATCTCGGGAGGTGAAGGTCTCCTCGAGCGTCATCCCGCCGACGACATTGCGCAGCGTCGTCGTGGCCAGCTGCTCGACGCCCTCGATGTAGTCGTTGATCTCGTACACCGCGGCCTGCGGATTGGTCACCTGGAAATAGACCACCGTGTCGATGGACAAGGTCAGGTTGTCTTCCGTGATCACCGGCTGCGGCGGGAACGACACCACGCGCTCACGAAGGTCCACGCGGGCGCGGACCCGGTCGACGAACGGCACGAGAAACGTCAGCTGGCCGGAGACGGTGCGCGAGTAGCGGCCCAGCCGCTCGACCACCGCGGCCTGCGCTTGCGGCACCAGCGTCACGGACTGGACGACGAGGACCACCACCAGTACGACGACGATGATGAGCACGATCACTGCTGCGGTCATCAGGACTCCTTGAAGACGATGGCGGTGGCGCCGTCGATGCGGAAGACGGTCACTTTCTCTCCTTCGCGGTAGCTGGTCTGGGGGTCGAGCGGCCGGGCCGTCCAATCCTCGCCGCCGAGCCGGATGAGCCCGTCGTCGGTGCCCACCGAGCGGAGCACGGTGGCGTGCCTGCCCGGCAGCGCGGCGGTGTTCGTCGGGTGCTCGGGCGGGCGGCCGAACCGGCGCAGCAGGAACGGCCGCAGCCCCAGCACGAGGATCAGCGACACCGCGGCGAAGATCAGCGCGTCGCCCCACACCGGAAGGTCGACGAGGGCGGTGATGCCGGCCGTGCCGAGAGCGCCGCCGGCGATCATCAACAAGAAGAGGTCGCCGGTGAGCGCCTCGGCACCCGCCAGCAGCACCGCGGCCGCGAACCAGATCAACGCAGTCACAACACCATCTAACCAAAAACCGGCCGGTCGGCGGGGGCCGCGGCGTCCGGACGGAGGCGGACGCGCGGGGTCATTCCGGTTCGGTGACGAAGTCGATGAGCCGTTCGACGGCCCCGATCAGCGGCGTTTCCAGGTCGCGATAGGTCGACACGGCCGCGTTGACCCGTCGCCACCCGTCGGATGGTGTGCCCCAGCGGAGTTCGCGGCACACTCCCGTCTTCCAGTCCGTTCCGCGCGGGATCGTCGGCCACTCGCGGATTCCGACGGCGGATGGTTTGACGGCCTCCCACACGTCGATAAAAGGGTGCCCGGTCACCAGGACATGCGGCCCGAGGTTCTGCGTCATGCGCGTCTCCTTGGAGCCGTCCACCAGATGATCGGCCAGCACGCCCACACGCCGACCGCGTGCGGGGACGAAATCGGCGAGCCGCTCGCCCAGGTTGTCGAGGCCCTCGATGAACTCGACCACCACACCCTCGACACGGAGGTCGTGCCCCCAGACCCGTTCCACCAGTGCGGCGTCGTGTACGCCCTCCACCCAGATCCGCGCGGCGCGGGCGGTGCGCGCACGCAGCCCCTCGACGCGCACGGATCCCGACGCGGACTTCGCGCCCTGCGGGCGCGTCGGGCGCGCCTGTGGCATGACCAGCGTCACCGGCCTCCCGTCGATGAGGAAGGCCGACGGTCGCATGGCGAACAGCCGGGTGTTGCCGCGCGCGTCCTCGAGGCGGACGAAACGGCCGTCGTAGGTCTTCTCGAATCCGACCACGGCGCCGCAGTACCCTGACGCCGCATCCTCGGCCACCAGGCCGCGTTCCGCCGCCACTTCCGGTGCGATGCGGGGCTTCCTCCTGGCGTGCCCGGCGAAGATGTCGCCGCCATACATGTCGTTCACGGAATCCCAGCGTAGAGCGGCCCGCGCGGCAGCGCGCCGCGACACGCGGAACAGCCGTTATCCTGGTGTGACCATGAGCGATCCACTATCTCGTAGCGGCGTGCCCCTTTCCGCGGGCCCACCTTCCACTCCACCGCCGGAGGGCCATCCGGCCGTGACCCTGGCGCTGTGGGCGGCGTCCTGGATGCGGGGCGCCGCGGCACCGGACCACGTGATCGAGGCGCTGGCGCAGTGGGCGCCGATGCACCTGGCGGTGGCGGCGGCGGAACCCGTCGCCGTGACGACGGGGCTCGCCTGGCCGCAGGACACCGTGGGAGCGGGTCCGGTCGCGTTGCTCGGCATGCTGCGCCGGCTCGGCGACGGCCTCCGGCTGGAGGTCGTGCTGCCGGTCGCCGGGGACGTGGGCGCCGTGGCCCACGGCACCGCCTTCGCCGCAGCGGCCACGGCGACGGGCGAGGGGCTCGTGCTCCACCGTGGCATCGAGGGGACCGGCGCATGCGCCGGGTGCGTGGGGCTCGTGCCCGTCCACGATGCCGCGGACGTGCTGCGCTGGGTGGCCTATGACGCGGGCTGCCGCGGCGTATCCTCGGCCGCGCCGGCGGTCGGTGAGTCCCGCCACGCCCTGCGTGAGGCGGTACGCCGCGCGACCGACCTGCTCGGCGGCCAGGATCGTGTCGGCGCCGCGGGCGCACAGGCCCAGCGCGCCGTCGCCGCCCACATCACACGCGCCGGACTGCATGTGCTGCCCCCGGGCACCCCGCAGCGCGCCGCGGAGACCTTCCATTCGGCCACGACCGTCGCCGCTATCTTGCGCACGGCGGAGGCGTCCGACGCCGGATCGCCGCACTCCGCGACGGCCACCAGTACACGGGACGCGAGCCTGACGGAGCTGGCGGGTGCGGTGCGTACCGCGCGCCTGGCCGCCACGGCGCACGCCGTCGCCGAGCTGCAGGGCTGCGGTGTTCCGCCGGCGGGGTCCGCGGGCGAGGCGGCCCCGGCCCGCGCATCGCGG
>NZ_JAENKO010000098.1 GCF_016599145.1 Tomitella cavernea
CGGGTCAGCGGGGTCACGGGCACCGCGGCGGCACAGGCTGCGGGCCGGGCCGCAGGCCGCATTACCGGGCGCCGCACCGGGATGACGACGGGCGGGGCGACGGGGACGAGCCGGCGGAACGCGCGCGCCACCGGCCCGTACAGCGACTCCGCGGCAGTGACGAGGACTGCGCAGGCAAGCGTGGCGGCGACGTGCGCGGCGAACATCTCCGGGCCGAGGGCCGTCACCATGTGGACCACGTGGGCGAGGGGGCCGCCGGGGACGACGGGGGCCGCGTGCGACATCGCGGCCCCGGCCATCATGTGGTGAGTCATCGCGCCGTGCATCGCGGCCGACCCGTGCGCCGCACCCTCGGCCAGGCTCAACAACATGTGCCCGGCGCCCTGCCCGGCCATCAGCGCCGCGAACACGGCCGACCGGCGGTAGGGGATCCGGCGGCGGTCCACCGCGGGGCCCGCGAGCCACCCGGCCGCGGCGCCGATCAGCAGGATCAGTGCGATGCCCGACGCGGAGGGGACCACGCCGCCGCCCGCGCAGTGGGCGGCGATGGCGAGGGCGGCAGTGAGGACCGCGACCGACAGGCCGCGCAGGCGGGGCACTGTCGTTTCGGCGCCACCGACCAAGCGCGACGCCGGCCGCGCGTGGCGGAGGGGCAGGCGGATCATCGTCGGTCTCGGGGGCTCCCTCTGCGCGTGGCGGGCGCCCCGGTGCCGGCGAAGGTCACTTGACGCCCAGGCGGGCGAGGATGTCCGCATCGATGGCGTCGAGCTCGTCGGCGATGGCGCTGTGCGCGGACCGGCGGCGCTCGCCGGGCATCGTCTCCGCCGCGTCGACGGCGGCGCCCAGGTCCGCGAGGCGCGCGCGCATCGCCTTGGCGAACTCGGCGGTCTCCGCGTCGCGCGCGTTGCGCTCGACGAGCTGGTCCAGGGTGCGCCCCGCCCCGGTGACACGGGCACCCAGCTTGGCGCCGGACCCGCTGAAGCTGCCCAGCTCATCGACGCTCACGCCGAGCTTGTCGGCGCGGCGCTGGTCGAGGAGCGTGCGCATCGCGGTGGCCCCGCGGTAGGCGAGCGGCACCACGACGGGGGCGAGCACGCGCGCGACACCCAGGTAGCGGCCCACGGACTTCGCGTCGAGCCGCCCGGCCTCGGCCTTGGCCTTCTCGGCCTCCGCGATCTTGAGCCGGTTCTTGTGCTCGGCGGCGGTGGCCTTCCGGTCCGCCTCGTTCTCCTTGTGCCGGGACTTGGCGCGCTTCCGCTCGAGCTTGAGTGCGGCCCTGTCACGCTTGCGGCCGTTCTTCGCGCCCAGCTTGGCCTCGAGGCCCGCCTTGTGTTTGAGCGCGGCGGCCTCGGCCTTGCGGCGCGACCTGCGCGACGTGCGATTCTTCTTCAACAGTCCCATACGAAGGCCTTCCGTGGTGTCTGCCGGGGTGCGCTGCGGCGGCGGCCGGCCGCCGCGATCCCCGCCGCGTGAGGGCATGCCCGTCCCACCCTATGGCAGGGAATAGGCTCGTGGGTTGTGACCTCCCCTGCTGTGCCCGCGAACGCGCCCGCCGCTCCGGCGCTGCGGGCGTCGGACCTGACCCGGTGCCGGCACCGCATCCACCGCGCCGCCACGCTGCCGCGCGGCGTAGTGCTGCCGGCGGAGCCGACGAGCGTGGCCCAGCGCAAGGACGCCGCCGCCGACCACCGCGAGGACGTCCGCGCACGCCTGGCCGACGATTACCGGCGCCACCACCCCCGCGGATCCTGGAATGAGGACGTGCACGGGGAGGCGCTCGCCGCCGCGGACCTGGCGGCGCTGCCGGACCGTGTATGGAACGCGCGGCTCCCGCAGGAACGCGACACCCTGCGGGCCGGCGGCGTAGACCTGCTGCTCCGTGATGACGTCCACGGCGGCTACATCCCGGTGATCGTGGTCAACCACAAGGTGACCGACCCGGGCAGCGGGGCGACGACGTCGCCGATGGGCGAGTGGGCGCCGCACGCCGACCCGCACCGCAAAATGCGGGGGCAGACGCGCGACCAGGTGCGCCTGGCGCACGTCACCCGGATGCTCGAGGGTCTGGGATTGGCCACTCCGGTGCAGGTGGGCGGCGCCATCGGCTACGACGCCGACTGCATTGTCGCCTACGAACTGGGCGGGGACGGCGGCATCCTCGAGCAGTACGACGCGCGGTTCGCCGACCGGCAGGCGGTGGCCCGCGGCCTGGTGGACACCGCTCCGGCCCGCATCGCGGAGTGCGCGTCCTGCCCGTTTTGGAACGACCTCACCGGGTCCGACGGCCGGACCGTCGACGGGTGCGGGACGGTGCTGCGCGAGCGTCACGACGTCTCGCTGGTCGCCACCGGGCACCGCGGCACGATGCTGCGGGCCGCCGGCATAGGCACCATCGACCGGCTCGCGGCGTGGCAGGGGCGGGGGCCCGACGAATGGCACGGCGGCGGATTCGACGACACGGTGGTGTCGGCGCGCGCCTGGCTGGTGGACGAGCCGCTCGTGCGGCGCGGCGCCCATGTGACGGTGCCGCGCGCCGACGTCGAGGTGGACGTGGACATGGAGAGCTACCAGGAACACGGCGCCTACCTGTGGGGCACGCTGTTGACCGACGCCGGCGTGGACCTGGGCTACCGCCCCTTCGCCACGTGGGATCCGGTGCCGACCGACGACGAGGCGCGCTCGTTCGCCGAGTTCTGGACGTGGCTGATGCGGCTGCGGGACGGTGCGCTGGCGGAGGGGCGCACCTTCGCCGCGTACTGCTATTCGCAGAACGCCGAGAACAAGTGGCTCCTCGGCTCGGCCACCCGGTTCCAGGGCTACCCGGCGGTCCCTCCCGTGGAGGAGGTGCGCGCGTTCATCGAGTCCGACCACTGGGTGGACATCTTCGAGTACGTGGGCGAGAACTTCGTGAGCCCGCGCGGCCGGGGACTCAAGGTGCTTGCGCGGTTCGCCGGGTTCGACTGGCGCGACGACGACGCGGGCGGCGAGGCGTCGATGGCCTGGTACCGCGCGGCGGTGGGCCTCGACGGCGACGCGCCCGCGCACGACCAACGCACCCGGGTACTCGAGTACAACGAGGACGACGTGCGCGCCACCAAGGCGCTGCGCGAGTGGATGAGTGAGGCCGCGGCCGACGAGGTCCCGTCCATCGACGATCTGCCGGTTCCGGGGGAGGCCGAGCTGCGGGCCGTAGAAGCTGCGCTGGGCTGACATGTAAGCCGTTCTGTCCACCGATAGGGGGACATGCGGCCTCCCCCGGTGTTTCGCCTGGTAACGGGACATACATGGCGTGCGTTTCGCCGGATAGTGGAGTCATCGCCGGAACACACCGGCACACCGCATCACCGACTCGCACAGGAGACACCGCCATGAGCATCACCACCCGCGCCACCGCCACCGTCCTCGCCTCCACCGTCCTCGCCGGCGGCGCCGCCACCGCGGCGCTGCTGGGCACCGGCGTGGCGCAGGCGATGCCCACCGAGCACGACGCCACCGCCGTCATCACGGTCAACAACAACACCGACTCGACGATGTTCTACGACGGCGGTTTCGCCCGGGACGGGCAGTGGGTGGACGCGCCGCTCACGCAGATCAACCCGCACAGCAGCGAGACGATCACCGTGGAGGGGGTCGGCGGCGGCAACGGGGTGTCGGCGACCATGAGCTACCACCTGTCCGGCACCTCGATGGCGCCGCGCGGCGATGTCACGCTCGTCGCCGACGGCTACGCGACGAACACGGGCACGGCGGGCACCAGCTGGCAGCAGCCCCTGAACGTCACCTCGTTCGTGCAGGCCGGGTATCCGCACTCGAGCTTCGTGTTCACCATCGACTGATATGTAGTTGGTTTTGTCAACAGCGCAGGAGGAAGCGCCGCCATGGCTGGTTGCCGTGGCGGCGCTTCCGTTTCCGGGCGGCCTGCCTGCGTGGCGCTTTGAGCGTGTCTTGCGACGCA
>NZ_JAENKO010000099.1 GCF_016599145.1 Tomitella cavernea
GCTGCCGCGGGGGTACCGCTGGGTGGCGCGGCCACCGTCAGCATTCGAGTCCCAGCCCGAGCCGGGGGCCGCCCGCCGCACGCAGGGGCCGGACGCCGCCTCGCCGGGGCCCACGCCGTTCTACCGTGCGATCCCGCGGTGGGGGCTGCATCCGGCGCCGCCCGCGCCGGAACCGGACCCGGACCGGAGGCGGCGCTCGGCCGCCGCGAGCGCCCGCTCCACGCTCGCCGTCACCCTGGTGCTGTTCGTGCTGGCCGCCGCGGCGGAGGCGTTCCGCTACGGGCTCATGCTGCGCAACCGCGACCATCTCGTCCACCAGACGACGGTCGCGATCTCCGATGCGACGGCCCTGGTGCTCGGCTACGCGGCGATGGTCTTCGTCGTCGCGTCGGCCGTCACGTGTACGCGGTGGCTGATCCGCGCGCGTGCACGGACGTTCGAGGCCGCCGGGGAAGCCGAGCCGCGGCGCGCCCGGTGGATGGCGGCGGGGATGCTCGTCCCCGTCGTCAACCTGGTGTACCCGGGCGTGTTCCTCACCGAGCTGGCGGCCGCGCGTCGCCGGGCGGAAGTCGTGGACGGCGGGGGGCGCGCCGCTCACGGGCCGGGCCTCGACGTGCTCTGCGGCGGGCCCGCGCCGGTGCGTGCGGTGCACGGTGCCTGGTCGACGGTGTGCGCGCGCTACCGGGGCCTGCGTGACGGGTCGTCGCTGCCGACGCTGGTGCGCTTCTGGTGGGTGCTGTGGGTGCTGTGCAACCTCACAGCGGCCGCGGTGGCGCTGCAACGGTGGGATCCGTCGGTGCAGGCGCGCGCCGACAACGTCGCCTACACCCTCTACGCCGACCTGCTCGCGGTCGCCGCCGTCGTCGTCACGCGGATCATCCTCGACAGGGTCGAGGGCCGGTCGGCCGCGCGCGTGGAGACGCCGGCGCGGTGGGTGATGGACACGGCGGCCGTCCGCGGGGCGCCCGCCGCGCACGCCGATACTGCCGCAGACCCCGCCGCCGCAGACCCCGCCGAGACCGGCCCCGCCGAACCCGCCGGGGCGGGGGCGCGGCGATGACCGGCGACCTTCCCCGCATCGTGGCCCACCGCGGCTCGTCGGCGCTGCGGGCCGAGCACACGCTGGCCGCCTACGAGCTGGCGCTGGAGCAGGGAGCGGACGGGCTCGAATGCGACGTGCGCCTGACCGTCGACGGCCACCTGGTGTGCATCCACGACCGCACGGTGGACCGCACCTCGGACGGCACCGGCGTGGTCAGCGAGATGACGATGCGCGAGTTCGACGAGCTGGACTTCGCGCAGGGGATCGGCGATCCGGCGCGGGTGCTGGAGCTGTCGACCCTCATCGAGCTGGCGCTGGACCACGAGCGGCCGGTGAAGCTGTTCATCGAGACCAAACATCCCGTGCGATTCGGAGGGCTCGTCGAGGAGCGGGTGTTGCAGATGCTGGGGCGCTACGGGCTGGCGTCGCCGCCGTCGGCCACGCACGCGCGCGCCGTGGTCATGTCGTTCTCGCCCGCGGCGGTGTGGCGCGTGCGGCGGGCCGCGCCCTTGCTGCCGACGGTGCTGCTGGGCGACGCCGCCGGCTACCTGGGCGGTTCGGCTTCCACCACGGTGGGGGCCACCGCCGTCGGGCCGTCGATCAAGCGGCTGCGCGCCAACCCCGAGATCGTCGACAGGGCGGCAGCGGCGGGCCGGGCCACGTACTGCTGGACCGTCGACGAGCCGGACGACGTGGCGCTGTGCCGCGAACTGGGTGTCGGGTGGATCGCCACCAACACGCCCGGCCGCACCCGCCGCCTGCTGGAGTCCTGAGCCCGCGCGGCAGTCCCGTGACGGCATCGCAGGTCGCGTAGTGTCGATCCCCGTGGGTAAGAAGAGCAAGAGGAACAGCGGTCCGCGGGCGGGAAGCCGCCGCGCCGAACTGATGGAGAAGCGCCGCCTGGAACGCGAGCAGGCGCAGCAGGAGCCGGTGCGCCCGTTCGCCGGGCTGGCCTACGAGTGCGACCTGGTGGCACTGCGCGAGTTCGTGCCGTCGGCCACCGCGGCGCTGCCCGTGCGCCCCGAGGTGGCGGCCGAGCATCCGATCACCCTCGCCACGGTGGTGCCGGGCGCGGTTGCGGCGGTGGTGCGCGAAGAGGCTGCTGCGTCCAGCGCAGAGGACGCGGGGACGGTCGTGAACGCCCTCGTCGGCATGCAGGTGCAGTCGTCCTCCTACGACCTGGGCGCGGATCTGGCCGCGGCGGTGCTGTGGGCGGCCGGCGCCGAGGCGGGCGAGACGCTGCAGGTCGCGGACCCGTCCGACTCCACCCCGCCCGTCACCGAAGTCCTGCAGCCCGACGCGCCGCTGGAGATCACGGTGCACAAGGACTTCGAGTGGTGGCTGGCCGGCGGGGCCGAGACCAACGCGCAGGTCAAGGCCGCCGTGGAGCAGGCCAACCAGTTGATGATGCCCAGCGAGCGCATCGACGGCGTCGACGCCGCCTGGTGGGTGGACGCGGGCGAGCGTGCCCACCTGCGCTGGGTGCGCCCCGAGGACGAGGATGCGCTGATGGCCGCGCTGGCCCGGGTGCACGCAGCGGGCGGGCTCACCCTGGGTGAAGGGTCGCGGTTCGCGGGGACGTTCCGTGCGCACGGGCTGCTGGTGCCGGTGTTCGACCTGGACCTGGAGAAGCACCCGCTGGAGTGGCGCGACGCCACCCTGGAGCTGGGCGCGCGCATGGACGAGGCCCTGGCCGACGACGGCCCGCTCACCAGCGAGCAGCGCCGTTCACGCGACGGGCTGCGCGGTCGCCAGGTGACGATCCGGTAGACGTCCGGCCGGAGGCGGGGCCGCGGGGAGATGATCCCTGCGGCCCCGCCCTTCCGTCGTTCCGTGCCCCTACCCGAACCCGTTCGCGGTGACGAGGTCGGCGGGCAGCTGCTTGTCCTCGGCGAGTGTCTGGAAGAACCGCTGCGCTCGGTCACGGTCCCAGAACAGCGCGTTGCCGGATGCGGTGTCCTCGAACCCGCCGATGGGCACCGTGGTGGTGACGGGCCCGGATTTGAGCGCCCACGCTAGACGCGCAAGGTCCCAGATGTGGGTGCCCTCGTCGACGGTGAGCGACGAGACGCCGCGGTTCACCACATTCCACATGCGCACCGGGTTGAGCCACGTCGTCGGCTTGGCCACCGTGGACGCGAGCGTGTCGACGAACTGGCGCTGGTTGGCCATGCGGTCCAGGTCGGACCCGGGCAGCGCGTAACGCTCGCGTACGAAGTCGAGGGCCTTCGCCCCGTCGTACTTCTGGCAGCCGGCGGGCAGCGAGATGTTGTGGGCCGGATCCTCCACCGCCTGGTCCAGGCACAGCTTCACCCCGCCGACGGCGTCGACCACCCCGGCGAAACCGCCGAAGCCGATCTCCGCGTAGTGGTCGATCCGCAGCCCGGTTGCGCCCTCCACCGTCTGCACCAGCAGCTGCGGTCCGCCGATGGCGAAGGCGGCGTTGATCTTGTCTCTGCCGTGGCCGGGGATGGGCACGTAGGAGTCGCGGGGGATCGACACCATGGTGGGCTTGCCGGAGTCGGCCACGTGCATGAGCACGATCGTGTCGGTGCGGCCGTCGCCCACGTCGCCTCCGGTGTTGAGGGTGGCCTGCTGGTCCTCGGTGAGCCCGTAGCGGCTGTCGGAGCCGGCGATGAGCCAGTTGGTGCCCGCCGTCTGGGCCACGCGCCCCGGATAGCCGGGCAGTGCGTCGACGCGGTGCAGCGAGCGGTCCAGGTACAGGACCAGCCCGCCGAGGGCCAGGATGATGAGGAGCAGCGCGATGAGGATGCCGCGGCCCCAGCGGAACCGGCGCTTGCGGCGCGGCCTGGGCGGCCGGCGGCGCGGGTCGGGCTGCCCGTAGCGGTCGGGGCCGCCTGG
>NZ_JAENKO010000100.1 GCF_016599145.1 Tomitella cavernea
ACCCGGGTGGGCACGGCGGATCCGCGCCCGCGGCGGCGGCCGCGGCGACGTCGCGGCCCGGTTCGCCCGGGCATTCGCGACGGGACGCGCATGGCCGGTGGTCGCCGGAACCGGTCTCATGCTCTCCGCCGGCGTGCTGGCGACGGGGCCGTGGCTCTCGGGAATGCCCTACCAGGGGCACTCGCCGTGGGCTCAGCTCTTCGCGCTGATCGGCGTGGCGGCGGCCGGAGTGTCCGCGGTGCCCGCCTCCGCCCGCGTGCGAACGTGGGCCCGGCGCACGGTGTCCCGGCGCGCCTCCCAGCGCACCAGGGCGCGGCGCGCCGGCTCCTCCACCAACGCGTAGGACGCCGCCGAGACGAGGATGCTGAGCACCAGCGTCGCGACCCACACGAACAGCATGTACCCGCCGAACATCGGCAGCCCGAACGCGGGGAACACCATGGCCAGGACGGCGACGTGCCACAGGAACAGCGCATACGACCAGCGGCCCAGGGCCAGCGCCACGGGACTCGACAGCCACCGATGCGCACCGCGATCGCGGCCGTCGCCGGGCGCCGCGAGCGTCAACGGCGCCAGCAGCGCGAATCCGATGATCGCGCCGAGCCCGATCTTGCACGCGTACTGCCAGGGCGCGGGCTCCACCAGGCCCGGCGGCCCTGCCAGGTTCGTACACGCCAGCGCGTAGGCGGCGACGGCCACGCCCAGCATCGGCACGGGGCGCGCGATCAGCCGGCGCAGCCGCCCGGGTCGCTGCGCGACCGATACCGGCATCATCGCCGCCGCGGCCAGTTCCGCCAGCACCATCCCCGCAGCGAACCAGGCGGCATGCCCCTGCAGCCACGTGTCCGTGTTGACCCCGTCCGGGACCGGAAGATCGACGTACCCCCAGAACAGCCCCGCCACGCCCACCGCGGCGAGAAGGGGCACGCGCAGCCGGGTCCGCCCGCCCCGCAGGCGGACCATCAGCCACGCCACCAGCGGCAGCACCAGGTAGAACGTCATCTCCACCGACAGGCTCCACAGCTGCGTCAGCCCCGCCGTCAACGCGTACGGCACGTACACCTGCGTGAGCGTGAGGTTGGCGAACCAGGTGGAGACGGACGCCGTGGCGGACCCCGTCCCGCCGCCGACCGGCAACAGCCACAGCACCGCGACGACGAGCACCAGGTAGGCGGGCATGATGCGCACCAGCCGCGACCGGTAGTAGCGGGCCGTCGGGGGCCGCGGGCGCAATCCGCGTGCGGCCTGGGCGTGCGGGCGCCACAGGAGGAAGCCGGAGAGCGCGAAGAACAGCGCCACCGCCAGGTCGAGCCGCCCGAAGACACGGCCCGCCACCGAATCCACCGCGTTGCCCGTCTGGAATGCGACGTGGGTGGTCATGACGCCGACCGCGGCGAGCGCGCGCATCCCCTCCAGCGCGGGAATGAACCCGCCGCGGGCGGCCCCGCCGCGCGCCGCCGTTCCCGCCGCGCCCGTCCCGGCGCCCGCCCTCGCAGTCATCGCGCTCCAGTATGCCGCTCCGCGGTTCCCCGGGCCGGTCCGGCGACCCGGGGACTTCACCGGACGGACCGGCGGACGCCGCCGTGCTGTTAGTCTCACGTCCAACGTGTGCTCATCCCGCGCAGCGCGTGCGCGGCGCGCCGTGTCGGGTTGCGCACCGCGCCCGGCGCCAGGAGACACAATGTGAGAGGCCGCAAGGTGCGGGGCCAGAGCGTGAGGGCACGACACCGGGCCCGCGCGGCACCAGGCCCAACGACGACAACCCGCCCGGGCCGGGCGGGACACGAGGAGCGGGGATGGCGAAGAAAAGGCTCGGCAGTGCGGGGATCGTCGCCTGCATTCTGATCGGCCTCGGCGTGTTCCTGGTGGTGGTGGCCATCATGCTGCCCACCTACACCAAGAGCAAGGCGCTCAAGACGCCGCTCGACCTGCACGTGGAGACGGTCGCCACCGGCAAGGGCGCGGTGCTCGACGCGTCGTCCCTGGTGGCGGGCGCGCCCGAGGTGGCGCACGACGTACCACTCAAGGCCGTCCGCAACGTCACCGTGCAGGACCCGTCCAACGCGGACATCATCACCGTGCAAGCGGGCCAGCGGCTGCTGCGCACGGACAAGCCGGCCCCCAAGTCCGACGCGCCCACCGCCCGGGACCCGCGCCTGATCAACGCGACCGTCGACAAGGTCACGCTGGACCGCGTCACCTCCATGCCCATCAACAACCCGGAGAGCCCCAACGGCGTCTGGACGGACGCGGGTGGGCAGATGGACCCGGTCCCCCGCGAGGGACTGCAGTACAAGTTCCCGTTCGACGTGGAGAAGAAGTCATACCCGTACTTCGACCTGACCTCGCGCACCACGCACCCGATCGACTTCGCCGGCGAGGAGGAGATCGACGGGATGACGGTCTACCACTTCACTCAGGACATCGCACCGGTCGACCTCAGCAAGACCGTGGGCGGCACCTCGGACAAGCTGACGATCCCGGCGGAGGCGCTGGGCGTCACCGGCGAGGGCGACGTCGAGGTGCACCGCTTCTACACCAACCAGCGTGACCTGTGGGTGGACCCGGTCACCGGCGTCATCGTCAAGGGCCGCGAGGTGATCAACCAGTACTTCGCCCGCAGCGCCGACGACGACGCCCGCATCACGGCGCTGTCGATCAGCCCCGAGACCGGGCTGACCTTCGACCAGAACACCATCGACTACCAGCTGCAGCAGGCACGTGACGGTCAGGACAAGATCGAGCTCGTGACCTTCACGATCCCGCTGATCGCCGGCATCGTCGGCGCGCTCGTCCTGCTGGCCGGCCTGATTCTGGGATTCCTCAAGACGGGCCGGTCCGGCCGACGCGACGACGACCGGCACGAGCCGCCCACCGAGCAGATCCCGACCTACTGACGGTGCGGGCCGCGCCCTCCGGGGGCCGCAGCGACAACAGCACCGCCACCGTGACCGCCGCGGTCGTGCCCAGCGCACAGGCCGCGGCGGTCACGGCCATCCGCGTCACCGACGACGCGGCCGCCAGCGCCGCGCCCTCCACCGCCAGCCCCGCCCAGGCGAGCACCGCCAGACGCGTCGCGTCACGGGCGATCGCCGACAGCAACGCCCCCTGCAGCACCGCGAACGCGGCGCCGACGAGCGCGAACAGCCACACCAGCCCCACCACCGGCCGGTACTGCTCCCCCACCAGCACCGGAACCAACGGTGCCGCCGCGGCAGCGCAGGCCACCACCGCCGCCCCCAGGCCTGCGAGCACGGCCAGCGTGACGCGCACCGCCCGCAGCGAATGCTCGGGGCGCGCCATCCGCGGGTAGAGCACCACCCCCACCGCGGCGGGCAGCCAGAACGCGGCCTTGGTGGCCACCGACCCCATCGCGTACACGCCCGCGTCGGTCTCGGACAGCACCACGCGGGCCACCATCAAGTCGATGGACGTGAGCAGCATGAGCACCAGCTGCACCTGCGACGCGCGCAGCACCGACGCCGTCGCCCCGACCGTCGGGGAAGCGTTCTCCACACCGTCCGCCCCGGCATCCGACGCTGGCCGCCCGTTGCGGGCCGGGCCGTCGCGGGCGACGACCGCGCGTGCCAGGACCACCGCCGCGGCCGTCCCCGCAGTGCCGGCCGCCAGCGCCGCCGT
>NZ_JAENKO010000101.1 GCF_016599145.1 Tomitella cavernea
GCGGCGGCGACTGTTGCCCCCGCAGCCCGAGGACGATCGCCGCGATCCCGGCGGCGGCGAGCACCACGGCGGCCACCAGAGCGCACAGCCGCCGGCGGCGGCCAGGCAGGGACTGCGTGACGTGGCGCATGGCGGGGCTACTTCCGCGGCGCGTCCGCGGCGCCGCGGCGCCTGGTCACCGCCAGTGCGCCGCCGGCGGCCAGCAGGGATGCTCCGCCGACTCCGAACACCCACGCGTCCTCGATGCCGGCGCTCGCCCCGCCGCCGGTGTCGACGCCGCCGGAGGGCATCGCGCTCATCTGCGAGGCGGTGACCGCCCCGCACACGGCCGGGGCGGTCGCGGCCAGCGGCAGCTCCGGTGCAAGGTTGGACTTGGCGTTTGCGGCCTGCTCGGACAGGCCCGCCGGGTCGAGGCCGTGGACGACCACGACCGCGGTGCCGTCGTGCAGTGCGCTCAACGTCGCCGGGGACAAGGTGATCGTGCGCGAATATTCGAACTCGCCGCCGCCCGGGGCGGTCGTGACGTCGGTCGCCGCCTTGGCGCTGGTGTCGCCGGTGGTGCTCAGCGTCGTGTTCACCGCGCCGTAGGCGTCTTTGCCTTCGGCGGTATCGACGATCCCGTCGCCATTGGCGTCGGCGCTCGGGGCCGGGCAGGTGCCCTGCCCGCCGATGTGGATGTGCTGCACGTGCGGGTAGGCGCCGCCTTGGAAGGTAGGCGCCAGGCCCCACACGTGCTCGGAGATCTGCGCCTGGTCCCCGTCGACTTTCATCATGAACTGGCCGGCCGCCCCCGAGTCGTTGAGGGGATTGAGGATCGCTTGGTACACGGTGGGCGTGTCGGCCGACGCCGTCGCCGCCATGCCCACGGTCAAAGGCAGTGCGAGTGCGGCGGCGGGGGCGAGCAGGCCCAGTGCGGCTGTGGTGGTACGCATCGGAACAAACCTCCTAGGGCGGCGCGGCGAGACGTCTTCCCGCCCGGCCGGATACGAGGCATTCGCAGCGGCGCGCGCCGCGGATGGGCCGACAGCGAATCGTCCTGCACGCGGATGCGGCGCCTCTGCGCGGAGCGGCGGGGACCGGAGCACCCCCGGCGGGCCGCCGCGGGTGCGTACCGTGAGGACGTGCTGGCCCGCACCCGGTGCACGATCGCTTTCCAAGCGCACACGGAGGTGCCAGCGTATGCACGATCCCACGACACTGGCCCGTTCCGAACAGCCCGCCGACCCTGCATCGGCCCGCAGCCGCCCCGCGCGCACCGCCGTCGATCCCCACCCGGGGCGCAGGTCTGACCGTGACGGTCACTCGGGTGCGCACGCGGCGAACCGGGCGCCGCCAGAGCCGCCAGAGGGACCTCCAGGTCCCTACGGCAGCGTCTCGGGGCCTTGCAGCGGATGGGCAACGCGCGCGCGGTCGGGGCGGAAGCCGTGTTCGACTCCCCAGAGCACGGCCTGCGCACGGCTGGTCACCCCGATCCGCCGGTAACAGTTGCGGATGTAGGTTTTGACCGAGTTGATCGACAGGTGCGCATGCTCGGCGATCGCGCTATTGCTCAGCCCTTGGGTGATCAGCGCGAGGACCTCGGCTTCGCGTTGCGTGAGCCCTTCCTCGCGGCCCGGCCAGTCTCCGACGACCACCTTCGTGCCCGGCACACCGGCATGAACCTGCCGCACGCCCCGGTGGACCTCTTCGAGGGCGGCGACCAACTGCCGTGCGGGAAGAGACTTGGCCAGATACCCGCTGGCCCCGTTCGCGAACGCCGACTCGACAAGCAGCGCATCGAGATTCCACGAATACACCGCCACCTTGTCCACCAGCGGATTCGCCGCCAGCGCGCGCACCTGACTGCGATCGCCCTGCGGGTTGGCGAACGAGTCGTACAAGGCGATGTCCACACGGCCGCCGACACGGGTGTTCGCGTCCAACTCGACGATCTCCACCCGGTCCCGGTAGGTCCGCAGCATCACCGCCAGCCCGCGGACCACGACCTCGTAATCGTCGACCAACGCCACCCGAATACCACTCACACCGACGACTGTATCCGATCGAATTTCACCCCTAAGGGTGAAGCTATACCCACCTATGGGCGCGTAGCGTTTTCCTCGTGGTGAGCGGGAAGCGTGACGGCCCCACGACGAGGTCGGCGGCGAGAGCCGTGTACGCCCCACGACACCATCATCATCTATCAGGAGGAACCCATGGGAGTACAGGACAAGTTCACCAACAAGGCCGAAGAGCTCAAGGGCCGCGGCAAGGAAGCGGCCGGCGCCGCCACCGGCGATGAGGACCTCAAAAACGAAGGCAAGGGCGACCAGGCGTCCTCGGGGGTGAAGAAGGGCGTCGAGAAGGCCAAGGACAAGGCCAACGAGATCGCCGACAAAATCACCGGCGAACACTGAACACCATGTGTTTCGTTTCCGCTGAGCCGGGGAACCCATCGGCATTCGCACGTGCCACGGCCAGCGCACAGGCTGACCACGGCCAGAACGGGTTCCTTGCCCGGCCGGCCGGCCGACACACAGAAAGGGTCCTGCGATGAGTGAGAAAGAAGAAACCACAACATCGGCAGCCGGGACCCGGCCCGGCGGCGACGGCGGGCGCGTCGGCGGCGCGGTGACGCGTACCGCGGACTCCGCGCTGGCCAGCGAGCACGGGCGCACCTCGATCGCCGATGTGGTGGTCTCGAAGATCGCCGGCACCGCCACCCGCGAGGTGTCGGGCGTCTACGACCTCGGCGGCGGCGCGTCGCGGGCGGTGGGCCAATTGCGTCAGCGCATCCCGGGCGGGCGCGCCAGCGTGTCCCAGGGCGTCTCGGTGGAGGTCGGGGAACGCCAGACCGCCATCGATATCGACCTCGTCGTCGAATACGGCGTGGCGATCGCCGATCTCGCGTCCGGTGTGCGCCGCAACGTCATCGCCTCTGTGGAACGCATGACCGGCCTCGAGGTCACGGAAGTCAACATCACCGTGCACGACGTACACCTCGACGAAGACGACGACGGGGACGACGGCGACGGCGAGCAGTCGACCCGGGTCGAATGAGGCCCGCGATGACCGAGGCCGCCGGCGAGCTGGCCGACCGGATCGTCGCTGCGGCCCGAGCGGTGCCCGGAGTGGTCGGACTCGACGGCGGCGCTTTCAACGAGGTCGCCACCTATCTTCCGGGCCGGCGCATCCCCGGGGTGCGCCTCACCGACGAGGGACGGGTCGAGGTCCACATCATCGCCGCCTATTACAGCGATGTGTGCGCGGTGGCCGACGCGGTACGCGACGCGGTGACACCGCTGGTGGCCGCCCCGGTCGACGTGATCGTCGAGGACCTCGAAGCGCCCACCGACATGCCCTGACCGGGCGATACCGCGCGCCACCGTGGCGGAAGGCGGAACAATGGGACCATGCGCGATGACGATCAGGCCCGCGCCCGGCGCGCCGAACGCCGGCGCCTCGCCCGCGCGCTGCACCCCGACCACGGCGGCGACGCCGACGCGTTCGCGGCGGCCATGGCCGCCACCGCCGACCACG
>NZ_JAENKO010000102.1 GCF_016599145.1 Tomitella cavernea
CCCGCCCGCGTCCGCGGCCGAGACCCCCTGCCGGTCCGCCGCCACGGCACCGTCCGAGCGGCGCGCGAACGGCCCCTCCGCCCCCGACGCCGCGAGGCCGCCGCCCGGCGCGTCGCCCAGGAGACCGTCCTCACGGCCGATCGCGTCGCCCGCCGATCGGGCGGAGGCCGGGCTTCCATCGACCCCGCCCGCCACGGCGAAGGCGGCCGGTTCGGCAGTTCCCCCCGGAGGGACGCCGGGGCCTGCGGCGCCGGCCACATCGGCTCCAGCACCCCCGCGGGCATCCGGGCCGGGGAGCGGGTCCACCGTGACCGCCTGCTGCACCGCCGGCACATACAGCGTCTCCATCAACGCGGCCAGCTCGGTGGACGGCTCCGCGAACAGATACCGCGACGGGAACCCCTGTAGCAGCCCGCCACCAGCCGGCGCGGCCGCGACCCTCGTGCGCACGTCGCCCAGTCGCGGCGCTGCCGCGTCGAGTCGGTCCGCGGGCCGGCCCAGCGCGTCGCCCAATGCGGCCGCACCGCCCGCGAAGCCGCGGTGCGCGCCGCGGACCGACTCGGGGAAGGCGCCCCGGAATTCCGCGTGCGCCACCGACGACACCGCAGCATGCAGCCTGTCGAGCACCCCGGACAGGCCACCCGCCGCCGTCGTCCAGTGGTTCGAGTTGCCGGACACCGCGTCGGGTGTGAGCTCCTCGGCATAAAAGCGCAGCCGCGAACGGCTCATTTCCTCGAACGCCTCGAAATCGAAGGCCGCCGAATGTCGGGCCCCCGTCGACTCCGCCCCCGTATCCGCCCACCGGCCGGATCCTGACATGACTCGTCCCCCTCCCCCGCGGACCGCAGCTCCCACGGCCCGGACTGCGTACATGACGCGTCCCAGGACCCCGCCCCCGCGGCGGCCCGGACCCGTCGAACACTACCCGCATCCGGCGCGCAGCGACGTCCGCTCCGCCGCCGAGACCCCTCACCTCCCCGGATCGGGCACCTCCGTAGCGTAAACTCGGCCGTCGCCCAGGATCCACGCCCGGGCAGGCCCCGACGCCCACCGCGGTTCCCGCGGTGCGCGGCAGTGAGGAAGCGATGAGCGAGAACGACCCGAGCCCGCGGATGCGGAAGGAGCAACCGCCCGGCACGCCGGCGGCACCCGGCCACGGGGACGGCGCACCCCGCCCGTACCGCCACGCCGGCAGCGGCGAGCCGGTGCTGCTCATCCACCCGTTCCTCATGACGCACGAGGTGTGGACCGAGGTCGTCGACCTGCTCGCCATGGACCACGAGGTGCTCGCGGTGACACTGCCCGGGCATTGGGGCGGCCCCGACGCGCGGTGGGGCCGCACCGGCGCCAAGGACATGGCGGACGCCGTCGAGCGCGTGCTGGACGACTGCGGTTGGGACACCTGCCATGTCGTCGGCAATTCGCTGGGCGGCTGGATCGCCTTCGAACTCGAACAGCGCGGGCGGGCCCGCAGCGTTACCGCGATCGCCCCGGCCGGAGGGTGGACGACGCTGTCGATGCCCGCGGTGCGGCTGGGCGCGGCGTTCCTGGCGTTGTCGCCGCTGATGTTCTTCGCCCGGCCATTCGCCTCGTGGGCGGTGGGCGTGCGGCGGATACAGAAGGCCGCGATGTCCGTGGTGACAGCGCACCCGTCCGCGGTGCCCTTCGACGTGGCCCGGCGTGCCCTGAACGCCGCCATCCACTCGCACGCGCTGTTGCCGGTGCTGTGGTCGGCGGCCCGCGACGGCGGACTCACCGGGCTGGACTCGACGGCCACGCCCGTGCAGCTGGTCCTGTGCGACAAGGACCGGGTGATCCCGTGGCGCGTCTACGCCCGGGCGTTCCTCGACGAGCTGCCGGACACCGCCGAGCGCCTGCGGCTGCCGGACGTGGGGCACGTGCCGATGCTCGAAGACCCGGGCCTGGTGGCCCGCACCGTGCGCGGGTTCATCGCCGAGCTGGCCGTGGCATGACGCTCCGCGCCGCCGCGCCGGTCCGCCCGCGCATGCGCCGCCGCGCCGCCGCGGCACTGCTGTGCGCTGCGGCGGTCGCCCTGACGCCCGCGGCGGCGACTGTCGCGGCGGGCGCGTTGCCCTCGGCCGCCACTGCAGCAGCCGAGCCCGTGTTCACCACCCCCGAAACCGACGACTGCCCGCATCGGCAGTCCCCGCCGCCGCCGATCGACAGTTCCGAGGTCCCGGAGCCGGGCGAGACCGCGCCGCCACCGCTCCCCGTCCCCGACGATCCCGTCGGCGGGCCGCGGCTCGACGCGTGCGGCAGCGTGCAACCCACGGCGACACCGCCGCTGCCCGACGGGATTTCCGCATCCGGATGGGTGCTGGCCGACCTCGACACCGGCGAGGTCCTGGCCGCGAAGGACCCGCACGGCCGCCATCGCCCCGCCAGCACCATCAAGATCCTCCTGGCGACGCTGGCACTCCAGAAGCTCGACCTGGACACGGTGCTCACGGCCACAGAGGACGCGGCGAACGTGGAGGGCAGCCGGGTGGGCGTCGGCCCCGGGGGCGAATACACCGTGCACATGCTGCTGCGCGGGCTCATGATGAACTCCGGCAACGACGCCGCCCAGGTCCTCGCCGATCGGATGGGCGGCACGGATGCCACCACCGCGGCCATGAACACGCTCTCCCGGCATCTCGGCGCGCTCGACACCCGCACCCCAACCCCGTCCGGCCTCGACGGGCCGGGCATGTCCACCTCCGCGTACGACCTCGCGCTCATTTTCCGCGACGCGATGCGTGATCCGGTGTTCGCCGACCTCATCTCGCACGGGCCGATCGAGTTCCCCGGCTATCCCAAGTCGCAGGCGCAAATCGATGAGGAACGCGCTGCCGCGCAGGCCCGGATCGCGGCGGGTGTGGAGCCGATCCGCGTCGGGTCCACCGACCCGGACGCCGTCACCGCGGCACTGGCGGAGGCGGAGCCGGATGCCACGACCGGACTGCCGCCGGTGGTGGTGGGCCCGGACGGCGCCCCGGTGATCCTGCCGGACAACCCCGGTTTCGCCATCGCGAACGACAACCCGCTGCTGTCACTGTATCCGGGCGCGCTGGGCGGCAAGACCGGGTATACCGACGATGCAGGTCAGACGTTCATCGGCGCGGCCGAGCGGGACGGCAGGCGCCTGGTGGTGACGCTGCTCGACGGCACGCGCACACCGTCCGACCCGTGGCAGCAGGCCGCCGCGCTGCTCGACTACGGATTCCGCCTTCCCCCGGCGAAGGCGGTGGGCGCGCTGGTCGAGCCCGGCACCGTGGGGCTCGGCGGCGCGGCCGACACCGACGGCACCGCCGCGAACAGCCCGAGTGACGGAGCGGTGGCGCTCGCGGCGCCTCCGCAGAGCGCACAGGCCGGCTCGGGCGGGCCCGCGCACGGCACCGGCTACTACGCGACGGTCACCGGCGCCGTGGCCGCGGCGTTGCTGCTGGCCGCCGGCGCGATCCGCCTGCTGCGCCG
>NZ_JAENKO010000103.1 GCF_016599145.1 Tomitella cavernea
CCACGTGCGTCGCAAGACACGCTCAAAGCGCCACGCAGGCAGGCCGCCCGGAAACGGAAGCGCCGCCACGGCAACCAGCCATGGCGGCGCTTCCTCCTGCGCTGTTGACAAAACCAACTACATATCACTCGAACACGAGCACCCCGCGCAGGTTCACGCCCGCCTCCATGTCTTCGAAACCCTTCGCCACCTCGTCGAGCGTGTAGGTGTTGGTGACCAGCGAGTCCAGTTCCAGCTTTCCGGCCGTGTACATGTCGATCATCCAGGGGATGTCCGCGGTGGGGTTCGACGCACCGAACAGCGACCCCACCAGTGTCTTCTGATAGAGGGTCAGCTCCAGCGGACTGATCGGCAGGCCCACGTCGGTCATCTTGCCCAGCCCGGTCACCACGCACACGCCCGCCTTGCGGATCGACGAGAACGCCTGGGCGATGTGCTCGCCGGTGGTGTTGCCGACGGTGACGATCGCGGCGTCGGCGCCCTGGCCGTTGGTGAAGGTGCGGGCCAGCTCTGCGGCCTCGTCGATGCCGGCCACCGCGTGGGTGGCGCCCAGGCGCAGCGCGCTCTCGCGTTTGAAGGCGGCCGGGTCGACGGCGATAATCCGCGACGCGCCCGCGTGCGCAGCACCCTGGACGGCGTTGATGCCCACACCGCCGGTGCCCATGATGATCACAGTCTGCCCCGGATAGACACGCGCCGAATTGACGGCTGCACCCCACCCGGTGCCCACGCCGCAGCTGAGCAGGCACAGCCGGTCCAGCGGCAGGCTCTTGTCCTGCACCGTGATCGCGTTGTCCACGTGTACCGTGGTGTATTCACTGAAAGTGGCCAGCCCGCACGTCTGCCCCACCGGCGCGCCGTCGAGGAGCATGCGGTGGCAGTCCGGGTCGTCCGGCCGCCCGCCCGTCATGATCGCGGCGCCGCGGTCGCACAGGTTCTGCATGCCCGACGCGCACCACCGGCACTTGCCGCACGCGGCGAGGAACGAGAACACCACGTGGTCGCCCACCGCGAAGCCCTCCGTGCCCGGGCCCACGCGCTCGACGACGCCCGCGCCCTCGTGGCCGCCGCAGATCGGGTAGTCGTGCACCGCGTGGTCGCCCGCCGCGATGTGCGCGTCCGAGTGGCACAGGCCCGACGCGACCATGCGCACCATGATCTCGTCGCGGCGTGGCTCGTCCAGCTCCAGGTCCACCACCTCGAACTTCCCCGGCGCCTGCCTGATGACGGCTCCCCTGGTACGCACCCGGTTCCTCCTCGTCCGCCGCGGGCCCGGCCCGCGCAGTGTCCGCACCGGCCGCACACACGCACCGGCATCACCCGGTCTACCGGTTGAAACCTCGCGTGCCCGTGCGTTTTCCACTGGGCAGGACACGAATGTTGTCTCGATCACAGCGGCCCTAGCGTCGGAGCCGTCAGTCCCGCACCAGGATGAGGAGCACGCATGACCACCGTCGCAAAGCCCGGTTCCGCCGCAACCTCCCTTGCGGCGCTCGACGACCTCCTCGTCCGCCAGCGCGCCTCGCGCCGTGCCGAGGGCATGCCGCCCGCCACCGCACGCCGCGCTCGCATCCAGGCCGTGATCGACCTGTTGGTGGACGAGTACGACGCTATAGTCACCGCCATCGACGAGGACTTCGGCGGCCGGCACCGCGGCTACTCGATCATGAACGACATCCTGGGCTCCCTCGGCTCTCTGAAGTCCTCGCGTGACCGCCTCGAGGAGTGGATGGCGCCGGAACCGCGCAGGGCGTACGCGCCCTACGACCAGTACGGCGCCACCGCAGAGATCCGGTATACCCCCAAGGGCACCGTCGGCATCCTGGGCACCTGGAACGCGCCGGTGTTCACCCTGTTCAGCCCGCTTGCGTCGGCCCTCGCCGCAGGCAACCGGGCCGTGCTCAAGCCCTCGGAGGTGGTGCCGCGCACCGCGGAGACCCTCGCCCGGATCTTCGCCGAGCGCATCGACCCGCTCGACGTCGCCGTAATCACCGGCGGGCCGGAGGTGGCCGAGCAGTTCACCGCGCGCCCGTTCGGGCACCTCGTGTTCACCGGCAGCACCTCGGTGGGCCGGGCGGTCATGCGCAGCGCCGCCGAGAACCTGGTGCCGGTGACGCTGGAGCTGGGCGGCAAGTCGCCGACCCTCGTCTCGCGCAGCGCCGACCTCGCCGAAGCCGCCGGAAAGGTGGCGGGCGCCAAGTCGAGCAACGGCGGGCAGCTGTGCGTGAGCCCGGACCTGGTGTACGTGCCCCGCGAATCGGTCGACGCATTCGTCGCCGAGCTCACCGGCGCCTACGGGCGACTGGTGCCGACCGTACAGGGCAATCCGGGGGCGATCAGCATCGTCGACGAGCGTCACGCCCGGCGCGTGCGCGGCCTTGTCGACGATGCGCGCGCCCGCGGCGCACGCATCGAGACCGTGCCCGACGAGCAGCCCCACGGTCGCCGCACACCGCTGCATGTCGTCGTCGACCCGCCGGAGGACGCGGCGGTCATGCACGAGGAGCTGTTCGGCCCGGCGGTCGTGGTCCTCGGCTACGACACCGTGGACGGCGTGCTCGGCGCCCTGGGCGGGCGACCCGCACCGTTGGCGCTGTACTGGCTGGGCACGGACGACGACGAGCTGCAGACGGTGCTCGACGGCACCGCGTCCGGCGGCGTCACCGTCAACGACCTCATGCTGCACCCCGGGCTCGAGGACGCCCCGTTCGGCGGAGTCGGCGCCTCCGGCATGGGTCAATACCACGGGCGCGAGGGGTTCGTGGAGTTCAGCCACGCGCGCAGCGTGTTCCACGCCCCCGCCGGTGCCGAGCAGCCGCCGGCCGCGCTCTACCCCGAGGGCTTCGAGCAGATGATGGCCTCGATGATCGCACGGTGACGGCTGACGGGGGACTCGCGAAGGAGCTCCCGCCCCACCGGCCTCAGCGGTGGGGCGCCAGGTTGTCATGCCGCGTTCATGGACCGATGGGAGCGGCGATATTGCGCCTCGCGTCGCCCTCCGGGCCGCCCGAGTACGCCGTACGACGCCCCGTAACCGCCCCCGTGCCGCCACCGAGCGCTGATTCCCTTGCGTCACACGACATCGCGAAGTACGAGGTGCCTCACGTAAAAGTGAGCGCGAAGCGGTGGCCGGTGCCTCACGCAGTGTGAGCGCGTGGGAGGCTTGCGCTACTTCGCCTGGGCCAATCGGTTGATTGACGGTTGTAATGCTTCCAAGTC
>NZ_JAENKO010000009.1 GCF_016599145.1 Tomitella cavernea
ACACCGCGCACCCCCCGGCGGCGGGCCGACCCGTGGCGCGACCCGGCGTCCGCGGCGCACGCGGAGACACCGAGCCCCGGTGACGGCGGCACGCCGAAGGCCCCCGCGGGCCGACTGGGCGTGCGGGACGTGCTCTTCGGCGGGCGGGTGGCGCCGCGCGCACTGGCCGTCGTCGGGGTCATCGCACTCACCATCGGGGTGCTCGGGGGACTCATCGGCCGCTACACGGCCGAAGTGTCGAGCTCGCTCACCAGTTCGTCGGTGCAGCTGGTGCAGCCCGAAGGCGAGAGCGCGGATCCGCCGGCGAACAGGACTGTGGCCATCGCTTCGGCGGTCGTCCCGTCCGTCGTGTCGATCCAAGTGACCTCGCCCCAGTCGGTCGGTTCGGGCTCGGGCGTGGTTATCGACGGCGGCGGCTACATCGTGACCAACAACCACGTGATCTCGAAGGCCGCCACCGAACCGGACAACACCGAACTGCAAGTGGTCTTCTCCGACGGGCAGTCCGTTCCGGCCCGCATCGTCGGCCGCGACACGAAGACCGACCTGGCCGTCGTCAAGGTCGATGACGTCGACGACCTGACCGTCGCCCGGCTGGGCGATTCGGACATGCTCCAGGTGGGTGCCGATGTGGTCGCGGTCGGATCGCCGTTGGGGCTCAACAGGACCGTCACGGAAGGCATCGTGAGCGCGCTGGACCGCCCCGTGCCGCTGTCCGGTGACGGCACCGACACCGACGCGGTCATCGACGCCATCCAGACGGATGCGGCGATCAATCCAGGCAACTCCGGCGGGCCCCTGGTGGACGTCGAGGGGAAGGTCATCGGGATCAATACCGCCATCCGCACGCTTGGCGCGGACAGCAGCGGGTCGATCGGGCTCGGATTCGCGATCCCGGTGAACACTGTGGCGTCCGTGGCGCAGGAATTGATCCGGAACGGCGTCATGCATCATCCGGAGATCGGTGTCAATGCCCGCACGGTGTCCAACGACCGGGTGACCGGCGCCGAAGTGGCCAACGTGCAGGCCGACAGCCCGGCGCAGAAGGCAGGGATCCTCGAAGGCGATGTGATCGTCAAGGTGGGGGACCGGACGATCGCCGGCTCCGACGAGCTGACCGTGGCCGTGCACGAGTTGACGATCGGCAAGCCGGCCACGGTCACTCTGGTGCGCGACGGCCACTCCGTCACCGTCGACGTCACCCCGCAAAGCGACTGACCGGACGAGGGGCCGTTCGGCCGGGCTCGCGGGACACCAGACACCGCGGCGGCACGGGGCGTGCCGCCGCGGGCAGATCCGGTGTCGGCGCGGCGCGTCCGCGTGGGACCACGTACTCTGAGCGTGTGTTCGGCAATATCGGTTGGGCTGAGATGGTGATCATCGTGATCGCCGGTCTCGTCATCCTGGGCCCCGAGCGGCTGCCCGGCGCCATGTCCTGGCTGGCGCGCACGGTCAAGCAGGTCCGCTCGTACGCCACCGGAGCGCAGACGCAGCTTCGTGACGAGCTGGGACCGGAGTTCGAGGACCTGCGCAAGCCGCTTTCGGAGCTGCAGCAGCTGCGTGGCATGACCCCGCGCGCAGCCATCACCAAGCATTTGCTCGACGGCGATGATTCGTTGTTCACCGGCGAGTTCAACGCCGACGACGGCGGTGCGGGGACGACGCGCAATGGTGCGGCGGCGGCCGGTGCCGGTGCGGGGGCCGGCGACGGGGCGCCTCCGTCGCACGGAGTGAACGGCGGTGCTGTGAACGGCGGTGCTGTGAACGGCGGTGCTGTGAACGGCGGCGGAACCAACGGTGCGAGCGGGGCCGCCGAAGTCGACGGGGCCGGACGATCCGCACCACGATCGGACACTCGGGGCGAAACGCCGCCGGCGGCGCCGGGCGGGCCTGCCGCCTACGATGTCGACGCCACCTGACCGCATCGGGACCTGAACCCGCGCCAAGACTGCCGATCGGCCGCACCCGAACCGGCCACGGCCGCTGAATTGTCGACGAGACCCCCACGCGAGGGCGCGGGGGCCCTCGCGCCGAACACCCTGCCGGGTGCGCCGGGTCAGCGTCCGGCGGGGTCGATGCTCAGCGACATTCCCGCGAGCCCGCGCTTGCGCACGCTCAGCTTCTCCGCGATGGCGTTCATGGCCGCCCCGGCCGGCGTGTCCGGCCCGGACAGCACGATGGGGGTGCCTTCGTCGCCTGCCTCGCGCACCGCGGTGTCCAGCGGCACCTGGCCCAGCAGCGGCACGTCGGCGCCCATGGCGCGCGTCAGGTTGGCGGCGACGGCCTCGCCGCCCCCGGCGCCGAAGATCTCCATCCGGGTACCGTCCGGCAACTCGAGCCACGACATGTTCTCGATGACGCCGGTGATGCGTTGACGCGTCTGCAGGGCGATCGCCCCCGCGCGCTCGGCCACCTCGGCCGCCGCTTGCTGCGGCGTGGTCACCACGAGGATCTCCGCACCGGGGATCAGCTGCGCCACCGAGATCGCGATGTCGCCGGTGCCAGGGGGCAGGTCCAGCAGCAGCACGTCGAGGTCGCCCCAGAAGACGTCGGCGAGGAACTGCTGCAACGCGCGGTGCAGCATGGGGCCGCGCCAGACGACCGGCGCATTGTTGTTGGTGAACATCGCGATCGAGATCAGCCGCACATCGTGGGAGATGGGCGGCATGATCATCTTCTCCACCTGGGTGGGGCGGGCGTCCGTGCCCATCATGCGCGGCACAGAATGGCCGTAGATGTCCGCGTCGAGCACACCGACGGACAGCCCGCGCGCGGCCATCGACGCGGCGAGGTTGACAGTGACGCTGGACTTGCCGACGCCGCCCTTGCCCGAGGCGACGGCGTACACGCGCGTCATCGACCCCGGTTGGGCGAACGGGATCACCGGGTCGGCGGAGTCGCCGCGCAGGCTTCGGCGGAGCTCGGTGCGCTGCTCGTCGCTCATCACGTCGAGTTCCACGCGCACCGCCGCGACCCCCGGGACGTCGGCTGCGGCGCGAGTGACGCGGTCGCTGATCTCGCTGCGCATGGGGCATCCGGCAACTGTCAGGTAGATGCCGATGTCGACGGTCCCGTCGTCGGCGATGTCGATGTTGCGGACCATCCCCAGTTCGGTGATGGGTTTGCGGATCTCCGGGTCGTCGACGCGGGCCAGCGCCGCACGGACTGCGGGTTCGGTGAGCTCGGTCATCGCTTCCGATCATAGGACGCATGACGGCGCGACGGGCAATCCCGCCGCCCGGTTGCAATCCAGGTCACCTGTCGGGACGTGGCGGGAGGGCCGTGGGCCGTCATTTGAACGAATGTTCCTTTTACAAGAACATACACCGTGAAAAGGCTGTGGCTGGCCCGGGCGCCGAGTCCGCCACCAGCCGGGTTCAGGGGGTCGGCTGGCCCGGCGCGGGCGCCGCGCCAGGTGTCCCCTCCTTCGGCGTGGACGGTGCAGGCTCCGGAGCCGGGGGCGGAGGCGGCGGGCAGTTGAACAAGCACGGCAGCTCGATCTTGGGCAGTTCGATCTTGGGCAGCTGCACCGGAGGCAACCCTGGTACCTCGACCGTGGTGGCGGGGATGTCGGTGCCGGGGAGGGTCTCCGGCTCCGGTGCCTCGGCGGGCGTGGGCGGGTCCGGGAGATCCTCGGGGGTCGGCGCCGGCTCCGCGCCGTCCGGCGCGTCGATGGCCTTGTCCTCCGGCGAGATCGGCGGCAGCTCGCTGGGGGTGGGGTAGGCGCCCGTGGCGTAGGCATGCGCCCAGGCCTGGACGTTTTTCACATAGGCCATCGAATGGTTGTAGGTGAGGATGGCGCCTGTCGTCGCTGCGGGATCGGAGAGGTTCGACCCGGCCGCACAGAGCAGACGGCCGGCGGCGAAGGTGGCGTCGTAGACGTTGTTGGGGTCCGCGGCCCCGTCGTTGTTCCCGTCCGCGCCGTAGTGGCTCCAGGTGCCGGGCATGAACTGCATCGGCCCCACTGCGCGGTCGTAAGAGGCGTGGCCGTCGAGTGCCCCGCCGTCGGTGTCCGTGATGACGGCGTTCCCGGCGAGGTGCCCGTCGAGCACCGGCCCGAGGATCGTGGTCGTGGTATTGCCTCGGGAGTCCGCCGCGCCCCCGGAAGCATGGCCGGACTCGATCTTGCCGATACCCGCCAGCAGGTACCACGGCAACCCGCAGGAGGGCTGGATCTGCGCCATGAGATCTGCGGCGTGCTTGTAGGCGTTGAGCATGATGCCGGGGATGCCCAATGGCCCGGGGGCGAATTGCACCACGTCGCCGACGAGCGCCGCGGGGTTCACGGGCGCGTCGCCGCCCGCCGTGGGCGCGGACGCGGCCGGCTCGGGGGCGGTGCGGTAGCGCGGAATAGGCCGAAGTGCGGACGCGACGACGCCCGCGGGAGTGGGCTGGGCAGCTTCCTGTGCGGTGATGCGGACCTGTACCGCGCGCTCGGCGGGAGAGGCATGTGACCCGGGCAGGCCGGTGCCGGGCCCGGCGGCGGCCAGCGCGGCGAGGCCCAGGGGGAGAAGGGCGATCAGCGCGGCTCGTGTCTGCCAGCGATGCGGCGATGCCGACGGTGACGATGATGTACGCCGACGGCGTTCCAGCGCCGCCCTCCACGAACCGCTCAACTGCACGACCCCCATCCAGACCGAGACCCGAATGTGACCAAGGCTACAGAACGCGTGAGACGCCCGCAGTGCGAATCGCAAACGCGTGACGCCGCGTTGCGGACGAGTACGGGATGAGCGGACGTGCCGATGATCACACTGGTGCCATCGCCCTGTGCGCGGTCAAGCGTTACCCGTCTTGTGGTCGGTCCAGGGGTGCGCGCTGCAATTGCACTCCGCTGTCCGCGCCGGGGTCACGCGGCCGGCGGGCGGCATCGGACTCGTCGATCGCGTGCCGGGCGACGGCGGTCTGCTCGAGCAGCTCACGGATGTCGTCGAGCTCGCGTCGCAGATAGTCGCGGGTGGCGACCTCGCCGACCGCGATCCGCAGTGCGGCGAGCTCGCGCGCCAGGAACTCGGTGTCCGCCTTCGTCTGCGTCGCGCGGGCCCTGTCCTCCTCCATGGAGACGCGGTCGCGGTTCTCCTGCCTGTTCTGCGCCAGCAGGATCAGCGGTGCAGCGTAGGCGGCCTGGGTGGAGAACGCCAGATTGAGCAGGATGAACGGGTACGGGTCCCAGCGCAACTTGACGGCGGCGACGTTGAGGACGATCCACACGAAGACCACGATCGTTTGAATGGCCAGATAGCGCACAGTCCCGAAGAACCGCGCGATCTGCTCGCTGACCCTTCCCGCGGCCTCCGGATCGACGTGCAGGTGGAGCCGGCGCCGGTCGCGCGGTGTGTCGAGGCGCTGCGACCCGGTGGCGCGGCGCGTACGGGCATCAGACACTGTCGGCCCCTCCCTCCGGTAAACGGCCGCCCGGCGTCGTGCCGACGGCACGACGCCGGAGCCGTGTACGTTCCGGCGCGGCGTCGTCGACCACGATCTCGGCATCGACCAGGTCATCGTCGCGTTCACGCCAGTCGTCGGGCAGCAGGTGGTCGAGGAGGTCGTCGACGCTGACCGCCCCCAGCAGGTGGCCTTCGTCGTCCACGACCGGCCCGCAGACGAGATTGTAGGTGGCGAAATAGCGGGTCACGCGGGCCAGGCTGTCGGCGGGGTCCAGCCGCGGCAGGTCGTTGTCGACCACGCCGCCCACCATCGCGGCCGGCGGTTCGCGCAGTAGCACCTGCATGTGCACACAGCCCATGTACCTCCCCGTCGGCGTCACCGTGGGCGGCCGTGTGACCAGCACCATGCTGGACAGGGCGGGGGTCAGGTCCGGGTGGCGCAGGCGTGCCAGAGCCTCGGCGACCGTGGTGTCCGGCGTCAGCACCACCGGCTTCGGAGTCATCAGTCCGCCCGCGGTGTCCGGCGAATGCTCCAGCAGGCGGCGCACGGGGGCGGAGTCCTCCGGGTCCATCAGCTGCAGGAACGACTCGGCCTCCGGCTCGGCCAGCACTCCCAACAGGTCCGCCGCATCGTCGGGGTCCATCGCCTCGAGGACGTCCACCGCGCGGCTCTTGCCCAAGTGCGTGAGCAGGTCGGTCTGGTCGTCGGTGGGCAGTTCCTGGACGACGTCCGCCAGGCGCTCGTCGTCCAGGGCGGCGGCCAGCTCGTGGCGCCGTTTGTCCGGCAGCTCGCGCATCGCGATGGCCAGATCCGCGGGCCGCATGCCCTCGAACTGGGTGAGCAGCTCGGTGGCTCCTTGCCCGGGCAGCGTCAGCGCGTACTGGTCGAGCCCGTTGACATACTTCCAATCGGTCACCCGGATCGCGGAGCGGCGGCCGAGCCGGGTGCGCCGCTTGCGCACCGCGACGCGGCCCACCACCCAGTCGCGCGAGCGGGTGCGCTCCAGCCCCAGGTCCACGACCACCGAGTCGCCATCGGCGAGGTCGTCGAGCTCGGGATCGGTCACGCGCACGCGCGAGTCGAGGACCTCGCCGAAAACGAGCGTCTCGGTGGGGCGTCGGGTGAACCTGCGCAGCGAGACCGTGCCGGTGGTCAAGGTGATCGATGTGGGTTCGACGGAGGTGACGCGAAGCATCGGCACGAAGATGCGGCGGCGGGTGGCGAGCTCCACAACGAGCCCGAGCACACGCGGGGGTTGGCGCCCGAGCCGCAGGGCGATGACAAGGTCGCGCACCCTGCCGATGGACTCGCCGTCCGGGCCCAGGACCAGTAGGCTCGCGAGCCGAGCCGCATACATCTTGTTCACCGGAGCCATGAGGCAAGGCTAAAGCGTGGGTGCCGGATTCGCCGCTTGCCCACACCGGCCGGGGCTGTAAGGCTTGGAGTATGACCAATTCAATGCCGGGCGGGTCCGTGCCGGGAGGACCGCAGCGCGGCCGCGGGCTGCCGACCCCGCCGACCGGGTGGCCGATCGCCTCCTACACCACGTATGCCGACGCGCAACGCGCCGTCGACCATCTTGCCGACAGTCAGTTCCCGGTGGAGAAGGTGACGATCGTCGGCGTCGACCTCATGCAGGTCGAGCGCGTTCTAGGCAGGTTGACCTGGGCGAAAGTGCTCGCCGGCGGTCTGGTCTCCGGGGCATGGCTGGGCGTGTTCTTCGGGTTGCTGCTCGGGATCGTCACCGGCGGTTTCCTGGGCCCGCTGCTGCTCGGGCTCGTCGGCGGCGTCATCTTCGGGCTGATCTCGACGTCGGTGCCCTACGCGGCCTCGCGCGGCCAGCGGGATTTCGCCTCCACGATGCAGCTCGTCGCCGGACGGTATGACGTGCTGTGCGACCCCAGCCGCGCGGAGGAGGGTCGCGACATCCTCGCTCGTCTGGGGCTGTGAGTGCGGATATGGACTCAGCGAGCGGCGATCCGACTCCGGGACGCGTGATCCGGGTTTTCCCTGAGTACGGACATCCCAGTTCGCTGTGGCCCTCGAAGGAGCTTGTGCTCCGGCAATCGGACCGGCCGTATGTCCTCCCTGGTGACATCGGGATCGACGATGCACTCGGCGACGAGATCGTCGCGTGGACGGACTGCTTTCAGGAGTGCCTGGCCGAGGAGTACGAGGACTTCGATAGGAGGCCACGCTGGGCCCCGGGCATCAGCGCTTTCGATTGGTATGACGAAGGGCGCCGAATCGTTGCGGAGCTTCGTGCGCGCTTTCCCGACGTGCAGGTGCTGGGGCAGTTCGGAAATTACGTGTTCTCCGTGAATGAGATGAGGGAGAACGTCGGCCGCTTACCGATCAGCATGCCCGGGGAAGTCAGGAGCGGGTACATCGGCGTCCGTGACTTCGTTGCGCAGAATCTATACCGCTGACGCGAGGTCGCGGAACCCGGAGACGCTCGTCAGCGTCCCCCCAGGCCTGCGATCAGCAGGGCCTCCGCCAGCGCGCACCTTTCGATCTCCCCAGGGTCCACGCTCTCGTCCGGCGCGTGGATGTTGCACAGCGGCTCCTCCACGCCGATCAGTGCGATCTCCGCCTCCGGGTGCTGCTCGGCCAGGGCGGTGCACAGCGGGATCGCTCCGCCCTGTCCGCTGTACTCGACCTCTGCGCCGAAGGCCTTGCGCAGCGCGTCTGCCAGCGCCGCATAGCCGGGGCCGTCGGTGCGCGCGAGAAACGGGCGCCCCACGACCTCGCGTTCGACGCGCACCCGCACACCCCACGGCGCGTGCGCATGCAGGTGCGCCACCAGTGCGTCCTGGGCCGCGATCGCGTCCGTTCCGGGCGGCACCCGCAGGTTGATGCGGGCCGCCGCGTGCGGCTGCACCGCGGCGGCGGAACCGACGACGGGGGGACAGTCGATCCCGAGGACGGTCGCAGTGGGGCGCGCCCACACGGAATCGGCGATGGCGCCGCTGCCGATGACGTCGACGCCGTCGAGGACGCCGGCATCGGCGCGGAACCGGTCCTCCGGGTATGCGGCGCCCCGCCAGACGCCGCAGGCATCGAGACCGTTGACGGTCGTGTCTCCGTTCGCGTCGCGGAGGCTTGCGAGCATCGTGATGAGTGCGGCCAGCGCGTCGGGCGCAGGCCCGCCGAACATGCCCGAGTGCACCTCACCGGCGAGCGTCTCCACGTGCACGTCCACGTTGGCGTTGCCGCGCAGGCTGGTCGTCAGCGTGGGCCGTCCCGCAGCCGCGTTGCCGGAATCGGCGATGATGATCAGGTCGGCCGCGAACAGCTCGGGATGCTCGACCACCAACTGCTCCAGGCCGCCGGTCCCCATCTCCTCGGAGCCCTCGGCGACCACCCGCACGCCGACGCCCCCGAGGCCGCCGTCGCCGAGCGCCCGCAGTGCCGTGAGATGCATGACGAGGTTCCCCTTGCAGTCGGCGGCGCCGCGCCCGTACCAACGGCCTTCACGCTCGGTCAGTGTGAACGGGTCCGAGCCCCACGCGGCATGATCGCCGGTCGGCTGTATGTCGTAATGGCTGTAGAGAAGCACCGTCGGCATGCCCTGCGCCGGCGGACGGTGGCCCACGACGGCGACGGAGCCGTCGGCGGTCTCGACGAGTTCCACCTGGGGGATGCCCGCCGCGGTGAACGCGTCTCTTGCCCACCGCGCCCCGCGCAGGCACTCCTGCGGATCGACCTGGCGGGCGTCGGCCAGGGTGGGAATCGCGACCAGCTCCGCCAGGTCCGCGCGGGCCTGCGGCATGAGCCCGCGCACCTGCGCGCGCAACGCCTCGGCACCCCTGGACTCCGTTTCCGCATCTTCCATCGGGCGCATCCCTTCGCTGATCGGGCCGGGCTTCGGAGCCGGCGGGCCGCATCGTCGTCGTATGCCGACGACGTGCGCAGGGGCGCGGTCCGCATACGGTCGCCGCCGACGACGACCACTGTGCCACGACCGTCGGCGGTCCGTCCGGTTAGATGGCAGGCGTGGTGGACAACGTGATAGGGCAAGTCGAGGCGCATCTTGTAGAGCAGTTCGGCGGGGCGTCCGCAGGCGCCGCGTCGGTGACCTTCCTGGGGCTCGAGCCGATCGTCGTGCAGGCATTCGTGGCGGCTGCCCCGAGGCCGAACAGGTCTGCCGCGGGGGACGCTGACACGCTGCTGCACCTGGTCTCCGTCGGGTGCTCGCGCGCGCCGATGGCCGATCCGACGGAGATGGTCGCTGATCCGCAGCGCGGCCCGCGCGCCGAGATCGTCGTCGTACTGCGCCCCACGGGCGGCGGCGTTCCTGCCGGGCTGCACCGCTCGGTCGCGGTCCTGGCGGCGGCACCCGCGGTGGAAGGTGTCGTGTTGGCGCCCGACGGGATCGTCGACCTGGCCGAGCCGATGTGGCAGGGGTGCGCCTTCACCGCGGTGCTGCTCGGCGAGTCGGCTGTGCCGGATCTCACCCTGGGTCAGCCGCGCGACCCGGTGCGGTTCCTCGAGGCGGTACCCATCACCGCCACCGAAGCGGCCTGGGTCCGTGTCCGCGGTGCCGATGAGCTGCGTGCGGCGTGGGTCGAGGCGCAGGTCGATCCGCGTGATCCGGGGCGCCGCGCCGTGGCACTCTGACCGGACCGCTGCCCCCGTGCGCCGCCCGGTGCGGGCGGCGCACGCACCGGGCGGCGCACGGGGGCAGGGCGCCGGCGACAGGGTGCGGTCACCGCATGCGCGCGGCGCGATCACGCCGGCGCTGACAGACTGGATCCCGTGCGAATCGACCTGCATGCCCACACCACCGCGTCCGACGGCACCACCGCGCCGCGCGCCCTCGTCGCCGAGGCCGTGACCGCCGGGCTGGACGTGGTCGCGATCACCGACCACGACACCACGGCCGGGTGGTCGGAGGCGACGGAGGCTGCGCTGTCCGCACCGCGCCCGCTGTCGCTGGTGCGGGGGATGGAATGGTCGTGCGAGGCGCGGGCGGAGCCGGACCGGACTGAGCAGAACAGGCGGGTCTCGGTGCATCTGCTGTGCTATCTGTTCGATCCCGATGATCCGGCCATAGTCGCGGAAACCGAGCGACTACGGGGCGAGCGTGCGCGCCGCCTGCGCGTGATGGCGGAGCGTATGGCAGCGGACGGCCTCCCCGTGGACGCGGACGCGCTGTTCGCCGACCCGGGGCGAGTGCCGGGGCGCCCGCACCTGGCGCGGTTTCTGGTCGATCGCGGGGTCGTCGAGTCCATGCAGGCCGCGTTCGCCGGTCCGCTGAGCACGGATTCGCCGTACTACGAGCGCAAGCGCGATACCCCGGTCGAGGACGCGGTGCGCGCGGTGACGGCCGCCGGCGGAGTCACCGTCATCGCCCACCCGCGTGCGCGCAGCCGCGGACCGCTCATGGACATGGCCCAGATCGTGGAACTGGCGGAGTCCGGCCTGGCAGGCGTGGAGGCCGATCATCTCGATCATGACGCGGACGACCGTGCGTGCCTGCGGGACCTCGCCTCTCGCGCGGGCCTGGTGGTGACGGGCTCGTCGGACTTCCACGGCGGGAACAAGACGGTACGGCTGGGCGCGGAGCTCACCGCACCCGATCAGTATGCTGCGCTGGTGCAGCGGGCGAACGGAATCGACGTGGTGGGCACCTTGCGTGCGTCGGCGGACGAGGGGGCCTGAGTGGCGCGGGGGCGGGCGGACTGGGGCACCGGCGGGCGTGCCGGCGGCGCGATGGAACGCTCCGGCGACGACGACCGGGACCACGGGTTCCAGGGTTACGGGACGCACAACTTCGGGGCTCAGGATCACGAGTGCGCCAACGACGAAGGGGCCGTGTCCGGCAATGATGGCGCTGCGGCCCCCTATCGTGGGTCGGGCGCGGTGATGGCGGCCCCGGAGGGGCCCGGCCGGGCGGTGCGGGTGCTGCGTGCGCTCAGCGGCTCGGTCGTCGCCGGGCTGGTGCTGCTCACAATCGGGATCATCGTCGTATCCATCCTGGGCGGCAGGCGCGGCATTCCGGGGCCCGGCGACGAATCGCTGATCGTGCATCTTGTGGCGAGCGCCGTCGCCCTGCTGGCCCAGCGGTACGCGGACCGCCGCCGCGGTCTCGCGGCGGCGGCGAGTTTGCTGGTGGTGTTCTGCGTGGCGGGTGCCGTCCTGTGGACTCAATGGTGGGGGTAATCCGCGAAAACGGCGGCTGTAGTGTTGTGCGGGTAACAGGCCCGGGTGGGCCGGGTGACCCGGCCTGCTGCGAACACGCAGGAGAGTACGTGTCCACTGAATTCGATGCCGTCCACGCTCACCAGCAGACGCTCTCTTCGTTGACCGCGGAGGAGATCTTCGACGGACATGTCGGCGGCAAGCTGTCGGTGGAGACCACCACGGCACTCGACAACCAGCGGGCGCTGTCGATCGCCTACACACCAGGAGTGGCCCAGGTGAGCCGGGCCATCGCCGAGGACGACGCGCTGGCACGGCGGTTCACCTGGACCGAACGCCTGGTGGCGGTCGTCTCGGACGGCACCGCAGTGCTGGGGCTGGGGGACATCGGCCCGCGCGCGTCGCTGCCGGTCATGGAGGGCAAGGCCGCGCTGTTCAAGTCGTTCGCGGGGCTCGACGCGATCCCGATCGTGCTCGACACGCACGACCCCGACGAGATCGTCGAGACCCTGGTGCGGATGCGCATGAGCTTCGGCGCCGTCAACCTGGAGGACATCTCGGCGCCGCGCTGCTTCGAGATCGAGCGGCGCGTCATCGAAGCGCTTGATTGCCCCGTGATGCACGACGACCAGCACGGCACCGCCATCGTGGTGCTCGCGGCGCTCACGGCGGCGTCCAGGGCCGTGCACCGCGATCTCGCAGGGCTGCGCGTGGTCGTGTCCGGCGCCGGCGCGGCCGGGGTCGCCTGCGTCAACATCCTGCTCGCCGTCGGGGTGCGGGATCTCACGGTGCTCGATTCGCGCGGCATCGTCTCCGCGGACCGCGCCGATCTGTCCGAGAGCAAGGCGGATCTCGCGGCCCGCACCAATGCCGTGGGGCGCACCGGCGGCATCGCCGAGGCGCTCGACGGTGCCGACGTCTACCTGGGGGTGTCCACCGGCACCGTTCCCGAGGAGCTGGTGGCCACGATGGCGCCGGAGGCGATCATCTTCGCGTTGTCCAATCCCGATCCGGAGGTGCATCCCGACGTCGCCCACAAGTATGCGGCGGTCGTCGCCACCGGTCGCAGCGATTTCCCCAACCAGATCAACAACGTACTGGCGTTCCCGGGCGTGTTCCGCGGCGCGCTGGACGTCGGTGCCACCGAGATCACTGAGAACATGAAGGTCGCCGCGGCACACGCGCTGGTGGACCTCGTCGGGGACGATCTGGCACCGGAGCACATCGTCCCTTCGGCGCTGGACCCCCGGGTGGCACCGGCGGTCGCGCGCGCAGTGGCTACGGCGGCGGAGGCCGACGGCGTGGCCACCCGGCCGCTGCGGGATCCGGTGGTCGCCGCCGTGCGGAAGGGCGGCACTGCGGGGTGAGGTATCGCAGGTCTGCGGCAGCCGCCGCGGCGGTGGTGACGGCGGCAGTGGCGTTGACGGGGTGCAAGTCCACCACGGCGCTGGAACAGGAGTACTCGTCCACCCAGGTCGTGGTGGGCTCGGGTGCCTCGGCGGAGAGCCGGATCGTCGCCACCATCTATGCGGAAGCCCTGCGCGGCACGGGTATCGGGGTGTCGACCGATCTCGGTGTGGGCGACAGGTTCGATTACGTGCGGGCTCTCGAATCCGGGCGGATCAGCGTCGTCCCGGACGACACCGCGTCACTGCTCGCGTTCTTCCAGCGCTCGAACGCGCAGAACACCCCGGATTCGGCGCCCGACGCGCAGAAGGCCGGCGGCGAGACCGCGGCCACGTCGGACGAGCCGGGTGCGGTGAGCGCGGTCGAGGAGGCGCTGAGCCGCGCGTTGCCGCAATACCTCCGGGTATCCGACGCGGCCCTGGCCGAACGCGGTCAGACGTTGATCGTCGACGACGGCACGGCCCGAAAATGGGATCTGCACAGCGTGTCCGACCTGGCCGCACACTGCGCGGATGCGAATGCGAGCCTGGTGGCCGGGCTCGTCTCGGATGCGCAGGTGCGCGCTGCGCTGGCGGAGTCCTACGGGTGCACGTTCGCCGTGGTGGATGTCGTAGGCGCTCCCGCCGACGCGGCGGACGCGGTGACGCAGGGACTGTCGGAGGTCGGCGGCGTGACGACGCTGTCGCCGGCGGCATCGATGGACGGTTTCACCGCCCTGGAAGACGACCATGACTCGCTGCCCGCCGGGAACATCATTCCGATGTACCGCACGGCGAGCCTGGGCGACCGCCAGGTCGAGGCGCTCAACAACGTCGCCGGAGAACTGACCACCGACGACCTGGCCGGCATGGTGCGCCGGGTCGAGGTCGACGGCCGATCGGTGGCGGACGTGGTGGGCGAGTGGCGTGCCCAGCACGGCGTCTGAGCGTCCGTCAGGCCGTCAGGCCGTCAGCCGTTCGTGGAGGAACGCGGCGATCGCGTCCACCGATTCGGCGGCCTGACGGACCAGGCCCGACTGCAACTGGGCCACATGCCACAGCACGGGGGAGACGTCGAAGGTGACGTCGATCCCGTTCTTCCGCAGCAGCCGGACATACCGCACGGTGTGGTCGTGCAGCATCTCCCTGGACCCCACCTGCACGTAGGTGGGCGGGAATCCGTGGGTGTCGGCATGCAGGGGAGCGAAGCCCGGGTCGTCCGCCGGAGCAGCGCCACGGTATGCGTCGCAGGCGGAGCGTACCCATCCGCGTCGCAGGACGGCGTCGTCCTTCATCGTCGCCGCGTCGGCCCCGGGGTCCACCGCGGGCGCGATGAGGACCAGCGCGACGGGGCCTCGGCCACTGTCGAGCAGCCGGCGCGTGAGCGCCGCGGCGATGCCGCCGCCGGCGGAGTCCCCGGCCACCGCGATGGACGCCGAATCGCCGCCGTGCTGCCGGGCCAGGTCGGCGAAGGCGGCCTCGGCGTCGTCGACGGCCGCCGGATACGGGTACTCCGGTGCCAAACGGTAGTCGAGGGAGTAGACGACAGCGCCGGTGCCCCGTGCCAGCCGTGCGGTCAGCGGACGGTGCGTCCGCGGCGATCCGGCGACGAAGCCGCCGCCGTGCAGATAGAGCACGGCGGCCGTCGGCTCCGCCGGGGCGGCCGGGCCCGCCGCGACGATGCCGTCGCCGGCCGGCGGGGTTGCGGTGAACCGTTCCGCCGGTCGGCCGCCCAGGCGGACCGTGTCCCGGTGCACGTCGCGGACCACCGGCTGCACGCCGGATGCGAGGTCGAGCAGGCGGCGTTGCCAGGCTACCGGCATGCGGTCGTTGAGGATCGTCCGGTAAACGGGCCGTAGCGCGGTCTCGACCAGGCGCGGCGGCAGTGCGAATGCGGGCACGGTGGTGTGCAGTCCTTACCGGTCGGCGTCAGCGGGCCTCGGATGAGGAGGCGGCGCCCTGCGGTTTGGGCATCAGCAGCCCTGTGACCGTGGAGACGACGCGCTGGTAGCCGGACCCCGTGAGCCGGACGAACAGGTCCAGGGCCCGGGCGTCGAGGCCGATGAGGACGCGTCCGCGGTCCGCGTCGACCCCCTTGAGGATGCGGCGTGCGGCGGCCTCGGGGCTGGTGTGGGCCAGGTAGCGGTCGAAGAACTGGGCGAAATCGCGCTGCTGGTAACCCTCCGCAGTGGTGCTGTTGCGGGCGATCGCGGTCTTGATGCCTCCGGGATGCACACAGGTGACCCGGATGGGCCGTCCGGCAGCGAGCATCTCCTGGCGCAATGCTTCGGTGAACCCGCGCACCGCGAACTTGGCCGCGTTGTAGGCGCTCTGGCCGGGGATGGCGAGGAGCCCGAAAAGGCTCGACGTGTTGACGATGTGCCCGTCGCCGGACTCGATGAGATAGGGCAGGAACGCCTTGGTGCCGTTGACGACGCCCCAGAAGTCCACGTCCATGACGCGCTCGATGTCTTTGAACTCGGAGATCTCCACCTCGCCGGTGAAGGCGATCCCCGCGTTGTTGAAGACCAGGTTGACGGTGCCGAAATGCGCGTTGACCGCCGCGGCGTAGTCGATGACGGCCTCACGCTGGGTCACGTCGAGGGGCGCCGAGTGGACGTCCGCGCCGAGCTGCTCGGCCTGCCGGACGGTTTCGGTCAGGCCCAGGGTGTCCATGTCGGACAGCGCGAGCCGCGCTCCGCCTTGCGCCAGTTGGAGGGCGAGTGCCCGCCCGATGCCGGAGCCCGCGCCGGTGACCACTGCCACTTTGCCTGCGATGTCGGTCATGATGCGTTCTCCTCGAGGGTCGCGCCGGCACGGTCGCGGCCGGTCGGTCGGGTGGTCAGGTGGTAGGCGTCCAGATCGAAGCGCCTGGTGCTGCGGCGGAAATCGAAGGTGAATCCGGGCCACAGTGTGGTGTTGTTGCCGTGGCTGTCCAGATACCAGCTGGCGCAGCCGCCCGTCATCCACACCGACGGGCCCAGTTGGTCCTGGAGCTTGCGGTTGAAGTCGTCCTGCACGTCACCGCGCACTTCCACCGACGCGAGGCCGCGCCGGTGCATGGTGGCAACCGCGTCGACGACGTAGTTGATCTGGGATTCGATCATGTAGACCATCGAGCTGTGGCCGAGGCCGGTATTGGGGCCCACCATGAAGAACATGTTGGGGAAGCCGGCCACCGTGGTGCCCTTGTAGGCCTGCATGCCGATGCGGCGCCACGTCTGCGCCAGCGAAGCGCCGGAACGGCCGCGGATCACCTCGAAGGTGGGCGAGTCGGTGACGTGGAATCCGGTGGCCACGATCAGCGCGTCCACGGGGCGCTCAGTGCCGTCGGCGGTGATGATCGAGTGGGCGGCGACCTCCTTGACGGGGTCGGTGACCACGTCGACGTCGTTCCGGTCGAGGGCGGGGTAGTAGTCGTTGGAGATCAGCATGCGCTTGCAGCCGATGGTGAAGTCCGGCGTCACCTTGCGGCGCAGCGTGCGGTCTTTGATGCCGCGGCGCAGATGCAATAGTGCTGCGAGTTGCAGCGGCTTGAGCAGTGCGGGCACGTGGGCGAGACCCACCACCTGGGTTTCGCGCATGGCGTAGACCCCGGCGCGGGCCAGCCGCTGGAAACCGGGGACGTGCCGGAAGGCGAACCGTTCGGCGGGGGAGTAGCGACGGTCCGCGCGCGGCATGACCCAGGGTGCGGTGCGCTGGTAGACGTCCAGGTGGGCGACGTCGGCCGCGATCGACGGGACGATCTGGATGGCCGACGCGCCGGTGCCGATGATCGCCACGCGTTTGCCGGTGAGGTCCGCGTCGTGGTTCCACCGCGAAGAATGGAAGAGCTCGCCTTGGAATCCGGCGATCCCCTTGATGTCCGGGAGCGCGGGTTCGCACAGTGCGCCGACCGCCGCGATGACGGCGTCGGCCGTGTAGTCACCGTCGGTGGTCTGCACCTGCCAGCACGCGCCGTCACTGTCCCAATCCGCGCCGAGCACTTCGACGCCGAACCGGTGCCGGCCCAGCACGCCGGAGCGCTCCGCGACCGAGCGGATGTAGGCCTGAATCTCACCTTGGCGCGAGAACGACCGCGACCAGTCCGGGTTCAGCGCGAACGAGTACGAGTACAGCTGCGACGGCACGTCGCAGGCGGCCCCCGGGTAGGTGTTGTCCCGCCAGGTGCCGCCCACCTCCGGCCCCCTCTCGAGGACGAGGAAGTCCCCCTGACCCGCCTCGTCGAGCTTGATGGCGGCACCGAGCCCGGCGAACCCGCTGCCGATGATGAGCGTGCGGACGTGCCGGGGCGCGGTGCGGCCGCCCGCGCCGCCCTTGGTCGCTGTGGTCATGCCTCGAATCTAGAACGCTATTGAACTTGAGTCAATAGCAGGAGCGCGGTAATTGACTTCGAGTCAGTAGAATGACGCCCGTGGAAGAGAAGCGCACCAGACTCAGTCCGCAGGCCCGCCGCCGCCAACTCGTCACCCTCGGCGTCGAGATGCTCAGCGGCCGGTCGATCGACACGGTGTCGGTCGAGGAACTCGCGGAGAAGGCGGGCGTGTCGCGCGGGCTCATCTTCCACTACTTCGGGTCCAAGCAGGGGTACCTGCTAGCGGTGGTCCGGCACCTGAGCGAGGAGATGATCGCTTTCACCGATCCCGACCCGTCGCTGCCTCCGCTCGAGCAGCTCAGCGCGTCGTTGGCGGCGTATCTGGATTACGTCACCGAGAACCGGGACGGCTACGTGTCGCTGTTGCGCGGGAGCACGAGCAACGATCCGGAGATGCGCATGGTATTCGAACACACCCGGGGCGTGCTCGTGCAGCGTGTCCTCGAGCGGGTCCCGTTGATCGGCGTCGACATGACGCCTCGCGTGGAGTTGGCGGCGCGCGGCTGGGTGGCGTTCGTCGAGGAGACGGTGATCAGCTGGCTGCGCGAGCCCGGAGTCACCCGTGCGGAGCTGCTGGCACTGCTCAATTGGGCACTGCCGGCGGTGGCCATGCGCCCCGAGCAGGCGCTGGCCCTGCTCGCGTCCTCCGATACGTGAGTGTTGCGGCCCCGACGGATGGGGGCTGCATGACGAGGCAGGCGGAGGGCCGGGGCGGATGCCGAGGGCCCCGCCCCGGAAACGTTCCGGGGCGGGGCCCTCGTTATCCGTACACCGCAGACGGGCGCACGCGGTGGGGCGGCTAGCCGAACGCCGCCTCGATCACCTCGTGCTGCTCCACGGCGTGCACCTTGCTGGACCCGGAGGACGGGGCAGACATGGGGCGCCGCGAGACCCGCTGGAGGCTGCCGAGCAGGTCCGGCAGAAGATCTGGCAGCGCCAGCCCGATCGTCGGCCAGGCGCCCTGGTTGCCGGGCTCCTCCTGCACCCACCGGAAAACGGTGGCATTGGGGTAGGCCTCGAGCGCCTCACGGATCCGCCGCCGCGGCAGCGGGTACAACTGCTCGAGCCGGACGATCGCGGTGTCGGTGATGTTCTCCTTGTCGCGCTTGGCCGCCAGTTCGTAATAGAGCTTTCCGCTGACCAGGAGGACCTTGGTCACCGCATTGCGGTCGCCGCCGCCGCCGGTTGCGAAATGCGGGTCCTGCATCACCGAACGGAACTTGTTGTCGGTGAAGTCCGCGACCGGACTGACCGCGGCCTTGTTGCGCAGCATCGACTTGGGGGTGAACACCACCAGGGGACGGTGGATGCCGTCGTAGGCGTGCCTGCGCAGCAGGTGGAAATAGTTGGCGGGGGTCGACGGCACTGCCACGGTCATCGAGCCCTCGGCGCACAGCTGCAGGAACCGTTCGATACGACCGGAGGTGTGGTCGGGCCCCTGGCCCTCGTGTCCGTGCGGCAGCAGCATGATCACGTTGGACCGCTGCCCCCACTTGGCCTCGCCGGAGGAGATGAACTCGTCGATTATCGACTGGGCGCCGTTGACGAAGTCGCCGAACTGCGCCTCCCACAGCACAAGAGCATCGGGGTTACCGACGGAGTACCCGTACTCGAAGCCGAGTCCCGCGAACTCCGTGAGCGCCGAGTCGTAGGCGAGGAACTTGCCGCCCTTGTCGCCGCCCAGGTTGGACAACGGCGTGTACTCGGACTCATCCTGACGGTCGATGAGCACGGAATGGCGCTGGCTGAAGGTGCCGCGCCGAGAGTCCTGGCCGGACAGCCGCACCAGGCGACCCTCGTAGACCAGTGAGCCGAAGGCGAGGAGCTCCGCGAAGGCCCAGTCGACGCCGCCGTCACGCGACATCTTGCGCCGGCGCTCAAGCACCGGCTTGACGCGCGGGTGCACGGTGAACGCTTCGGGGAAGCCCAGGTGGGCGTCGCCGATGCGCTGGACGAGCGTGGGGTCGATGGCGGTCACCAGGCTGGTGCGCAGCGTCTGGTCTTCGAGGACCGAGGGGCTGGGCTCGGCGATGTACTTCTCGAGTTCACGCACCTCGTTGAAGACCCGCTCCAGTTGGCCCTGGTAGTCGCGCAGCGCGGCCTCGGCCTCGTCGAGCGAAATGTCGCCGCGGCCGATGAGAGCCTCGGTGTAGCTTTTGCGGACGCTGCGCTTGCTGTCGATGACGTCGTACATCTGCGGCTGGGTCATCGACGGGTCGTCGCCCTCGTTGTGCCCGCGGCGGCGGTAGCAGATCATGTCGATGACGACGTCCTTGCCGAACCGCTGCCGGAAGTCGACCGCGAGCTTGGCGACCCGCACGCAGGCCTCCGGGTCGTCGCCGTTGACGTGGAAGATCGGCGCGTCGATCATTTTCGCGACGTCGGTGCAGTACTCGGACGAACGCGAGTACTCCGGCGCGGTGGTGAAGCCCACCTGGTTGTTGACGATGATGTGCACGGTGCCGCCGGTGCGGTAGCCGCGCAGCTGGGCCAGGTTGAGCGTCTCCGCGACGACGCCCTGGCCGGCGAAGGCCGCGTCGCCGTGCAGCAGCATCGGCAGCACGGTGAAGCCGTCCTGGCCCTTGTCCAGCAGGTCCTGCTTGGCGCGCACCAGGCCCTCCAGGACAGGGTCGACGGCCTCGAGGTGCGACGGGTTGGCGGTGAGCGACACAGTGATGTCGTTGTCGCCGAACATCTGGATGTACGTGCCGGAGGAGCCGAGGTGGTACTTCACGTCACCCGAGCCGTGGGAGGCTTTCGGGTTCATGTTGCCCTCGAACTCGGTGAAGATCTGCTTGTACGGCTTGCCGACGATGTTGGCGAGCACGTTGAGCCGTCCGCGGTGCGGCATGCCGATGACGACCTCGTCCAGCGCGAACTCGGCGGCCTGGTCGATGACGGCGTCCATCATCGGGATCACCGTCTCCGCGCCCTCGAGCGAGAACCTCTTCTGGCCGACGTACTTGGTCTGCAGGAAGGTCTCGAACGCCTCGGCTGCGTTGAGCTTGCTCAGGATGTACTTCTGCTCGGCGACGGCGGGCTTGGTGTGCGGAACCTCTATCCGGTTCTGCAGCCACTCGCGCTGTTCGGGGTCGAGGATGTGGGTGTACTCGATGCCCATGGTGCGGCAGTACGCGTTGCGAAGCACGCCGAGCACGTCGCGCAGCTTCATCTTGTCGTGGCCGGCGAAACCGCCCACGTTGAACTCGCGGTCGAGGTCCCACAGCGTGAGGTGGTGGCTCAGTACATCGAGGTCGGGGTGGCTGTGCAACCGTGCCGGGTCCAGGCGCAGCGGATCGGTGTCGGCCATGAGGTGGCCGCGGTTGCGGTACGCCGCGATGAGCTCGAGCACCCGCGTGTGCTTGTCGATCACGCCCTCGGCGATGTCCTGCCGCCAGCGCACCGGTTCGTACGGGACCCGCAGGTCGGTGAACAAGTCGTCCCAGAACTCGTCGGAGAGCAGCAGCGTGTGAATGCGCCGCAGGAAGTCGCCGGACTCCGCACCCTGGATGATGCGGTGGTCGTAGGTGGACGTGAGCGTGAGCAGTTTGCCGATGCCCACCTCGGCGAGCCGTTCGTCGCTGGAGCCCTGGAACTCCGCGGGGTACTCCATGGCGCCGACGCCGATGATGGCGCCCTGCCCCTGCATGAGGCGCGGTACCGAGTGCACGGTGCCGATGGTGCCCGGGTTGGTCAGCGAGATCGTCACGCCGCTGAAGTCCGCGATCGTGAGCTTGCCCTCGCGGGCGCGGCGGACGATGTCCTCGTAGGCGTTCCAGAAGCGCGAGAAGCTCATTGTCTCGCAGTTCTTGATGGCCGCCACCACGAGAGAACGGTTGCCGTCCTTGCCGGGCAGGTCGATGGCCAGGCCCAGGTTGACGTGCTCGGGTGTGACGATGTGGGGCTTGCCGTCGACCTCGGCGAAGTGGCGGTTCATCCCCGGGAAGGCGGCGATCGCGCGGACGAGCGCGTAGCCGAGGATGTGGGTGAACGACACCTTGCCGCCGCGGGTGCGCTGCAGGTGGTTGTTCGCCACCACCCGGTTGTCGATCATCAACTTGGCGGGGATGGCGCGCACCGACGTCGCCGTGGGGATCGACAGGGAAGAAGCCATGTTCCTGGCGACGGCGGCGGCGGGGCCGCGCAGGACTCTGCTCTCAGATCCATCGCCGGAGTCCGGCTTGGCCGGGGCGGCCTTGGCTGCGGGGGCCGCCTTGGCGGGCGCGGGCTTCGAGGGGGCCGGAGCGGCCTGGCGGGTGGCGGCGTTCTGTCCGGCGGTGGGCTTCTGCGCAGACGCGGAGTCGGCGGGCGCAGCCGGGGCGGGTGCCTTCCGGGCCGGTGCCGGGGTGCCGCCGGCGGGCTTCGCGGTGCGCTGGCCGGCGGGGGGCGCGGTGGTGGACGTCGTCGCGGCGGGCGCGTGCCCCGGGGAGCGGCCGTTCTCACCGGTACCGGGCTGGTAATCGGCGAGGAAATCATGCCAACTGGCGTCCACGGAGGAGGGGTCCTCCTGGAAGCGCTGGTACATCTCCTCGACCAACCACTGGTTTTGGCCGAACTGCGACGTCGAGCTGCTGGTCACGGCAGAAATTCGCCTCGTTTCGTTCTTCGCTCATCGATCAGCGTGCATGCCTGTACAGGCTATCGTGTCCGCACAGTCGGGGCGCTACCTCATCCTGTTTCGCGGCGCTGCCCGGCGCGGCAGTGGCGGGCAGCGCGCGAAGGCCCCTCGGACGGGGGTGGTTCATGCGCGTGCAGGCTCGGTGGTCGCGGAGGCGGCGAGCAGCCGCGAGTAGTGGCCTCCGGCATGGCGAAGGTGCTGCGGCGCGCCCCGTTCCACGATCCTGCCGCCGTCGACGACCACTATCTCGTCCGCCTGTTCGGCGGTGGCGAGTCGGTGGGCGACGAGCACGGCGGTGCGATCGCGGCGCACCCTGCGTCCGGCCGCGAGCACTGTGAACTCAGTCACCGGGTCGAGCGTGGCGGTCGCCTCGTCCAGAAGGAGGACGTCCGGGTCGACGAGCTCCGCGCGGGCCAGGGCGATGAGCTGACGTTGCCCGGCCGACAATCCTTGCCCCCGTTCGCCGACGGGATGGAGCATTCCGCCGTCGAGTCCGGCGATGGCGGGGAGGGCGCCGACGGCCCGGGCCGCGTCCTCCACCTGACCGCGGGATGCGTCCGGCCTACCGAAAGCGATGTTGTCGGCCACGGTCCCGGTGAACAGGTGCGCCTCCTGAGGGACCACGCCCAGCCGGCGGCGGTAGTCGTGCAGGGGATGGCGGCGGATGTCCGTGCCGCCGACGCGCACCGTGCCGGAGGTCGCGTCGTAGAAGCGCGCGATGAGCTTGACGATGGTCGATTTGCCCGCCCCCGTGCGACCGACCAGTGCCACGGTGGTGCCCGGGGCGATCTCCAGATCCACTCCGGTCAGGGCGGGCGGCGATTCGGGCGCGTACCGGAAGTCCACGCCGACCAGGGCGACGGCCCCGTCGAGCCGGTCCACCGGAACGGCGCCCGGGGTGCCTGTGGGGTCGACGATGGAGCTGGGGGTCCGCAGCAGCTCGCCGATCCGGCGCAGCCCCACCCGCGCCTGCTGATACCCGTCGAACACTTGCGAGAGTTGCTGGACGGGGCCGAACAGCAGCCCCAGATACAGCACGAAGGCGGCGAGAGTGCCGGCCGAGGTGGTGCCGGCGGCCACCTGCTTGGCGCCGACGAACACGATGGCCGCGAGCACGAGGTCGGATATGAGCGTGATCAGCGGGAAATACACCGAGATCGCCACCTGGGCGCGCATGCGCGAGCGCAGGTACGACTCCGCCAGGCCGGTGAACCGGGCCGCGGCCGTCTGCTCGCGCCGGTGGGACTGCGTCGTGCGCAGACCGCTGATGTTCTCCTGGAAGTCGGCGTTGACGGCCGACACCCGCTCGCGTGAGGTGGTGTATGCGGCCGACGAGATCCGCCGGAAGACGACGGTGGCGGCGATGAGCGGGGGGAGCGCGCACAGTGCCATCAGCCCCAGGGTCGGGTCCGTCACGAGGAGCGCCGAGAGCACGCCGATGATCGTCAGCACCGCGACGATCGCCGTCGACAGCCCGGTCTGCAGGAACGACGAGAGGGCGTCGACGTCGGTGGTCATCCGGGTCATGATGCGGCCGGACAGCGTCTTCTCGTAGTAGTCCAGTCCCAGGCGCTGCAGGTGGCTGTAGCTGCGCACGCGCAGCCCGTAGAGCAGCCGTTCGCCGGCGCGCGCGGTGAGCACCGTCATCCGGGACACGATGACCCAGTTGACGGCGACGACCGCGGCGGCGCCCGCGGCCGTGAGATACAGGATGTGCGGCCGGTGCGGGAGAACGCCGTGGTCGATCGCGTACCGGACGATGATCGGGAAGGACAACCCGACCGCCGTATCGAGGGCCACGAGCAGCGCCACCAGTGCCAGCAGGGGCGCCACCGGGGCGAGCATGCGCCGCAGGCGGAAGTCGAGGTCGGGGGCGCGCAGGCCGCGATGGTCCATGCGCGGATCCTCAGTGGCCGGGGGAAGCGCGGCGAGTGCCCTGCGCAGCTCCGGCGTGGCGGCCATCGCGCCCAGTGCGCCGTCGTCGTGCTCCTCCGGCGGGGGTCCTCCCGCGGCGCCGGATTCCCGGGACCAGAGCCGCGCGGAGTCCAGCGCGCCATCGCCGCCGCGGTCCGAGTCGGCGGCCCTGCCGTCGCCCGCTCCGCCAGCGGTCGCCCGGTGGACGAGCTCGGGGTGGATGAGCTCGCGGAACAGGCCACTGCGCGCGAGCAGCTCGGTCTCGGTCCCGGAGTCGACGACGCGGCCGCCGTCGAGCACGGCGATGCGGTCGGCGAGGGCGAGGGTGGAACGGCGGTGCGCGATCACGATCGTCGTGCGGTCGGCGCGTCCGGCTCGCAGCGCGGCGAAGATGCGCGCCTCGGTCTCCGCGTCCACGGCGGACGTCGCGTCGTCGAGCACGAGCAGGCGCGGGTCCTGCAGGATCGCCCGTGCGAGCGCGATCCGCTGCCGCTGGCCGCCGGACAGGGTGAGTCCGCGTTCGCCCACCGCCGTGGCGTAGCCCTCGGGAAGCGCGGCGATGAACTCGTCAGCGTCCGCGGCCACCGCGGCGGCGCGGATGTCCTCGTCGGCAGCGGCCGGCCTGCCCAGCGCGATGTTGGCCGCGATGGAGTCGGAGAACAGGAAGGGCTCGTCGAAGACCACGGCCGCGGTCTCTCGCACGCTGTGCAGCGCAAGTTCGCGCAGGTCCACCCGGGCGGCGCCGGACGTGAACGCGACGATGCCCGCGTCGGGATCGTAGAAGCGGTCCAGAAGCTGGGCCAGCGCCGACTTCCCGGACCCGGTGGGGCCGACGAGCACGAGGGTCTCCCCCGGTGCGACGGTGAGGTCCAGACCGTCGAATACCGGACGGCCCGGCGTGTACGCGAAGTCGACGTTCCGCACCTGCACGCCCACGGGACCTTCCGGCAGGGCCGAGGGGGCGTCGGGCTCGCCGATCGTGGGCCGGGAGTCGATCACGCCGAAGACCCGCTCCGCTGCGGCGCGGGAGAGCTGCACCATGACGAGCATCCCGGCCATGATCCGGGCGATCGCCGCCAGTCGCGTGATGTAGGTGGCGAAGGCCAGGAACGTGCCGATGGTGAGCGACCCCCGCATGGCGAGCCAGCCGCCGAGGGCGATGACGGCGACGAGGCCGAGCTGGGGGAGTGCGGCCAGTGCGGGGGCGAAGCGTGCGTTGACCCGGGCGGCGCGCATCCGGCGGGCGTAGAGGGTGCGCCCCAGCGTCTCGATGCGCGCGATCATGCGCGACTCCTGCCCGAAGCCCTTCACCACACGGACACCGGTGACCGTCTCCTCGACGTGCTGCGCGAGGTCCGCTGCCCCCTGTTGGGCGGACCAGGTGGCGGCGTGCATGGATTTACGGCTGACGTAGGCCACTGCGGTGATGCACGGCGCCACCGCCAACGCGACGACGGTGAGCAGAGGCGACAGGTAGGCCATGATCGCGAGTGCCAGCACGAACTGCAGCGCCGAGCCGGCGACCATCGGGAACATCGACAGCAGGCCCTGCGTCAGCTGCAGGTCGGTGATCGACCGCGACACCACCTGTCCGGTCCGGATCCGGTCCTGCGTGCGGCCGTCGAGCCGTTGAATGGTGGCCAGCAGGTTCAGGCGCAGGTCGTGCTGGACGTCGAGGGAGAGCCGTCCCGCGAGGACACGGCGCCCGAACATGCACGCCCAGCGGACGCACGCGAGCGCCGCGATGGCCACCGCGATGCCTGCGATCGTCGCGGTGCGACCGGCGGTGGCATCGTCGAGCGCGCTGCGGGTGAGCAGGGGGAACGTCAGTTCCATGACAGTGGCGCCGGCGGACAACGCCAACGCGCCGAAGAGGACGCCGCGGCGCGCCATGCACATCACCCACAACCGGCGCAGCCACCCGGGCGGGGAGGCGGTGCGGGACGACTGGTGGCGCTGCGGGCGGGCGGTGGTCACCGTGCGTGGTCCCTCACCGGTCGGCACCCGTCACACGGCGGCGCCCGTACCGGCGCCGCCGGGGCGTGCGTGACAGCCGTGCACCGGCCCGTTCGATCCCATATCAGTGATCGTATGCCCGGCCCGGGACGATGACGACCCGGCTTCCCGAGTCGGTGAATCCCAGACTGTCCGCGAGGGCCGCGGCGGCGGTGGATTCGACACGGATCCTGGCTTGGCAGATCAGCCCGCTGTCTAGGGCCTCGCCGACGGCGATGTCGACGATGGTGCGGGCGTGGCCGCGCCGGCGGAACCCCGGTGCGGTGACAACGCGCAGGTCCGCCAGAAGGTGGTGCACGGCGGTGTAGCCCGCCAGCGCCACGCGCGATTCGTCGTCGAGTACGAGCGTGCAGGGCTGCGCCGGGTGCGGCGGCGCCGATTCCGGCGGGTCGTGCTCTGCGCCTGGGGCGGCGACCGCGCCCGGAGTGCGGAGGATGTCCCTTCGGTCGTCGGCCGGCGAGGCGTCGAGGACGCGGGCTGCATCGTGGGCGCTGCGCGAGACCACCGGCACGGCAGCGCCCGGTGCGATGGCGGGCGCGTAGTGGTCACGGAATGCGAGTCGCTCGCGCGCGGCCGTGCGGGTCCCGGTGCCCGGCTGGTCCTCGGCGACGGCGGCCACCGCGGTGCCGTCGAGGAAGGCGGCGGAGGGCAGCTGCGCCGCCACGTCGACGAGCCGACCGGGCCCTCGGAGCGCCGAAGCGCCGAAGAGCTCGACGAACTCGAGCCCGGACAGTGCGTCGTCGCGCACCAGCGCGCGCTCGCCTGCACGGGAGAAGGCGGCGTCATCGCTCAGCGACAGGCCGCGCGACCACGCGAGCCCGATGACGGCCGCGGTGTGTGCGTCCACGTGGCCTCCTCGGGATTGATCGGGGACCGCGCGACGAGCGCGAGCGGGCCCGGGGAATTATTGCAGCCGGGGCGCGGTGCGGGCCCGGCAGGATGATCAGCCGAGAACGCGGGCGAGGTAGTCGTTCCCGAACACGCGGTCGGGGTCGACCTCGTCCCGTACAGCGACGAAGTCGTCGAACCGCGGATAGGCGGGACGCAGGTCCGCCGCGGCCCGGCGGTGGAGCTTGCCCCAGTGGGGCCGGCCGTCGACCGACCGTGCGATGTCCTCCACCGCGCGGAAATACCGCCGCTGGTCCTGCTTCCAATACATGTGGACCGCGACATAGGCGGTGTCGCGTCCGTGTGCGGTGGAGAGCCACACGTCGTCCGCCGCGGCGAAGCGCACCTCGATGGGGAATCCGATCCGGTGTCCACCGTCGGTGAGGAGCCGGTCGATCCTCTCGAGCACGCCGGGCAGCTCCGCGACCGGGACCGCGTACTCCATCTCCCGGAAACGCACGCGCCGCGACGAGGCGAACACGCGGTGCGCGGCGTCGGTGAATTCACGCGCGGAGAGCAGGCGTGCCGCCAGCGCGTTGGCCCGCGGGATGATCGCGGGCACGCGGGTGGACACCGCGTTGATCCCGCCGAAGACGGTGTTGGACAACAGCTCGTCATCGATATAACCGCGGATCCGGCCGACGGGTCGCAGCGGCGTCGCTCCGGGCAGCCGGGTGTTGCGTTTGGTGAGGACGCGGTGCGTGTGCGGCCACCAGTAGAACTCGAAATGGTCGACTGATGTGCGGATGCGTTCGAGGTCGGACAGTACCGCGTCGAGCGGTTCGGGCCTTTCCTCCGCGTGCATCACATAGGCGTTGCGGCAGGCGATCGTCATCGTAGTGATGACGCCGAGCGCGCCGAGGCCCAGCCGGGCGGCCTCGAAGAGTGTGGGGTTCCGCTCCGCGGAGCACGTCACCACCTCGCCCGTGGCCGTGACGATCTCGAGCCCGACGACTTGTGTGGCCAGGCCGCCGAAGGCCGCGCCGGTGCCGTGGGTGCCGGTGGCGATGGCGCCGGCGAGCGTCTGCATGTCGATATCGCCGAGGTTGATCATCGACAGGCCCAGTGACCACAGCAACTCGTTGAGACGTTCCAGGCGGGTGCCGGCGTAGACGGTGACATGTGCACCCTCGGACGTGGGCACGACGGCGGCGATGCCGGTGAGACGGTCCAGGTGGATCTGCATCCCCGTGGTCACCGCGACCGGTGTGAACGAGTGCCCCGCGCCGACCGCCTTGACCGGGAGTCCGGTGGCGGCGGCCTGCTGTATCAGGCCCGCGACCTCCTCCGCGTCCGCGGGGTGCGCGACGGCCTGTGGTTCGGCGTGGGCGCAATCCGCCCAGTTCCTCCATGTAGTACCGGTCACATTCACAGTATGGACTGGACGGTGGTCCAAGGCAATTCGGGCCAGCGTGTCCGATCCTAGTGCGGCGGCCGGTGCCCGTAAGGTCCGCTGTGGTGAAAAGATCACAGGCAGTGGAATGTGATCCAGGAGAGAGGCTCGGGTCGCGACGAGCGACGCGGCAAGTGGATCCGGGGCACCGGCCCCGGTCTGGCAGTCAGGACGGTAGACAGGTGACAGGTCGAATGGCGAACACTCGGTTGCCCGCGGAAGAGCGCCGTGGGCAGTTGGTGCACGCGGCGCTGACTTTGGCGGAGGCGGAAGGGTTCGGGTCCGTCACGATCCGCCGCGTGGCCGACGAGGCCGGGGTGTCGCTCGGCGTAGTGCACTACTGCTTCGAAAGCAAAGAGGAGTTGATGTCCGCGGCCATCAGCAACATCGTCGCAATGCTCGGTGAGACGATGGCCGAGGCCTACGCTCCGGACGACGGCGCAGAGCAGGTGCCGCAGGGGCGCGAGGGTATGCACGAGTACCTGCGCCGCGGGGTACAGCGGATGTGGGGGCTGATCGAGTCCACCCCCAACGTCCAGCTGCTCACCTACGAGATCACCACCTACGCGCTGCGCCGGGGTGCGGGGCAGGAGGGGTCCGAGCGGGACGCCGCCGCACATGCGCTGGCCGCGCGCCAGTACATCGTCACGGATTCGGTGGCCGTCGAGTTCCTCGAAGAGGCCGCCCGCGCGTCCGGTATCGAGTGGGCCCGGCCGGTGGAGTATGTGGCACGCGTGGCGTTGACTTTCATCGACGGGCTTGTTCTGCGCTGGCTGGTCGACCGCGATACGGAGGCGGCGCAGACCCAGCTGGACGACTTCACGGCGTTCGTGGTGGAACTCGCCGTCGACGCGGGCTGACCGCGCGCGCCCTGCGGGTCTCCGCAGGCCGGTCCCGGCCCGGTCTGCGGAGGCCCGCAGTCACTTGGCGTACAGGGCCTCGATGTCGTCCGCATAGGTGGACGTGACGACATTGCGCTTGAGCTTGAGCGTGGGAGTGAGCTCGCCGCCTTCCACCGTGAAATCCGTGGTGAGCACGGAGAACTTCTTGACCTGTTCCGCCCGCGATACGGCCGCGTTGGCCGTCTGCACCGCGGAGTCGATCTCCGCGACCAGGTCCGGGTCTGTGGCCAGCGCGGCCATCGACGTGCCGGCGGGCTTCCCGTTGCGCTCGAGCCAACCCGGGACCGCCTCGGGGTCGAGGGTGATGAGCGCGGCGATGAACGGCTTCGCGTCGCCGACCACCATCGCCTGGCTGATGAGCGGATGCGCCCGCAGGCTGTCCTCGAGGCCGCTCGGGGCCACGTTCTTGCCGGCCGCGGTGACGATGATCTCCTTCTTGCGCCCCGTGATGAACAGGTAGCCGTCCTCGTCGAGCCTGCCCAGGTCGCCGGTGTGGAACCAGCCGTCGCGGATCGAGTCGGCGGTGGCGGTCGCATTGTTCCAGTAACCGCCGAAGACGACGTTGCCCTTGAGTAGCACCTCGCCGTCGTCGGCGATCTTGACGGCGCAGCCCTCCACCGGCCTGCCCACCGATCCGATACGTTGCGCCTGCGGCGTGTTGACGGTGACGGCCGCGGTGGTCTCGGTGAGCCCGTAACCCTCGTATATGGTGACGCCGACGCCGCGGTAGAAGTGGCCGAGCCGTGCACCGAGGGGGCCGCCGCCGGACACTGCGGCCTCGCACCTGCCGCCGAGCGCCGCCTTGAGCTTGCTGTAGACGAGTTTGTCGAAAAGCGTGTGTTTGAGGTTGAGGAGCAGGCCGGGGCCGCCGGTGTCGAGCGACCTGCTCCATTCGATCGCGGTGGCCTCGGCGGCCGCGAAGATCCGGCCCTTGCCCCCGTCTTCGGCCTTCTGCTTCGCGGTGTTGTACACCTTCTCGAAGACCCGGGGGACGGACAGGACGAAGGTGGGCTGGAACACGGCGAAGTGATCGACGAGATTCGCGATGTCGGCGGTGTGGCCCACGGTGATCTTGGACATGAACGCGCCGACCGAGATGGCGCGGGCGAAGATGTGCGCCAGCGGCAGGAACAGCAGCGTGCTCTTGCCCTCGGTCATCATGTCGCCCAGTGCGGCACTGGCCGCGACGCCCTCGGAGAGCAGGTTGAAGTGGGTGAGTTGCGCTCCCTTGGGGCGGCCGGTGGTTCCCGAGGTGTACACCAGGGTGGCCGCGTCGCCGGCGCGTACGGCCGTGCGTCGGGCCGTGACATCGTCGTCGCCGACCTGGGCGCCGCGTTCGACGAGCACGTCGATCGCGCCGCGATCGGCGTCGAGCAGCAGCAGTTCCCCGACGTTGTCGAGGCGGTCGACGACGTCCCGTGTGACGGCGGCATGCTCCTCCGACGCGACGATGAGCATCCGGCTGCCCGAATCCGAGAGGATCCACTCAGCCTGTTCCGCGGAGGAGGTCTCGTAGATCGCGACCGTGCACGCGCCGACCGTCCAGATGGCGAAGTCCAGCGCCACCCACTCGTACCGGGTGGGCGACATCAGGGCGACGCGGTCGCCATGCTTGATTCCGGAGGCGATGAGCCCCTTGGCCAACGCCGTCACCTCGTCGGCGAACTGCGTCGCGGTGACGTCCGTCCACGCGCCCGCGACGACCCGCCTGAACGGCACGAAGTGCGGGGCCTCCCGGGCGTATCGGTAGACGGTGGCAGAAAGCGAATCGTCGTCGGCGATCGTGTACGACGCCTGAACCGCCAGCTCTGTCATGGAACCCCCTTCTGTGGCCGGTAGGACGGTGACCGTCCTCACCTGGTCGCTGTGAGTCAAACCATAGCGGATGCGTTCCGTCGCGGCGAGGGCGGTTACCCGTCGGTAGAACTCGCGCCGTCGCGGTGCCGGTTCGTGCGGCGCCCCGGCAGTGCGATGATCGCGCAGTGCCATTCTTCGCGGGGGTCGAGGGCAAGGTGTTCTACCGCCGTTGGCGGGCAGCGGAGGCGTCCGGTGCGCCGCCCGCGGTGATACTGCTGCACGGGCTCGGCCAGCACAGCGGTGATTACGGCGGGTTCGCGCGGCTTCTCACCCGGCGCGGTATGGAGGTGTGGGGGCTGGACCACGTGGGCCACGGAATGACGGAGGGCGAGCCGGGGCGGATCGGGCCGATGGACGGGCTCGTCGAGAACGCGCGCCGCCTGACCGCCCTGGCCGGACAGGGCGGCGGTCCGGGCCCGGTGCTGGTCGGCCACTCGCTGGGCGCCGTCGTGGCCGCCGAACTCGCGATGCGGTCCCCGCGACCGTGCGCCGGACTGGTGCTGTCCGGCGTCCCGTTCGCGGCGCCGGACCGCGGACGGTCCCCGCGGCCGGGGGACGACGCACCCGAGGTGGTGGCACGGCGCGAGGAGATCGACGGTATGCGCCGGCGCTTCTTGCGCGATACCGGCACGCCGACTCTGGTACTGCATGGCGCCGATGACCGCATGGTGCCGGCGGAGGGGCTGGTCCGGGCCCTGCGCGGCCGTGGCGGCATCCGCGTGGTCGTGTACGACGGGGCGGGGCACGATCTTCCGCACGAGCACGTCCGCGTCGAAGTGGCGGACGCGATCGCAGGGTTCACCGCCGGTCTCAGTGATCCGCGGGGGTGATCCGGCCGGGGTCGTCAGGCGACGGTGAGCGGTGCGCTCATCGCGTAGGGGGCGGAGGCCGGCGACACACGGTTGAGCTCCCACCGCCAGACTGCGTGCTCGAGCTCCACCGCGGTCGTGCCGACGGCGTCGGCGGCCGCCGTGACGAGCGCGTCGACGGAGCGGGGGCCGGGGACGTCGGACGCATGCGCGATACCGAGCGCATCGGCGACGAACCACGTGGTCAGCGAGCCGGGCAACACGCCGGGTGCGCCCGCGAGCATCAGCAGGTACGCCCAGTTGATCTCGTCGGTGGCGCTGGAGGCGGAAAGCCAGGCGTCGCGTATCGCCCGATGGTGTTCCGTGTCGTGCGCGGCGGCCCGCAGGTCTTCCACGGTGTCGACGCCGAAGGCGTGCATTCTCTCGGCGGCGTCCTGGATCGCCATGGCGCGCACTGCGTTCGCGTCCCCGTAGGGCATCTTGTAGCGGCCGACCTTTCCGCTCCACACCAACGATCCACCCACCTGCTCGAACGTCCGCAGCAGATCCCTTGCGCCGTCGACCACGTCTTCGACGCCCTGGGCGTGCCGATACGCCCGATACCTGTCGACAGTGAGAACCGACTTGTCATACTGCGCGGCGGTGGACTGCACCGCGTCGATGATGCAGAGCGCCAAGCTGTCGTGGAAGCGATCGTGGCGCGTCCACGTGCGCGGTTCGCCGAGCCGTACCCGCACTGCTCTGACGAAGGCGTCCGCAGGGTCGTCGGATTCGGCGGTGCTCGTCACGGTCGCCCCTCACATGTCGGCTTCGATGCCCGCCGGCGCCGGGTCCGCACCGTGGTCCGGCGGCCCCGGGCGCGCCGACGCACCCTCTGCCTGACGCATCGCATGCCGTGACGCGGCTGTTACCTTTCCGCGCGCCGGGTCCGAGATGCGGACCGGGTCTGCGCGGGCGATCCCGGAGGGGGCGGCCGGGCGGCACCGGACACGCCGCTGAGGGGCGTGGAGACGCACGGGGCCGACCCCCGTGTCGCGACGGGGACGCGGCGCGGGGCCCGCTGCCCGAATGGTATAAAATGCTGGGCAAATGAATGATGATAACAGCGTCGGCCCTCGCGCGAGCGACCCTCTTCCCGCCGACGAGCCCACTCCCACTGAAGACACCTCGGTAGACGACACTGACGCCTCGGTAGACGACTCTTCCGAAGACGACACGTCCACCGACGACGAACGGCGCGAGGGTGCGCGTCCGGCGGGTGAACGGGCCCCGGGCGGTGGCGACGCCGCCGTGCCGTCGGCCGGGGGGGCCGCTCCGGTTGCGGCGTCCTCGGACGAGCTGTCCTTCGCCGATCTGGGCATCGCGCCCGAGGTTCTGCGGGCGCTCGGCGACGTGGGCTACGAGACGCCGTCGCCGATCCAGGCCGAGACCATCCCCTTGCTGCTGGCCGGCCGCGACGTTGTGGGGCTGGCACAGACCGGCACGGGCAAGACCGCCGCCTTCGCGGTGCCCGTGCTGAGCCGGATCGTCCCCGGCGGCAAGAAGCCGCAGGCGCTGGTGCTCGCCCCCACCCGCGAGCTCGCGCTGCAGGTGTCCGAGGCCTTCGGAAGCTACTCGGTCCATCAGCCGGGCGTGCACGTCCTGCCGATCTACGGCGGCCAGAGCTACGGAGTTCAGCTGTCCGGCCTGCGCCGCGGCGTCCAGGTGGTGGTCGGCACGCCCGGCCGCATCATCGACCACCTTGACAAGGGCACGTTGGACCTGAGCGAACTCGAGTTCCTCGTGCTCGACGAGGCCGACGAGATGCTCAAGATGGGCTTCCAGGAGGACGTCGAGCGTATCCTGGCCGACACCCCGGAGTCCAAGCAGGTCGCGTTGTTCTCTGCCACGATGCCGGCGGGGATCCGCAAATTGTCCAAGCGGTACCTCGACGATCCGGCCGAGGTCACCATCAAGGGCAAGACGGCGACAGCCCGCAACATCACCCAGCAGTGGGTGTCCGTGTCGAACCAGCGCAAGCTCGACGCGCTCACGCGCATCCTCGAGGTCGAGGATTTCGACGCGATGATCATCTTCGTGCGCACCAAGCAGGCGACCGAGGACCTCGCGGAGAAGCTGCGCGCACGGGGGCTCGCCGCCGCGGCCATCAACGGCGACATCGTCCAAGCGCAGCGTGAGCGCACCATCGGCCAACTCAAGGACGGCCGGATCGACATCCTCGTGGCGACGGACGTGGCGGCGCGAGGACTCGACGTCGACAGGATCTCGCATGTCGTCAACTACGACATCCCGCACGACACCGAGGCCTACGTGCACCGTATCGGTCGCACCGGTCGTGCCGGGCGTGCCGGGCAGGCGCTGCTGTTCGTCTCTCCACGCGAGACCCGTCTGCTCAAGGCGATCGAACGTGCCACACGCCAGCCGCTCCAGGAGATGAGCCTTCCGACGGTCGACGACGTCAACGCCCAGCGGGTGTCGAAGTTCGCCGATTCGATCACCGCGAGCCTCGAAGCGCCGATGGTGGAGCTGTTCCGCCAGTTGATCGAGGAGTACCAGCGCGAGCACGACGTGCCGATGGTCGACATCGCGGCGGCGTTGGCGACACAGTCCAGGGACGGGGAGTCGTTCCTGCTGGCGCCGGAGCCCGAGCGCCGTGACCACGGCAAGGGACGCAAGAACGACCGGGACCGCGGCGACCGGGACCGCGGCGGGCGTGATCGGTCGCGGGGCCGCAACGGCACGGAGTTCTCTACGTACAAGATCCAGGTGGGTCGTCGTCATGGCGTGCAGCCGGGTGCGATCGTCGGTGCGCTCGCCAACGAGGGCGGCCTGGGCCGCGCGGACTTCGGCCACATCAGCATCCGGGGCGAGTATTCGCTGGTGGAGCTGCCCGCGGGCCTGTCTCGTGAGACGTTCGCGGCCTTGCGTCACACGCGGGTCTGCGGTGAGCTGATCGACCTCAAGCCGGACAGCGGTCCGCCGTCCGGGCGTCCGGGGCCCAACGCCGGGAAGGGCCGCGGCAGCGGACACCGCAAGGGCGGCCGGGGGCCGCGTGACGGAGAGCATGGAGATAAGCGCTCGGGCGGCGCGCGACGGAAGTGGGACGGCCCGCGCGGATAGCGTTCCCACTCGTGGAACTCGTTTCAGTTTGAGCGGTGCCCGGCGATCCGACACGCCGCAGAGTTTCTGCGCAGCGCGTCAACCGGCGGGGGGGCCGCTGAATGGAACGTGTTCTTGTAGTGCTCTTCACAAGTGCTGCCCGACCGTTTATGTTCGAACCAGGACGGTGCGCCCTCCCGGGCGTCTCCGAGGTTCGACGAAAGGCCAGACGGGCATGAAGACCAAGGGTGCGATCCTCCGCGGACTCAACCAGCCGTGGAGCGTCGAGGAGATCGAGGTCGGCGAACCGCACGCCGGCGAGGTGATGGTGGAGCTGCACGCGTCCGGCATGTGCCACTCGGACCATCACATCGTCACCGGGGACACGCCGATGCCGGCGTTCCCGGTGATGGGCGGGCACGAGGGCGCCGGCAAGGTCGTCCAGGTGGGCGAGGGCGTCACGGACGTCAAGGTCGGGGACCACGTGGTCTTCTCGTTCATCCCCTCCTGCGGCAAGTGCGAGCCGTGCGTGACCGGCCATTCGAACCTGTGCGATCTGGGTATGTACCTGCTCACCGGCGAGTCGATCAGCGACGGCACCCGGCGCATCCAGACCGCGGCCGGCGAGGACGTCATCCCGATGTGCCTGCTGGGCACGTTCTCGCCGTACGCCACCGTCCACATGTCCTCGGTGGTGAAGATCGACGAAGAGATCCCGTTCGAGGTGGCCTGCCTCGTCGGTTGCGGAGTGACGACGGGCTGGGGCTCGGCGACGAACGTCGCGGAGGTCGAGCCGGGGGAAACCGTGATCGTGGTCGGGGCCGGCGGCGTCGGCATGAACTCGGTCCAGGGCGCGGCGGTCTCCGGCGCCAAGCGCGTGATCGTCATCGATCCGTCCGAGTTCCACCGCGAGGAGGCCAAGAAGTTCGGCGCCACCCACGCCTACCCGTCCATGGCCGAGGCGATCGCGCCGGTGATGGAGATGACCTGGGGCAAGATGGCCGACAAGACCATCATCACCGTGGGCAGGATCAACGGCGAGGACATCGACCCCGCGCTCACGCTGACGAAGAAGGGCGGCCGCGTGACGGTCGTCGGCATGGGCGGCATGGCCGACATGGACGTCAAGCTCAACCTGTTCCTGTTCACGATGCTGCAGAAGGAACTGCGCGGCGCGATCTTCGGCGGCGCGAACCCCAAGGCGGAGATCCCGGACCTGCTGTCGATGTACAAGGCGGGCAAGCTCAACCTGGACGATCTGGTGACCAAGACGTATTCGCTCGAGGAGATCAACCAGGGGTACGAGGACATGCTCGACGGGAAGAACATCCGGGGCGTCATCCTCTACACGGACGCGGACCGGTGACCTCCCCGGGCGGGGGCGAGGACCGCACGCGGATCTACGTGGACGGCCGGTGGACGGACTCCTCCTCGGCCGGCGTGATCGACGTAGTGGACCCGACCACCGAGCAGGTCATCGCGCAGGTGGCCGAGGGCACCGCGGAGGACGTCGATCTCGCCGTCGCCGCGGCGCGCAGAGCGTTCGACGGTTGGTCCGCGCTCCCGGGGTCGGAACGGTCGTCCTACCTGCAGAAGGTGGCGGACGGACTGTCCTCCCGCGCCGATGAGCTCGCCGAGCTCATCGCGCGGGACATGGGCATGCCGGTCCGGTTGGCGGCGCCGATCCAGATCGGCATGCCCACCGCCAACATGGCGGCCTTCGCGCAGTTGGCCGACACCTACGGCTTCGACACGGAGGAGATCGGCAACTCGCTGATCGTGCGCGAGCCCGTCGGGGTGGTCGGCGCGATCACCCCGTGGAACTACCCGCTGCACCAGGTGGTGCTCAAGGTGGGGGCGGCGCTGGCGGCGGGGTGCACCGTCGTGCTCAAGCCGACGGAAGTGGCGCCGCTGATCAGCTATGCGCTCGCCGAGATCATGGACGCCGCAGGCCTTCCGCCTGGTGTGTTCAACCTGGTAAGTGGCACCGGACCCGTGGTGGGGGAGGCGATCGCCCGGCATCCGGGCATCGACATGGTGTCGTTCACCGGATCCACCGGTGCGGGCAAGCGCGTGGCCGCGGTGGCGTCGGAGACGGTCAAGCGTGTCGCACTCGAACTCGGCGGCAAGTCGGCCAACGTCCTCCTCGAGGGTGCCGACCTCGCGAAGGCGGTTCCGGACGGCGTGTTCAAGTGCTATCTGAACTCCGGCCAGACCTGCACCGCGCTCACGCGGATGCTCGTGCCGCGGGAGCGCCTTGCGGAAGTGACGGAGCTGGCCGTGGGCGCGGCGCGGCAGTTCGCCCCCGGCTCCCCATTCGACGACGCGGCCCGGCTCGGACCGCTGGTGAACGCGCGTCAGCTCGAGCGGGTGCGCGGATACATCGACGCGGGTGTGGCCGAGGGCGCCGAGCTGGTGCTGGACGGCAGGGAGACGGGGCTCGAATCCGGGTACTTCGTGGGCCCCACCGTGTTCAGCGGAGTGACGCCCGACATGACGATCGCGCGGGAGGAGATCTTCGGTCCGGTGCTGTCGATCATGGCGTACGAGGACGAGGATGACGCGGTGCGCATCGCGAACGATTCCGAGTACGGGCTCGCCGGCGGCGTGTGGGGTGCCGACACCGATGCGGCCGTCGCCGTGGCCCGCCGGATCCGCACCGGTCAGGTCGAGGTGAACGGCGGGTCATTCAACACAGCGGCCCCGTTCGGCGGCTACAAGCAGTCGGGGATCGGCCGCGAGGGCGGCGTCTACGGTCTGGAGGAGTTCCTCGAGATCAAGTCGATCCAACGCTGATCGGCGTGCCGCGCCGACGCGGAGAGGCACATGATCGGGCGCGGCCCGTGGGGTGACCCACGGGCCGCGCCCTTTTCACATTCGTGCCCGGTGCCCGCGGACTCGTATGACTGTCCGTCAGCGGAGTTTCGGAGTTGACGTCAAGTTCAAGTTGTGATTGCCTTGAGACGTCGCACACATGACTGGGGCCGTCGGGGTCTGCGGCTTTCGAGAACCGTCGAAAGGACATTCATGCAGCTGGCATTGTCGGAGGAGGACCGCGCATTCCAGCAGGAGATGCGCGACTTCTTCACCACGAAGATCCCCGCGGAGCTGCGCCTCCGGCCCGATGCCGGCGGGGAGGCGAATCCTGAGCTCATGCGCCGCGCCCAGCGGACCCTCAACGAGGCCGGACTCGCGGTGCCCGGCTGGCCTGTGGAGTGGGGCGGGCGCGCTTGGACCGATGTGCGCAAGCACATCTGGCTCACCGAGATGCAGTTGGCATCGGTCCCGGAGCCGCTCGCGTTCAACTGCGTGATGGTGGGCCCGGTGATCGCCGAGTTCGGGTCAGAGGAGCAGAAGAAGCGGTTCCTTCCCGCCACCGCCAACCTCGATATCTGGTGGTGCCAAGGATTTTCGGAGCCGGAGGCGGGCTCGGACCTCGCCTCCCTCAAGACGCGGGCCGACCGTGACGGCGATTGCTACATCGTCAACGGGCAGAAGACCTGGACCACGCTCGGTCAGCATGCCGACTGGATCTTCTGCCTGGTGCGTACGGATCCGAACGCACCGAAGAAGCAGGCGGGCATCTCCTTCCTGCTGATCGACATGAAGACGCCGGGGATCACGGTCCGGCCGATCAAGCTGATCGACGGCGGCCACGAAGTCAACGAGATCTTCTTCGAAGACGTGCGCGTGCCCGCGGAGAACCTCGTGGGCGAAGAGAACGCGGGATGGAGCTACGCCAAGTTCCTGCTGGGCAACGAGCGCGTGAACGTCACCCGGCTCGGTGCCTCCAAGGTGCGCGTGGCGCTGGCGAAGGAGCATGCCGCCGCTCTCCGCGTGGGCGACGGCATGCTGCTGGACGAGCCGCAGTACGCCGCGCGCTTCGCACGGCTCGAGAACGAGCTTGTGGCATTGGAATTGACGCAGATGCGGGTGGCGGCGGACTCTGCGGACGGTCGGCCCAACCCCGCCTCGTCGCTGCTCAAGCTGCGCGGGTCCCAGCTGCAGCAGGCGGCGACGGAGCTGCTGATGGACGTGGCGGGGTTCGATGCGCTGCCGTTCCACACGACGGCGGACGTGCAGACCCCGCAGTGGGCGCAGGCGGCGACGCCGACGTACCTGAACTACCGCAAAGTGTCGATCTACAGCGGATCCAACGAAGTTCAGCGAACGATCATCGCCAAGTCGATTCTGGGATTGTGAGGAACCGCCGTGGATTTTTCCTACACCGATGAGCAGAAGATGCTGGCCTCAGCGGCATCGGACCTGTTCGAGAAGGCCTACGACCCCGAAACCCGCCGAGAGACCGTGGCCACCGACCTGGGGTGGAGCAAGGACGTGTGGGCGCAGTGCGCCGAGATGGGGCTGCTCGGGTTGCCTTTCGCCGAGGAGGACGGCGGCATGGGCGCAGGCCCCATCGAGGTGATGGCGGTGATGACGGAGGTGGGGCGCCGGCTGGTGCCGGAGCCGATCCTCGATGTGGTCGTAGTCGCGGGCGGTGTGATCGCCCGGCAGGGGACGGCGGAACAGCGTGCGGAGTTGTTGCCCGGGATCACCGACGGAGAACGGCTGGTGGTGCTGGCGCACCACGAGCCGGCTACCCGGTGGCCGGTGCGCACGGTGACGACCTCGGCTCGCCAGGACGGCGACCACTGGACGGTGACGGGCGTGAAGAACCCCGTTCCCCATGGGGACTGCGCCGACACGGCGATTGTGAGTGCGGTTTTGCCGGACGGTGGTACGGGGCTCTTCCTGGTGCAGGCCGATGCGCCGGGCGTCGAACGCACCGGCTACGCCACGCACGACGGCCTGCGCGCCGGCCAGTGGGATATGGACTCGGCGGCGGCGCGGCCGTTGGGCGAGCCCGCCGACTGCGGCGGCGTGATCCGGGACGCGGAGGTGCGTGCCCAAGCGGGCCAGGCGGCGGAGGCCGTGGGCGCGATGGACGAAGCGCTGCGCCTGACCACCGACTACCTGAGGACGCGGCGCCAATTCGGTGTGCCACTGGCGACGTTTCAGACGCTCACGCAGCGGGCCGCGGACATGTACGTGCTCGTGGAGCTGGCGCGCAGCATGAGCATGTACGCCTCGATGTCGCTGGCCGACGGCGATGCGGACCCCGTGATCGCCTCACGTGTGCAGCTGCAGATCTGTGAATCGGCGCGGACCGTCGGGCAGGAGGCGATCCAGTTGCACGGTGGAATCGGCGTCACCGACGAATATCCGGTGGGGCACTACGCCAGCCGGCTGCTCGCTATCGAACACACGCTAGGCGGCCGCGAGGAACACCTGCGCGTGCTGGTCGACGGCGTGCGGGACCACGAGGTGGTCGAGCTGTAGCGGCGGGGCCGGGAGATCTGCTGCGCCGGTCCGTCAGTGCACGATGAGGTCGCTGTGCGCCGATCAGGCGACGAGGTCGTTGTACTGGGGATGCGCTTCGATGAACCCGAGCACGAAGCTGCATGACGTGACGACGCGCTTGCCTTCCGACCTGGTCGTGTCGAGGGCGTGCTCGATCAGCGCGGATGCGAGTCCCTGCCCCTCGAAACGGCCCTTCGTGACGGTGTGGTCGAAGTTGCGGGTTTCGCCCACATCGACATAGTCGGCGTAGGCGCCGACCTCCTCGCCCACATAGATCTCGAAGCGCTCGAGGTCCGTGTTGTGCAATATTCTGTGTGCCACCGGAGCCTGCCCCTCTCGTTCGAGGTTCTGCATTGTCACGGCTGCTGCTCGCGGGTGCGCTGTCCTGTGGGACCGGCGCTGTCCTGGAAGACCGACGGAGCCGACAGGCCACTAGCGGTTGCCGCGCGACGACCGTCCCTCCAGGTTAGCGCGATCCGAAGCGCCGCGGGAGGGAACGGACGCCGCAGGAGATGTCGTGTATGCGGTGCGGGATCCCGGGTGCGGCGGTGCGGTCACATCCGTCCGTAGTGGTGCGTGAATCCGAGGACTTTGCCGGCGTAGACGGTCGACTGGTTGTAGCGCAGGATCGCGGTCATGATGTCGCCGGGGTTGCGCAGGTCGAGTCCGCCGTCGCACAGGTAGCGGCCGGTCGTCAGGGCCGAGTCGTAGAGGTTCTGCGGGTCGGCGACGCCGTCGCCGTTGCCGTCCGCGGCATATTGCGCCCATGTGGTGGGGATGAATTGCGTCGGCCCCACGGCCCGGTCGTAGGCGGCATCGCCGTCGAGACGGCCGCCGTCGGTGTCGGTGATCACCTGATTGCCGCCGAGGCTGCCGTCGAGGCGAGGCCCGTAGATGGGGTCGATGAGGGTTCCCTGCGCGTCCGTGGCGCCGTGGTCCGCATGCGTCGATTCGACGCGGCCGATGCCCGCGATGAGAGACCAGTCGATGCCGCACCGGGGCATCTCCTCGGCGAGGACCTCTGCGGCATGCGAGTATGCCGCGAAGTTGATGTCGGGCATCCCGCCCTGTACGACGTCGGTGGACAGGCCGGCCGGACGTGGCAGTCCGGGGGGAGCATGCAGGGTGAGCGAACCGGCGGACCCTACGGGCGCTGTGGATCCTGCGGCCGCTGCAGCGGCGTCGCCCGGAGTCGGCCGGGTGACGGCGGTGGCAGTAGCGGCGCCTGTGTCGGGCGCGTCGGCGGGGCCGGGGGCCGTGGGAGAGGTCGCGTGCAGCGGCCCTGCGGAAGCGGGGATCGCGGCCGTGGTGACCGACATCGCGAGTACCGCTGTGGGGATGAGCGCGCGGGCGGTACGCCGGAACTGGGCGTGGTCTCGGGTGCTGGGCACGTGGCTCCTGGTGCTATCGGTGGTGGGCCGGGCCCGCAGCACTTCACGGCGTCGGCGGTGTTAGGTGACGTCGGTCCGCTGTGCGGGGCGGCCCGGCCCCGGGCCGTCGGCGACAGTACCGTCAATTCGTGATCTTGTCGTTATCCAAGCGTTATCAAACGGGTAGCGTGTGGCATATGTGATGGATGATGCGGGAAATGAGCAAGCGGCCATCGTCCAGGTGGATGCAGCCGCTGCCATGGTCGGGCTGGTTGCGGGGGTGTGACCTGTGCGAATGTCGAGCTGTGCGGGCGCGCCCCCGTACTCCTTGCTCGTGGTGCTCGGGCATGCGGCGCTATCCTGGTGACTCCCGTCACCGGAACCCGGCCGACGGCCGGACAGGGACCGTCGGCACGCATGACTGCTCGACGCGGCGTTGGTGTTGTAGAGCCGGCCGTGCCGCGCCGACAGCGCCGCCCGTGCATCGCCGCCCGTGCAGTGCCGGCCGCGGGTTCCGCGACGGTGCGCGCTAGCGTCACAGCATGATCGACGGATCCACGGGCCGCTGCTCGGGTATGCCTGCGTCACCGGATCGGGAAACGTGGAACCGCGGGTCGCTGGTCGTGGCACCGCCGTGTGGAGCTGTACGTGGGCATTCCGACCGGCGGGCGGGCGAACCAGACGTGGGGCATGCGCGCGCCGACCGGATACGGGAGGTCTTCGCGTGGCGTGGAATTCCGTTCGCCGAGCCGCCGGTGGGGGCGCTGCGGTTCCGGGCGCCCGTCCCCGCCCGCAGGTGGAGCGGGGTGCGCGACTGCGCGGAGTTCGGGCCCGTCTGCCCGCAGGCCGAGGGCATGCCCATCGAAGCCGAGCTGGTCCGTGACGAGGACTGCCTCAACCTCAACGTCTGGGCTCCGCGTCCGGAGCAGACCCTGCGCCCCGTGCTCGTATGGGTCCACGGCGGCGCGTACTTCCTGGGCGCGGGTTCGCAAGGGGTCTACCAAGGGCACCGGCTGGCCGCGGAGGGCGACACGGTGGTGGTGACCTTCAACTACCGCCTCGGCGTCCTGGGGTTCGTGTCCCTGGATTCGGTGTCCGGCGGCGCAGGAACATTCGAATCCAATGTGGGTTTGCGCGACCAGCTGGCGGCTCTGGAGTGGGTGCGGGAGAACATCAGCGCATTTGGCGGCGACCCGAACAACGTGACGCTCTTCGGCGAGTCGTCGGGCGGGGGAGCGGTGACGACGTTGATGACGGTGCCGCACGCGGCGGGGTTGTTCCACCGCGCGATCGCGCAGAGTTCGCCGGCCACATCCGTGTACGGCATGCAGCGGGCGTCGTCGGTGGCCGGTCGGCTGTTGCGCCTGCTGGACGTTTCGGCCGAACGAGCGGAAACGCTGCGGACGATGCCCGTCGCCGAGCTCGCCGAGGCGAGCGGCCGACTGTCCGCGGAAGTGTCCGGATCGGATCCGGGCACCCTCGCCATGGCCCCCGTCGTGGACGGGGAACTGGTTCCGCGGTATCCGGTGGCGGCGTTTCAGAAGGGTCTGGCGCACCGCGTGCCGCTGATCATCGGGACCAACCGTGACGAAGCGTCGATATCCCGTCTGCTACGCGTGCAGATGATGCCGGTGACGCCGCAGTCGGTTTACCAGATGCTGGCGGGGGTGCTCGCCGCCAACCCGGACGTCGCACCCGAGCGGGTCGCGGCGATCATGTCCGGATACCGGGAACTGCCGCGGACGCGGGGCGCGGTGGCGGTGTCGCAGGACGCCGCCTTCCGGATGCCCGCCGTGTGGATCGCGGAGGCGCACAGCCGTCGCGCGCCGACGTGGCTGTACCGGTTCGACCACGCCTCGCCGATGCTGCGCGCGGCCCGCGTGGGCGCGGGCCACGCCACGGAGGTTCCGTACGTTTTCGGCACGTTCGGGGCGATGCGGCGCGACCCGACCTTCGCGTTGGGCGGCCGGCGCACGGCGGAACGGGTGGCGGACAGGATGCGCGCACGGTGGCTGACGTTCGCGCGCACGGGCAGACCCGACGGTGAGGACGGCGCCGAACCGTGGGCCGGCTACGACGAGCGCGGGCGCCGGACACTGGTGATCGATCGCCGGGACGAGGTGGTGGTGGATCCGGACAGGAGGGCGCGCTCGCTGTGGGGCTGCAGAGTGCTGGGGTTCCCCTGATGGCCCGGCCCGGTCAGCCGATGCGGCCGGCGAGTCGACCGGCGAGCCCGATGGCCCTGTCGGCGAGTCCGGTGACGCGGCCGATCAGGTGGTCGGCGCCGCCGAACAGCGCGCCCGGATCGCCTGCGGACTGCGAGACTCCGTCGAGGATCTGCTCGGGCCGAGCGCCTTCTGCCCCGGCGGCCTGCTGAGTGACGCCGGCGCCACCGCTGGATACTGAGGTGTGCTCGTGGGCGGACCATTGTCCGTAGTAGTTCTTGCGGATCGTGTTGAGGTCGATCCCGATTCCGTCTACTTTGTCGGTGTCGATGGCGCGCTGGTGCAGATGCGCGGCGTCGTGGATGCGTCCCGCGCTTCCCCAGTCGTGCTGCCAAAAGTACGCGCCCACGCCGGCGGCGAGCGCCCGGTCGATGGTGGGCGCATTGCAGTAGACGCCGGTGCGGGCGTGGCCGAGCACGCTCTCGCAGCCCTGGAGGAACGGCAGCACCTGGGCGTCGAACTGTGCGCGGGTGGGGTTCGAGTCGATGGACATGTACAGGGGGGCGCCGTCGGGGCCGCCGGCTGCGCGGTGCAGTTCGAGTCCCCGCGTCGCGTGGCGGACCCCCGCTTCGTGCCCGCCGAGCCAGTCGGAGGTGTCGCCCTTTCCGTACTGGTAGCACGAGACGACCTCCAGCCCCGCGTCCTGCAGCGCGTCGGCCTCGCTACGGGCCATGGGCTTGCCGGCCATCCAATCGGCCCGTGCGTCCGAGCAGTAGCGGATGGCGCCCGTGTAGCCGGCCGCCCGGATGGATCGGGCGGACGGGACGCCTGCGGAGTAGTCGATGAGGGTGCCCAGCCCTTCGGCCCGGGCGGCGGGAGCCGCAATGAACGCCAGGCCGGCGGCGGCGGTGGCTCCGGTGACGAGCGTGCGCAGCGCATCGCGACGAGACAGTTCCACGGTGACCTCCCACCGGACCCGGTCCGGGTATGCGTTGTTACGCGAGTGATGGTTGTTGTGTAGAAGTCAACTATTGATGCTCGCGTGTTGCAAGTGAAATCTGTGAAAAGTGGGAACGCGTGCGCGCTGTACTGGCGGGTCGGTCAGTCTCCGGTACCCGGAACCACGGGGGTGACGTCGAGTTGCGTCACGTTGGGGGAGGAAGTCGCACAGCCGGTGCTCGCGCGTGGGAGGACCACCGAACCGGTGTCTCCCGGCGGGTATACCCGTATGCCCGACACAGGGGTCGGTTCGCACTCCTCGGCCGGATAGTTCCGCACGTTGGCCGCGCGCACCTGGGACGAGGCGCTCTGTCCCGGCTTCAGCAGCACGGTCTGGCCCGGGCGCGGCGAGCGCACTGCGGCGGACCCCACCTGTGTCTCGCCGTCCGCCCCCACGTAGGAGACGCCCGGGAACCCGAACAACGTGCACGGCCCGGAGGAGGTGTTGGTGAATACCAGCGTGAGGATGATCGACCCCGCGGCGGCGCCCACTCGTCCGAAGCCCACGTCCAGCGCATCGGCGGGGCAGGCCGGAGCCGGTGCAGCGGAAGGCGGGCCGGCGGTCGGCGACGCGGGGGGCGACGACGCGGGTGGCAGCGCTGCGGACAGCGTGGTGACGGGCGTGGGGATGGCCTGCGGAGTCCGTTCCGCCCGGCTGGGCGGCGTCGCGCGCGCCTGAAGGGAGGGGATCGTCGTCTCCTGCGCGGAAGGATCGGTGATGGCGCTTTCGCAGCCGGTGAGCGTGACGGCCGACGCGAGGGCCAGCGCCCCTGCCGCGAGCGCCCGGATGTTCCTGCGGCGCCGCCGGTCCGGACGGTGCGGGCAGTGCCGGAGGCCGCGCCCGCGGGCAGCACGCGACCCCGCCCGCGAGGCCGCGCGCCTGGGGGCCGAGTGCCGCGCCGGTCTCCTCATGTCTCCCAGGCTACGCGGAGCAGGACCGGGCCAGGGGGACGACGCGGCTCAGGGCGGGACACGTGCCGCCCGTGCCGCCCGCGTGCGGCACGGGGATAGGCTGGGGACGGCGCAGGGAGCACAGAAAGGAGCCGGCGTGGACGGTCCGGAGTTGCTGCCCCACCCGCTCGCCGGAGGAGCATTTCCCTCTCCGGTTCCGCCCGGCATAGGGTGGCCGGGCGATCCGGCCGATTCGTCCACTCCTGTCGCGGCGACCCCCGGGGAGGTCGCGTCGCTCGCCGCCGGAGCGGTCGACCTCCACGCGCTTGACGCGCGGATCTCGGTGTGCCGGGCCTGCCCGCGGCTCGTCTCCTGGCGCGAAGAGGCGGCGGTGGCCAAGCGCAAGTCATTCGCCGATCAGCCCTATTGGGGCCGCCCGGTGCCCGGGTTCGGTGACGAGGCTCCCGAGATCCTGGTGGTGGGGCTCGCGCCGGCGGCGAACGGCTCCAACCGCACTTCGCGGATGTTCACCGGGGACCGTGCCGGCGACTGGCTCTATGCGGCGCTGTGCCGGGCGGGCTTCGCCGCCATCCCCACGAGCACGCACGTGGGGGACGGTCAGCGCCTGCAGCGCGCGCGGATCATGTCCGCGGTGCGGTGCGCGCCGCCGGGCAACAAGCCCACGACGGCCGAGCGTGACGCCTGCGCGCCCTGGATGGCGGCCGAGCTCGCGGAAGTCCTGCCGACGGTGCGCGTCATCGTCGCACTCGGAGGGTACGGCTGGGACGCGGTGCTGCGCTCACTGCGCGATGCCGGAGTGCGAATACCCAGGCCCAAGCCGCGGTTCGGGCACGGTGCGCGGACCGCGGTGGAATTGTCCGGCGGTCGCTGCATCAGCGTGCTCGGCTGCTTCCACCCGAGCCAGCAGAACACCTTCACCGGCAGATTGACGGAAAAGATGCTCGACGAACTTTTCGCGGATGCGCGCGCACTGTGCGCGCCCGAATAGTCCGGGGAGGCCAAGGCCGCCCCGGGCCGGTCGGTCGTCCCGGGGCGATCGCGATAAAGGGTCAATCGAGATAGCGCAGTATCGAGAGCATCGCCTGCTCGTCCGGCGGCTCGTCCGGCTGTGTCCGGCACGCATCCAGCGCCGCGACCAGTGCCTGTTCGTCGATGCCCGTCCCGATCGCGACAAGGCGGGTGCCGGAGGCGGCCGGGCCGTCGGCGTCGCGGCGGGGTGCTTCTGCGGCGCCGACGGAACGCCGCCGGGCGTGGATGTATCGGCCGACGGTCTGGATCTCGAACGATCCGCAATCGTCCGGGTCCGCGAGCGCAACTACGCCTTTGGTCCGGTACAGGCCCGCTGGAGCGTCCTCGAGCAGCGCGGCCAGCCGCCGCGGGTGCAGCGGTCCTTCGTGGACGTAGGAGACGGTGTCGTATCCGGCGTGCGGATGCGGGGAAGCGTATTGTGCTTTGCCGCCGCTCGTCGCGCCCTTGTGCGCGGACTCGCGCAACAGGTCGTCGAGCGTCATCTGACGGGGCAGGTCCGGCGCTGCGACGGCGCCGCGTTCGTCGAACAGCAGCGCCGGATCGATGCGGCCGTGGGCCGCCTCGACCACGGGGACCGGACCGCACAGCGACGTGATCGTCCCGCGGACCGCGGCAAGTTCGGCGGGGGAGGCCTGGTCGGTCTTTCCGATGACCACGAGGTCGGCAAGCCGCACGTGGGCGTCGAGTTCCGGGTGCCGCCGGCGGGTGTCGGGGAAGGCGGCTGCGTCGACCACCTCGACCAGCCCGCCGTACCGGAACGCGCGCGATGCGCCGCCGACCACCATGCGGATGAGGCTCCGCGGCTCTGCGAGCCCGCTGGCCTCGATCACGATCGCGTCGACGCCGCGGGATGCGCGGGCGATGCGGGTGAGGGCGGATTCGAGTTCATCTCCCTCCACTGCACAGCACACGCATCCGTTTCCGAGATCGACCACTCCGTCGACCTGCCCCGCCACGAGCAATGCGTCGATCCCGACGGCGCCGAAATCGTTGACGATGACGCCGAGTCGGACCCCGATCGTGTTCGACAGCAGGTGGTTGAGAAGCGTCGTCTTGCCCGCGCCGAGGAATCCGGCCAGCACGACCACCGGTACAGGCGCCGCGGTCACCGCAGTTCCCCTTGGCCGGAGTCGTCTCCCGCGGTATCACTGCGCAGCCGCGGTGGTTCGATCCACAACGGTCGGGGCGGGGTGCCGGTGCGGTCGAGACGCGTCGACCACCCGGCACACCAGGCCCGGATCCCGGGCACGTCGATGCCGTACGGCGGCGTCGCAGCGAACGGTGCGATCGTGACGGCGGCGCGGTCCAGCACCGCCGCCGCCCCAGCCGGATTCCCGCGGGCCGCATGCGTGATCCCGACCGCGAGCTGTGCGAGGCCGCGCCACAACGGCCTGTCGGCGCCCGTCGTCTGCTTCCAATGATCCTCGAACACGTCGTGCGCGTGGAACGGACGGTGCCGGTCCAGCAGATCCTGGCCCAGTTCCAACGTCTGGCCCGGAGTGCGGACGATGCCTTCCGGCTGGCGGGGAACACCGGACGCGCCGTGCGGGAGCGGCCGGCCGAGGGCGTCGCGGGGGCGGTCGTTCTGGGCGCGCCCGCGGTCGTCGCGTGCGCGTGGCCGGCGCGGCGTATCGCCGTCGTGTGGGGAGCTGCGCTGCTCGGGGTTGTGGCGGGTCACGAGTGCATTGTGCGTGATCGTGCCGCAAGCCGGGCGGAGGCCAGCTGGGTGAACAGTACCGCGCAGGTCACAGCCCATACGGCAAGCGCCGCCCACGCTTCCCATCGACCGACGTCCGTGAGCCAGCCGGTGCCGTGGATGGTGCCGAGCTGCCTGCTGGCCTCGCCGTACATGCCGATCGGAAACACCATCGACCACCATGCCGTCCGAAAACGGGGAACGCCGGGGCGCCGCGACAGCTGCCAGACGAACAGCCCGATGAGAAGCGGGACAAGCCATGTGGCGAAGGACCACAGGACCATGGAGACGGTCGCGACCACGTCCGGCTCCAGGAGGGACTGTTCCGAGCTCAGCTCCAGGATCTGCGCCCCGGCGAGGACCGTGATCGCCGCCGAGCCCATGAAGATCCAGTAAGGGGCCACGGTTTCGCGCGGCGCGAGACGGTGCAGCATCAGGCGGGAGAACTCGAGCGACGCGATGAGCCCGAACTTCACCACGCCCACCGACCAGCACAGTGCAGCGAACGTCGCCAGGCCGTGGGAGCCGAAATGGGTGGCGTACGCGCCGCACACCACGGCGACGGACTGTGTCGACACGACCCAGAGGAACCAGGTGCCGTCGACTTGCGACAGCTCGTCGGCGAAGGAGACGCGTTTCTCCGTGGCCGCCGCGGCGACGGCGCGCGCGGTGACTGTGTAGCCGAGGACCACCCACGAGGCTATGGATATGACGACGAACGCCAGCGCGGCGATCCGGAACCCGAGGAACGCATAGTGCGCCCCGAGCACACCCGACGCGGCCACGAAGGTCAGCGTCATGAAGCCGCCGTCGCCTGCCGCCCGGTGATGCTCCCAACGGAACGCCACCCGCACCGTGAGAGTGAAGTACGTCACGTTCGCGATCGTGAACAACACCGCCGCGGCGATGTGTGCGCCGGAGTTGAGGATCGCCGTGGAGACGATCCCCGTGGCCATGACGAAGGCGAAGGCTCCGCGCCAGGGATCCCTCGGAGCGATGTCGGGGTCCGGGGAGGTATCTGTCGACGTCGGCACGCGGATCAGCCTATGGGCGTCGGCGTGGATCGGCAGCTGATTGCACCCCCGTCCGCGGGTACCCGGGCATGCGGATGGGACCGCAACGAGCGTGCCGGGGGGCTGCTGACATAATCAGCGGATATCGGGTTGATTGCGAAGGACAGTGTTACCCATCGGTTTTTGCGGCAGACCCGCCGCTGGTTATAGTCACCCGATCCCCGGGGCATATGCGGACACGATCCGCGCCGCGGGTGCGGCCACCCCGCGGGGGACTCTTCAGATCGCGAGCACGACGCAGGTCGAAAGCGCAAAGCAAGTCGAAAGCACAAAGCAGGTCGAAAGCACAACGTAGAAAGTTTCAGACACTTGGATTCAGCACAGAGCGGTAAGGCTCAGGGTGCCGTGGTGGGCGTGGTTCGGGAGACGAACGACGGCGAGCGCCGCGTCGCTTTGGTGCCGAAGGTAGTGGGCAAACTGGCCGGCAAGGGCGTGAAGGTGGTCGTCGAGGCGGGCGCAGGTGAGAGCGCGCTGATCCCGGACGACGCCTATGTCGAGGCCGGAGCGGAGATCGGGGACCCCTGGGAGTCCGAGGTCGTGGTCAAGGTAGCCGCGCCGAATGCGGGCGAGCTGACCCGTATGCACTCGGGGCAGACCCTGATCGGATTCCTCAATCCGCGCGGCAACGCCGACGGCGTTCAGGAACTCGCCGCGGCCGGCGTCCACGCGTTCGCGGTGGAAGCGATTCCGCGGATCTCGCGTGCACAGGCCATGGACGCGCTGTCCTCGCAGGGCAACGTGTCCGGCTACAAGGCGGTGATCGTCGCGGCGACGGAATCGACCCGGTTCTTCCCGATGCTCACCACTGCGGCGGGCACCGTGAAGCCGGCCACAGTGCTGGTCCTCGGCGTCGGCGTGGCAGGCCTGCAGGCGCTGGCCACGGCCAAGCGGCTCGGCGGCAGGCCCACCGGCTACGACGTGCGCCCGGAGGTGGCCGACCAGGTGCGTTCCGTGGGTGCGCAGTGGCTCGATCTGGGCATCGACGCCGCAGGCGAAGGCGGTTACGCCCGCGAGCTCACCGAGGCCGAACGCGATCAGCAGCAGCAGGCGCTCGAGGACGCCATCAAGGGGTTCGACGTGGTGATCACCACGGCGCTGGTGCCCGGCCGTCCCGCTCCGCGCCTGGTGACGGCCGCCGCGGTCGAAGGCATGCGCCCCGGCAGCGTGATCGTCGACCTCGCCGGCGAGACCGGCGGCAACTGCGAGCTCACCGAGCCCGGACAGACCGTCGTCAAGCATGGGGTGACCATCGCGTCGCCGCTGAACCTTCCGGCGACGATGCCGGAACATGCGAGCGAGCTGTATTCGCGCAACGTCCAGGAGCTGCTCGAGCTGATGCTCGACGACGACGCGCGCCTGGCCCCGGATTTCTCGGACGAGATCCTCGCGGCGGCCTGCGTCACCCGCGCGAAGGAGGACAACTGATGTACACCGGACTATTGGCGAACATCGCGATCCTGGTGCTGGCCGGGTTCGTCGGCTTCGCCGTGATCTCGAAGGTCCCGAACACCCTGCACACTCCGCTGATGTCGGGTACCAACGCCATCCACGGCATCGTGGTGCTCGGCGCCCTGGTCGTGCTCGGTTCGCTGCCGGCGGACGCAGGTTGGGGCGTGCGGATCATCGCGTTCGTGGCGCTGGTGTTCGGCACGCTCAACGTGATCGGCGGCTTCGCCGTCACCGACCGCATGCTGGGCATGTTCAAGGGTAAGAAGGAGGCGGCCAAGTGATCCTTGCTGCTGCGCACACCGCCAGCGAGGGGCTGCACTACACCGTCCTCGCTCTCTACATCGTCGCATTCGGCATGTTCATCTACGGCCTGATGGGTCTGACCGGTCCGAAGACCGCGGTCCGCGGAAACTGGATCGCCGCGGTGGGCATGCTCCTCGCGGTGGCCGCGACGCTGCTGCAGGTCTACAACGACGGCGCAGTCTCCGACGACGGCCACGGCCGGGTCGACGTGCCCGCGATCAACTGGATCCTCATCGCAGTGGGGCTCGTCCTGGGCGTCGTGCTCGGCGTCCCGCCGGCACTCAAGACCAAGATGACCGCGATGCCACAGCTCGTCGCCCTGTTCAACGGGGTCGGCGGCGGCACGGTCGCCCTGATCGCCTGGGCCGAGGCCTCGGAGACGAATGGGTTCTTGAACTTCCACGGTGTCGAGCCGGCCTCGCCGATGGTGGTGGGGTCGCTGATCGCAGCGATCATCGGTTCGATCTCGTTCTGGGGTTCGCTGGTGGCGTTCTCCAAGCTGCAGGAGGTCATGCCCAAGGGCCTCGAGAAGTTCGCCACCGGCAACGCAAAGCTGTTCCAGCTGGCCAACATGGTGTTGCTGATCGTCTCGATCGCCCTCGCCGTGGTGATGGGCGTGCGCGCGGCGACCAATGACGGTTCGTCGATCTGGTGGATGGTGGGCCTGCTCATTGCGGCCGGCATCATGGGCCTGTTCGTGGTGCTGCCGATCGGTGGCGCCGACATGCCGGTGGTGATCTCGCTGCTCAACGCGATGACCGGACTTTCGGCGGCTGCGGCGGGTATTGCGCTCGACAACACGGCGCTCATCGTCGCCGGCATGATCGTCGGAGCCTCCGGTTCGATCCTGACCAATCTCATGGCCAAGGCGATGAACCGGTCGATCCCGGCGATCGTGTTCGGCGCGTTCGGCGGCGGCGACGCGGCCGCGGGCCCGGTCGGCGATGCGGGCGGCACGGTCAAGTCCACCTCGGCGGCGGATGCCGCGATCCAGATGGCCTACGCCAACCAGGTGATCGTGGTGCCCGGCTACGGCCTGGCCGTGGCGCAGGCGCAGCACACGGTCAAGGAGATGGCCAGCCTGCTCGAGGAGAAGGGCGTCGAGGTCAAGTACGCAATCCACCCGGTTGCCGGCCGTATGCCGGGGCACATGAACGTGCTGCTCGCCGAGGCGGATGTGGAATACGACGCGATGAAGGAGATGGACGACGTCAACGGCGAGTTCGGCCGCACCGATGTCGCGATCGTCATCGGCGCCAACGACGTCACCAACCCGGCGGCGCGCAACGATCCGTCGAGTCCGATCCACGGAATGCCGATCCTCAACGTCGATCAGGCGCGCTCGACGATCGTGCTCAAGCGCTCGATGAGCACCGGCTACGCGGGCATCGACAACCCGCTGTTCTACGCGGACGGCACCTCGATGCTCTTCGGTGATGCGAAGAAGTCCGTCGAGTCCGTCATCGAAGAGCTCAAGGGCCTCTGACACGACACGGTCGGCACCACAGGACGACTAGGGCACGCACGAAGGCCCTTGCGCGCCGTCCTTTACCGATCCACCATCGCGGGTCCCGCCCGGCTCCGGCCGGCGCGGGGCCCGCGTGCGTTGTGCACGGGAGGGGCCGTGTACTGGTAGAGGGCTGCCCCGGGAGGTCGGACTTCCGGGGGCAGGTTGGTTGACTGGACGCGCGAAAGGCGGGTGCACGATGAGGCGACGAGCGGTGCGAGGCGCCGCCCGCACCCCGATTCCACGGTCGATCTGGGTGCTGGTGACCGCCGCATTCGTGATCGCGCTCGGATTCGGACTGGTGGCGCCGGTGCTGCCGCAGTTCGCCAAGAGCTTCGACGTGGGCACCACAGCGGCCACCGTGATCATCAGCGCGTTCGCGTTCTTCCGCCTCGTTTTCGCCCCGGCCGGCGGGCGGCTGGTGAACCTGGTCGGTGAGCGGTGGGTGTATCTGACGGGCCTGTTCATCGTTGCGATCTCCACCGGCGCCTGCGCCTTCGCGGCCAACTATTGGCAACTACTGCTGTTCCGCGGACTCGGGGGCATCGGTTCGACCATGTTCACGGTGTCGGCGATGGGCCTGCTGGTGCGCCTGGCCGATCCGGGCGCGCGCGGGCGTGTGACCGGCCTGTACTCGTCGGCCTTCCTGGTGGGGAACATCCTCGGCCCGGTCCTCGGCGGGCTGTTGGCGGGGTTCGGGCTGCGCGTGCCGTTCCTGGTGTACGCGGCAGCGCTCATCGTGGCGATGATCGTGGTGGGCCTGCTGCTCAAGGACGTGTACCCGGCGGACGGCGGTGACGGGACGGACAAGCCCGTCATGGAACTCCGGGAGGCCCTGGCCCATCGTGCGTACCGTGCGGCACTGGTGTCCAAGTTCGCCAACGGCTGGTCGTCGATGGGGGTCCGGGTGGCGCTCGTGCCGCTGTTCGCGGTCGCCATCGGCGCGGGTGAAAGCATGGCCGGAGTCGCGCTGGCGGTGTTCGCGGTCGGCAACGCCCTCGTGATCATCCCTGCGGGCCGGATCGCCGATACGCGGGGCCGCAAGCCGATGGTGCTGGCGGGGCTCGTCGTCACCGGCGTCGGCACCGCTGCATTGGGGTTGTCCGCGGGGTCGGCGATGCTGGTGGTGACCTCCTTCGTCGCCGGTGCCGGGGCGGGCCTGCTCAACGCCCCGCAACAGGCGGTGGTGGCGGACCTGATCGGCGCCGACCGCCGCGGCGGCAGCGTGTTGGCGGGATTCCAGATGCTCTCGGACGTCGGTGCGATCATCGGCCCCATCGCCGCGGGCTTCCTGGCGGAACAGGCCTCTTACTCGGTGGCCTTCGCGGTCACGGGCGCGGTGTGCCTGCTCGCGACCGTCCCGTGGGTGGGCGCGCCGGAGACGCTGACAGGCGCACGGCGCGGCGGCCCGGACGTGATCGTGCGCGGCCGGTCCTGAGCCCGGCCGGCCTGAGACCGTAGCTGCAGTGGAGTCCCCGGGGCCTGTGGCGGACAGCCGTCATCCGCAGCGGTCGGCGATGTGTGCGAGGACGGTCCGGTCGCCGGCGGTGATGGGCAGGGAGTACCGGACCGCGACAGCGAGGTACTTCGCCGCGTAGAAGCAGCGGTAGGCGGCGGGGCCCGGTATCCAGTCCTGCGGCGTGGAGTCGCTCTTGCGCATGTTCGCCGGTCCGTCCACGGCGAGCAGCTCGAAATCCGTGTCATTGGCGAACCTCCTGCGCATCGCCGGCGTCCACGTGTGGGCGCCGAGGTCCCATGCGGCGGCGAGCGGGATCACGTGGTCGATCTGCACCTTGCCCGCGTCGGACTTGCGGAACGTGATGCGGCTCCCGGTGTAGGGGTCGTCGAGCAGCCCCGCGACCACGACGCAGCGTCCGGTGCCGGGCCGGAACCGCACCCCGCTCATGGCCCGGGCGAGCACGTCGTTGCGGGTGTCGCAACCGTTGTGGGAGAGCGGGGCGCTGGTCGCATCGGTCCACGCCGAACCGAATACGCACCCCCCGCCGGGACCGCAGTCGCGCTCATACCCGGGTATGTCGGGCCGTTCGGGGATCACCTGCACCCTGTCGAGGAGGGAGCGGATCCGTTCGGTCGAGGGGCTGCCGGGCGCCGGTCGGTCGGCCATAGGTGTGAACGCGGTGCAACGGTGCGCCAGGAGCACCGCCGCGACCAGCGCGATCAGCCCCGCCGTCCGAGCCAGGACTCCCGTCCACTTGATGCCGCGCGACCCGGCGCAACGTGCTTCGCCGTCCTGCGGCCGTGTATCCCCCCGCGGCATCGTCCCCCCCTGCGGCATCGTCCCCGTCCGGGATGTCCGGGCACCGGAACATCCGCCCCGGCGACCGATTCTGCCTCTGTGACGCTCAGCCCGCCAGGCGCAGCGGATTCTCGAGGGTTCCGGCGACGGTGGCCAGGAACCGCCCTGCCAGTGCGCCGTCGATGAGCCGGTGGTCGAAGGACAACCCGAGCGTGACGACGTCACGGACGACGAGCGCGTCGTCGCACACCCACGGCCTGCGCGCGACCGCGCCGAGCGACAGGATCGCCGCCTCCCCGGGATAGATCAGAGCGGTGCCGGCTTCGAGCCCGAACACGCCGATGTTGGTGATGGTGAAAGTCCCTCCGCGCAGTCGTGCCGGAGGGGTGCGGCCGGTCCGTGCCCCGGTGACGAGCTCGTCGATCGACGCCGCGAGTCCGGCCAGCCCCAGGGAGTCCGCGGCGGGGACGTGCGGGACGGTCAGGCCCCGCGGCCCGGCGACCGCGATCCCGAGGTTCACGTGAAGATGCTCGACGATCTCTGCTTCCGCCTCATCCCAGGACGCGTTGACGAGCGGGTGCCGGTCGAGCGCCACGAGCACCGCCTTGGCGACGAGCGTGAGGGGGGTGAGCCGCGCGTCGCGGTAGTCGGCTGCGGTGTCCGTGTCCGTGTCCGTGCCCGTATCAGTGTCGGTGTCGTCGCCGCGCAGCCGCCGCAGTAGGACCATCGCGGTGGTGACGTCGACAGTACGGAACGCGGACGCGTGCGGGATCGCGCGTGCGCTCGCGGTGACCGCCTCGGCTGTCGCCCTGCGGAACGCGTCTGCCGGGGTGCGGCTTCCGTCGTTCCCGCCGCCGGCGTGACGCGCGACGTCGGTCTCGGTGATGACGCCGTCGTCGCATGCTGGGCGGACTGCGGTGAGGTCGACGCCGAGCTCGCGGGCGGCCTTGCGGGCGGCCGGCTTCGCGCGGGGACCGACTTCGTGATCCGTCCAGGATGCCGTGGCCGGGGGTCGGTGCGAGCGGCGGCGCCACCCCGTGCGGCCCGGCCGGTGCGGCAGGGGGCCGGATCCGACGAGCGTGGGCGGCGCGGGCTCGACGGCGGCTGGGTCCTTTGCGGTGCCGGAGCCGTCAGGGACCGGGACCTCTGTTGCGCCGGGGCTTTCAACGGCGTGACGCTCTGCGGTGTCGGTGTCGGTGTCGGTGTCGGTGTCGGTGTCGATCGAGACGAGCGGTTCGCCGACGACGACGGTTGCGCCGGGCTCGGCGTGCAGCGCGGCGACGGTCCCCGCGAACGGTGCGGGCAACTCGACCACCGCCTTGGCCGTCTCCACCTCGCACAACTGCTGGTCCAGCTCCACGGTGTCGCCGACGGCCACCGACCACGACAGCAGTTCCGCCTCGGTGAGCCCCTCACCGAGGTCCGGCAGCAGGAATTCCGTGGGCGTGCTCATTGCGCCAACACCTGATCGAGGGCGTCGAGGATGCGGTCGACGCCGGGGACATAGTGCGATTCGGCGCGGGCCGCAGGGTACGGGGTGTGGAATCCGCCGACGCGCGCCACGGGCGCCTCCAGCCGATAAAAGCAGCGCTCGGTGATGCGCGCGGCGATCTCCGCCCCGAGCCCCATGAACACGGGCGCCTCGTGCGCCACCACCAGCCGCCCTGTGCGCTGCACCGACGCTTCGATCGTGTCGAAGTCGATGGGCGAGAGAGAACGCAGGTCGACGATCTCCACGCCGCACTCGGAGGCGGCGGTCTCCGCGGCCTCGACGGCCGTGGTCACGAGGGCTCCGTAGGTGACGATGGTCGCCGTGGCGTCGCCGTTCCCGAAGGCCGTCAGGCGTGCGCCGCCGAGCGGTTCGGGTGGAGCGGTGCTGAAGTTCACCGGCGCCTTCTCCCAGTACCGCCGCTTGGGCTCGAAGACGATGACCGGATCGGGTGCGGCGATCGCCTGTCGGGTCATCCAGTATCCGTCCGACGGGGTGGAGGGGCTGACGACCCGGATCCCGGCGGTGTGGGCGAAGTAGGCCTCCGGGGATTCCGAATGGTGTTCCACGGCGCCGATCCCGCCGCCGAACGGGATGCGGATCGTGAGCGGCATGCGCACGAGGCCGCGCGTGCGGTTGTGGATCTTCGCCACCTGCGTGACGATCTGATCGAATGCGGGGTAGACGAATCCGTCGAACTGGATCTCGCACACCGGCCGCTTGCCGCGCAGCGCCATCCCGAAGGCGGTGCCGACGATGCCGGACTCGGCGAGCGGCGTGTCGATCACGCGCCGTTCGCCGAAGTCCTTCTGCAGGCCGTCGGTGACGCGGAACACGCCGCCGAGCCGGCCCACGTCCTCGCCCATGATCACAACCCGGTCGTCGTCCTCGAGCGCACGGCGCAGGCCCGCTCCGATGGCGGGCGCCAGCGCCATGCGTGTGACGGTGCTGCCCGCATCGGGGGCGGCGTCTCGAACATTCGCGGTGCTCATCGCGGGACCTCCTTGCCGGTCGACGGGCCGGCGGGGACGGCCGTGGCGGCGGCCCCGCCGAGGGAAGCGAGGTAGTCGGCGTAGGCGTGGCGCTCCTCGACGATCAGCGGATGCGGCGCCGCGTAGACGTGCTCGAAGATCCCCGCCGCATCGGGCTCCGGGAGTTCCGCGCACGCCGTGCGGTAGCGCTGTGCCGCGTCGTCGGCGGCGCTGCGCACCACGTCCGCATCCGATTCGGTGATCAGTCCGGAATCCGCGAGGAACCCGCGCATGCGCTCGACCGGGTCGCGGGCACGCCACGCCTCCAGCTCTGCGGCGGACCTGTACCGGGTGGGGTCGTCGTTCGTGGTGTGCGGGCCGAGCCGGTAGGTGACCGCTTCGACGAAGTACGGCCCGCCGCCCGCTTGCACGTGCGCGGTGGCCGTGCGGGTGGCGGCGAGGACGGCGAGCACGTCGTTGCCGTCGACGCGCAGCGAGGGGATGCCGAAACCGTGTGCGCGTTGCGCGGGCTGCACGGCGGTCTGCTGTGCGATGGGGACGCTGATGGCGAACTGGTTGTTGGTGCAGAAGAACACCACCGGCGCCGTGGTCGTGGCGGCGAAGTTGAGTGCCTCGTTCAGGTCGCCCTGGCTCGTCGCGCCGTCGCCGAAGAACGCGATCGCCCGGTCCTGGGAGCCGTCGAGCGCGGCCGCCATCGCGTAACCGGTGGCGTGCAGCCCGTGCGCCCCCACGATGATCGCCGGGTTGGTGATCCCGTACTCGGCCGGGTCCCAGCCTCCCAGGGCGCTTCCGCGCCACATAGGGAGCACCTGCTCCGGGGGGACGCCACGCAGGTGGGCCATGAGCGATTCGCGGTAGCTGATGAACAGGTGGTCGTGACGGTCCGCCGCCCGTGCGGCGCCCACGAGCACGGCCTCCTGGCCGACGATCGGCGCCCACAGTGCGAGCGCGCCCTGGCGTGCCAACGCGAGGCACTGCTCGTCGATGCGGCGCAGAACCGCCAGGTCGCGGTAGAGCCCCAGCAAGGCCTCATGGTCGTCGAGAATGTCCCTGAGCCGGTCCTTCAGGGCAGGGGCGGCGGTGCTCCCGGCCTCCGGTGCCATCACGCTCGACGTGGGCAATGGGCCGGAGAGATCGGTGCATTCGGTGGTCATAGTCGCCTCCTCGTGCCCGTCCGGAGGTCTTCCGGGGCGGGAGACTGCCTCCTGGTGACCCGCGCCGCGTCGGCACCGCGCCCACCCCGGTCGGGGCAGCACGCGGAATCTCCGCTGCCGGCGCCCCTCCCGGTTGGGCTGTGCGCCGTGCGCGCGTCCTGCCTCCAGGATGCCCCGTTTTGCGCTCTGCGCACACCGATTCGCCGATATGGGCCGGATCCAGGAGGTTTCGGGTACGGCCGGCCGGTAATAGTCCTACGATGAGATCCAGCTCACCGATTGTCGGCGATCACTCCGGAGTCCGCAGGCGGAGCGGTCTCCACCGGACTGTCGCCGAACCGCCGCTTAACCGCCGCTTAACCGCCACCGTTTCGCTGGAAAGGCGCATCATGAGCATTCTCTGCATTCGTCCACGCGGAAACGCCGTCCGGTCCGCGGGCGCGGCCGTCGGCCTGTGCGCAGCCGTGGCCCTCATGCTGGCGGGTTGTGGCAGTTCCGGGGACTCCGGAGCCACCACCACCTCGCCGTCCACCGCGACGGTGCAGCAGACGACGGGGGCGGGGGCCGTCGATGCGAGCGGCCTGACACAGCAGGAGCAGAGCGACATCACGTCGGCGTATGAGACGTTCTTCTCCGGCAAGTCGGACGCGCAGACCAAGCTGGGTGTCATCGAGGATCCCGACCGCTTCGCGAAGACGATCAACGCTCAGTCCTCCTCCGGACTGGCCGAATCGACGTCCGTCACCGTGAGCGAGATGAGCCTGGTCAGCCCTGGCCGCGCGTCGGTGGTCTACACGATCCTGATGGACGAAAAGCCTGTGCTGCCGGACCAGACCGGCTACGCGGTGAAGGTCGACGGCAAGTGGAAGGTGTCCGCGTCCTCGTTCTGCGGGTTGCTCACTCTGGAGAACGGCGGCACGCCCCCGGCGGAGTGCGGGGCGCGGGGCGGTGCCTCCGCTGAGGCGGGCACCCCGGCCACCCCGACGAGCTGACCAGAGGGGTCGGCGTTGTCCACGGGCACCGCGGCGGCCGGCGCGACGCGGTCGCAACGCGTCGCACTCGGCACTGTGTGCGCTGTCCTGTTCCTGACCTTCATCGACACGACGATCGTCTCCGTGGCGCTCGGCGACGTGCAGTCCGATCTGCATGCCGGGGTCATCTCACTGCAGTGGGTGGTCAACGCCTACACGCTGGTGTTCGCGAGCCTCATGCTCACGGCGGGGACGTTGGGCGACAGGCTCGGGCGCAAGCGGGTCATGGTCGCGGGGATGGTCGTGTTCTGCATCGGTTCGCTGATCGCCGCGACGGCCCCCACCGTGACGCTGCTCATCGTCGGCCGCGCGGTGATGGGGGTCGGCGCGGCGGGGTCCGAGCCGGGGACGCTGTCGGTGATCCGGCACGTGTTCCCCGAGGAGCACGCGCGGGCGAAGGCCATCGGCGTGTGGGCCGCGGTGTCGGGTGTGGCGCTCGCGCTCGGGCCGGTGGTGGGCGGCGTCCTGGTCGGCGCGTTCTCGTGGCGCGCCATCTTCTGGTTCAACGTGATCCTGGGCATCGCCCTGGTGGTGGCGGCGGTCCTGTGGGTTCCGGACAGCAGGGACCGCCAGCATGGTCGGGTCGACCTGCCCGGCTTCGTGCTCGGTTCGACGTTCCTCGCGTGCGTCATCTACGCGGGTATCGCGGGCCAGGAGGTCGGCTACTTCGCCGGCAACGTGTTGACGCTCTTCGCCGTGGGCGCGGTGGCGCTGGCAGGGTTCATCGTCGTCGAGCTGCGCGCGGACAACCCGATGTTCGATTTTCGCTACCTGCGGATACCCATCGTGGGCAGTGCGTTGACGGTGGCGTTCACCATCTACTTCGGCATCTTCTCGATCTTCTTTTTCACCGCGCTGTACCTGCAGGAGGTGGTCGGATACTCGGCGTGGCGCACGGCCGCGGTGTTCGCGCCGATGGCGGTCGCGATCGTTCTCGGCTCCCTGCTCGCCGGCGTGTGGGTGTCGCGATCGATGCCGAGCATCCCGATGATCGTCGGCTGTGTTCTGGCCGGCGGAGGGATTCTCCTGACCCGCCCGCTGTTGCACCAGGACGCCGATTTCACGGTGCTGGCGTTGTCGTTGATGGTCGCCGGCGTCGGCTTCGGCATCGCCGTGGTGCCGCTGACCTCCGCGGTACTCTCGGGCGTCCCGGGTGAGCATTCCGGGATGGCGGCGGCGGCGACCAACACGATGCGCCAAGTGGGCGCGGTGATCGGCGTGGCGGCGCTCGGCGGGCTTGTGAACGCCAACCTCACGAGCGGGCTCAAGTCGAGGCTGCGTGAGCTGGGCATACCGCCCACCTTCGACTCGATCATCATCAACGGGATCGAGACCGGCAAGGTGCCGCAGGGGGCCGGGGGCGCCGGCGATTACGAGCAGACCTACGGATCGATCGTGGTCAAGGTGATCCAGGCCACCTATAACGCATTCCATGCCGGTCTCGACATCGCACTGCTCGTGTCCGGGCTGCTGATCTTTTTGGCCGCGCTCGTGGTGCTCGCCGGGGTGTTCCGTCAGCGCGCGCGGGAGGGCAGGGCTGTGATCGGCTGTCCCGGCCGGCGCGACACGTGACCGAGGTGACGTGCCGCCGACGTCCTGTCGCTAGTATGTTGCCGGGTCGCGGGGCCGCCCGGGACACGACCGACGATGAAGCGAGCACATCGGCGGTCCGGCCGGGTCGGGGCCGGTGCCGTGCGCGGAAGGACGATCAATGGCCGGGGGTCGGCACCAGGCTGCCAACAACTCAGGGGGTGTGCTGCGGTACGCCGCGCTGGCGGTGATCGCCATCGTGGTGGTCGTCGCCGGTATCGTCGTCTTCCAAGTCGTCCGCGGCAGCGGGTGCTCATCGACGACCGCCGTCACTGTGGACGTCGACGCGGCCCTGGCGCCGGCGGTGCAGCAGGCCGTCGCCGCGGTGCCCGCGGCGGACCGCGGTTGCACGGAGTTCCAGGTGAAGGCGCGCGAGTCCGCCACCACGATGAACGCGTTGCTGCACGGAATCGACATCCCGCAGTTGTGGATTCCGGAGTCCACCCGCTGGGTCACCAAGGTCAATCAGGCGGCGGACCTGCCCGTCGACATCGACACCCCGTCCGTAGCCACCTCTCCGGTGGTGGTCGCGGCCGCCACGGGCGCGGTCCCCGCCGCCCGCACCTGGACCGACGTGCTGCGCACCCCGGGTATCAGACTGGGCAATCCCCAGGCCAGCGCGGTGGCGGAGGCCCCGATCCTCGCGGCTGCGGCCGAACAGCAGGCCTCGGGCACCGATCAGACGGCGGCCGAGCAGGCCATGGTCGCCGCGGCACAGACGCAGAGCATGCAGCTGAGCGCCGACGCGCAGACGGTGTCCGACGGGGCCGCCGAGCCGGAGGACATCCTCCACTCCGGCGAGGGGCCCGCGGTGGTGACCGAGCAGCAGGTCGTGCAGCTCGGCCGCGGCTACCAGGCGGCGGTGCCGGACGCCGGCACCGTGATGATGGACTACCCGCTGGTGGTGACGGCGCGCGGCGATGCGAAGGTCGATGCGGCCGAGAGCGCGGCGGACCTCGCGGCGGTACTCGACTCGGACGCCGGCCGGGATGCGCTCACCTCCGCGGGCTTCCGCGTGGACGGTGCGCCGCTGCCGGGCGGTGCGGGCGTCGGCGGCGTGCCGGTGTTGACGATTCCGGATCCCGCCGCGGCGGAGGCAGCGCTGAAGAAGTGGAACGTGCTTGCGGTGCCGGTGCGCAGCCTGGTCCTGTTCGACGTGTCCGGATCGATGTCCTACGTCGCGGACGAGGAGAACAGCCGCATGCAGCTCACGCAGAAGGCGGCGCGCATCGGTGAGAGTCTGTTCCCGGACAACACCCAGCTCGGCGTGTGGGCTTTCTCCCTCAACTTGGACGGGCCGCAGCGCGACTACAAGGAACTCGTGCCCATCGAGAGGCTGGATGCGCAGACCGGCGCCGGTACGCAGCGCGAGGCGGTGAGCGCGGCGGTGGACGAACTGGGCGGCCTCGTCGGCGGCGGCACCGGACTCTACGACACGATCAGCGCCGCATATCGTCAGGTCCAGTCCACCTATGACCCCAACGCGGTCAACTCGGTCATCGTGCTCACCGACGGCGAGAACGAAGACCCGGTGAGCCTGACGAAGGAGCAGCTTCTGCAGCAGCTGCGCCAGGAATCGGATCCGGCGCGCCCCGTGCTCATCATCACGATCGGCATCACGGATGATGCGGACGCGGAGGTGCTCCAGGAGATCTCCGCCGCCACCGGAGGGTCAAGCTACCTTGCCCGCGACCCGGCGGACATTCCGCAGGTGTTCGCGCAGGCGATCGCACAGCGCGGAAAGTGACGCCCGCACAGCCCGCGGCCGTCCCCCCCGGGCTGCACGCGCGGTGGGAGGAAGGCGCGGGACTGCTCGTGTGGAGCGCCGAGCCGGGGCGCGTGCGGTTCCTCGCGCGCGCACTGGGGCGCCGTTCGCCGCGCCACCGTGTGCGGATGCCGTGGCAGGAGGAGGCCGGGTCCGGCTACGAGGCGCTCGGCTTCGCGCCCGCAGCGGCCGCGGACTTCCTCACTGCGCTCGGGACGGAGTCTGCTCCGGTGCGCCCCGCGGAGACGGGGGAGGACCTGGGGTATCTGGCCGCGGTGGTGGCCGGGATCGACCGGTGGGCGGCCGCGGGCCAGGTGGTGGCGGACCTGCGGCGGGTCGACGACGAATGGTGGCCCCGGTGGGCGCTGGAGTGGGGTGCGGCACAGCGGGCCTGGCGTGCGCAGTGGGCCGCCGCCATGCCGTCGGCCGTGCAAGGACCGGGCGCCGAGCCGGCCTCGGCGTTCGACGACTTCACCGCGGCGATGACGGACGCGGTGGTGCGTCGCCGCCTCGCGGCCGGCGGGGAGCCGCCGGATCCGCCGTCGCACCCGCTGCTGGCGGCGCTCGTGGCGGGTGATCCGGTGGCAGAGCACGGGGCCGCCGCGGCCGGCCGGGTCGCGGCATGGCAGGAGGGGGCGCGCTCCGGCGGATTGCAGCTGGTGCTGCGGCTGCTCGAGCCCGCGGAGGCCGCCGACGTCGCGGGTGACCACGGCGCGGGGGACTGCAGCGCCGGCGACTTCGGCACCGTCCCGTCGGCCCCCGGCTGCGGGGAGCGTGCATCGGCCGTCGACGGGGGCGACCTCTGGCGCCTCCAGGTCTGTGTGCGCAGCGAGGACCGGGCCCCGGTGCCACTGTCGTTGACGCAGGCGGATCGCGAGTCGGTGCGGGTGTGCATCGGCGCGCTGGAGGAGGCGATGCGCGTATACCCGTTGCTGCGCGAGCTTCCCCGGGACCGGGATTCGCTGGACATGCTCATGCCGGAGGCCGCCGTCTCGGACCTGGTGCAGCACGGAGCACAGGCGTTGTCCTCCGCGTCGATCACGGTGCTGCTCCCGCGGGCGTGGCGGGTGGTCGAGCCCACGGTGCGGGTCCGGGTGTCGTCGCCGGACGTGCCCGCCGCGCCCGGCGAGGCACGGACTGGACTGGACCACCTGGTCGAATTCGACATGGAGGTGGCGCTGGGCGACACGGTGCTGCGGCCCGGCGAGCTCGACGAACTGGCGCGCCGGAATTCCGACCTGGTCAAGCTGCGCGGTGAATGGGTGCGGGCGGACGGCGCGGCGCTGCATGACGCCGCGCGCTACCTGTCCGCCCGGCGGGCGGATCCCGCGACGCTCGCCGCGCTGCTGCGCACTCTGGCCACGGACCCGCCGCCGGTGCCGCTCGGCGCTGTCTCCGCGACAGGGTGGGTCAAGGCTCTCTTCGGCGAGGAGTCCGCGGCGGACCGGGCGGTGCCGGCGCCGGCCGGCCTGGCGGCGCAGCTGCGCGACTATCAGCTGCGCGGGCTCGCGTGGATGTCGTACATGGCCGACCTGGGACTGGGTGGGATGCTCGCCGACGACATGGGGCTCGGCAAGACCGTCCAGGTGCTTGCGCTGGAAGTGCGCGCACGGGAGCGCGGGGCGCACCGCCCCACTTTGGTGGTCTGCCCGATGTCCGTGGTCGGCAACTGGGAACGTGAGGCGGCGCGTTTCGCGCCCGGTCTGCGGGTCCACGTGCACCACGGGGCCGCGCGCCCGCGCGGCGACGACCTGGCCGCGCGCCTCGACGCGTCGGACCTGGTGCTCACCACCTATGCGCTTCTCGCGCGGGATGTCGAGGAGCTGCGCGCGTTGCGGTTCGAGCGGGTGGTGCTCGACGAGGCCCAGCACATCAAGAACGAGCGCACTGCGCAGGCGCGGGCCGCGCGTAAACTCCAGGCGCGTCATCGGCTGGCGCTGACGGGTACGCCCGTCGAGAACCGGCTCTCCGAGCTGCGGGCGATCCTGGACTTCGTCAACCCCGGGATGCTCGGGAGCGCGGCCAAGTTCCGCGCCGCGTTCACGGTGCCGATAGAGACCGAACGCGACCCGCACGCCCTCGCCCGGCTGCGCGCGGTGACGGCGCCGTTCGTGCTCCGGCGCGTCAAAACGGACCGCGCCGTCGTCGCCGACCTGCCGGACAAACAGGAGATGACGGTACGCGTGAACCTGACGGCGGAGCAGGCGACGCTCTATCGGGCGGTGCTCGACGACCTGGAGGAGAAGCTGGACGGCGCGCAGGGGATGGCGCGCCGCGGCGCGGTGCTCACGGCGTTGCTGCACCTCAAACAGGTGTGCAATCATCCCGCGCACTATCTGGGCGACGGATCCGCGCTGATGCGGCACGGCAGACATCGCAGCGGCAAGCTGGCCCTGGTGGAGGATGTCGTGGGCGATGTGCTGGCGGACGGTGAAAAGATCCTGCTCTTCACGCAATTCCGCGAGTTCGCCATGATGGTGGGCCCATGGCTCGCCGACCGCTTCGGTCTCGACGAGGTGCCGGTACTGCACGGCGGCGTCGCCCGCGGGGCCCGGGAAGGCATGATCGCCGCGTTCCAGGCCTCCGGTGGCCCGCAGGTGATGGTGCTCTCGCTCAAAGCGGGCGGCACCGGGCTCAATCTCACTGCGGCCAACCACGTCGTGCATCTGGACCGGTGGTGGAATCCGGCGGTGGAGGATCAGGCCACCGACAGGGCGTTCCGCATCGGGCAGACCCGCGACGTGCAGGTGCGCAAGCTGGTGGCGGTCGGAACGCTGGAAGAACGCATCGACGAGCTCCTGGCGGGCAAGAGCGAGCTGGCCGAACTGAGCGTGCGCGGCGGCGAGTCGTGGGTCACCGAGCTCGACGACAAGGCGTTGCACATACTGGTGGCACTGGGTGAGGAGGCGCAGGGGGAATGAGCTCACGTCGCACATCTCCGCGCGGACCGGGACTGGTGCTGCGCTTCGCCGACGGCGGCACAGGCTGGGGCGGGCGGCTTGCACGCGTGCTCGAGCGCATCATCGAGGCCGACGCCTTGCGCAGTGGCCGCCGGGTGGCGCGCTCGGGCCAGGTGCTCTCGCTGCGGGTCACCCCCGGTGCCGTGCGGGGTGTGGTGCAGGGCTCGCAACCGGACCCGTTCGAGACGGTGTGCGCAGTACGGGAGCTGGACGGCTACGACCGCGCGGAGATCGTCGCGCAGGTGCGTGCGGAGCCGGGTATCCTCACCGCTCTGGCGTCGGGGGAGGTGCCGGAGTCGCTGGCGGAAAGGCTGCTGCCGGCGGATTCCGCGGACCTCGACTTCGACTGCACCTGCCCCGACTACAGCTGGCCATGCAAACACGGCGCGGCACTGCTGCTGCTCACCGCGCAAGAGGTCGGTGTGCGTCCGTTGCAGATCCTCGCCTGGCGCGGACTGGCGGTGGATTCGCTGGTCGAAGCGGTCGCCACGGCGACGGACGAGGAGCCCGCCCGCGTCGGCGGCGACCCGTTCGCGGTGCGCGGAAGCCTGCCGCCGATGCCGGGACCCGATGCGGGCGCCGGGCCCGCGATCGACCGGCTGGACACTTCGCGTCTGCGTGCCGTTCTGCGCTTGTGGGATCCGGACACGTCGCACGCCGAACGGGACCTGCGCGGGCTGTACCGGAGGTTCATGGCCGACTGAGGGCTACCGGGGTGCTGTCGCGCTTGTCGGGACGGCCGTTCCGGTATGTGGGACCCTGCCTGCTCGTTCGGCGTGGGGTTGTGGTCACAATGGCATGAGCGGATGCGGGCGAAGCACCCGGATCCCGGCACTCGGCTTCGGGAACCCGGCAGCGTGAGGCCCTTCGACGAGGCCCGGAACGGGGCGATGAGGACACGAGGTGGCGTTGATGCAGGCAGGGCAGGATACAAACGCAGGCGCAGGCCAGGACCCGGTGCGTGAGGACGGCCCTCGACAGGCCGGGGGCGCGGACACCGGGGCGGTGGACCTGGGCGACGGGGTGTGGCAGCTCGCGGTCCCGTTCCCGAATCCGCTCAAGGCCACCCTGGTCTATGCGATGGAATCGCCCGGCGGCCTGATCCTGGTGGACGCGGGCTGGGACGGCGAACAGTCGTGGGCGGGGCTCACCTCGGCCGTCGAGGCGACCGGCCACGCCATGGCCGACATCGAGGGCGTCGTCCTCACACACTTCCACCCGGACCACACGGGGCTGTGTGGCCGGGTGCGGGAGGCGTCGGGCGCATGGATTGCGATGCACGACAGCGACTTCCACACATTCGACCTGATGACCGGAAGCCGCGACGCGGCCTGGCTGGACGAGCAGACGGCGAACCTGCGGGCGGCCGGCGCGTCGGAGGAGGACCTCGCCGCGTTCCGGGAGGGCTCGGAGATGACGCCGCCCACCACACGCGCGTCCCGGCCGGATCGGCTGCTGGCGGACGACGAGAAGATCCCGCTGGCGGGCAGGACGCTGCGCACCGTGTGGACCCCCGGCCACACCCCCGGGCACGTGTGCTTCGCCCTCGACTCCGCCGACATGGTGTTCACCGGGGATCACGTCCTGCAGAAGACGACGCCGCACGTGGGCAACTTCGTCTTCCCCCTCGAAGAACGCGACGCGCTGGACGAGTTCATGCAGTCGCAGCGCAGGATCGCGGCGATGGGGATCACCCGCGCATTCGGCGCGCACGGGACCCCGATCGCCGATCTGGCCGGACGTTCCGCGCAGCTGCTCGCGCATCACGAGGAGCGGCTGGACGACCTGTGCCGCGATCTCGAGAACGGCGCGCTGACGTTGTGGCAGATCGCTGCGCGGATGCAGTGGTACCGGCCATGGAACGAGCTTCCGGTGATGGGCAAGCAGATGGCGCTCTCCGAGGCCGCGGCACACCTGCGGTACCTCGTCGGAGACGGGCGCGTCGTGCAGCTGCCGGCATCCGACCCGGTCCGGTTCGCGATCGCCGGCGGGGCTTGATCCAGACCGCCTCACCCGTCCTGCGTGACAGCCCCCGCGGCAGCACCCTCGCTGTCCGCGGGGGCTGCACCGCCGGGGACCTTCCGGGGGCGGCAGTGCGTCGCGCCGGTGCCGGCCGGGACGGGTGGGACCGGGCGGGGTGCGCGCGGCGCAACGACCTCGCCGGGCCCGGCGAGAGCCGGATGCCGACGGAGTACGCGGGGGATCGCCGCGTTCCAGACTCCGCAGAACGCGACGATCGCCGCCGACGCGGCGAACACCGCGCCGACCGTGTCGGTGAGATAGTGGGCGCCCGCGATGACGCGGGCGAACATCACCAGCAGCACCAGCAGCACGCCCGCAGTCGCGATGGTGTCGCGCCGATCGGTGCGCCGGGCCAGGAAGAACGCGGCGAAGACGACGGACACGGCGAGCGCGGTGTGGCCGCTGGGATATGAGGGCCCGTCGGCCGCGTCGAAGAGCGGGCGCGGGCGGTCGAAGACGTACTTGAGCACCATTACGCCCCCCCACCCGACGCTGACGGTGAGGACGGTGGCCAGCGCCGCGAGCCTTCGGCCGCGCAGGACGAGGGCAGCGGCCCACACGCAGAGCACAGCCAGACCTGTGACGGACGAGAATCCGACAGCGACGATCGACACCGAAGTGTGGACCCACCCCGAGTCCAGCGCGTGCAGACCGCCGGAGATGGCGTCGTCGCGGGCGGTGAGCGCGTCGGTCTCCGTGACGACGACGCCGAGGACGAGCGCGGCGGCCAGCAGGGCCAGGGCGACCGCCGGCCACGCGCGGACCTTCGGCAGAGAGCAGATGCTGCGGGTATCTACTGGCACACGACGATTCTGCACGTTCTCGCGCGTCGGAGTCGGCCGGCGGGGGTGGGCCGCACGCCGGGGTGGGAAAAGAGAACGGGCCGGGAAGACATTGGCTGTCCCTCCGGCCCGGTCGCGGGTTCGGCGTGGTGCGCACTATGGAGCGCATAGCCGCCAAGGTGCCCCCGGCAGGATTCGAACCTGCGCACCCGCCTCCGGAGGGCGGTGCTCTATCCCCTGAGCTACGGGGGCGCGCCGACGAGAAGTCAGGCGTGCCGTTCGGCAGGAACGACACTAGCGCATCGCCTGCCGGATCCGAAAACCGGCGGGCCGACGGGGCGTGCTGCGGTGCGGTCGTGCCGGGCGCGGGCGGCGCTGCGATGCGGAACGGTGGCGGATGCCGCACCGCGGCGGCCAGGCAATAGGATGGGTGCCTGTGACTCCCGCCGATCTCGCAGAACTCGTCCGCGCCACCACGCTGAAGGTCCTCGCCGCCGCCGGCCTGGACGTGTCCGTCGTCCCCGAGACCCTGTCGGTGGAGCGTCCCCGCAATCCGGAGCATGGCGACTACGCCAGCAACATCGCCATGCAGATCGCCAAGAAGGTCGGCCGCCCGCCGCGTGCGCTGGCCGAGTCGATCGTCGCGGAACTCGGCGCCGCCGACGGGATCGCAGCAGCCGAGATCGCCGGGCCCGGGTTCATCAACATCCGGCTCGGGGCCGCCGCGCAGGGTGCGATCGTGGAGCGCGTGCTCGAGCAGCAGGCCGACTATGGCACGGACCGTGCACTGGCGGGCAGCCGGATCAATCTGGAGTTCGTCTCGGCCAACCCCACCGGTCCGATCCACCTCGGCGGTACCCGGTGGGCTGCGGTGGGCGACGCCCTCGGACGCGTTCTCGCCGCCCAGGGGGCCGAGGTCACCCGCGAATACTACTTCAACGACCACGGTTCGCAGATCGACCGGTTCACCGATTCGCTCGTCGCGGCGGCCACCGGCGCGCCGACGCCCGAAAACGGCTACGCAGGGCAGTACATCTCCCAGATCGCGGGCGATGTGCTCGAGCGCCGCCCCGACGCGCTGGGGCTACCGGAAGCGGAACGGGCCGAGGTGTTCCGCACGATCGGCGTCGAGCTGATGTTCGCGCACATCAAGCGCACCTTGTCGGAGTTCGGCACGCAGTTCGACGTCTTCTTCCATGAGAACTCGCTGTTCGAATCGGGAGCCGTGGATCGCTCGGTCGGGGAACTGAAGGAGTCCGGGAACCTCTACGAGGCGGACGGCGCCTGGTGGCTGCGCAGCAGCTACTTCGGCGACGACAAGGACCGCGTCGTCATCAAAAGCGACGGCCATGCGGCCTACATCGCCGGTGACATCGCCTACCTGCGGGACAAGCGGGCCCGCGGATTCGACCTGTGCATCTACATGCTCGGCGCCGATCATCACGGATACGTCGGCCGGCTCAAGGCGGTGGCCGCGGCGTTCGGCGACGACCCGTCGACGGTCGAAGTGCTGATCGGCCAGATGGTCAACCTCGTCCGTGACGGCGCGGCGGTGAAGATGAGCAAGCGCGCGGGCACGGTGATCACGCTTGACGACCTCGTCGAGGCCATCGGCGTCGACGCGGCCCGCTACGCGCTCATCCGCTCGTCCGTCGACCAATCCATCGACATCGACCTGGAGCTGTGGGCGAGCAGTAGCAGCGACAATCCGGTCTACTACGTGCAGTATGCGCACGCGCGCCTGTGCTCGCTGGCGCGCAATGCGGCCGACCTCGGCGTCACCGCGGACGGTGCGCGGCCGGGCCTGCTCGACCATCCCCGCGAAGGCGACCTGATCCGCACGATCGGCGAGTTCCCGCGCGTGGTCGCCACCGCCGCGGAGCTGCGTGAGCCGCACCGCGTGGCGCGCTATCTCGAGGAGCTGGCCGGCACCTACCACCGCTTCTACGACTCGTGCCGCGTGCTGCCGCGCGGCGACGAGGAGGCGACGGACGTGCACGCGGCCCGCCTGGCACTGTGCGGCGCGGCCCGGCAGGTGGTGGCCAACGGGCTCGGACTGCTCGGCGTGACGGCCCCGGAGAAGATGTGAACGCGCACCCGGCCGGAGAGGGACACGTGGAACCAGCACACGCGGACGGGCTGCCCGAACGTCCCCCGAACCCGGAGGAGGCCGCGCGGATTCCGGAGAAGGTATGGCCGCGCGGCTGCGCGCGCGGGGAGGACGGCGAGGTCCGGCTCGCGGGGGTCCCGGTGACGGGGCTCGCGGCCGAGTTCGGCACCCCGCTGTTCGTCGTCGATGAGGACGACTTCCGGGGCCGCTGCAGGGAGATGGCCTCGGCGTTCGGCGGTGCCGCGAATGTGCACTACGCATCGAAGGCGTTCCTGTCCGCGGAGATCGCCCGCTGGGTGGGCGACGAGGGGTTGTCGCTGGACGTCGCCTCCGGCGGCGAACTGGCCGTGGCCCTGCACGGAGGCTTTCCGGCGGACCGTATCGCCATGCACGGCAACAACAAATCCGTGCAGGAGCTTGCGCTGGCGGTCGAGGCCGGCGTCGGGCACATAGTCGTCGATTCGATGCAGGAGATCGCACGGCTCGACGACGTGGCGGCGCAGGCGGGCGTTGTGCAGGACGTACTGGTGCGCGTGACCGTGGGCGTGGAGGCGCATACGCACGAGTTCATCGCCACCGCCCATGAGGATCAGAAGTTCGGGTTCTCGCTGTCCTCGGGGGACGCGATGGCCGCAGTGCGTGCGGTGTTCGCGTCGGGGAGCCTCCGCCTGGTCGGGCTGCACAGCCACATCGGTTCGCAGATCTTCGAGATCGACGGGTTCGAGCTGGCCGCGCACCGGGTGATCGGGCTGCTCGGCAGGATCGTTGCGGAGTTCGGTGTGGAGCGCACCCGCGGGCTCGACACCGTCGACCTGGGCGGCGGCCTGGGCATCGCCTATACGCCGGCTGAGAACCCGCCGCCGGTGGCCGAGCTCGCCGCCAAGCTGACGGGGATCATCGCGTCGGAGGCCGCTGCGGCCGGCGTCCCCGCCCCTCGTCTCACCGTCGAGCCGGGCCGGGCGATCGCGGGGCCGGGTACGGTTACGCTGTACGAGGTCGGGACGGTCAAGCCGGTCACGGTCGGTTCCGGTCTGCAACGCCGCTACATCAGCGTCGACGGCGGCATGAGCGACAACATCCGCACCGCCCTGTACGACGCAGAGTACGACGTGCGCCTGGTTTCGCGTGCTTCGACGGCCGAGTCCGCCGTCTCCCGGGTCGTGGGCAAACACTGCGAGTCCGGGGACGTCGTGGTGCGCAACGCGTGGCTGCCGGAGGACCTCACCCCCGGTGACCTGCTCGGTGTCGCGGCGACGGGCGCTTACTGTTATTCGATGTCCAGCCGGTACAACTTGATCACCCGCCCTGCGGTGGTGGCTGTACGCGGCGGTGCGGCGCGGCTGATCCTGCGCCGGGAAACCGTGGACGACCTGCTCAGCTTGGAGGTTTAACTGATGGCCCACCGGGAAATCGGCGTGGCGGTACTCGGTCTCGGCAATGTCGGCGGCGAGGTCGTGCGCATCCTGCGGTCCGCCTCGGCGGACTTCGAGGCGCGGGTCGGCGCGCCTCTGGTGCTGCGCGGCATCGCCGTGCGCAGCATCGGGTCCGACCGCGGCGTGCCGGAGGACCTGCTCACCACCGACGCGCAGGCGCTGGTCGAACGCGACGACGTCGACATCGTCGTCGAGGTGATAGGCGGCATCGAACCGGTGCGGACCCTCATCCTCACCGCGTTGCAATCCGGCAAGTCGGTGGTCACCGCGAACAAGGCGCTGCTGGCCGACTACACGGGCGAACTCGCGTCGGCGGCCAAGGACGCGGACGTCGACCTGTACTTCGAGGCCGCCGTCGCCGGCGCGATCCCGGTGGTGCGGCCGCTTATGCAGTCGCTCGCCGGGGACCGCGTCGACCGCGTCGTCGGAATCGTCAACGGCACGACCAACTACATCCTTTCGGCGATGGACGCCACAGGCGCCGACTACTCCGATTCGCTTGCGGACGCGAGCCGTCTGGGATACGCGGAGGCCGACCCCACGGCCGACGTGGAAGGCTACGACGCGGCGGCCAAGGCGGCGATCCTGGCGTCTCTGGCCTTCCACACCCGTGTCACCGCGGCCGATGTGTACCGCGAGGGGATCTCCGCCATCACTGCCGCGGATCTGGCCTCCGCCCGTGCGGTGGGGTGCACCGTGAAGCTGCTCGCCATGTGCGAGCGCGTCCCCGGGCGGCCCGACGTCGCGGACGGCGAGGACTGGGTGTCCGCCCGGGTGTATCCCGCGCTCGTGCCGTTGACGCACCCGCTCGCCAACGTGGACGGGGCGTTCAACGCCGTCGTCGTCGAGGCGGAAGCGGCCGGCAGGCTCATGTTCTACGGACAGGGGGCGGGCGGTGGGCCCACCGCCTCCTCGGTACTGGGAGACCTCGTCAGCGCTGCGCGCAACAAGGTGCATGGTGGCAAAGGCCCGGACGAGTCCACGTACGCCGGATTGCGCATCGGCCCGATGGGGGACACACCCACCCGTTACCACGTGTTCATGGAGGTCACCGACAGGGTCGGCGTGCTCTCCGCTGTGGCGGCGGAGTTCTCCAAGCACGACGTGAGCATCTCGGTGGTGCGGCAGGAGGACACCGAGGTCGGTGCGTCGCTCGTCGTCGTCACCCACATGGCGCTCGAGTCCGCGCTTCGTGACACCGTGGCCGCGCTGGAGAACCTGGAGTACGTCAACGCTGTCACGAGCGTGCTGAGAATGGAAGGCACCGGAGAATGAGCATTCCGCACAACCCCGTCCACCGCGCCTGGCCCGGCCTGATCGCGGCCTACCGTGACCGCCTGGCCATCGGGGACGGATGGGATCCGGTAACCCTGTTCGAGGGCGGGACACCGCTCGTGCCGGCACCGCACCTGTCGGAGGCCACCGGCTGCCGCGCATACCTCAAGGTCGAGGGCCTCAATCCCACCGGGTCGTTCAAGGACCGCGGGATGACGATGGCGGTCACCGACGCGCGCGCCCGGGGGCAGCGTGCGGTGCTGTGCGCGTCGACCGGCAACACCTCGGCGTCCGCCGCCGCATACGCCACCCGCGCGGGGATGACCTGCGCGGTGCTGGTGCCGTCCGGGAAGATCGCGATGGGCAAGCTCGCGCAGGCGGTCATGCACGGCGCCAAGATCATCCAGGTGGACGGCAACTTCGACGACTGCCTCGAATTGGCACGCAAGACCACCACCGAGTTCCCGAGCATCGGCCTGGTCAATTCGGTGAACCCGGTGCGCATCGAGGGGCAGAAGACCGCCGCCTTCGAGATCTGCGACGTGCTGGGCGACGCGCCGGACATCCACGCGCTGCCGGTCGGCAATGCCGGCAACATCACCGCGTACTGGCGCGGCTACAGCGAGTACCACGCTGACGGTGTCACCGGAAAGCGCCCGCGGATGCTGGGAGTGCAGGCCTCCGGCGCCGCGCCGCTGGTGTCCGGTGCGCCGGTGAAGAACCCCGAGACCATCGCCACCGCCATCCGCATCGGCGCCCCGGCCTCGTGGAACGGCGCGGTGACGGCCAAGGAGGAGTCCGACGGGCAGTTCCGTGCAGCCACGGACGAGGAGATCCTGGCCGCGTACCGCTTCATCGCCGGCCGCGAGGGCGTGTTCGTCGAACCCGCGTCCGCAGCGAGCGTCGCCGGCGTGCTGGCGGCGGCCGAGGACGGATGGCTCAAGCGCGGGCAGACCCTGGTGTGCACGGTGACCGGCAACGGGCTCAAGGATCCCGACACGGCCCTGCTGGGCATGCCCGAGGTCAAGCCGATCGGCGTCGATCCCGTCGCGGTGGCCGCCGCGCTGGACCTGGCCTGATGACGCGGACCGCGCAGACGATCGAGGGACATGCGATGACCGAGGTTCTCCCGGAGGGGGTGCGGGCACGGGTGCAGGTGCCCGCGTCCAGCGCCAATCTCGGACCGGGGTTCGACTCGCTGGGCCTCGCGCTGGGCATCCACGACCTCATCGACGTCTCCACCACCGGCTCCGGCCTCGACGTGGACGTTGCGGGCGAGGGGGCGGGCGAGGTGTCGCTGAGCTCCTCGCACCTTGTCGTCCGGGCGGTCGAACGCGGACTCGATGCGGCCGGCGTCTGGGCGACCGGGCTCCGCGTCGCCTGCCGCAACGCGATCCCGCATTCACGGGGCCTGGGTTCGTCGGCCGCCGCCGTCGTCGGCGGGCTGGTGGCCGCCAACGAACTCGTCACGGAATCATTTCCGGAGCACCGGCTGACGAACGATCAGCTTCTGCAGTTGGCGTCCGGGTTCGAGGGGCATCCGGACAACGCTGCGGCCTGCATATACGGTGGCGCCGCGGTGTCGTGGTCGGACCATTGCGGCCCGGACCGTCGCTATTCGACCGCGCCGCTGGCGGTGCATGCGGATATCCGCGCGCACGTGTTCGTGCCCACGGCCCGTTCATCGACGTCCGCGGCGAGGGGCTTGCTACCGGAACAGGTGCCGCACACGGCCGCTGCATTCAACGCGGGGCGGTCCGCGCTCATGGTGGTGGCGTTGACGCAGCGTCCGGACCTGCTGTTGGAGGGCACGGAGGATCTCCTGCACCAGCCGTACCGGGCCAAGGCGATGCCGGAGTCGGCACGGCTGGTGGCGGCACTGCGCGAGCGCGGAATCGCCGCGGCGATCTCCGGGGCCGGCCCCACGGTGCTCGCGCTGAGCACTGCGGATCCGGGTGCGGCCGAGCAGGAGACTGCGCGCGCTCTCGGAATGACGATGCGGTCCGTCGGCGTCGCACGGGGGGCAGGCCGCGTCTGACGGAGCCGGATACCGCAGCGGCCCCGCACCCGGTGAGGGGCGCGGGGCCGCAGCGGTTCGGCCGTGCCGCGTCAGATGCGTTCCACCTCGAGATCGCCGGCCTTATAGCTCGAACGCAGGCGCTTCTTGTCGAACTTGCCCACCGAGGTCTTGGGCACCTCGGTGATCCGCGCCCAGTTCTCCGGCAGCTGCCACTTCGCGATGCTGCCCGCCAGGAAGTCCCGGAGCACCTGCGGAGTCGTGTCCGAGTCCTCGCGGAGTACGACCGCCACCAGCGGGCGTTCATCCCACTTCTCGTCGGGGACGCCGATCACGGCGGCCTCGAGGACATCGGGATGCCCCATGACGAGGTTCTCCAGATCGACGGAGGAGATCCACTCGCCGCCGGACTTGATGATGTCCTTGGACCTGTCTGTGAGAGTGAGGTAGCCGTCGGGGGTGATCCGCCCGACGTCGCCCGTCTTCAACCATCCGTCGTCGAACTTGTCCGCCGAATCGACGCCGTAATATGCGCCCGCGATCCAGGGCCCCCGCACCTCGAGCTCGCCCACCGACTCCCCGTCCTTGGGGACGATGGCGCCGTCGTCGTCGACCAGGCGTGCCTCGACGGCCGCCGGAAAACGGCCCTGCGTGTACCGGTAGCGCCAGGCCTCATCGCCTTCCGTTCCGGCCGGCGGATTGGCCACGGAGCCGAGTGGGGACGTCTCGGTCATGCCCCACGCGTGGAGCACCCGGATCCCGTACTGCTCCTCGAATGCGTGCATCAACGACGGCGGCACGGCCGACCCTCCGACGACGACCAGCTTCATCGAGGACACGTCGTCATCGTGGTCCTCCAGGTGGTGCAGGAGCCCCTGCCAGATCGCCGGCACGGCCGCCGCGAAGTTCGGGCGGGCCTCGGCGATCATCTGCGCCAGGGGAGCCGGCTGGAGGAAACGGTCCGGCATGAGCAGCGACGCGCCGATCATGAACGCCGCGTAAGGCATGCCCCACGACATGGCATGGAACTGCGGCACGATCGCGAGCGCGAGGTCGCCCTGCTTGAGGCCCATGCCGTCCGTCATGCAGATCGACATCGAGTGGAGCCAGATGGACCTGTGCGAGTACGCAACGCCCTTGGGGTCTCCCGTGGTGCCGGATGTGTAGCACATGGCCGCCGCGGTGCGTTCGTCGAGTTCGGGCCAGTCGAAATCGTCCGGCTCGCCGGCGATGAGCTGCTCCCAGCTGTGCACCGTCATTCCGTCGGGGAGGTCGAACTCCGGCACCTGCGATCCGCTCACGACGATGTGCCGCACCGTCGTGAACTCCGGGAGGCGCGGCGCCAGCAGCGGGACGAGGGTGGGGTCGACCAGGATGACGTGGTCCTCGGCGTGGTTCACCACGTGCACCAGCTGGTCCGGGAACAAGCGGATGTTCAGGGTGTGCAGTACGGCGCCCATCGCGGGAATGCCCAGGTAAGCCTCGAGGTGTTCCTGGTTGTTCCACATGAAGGTGCCGACCCGCTGGTCGCCGGTGACACCCAGGCCGCGGAGTGCGTGCGCCAGGCGGGCGCAGCGCCGGCCCACTTCGGCGTAACTCGCGCTGCGGGGCCCCTCGTCCGTCCAGGTGATCACCTGGGCCTCGCTGTGGATGGTGCTTCCGTAGCGCAACAGCTGCGCGATCGAAAGCGGGGCCTCCTGCATCGTGCTGAGCATCGGATCTCCTGCCTGTGGTGGATCGCCCCCACGGGGCGCCGGGTGTGACCACGACCATATCGTCCGTCGAACGGCGGCGGGAGATGCGGATCGGGATCGCGACGCGCCGGGGGCGTTGTTGCAGGGTCGTTCCGGGCGGGCTATTCTGGACCGTGTCCGCACGAATTGTGCTGATTCGCATGCTCCCTAACGCTTTGCCGCGGGGTTCATGCAGAACGGGTCGACGCTCAGTGGGCTGCTGATCCGGATGCCGTTCCGATGCTCCGTTTCGCCTGGACGATGAGCTTCCTTCCAAGCGGTCGGTCGAGGGCGGCACGGTCCGGTCGGTTCTCCTCTGAGGACATGCTCCTGATTCCTCGAGGGCCTGCTCCGCGCCGGAACCCCGGTGGCGGATCAGGTCAGCCGGTTGACGTCCCCTCTGCACCACTGCATCGTGCATGCAGAAGGCCAGTGCCCGGCGCGCAACGAGTGCCGTGCAGGGAGGCGCGTTCGGCGTCGTGTCGTTCTCCGGCCGTGGCCGGAGCATCAGGAGCGCACCACGCGGCCCGGTGCGGGGCGGCGCTGCGGGTCCGGGCGTGTGTGCCGGACCGGTGACGCCTGGGTGACGTGCGGCAACTGAAGACTCATCACCATCGGTGCAGGCGGATTCCACCCGCCGATGGGTGCCAGCCCGTGAATATCGCGCAATGCGATCTACGGCCAGGCCCGGGGCGCGATCCGCGTCCGGGTAAAGAAAGGACCTCCGTGACCGATACGGAACTCATCAACACCGCAGGCGCCGCGCAAGGCGGTACCCGCGCGCGCGGCGGCGACAAGTCCGCGGTGTCGTCCATGCTTCTTCCCGAGCTGAAAGCGCTGGCCGTGCAACTCGGCATCAAGGGCACGTCGGGCATGCGCAAAGGGCAGCTGCTCGCCGCGATCCAGGAGCACCAGTCCGGCGGCGGGGGCGCGAAGACCGCAGCGCCGACCGGCCGGCGAAAGGCGCCCGCGGCTGCAGATGCACCGGCCAAGGAGGCCTCCGTTGCGGTGGCACCCGCGCAGAACGCGCCCGCCTCGACGGATGCCGCCGACGGCGAAACGGCAGGCGGAAGCGCCCGGCAGAAGCAGGACGCGACGGCGGACGCGTCGCCGGTAGTGCGCGATGCGCAGGGGGACCGGCGCGGCGGGGCCGCCGACCAGCGCCAGACCGACCAGCGCCAGACCGACCAGCACCAGACCGACCGACCTGACTCCGCGGGCGGCGACAAGGCATCTCGCGGGCGCGGCGGCGACGGGAACGGCCGCGGTGATGAAGACGGCAATCGCCGGGACCGCGGCGGGCAGTCGCGGCGCGGAGGCCGGGACAACCGCGGGGGCAACGACAACCGCGGGGGCAACGACAACCGCGGGGGCAACGACAACCGCGGGGGCGACAAGAACAGCCACGGCAAGCCGGCCGATCACGGCGGTGAGAAGAACGCCGACGGCCAGGGTGGTGGTTCCGGAGGCCAGGGCGGGAACTCCGGAAACCAGGGCGGTCGTCCTGGCCGCGGCCAGGGCGACGGCGACGGAGGAGGCCGGCGCGGACGTCGGTTCCGTGAGCGCAGGCGCGGGCGCGACCGCGGCGATCGCGGCGGCGACGTCGAGGTGCGGGACGACGATGTGCTGCAGCCCGTGGCCGGGATCATCGACGTACTCGACAACTACGCTTTCGTGCGCACTTCCGGTTACCTTCCGGGGTCCAACGACGTGTACGTGTCGATGAACATGGTCCGCAAGAACGGGCTGCGCCGCGGCGACGCGATCACCGGGGCCGTCCGGGTGCCGCGGGACAACGACCACCCGAATCAGCGGCAGAAGTTCAATCCTCTGGTGCGGCTGGACACCGTCAACGGTTCCGACGTCGACACGGCGAAGTCGCGCCCGGAGTTCTCCAAACTCACGCCGCTCTACCCCAACCAGCGATTGCGCCTCGAAACCGAGGCGAACCAGCTGACCACCCGGGTCATCGACCTGATCATGCCCATCGGCAAGGGGCAGCGCGCGCTCGTCGTCAGTCCGCCCAAGGCGGGTAAGACTACCGTTCTGCAGAGCATCGCCAATGCGATCGCCACGAACAATCCCGAGTGCTATCTGATGGTGGTGCTCGTCGATGAGCGGCCGGAGGAAGTGACCGACATGCAACGGTCGGTGCGCGGCGAGGTCATCGCCTCGACGTTCGACCGCCCGCCGTCGGACCACACTTCGGTGGCGGAACTCGCCATCGAACGGGCCAAGCGGCTGGTCGAGTCGGGCAAGGACGTCGTGGTGCTGCTGGATTCGATCACGAGGCTCGGTCGTGCCTACAACAACTCGTCCCCGGCGTCGGGCCGCATCCTTTCCGGTGGCGTCGATTCGACCGCGCTGTACCCGCCCAAGAGGTTTCTCGGCGCGGCGCGCAACATCGAGCACGGCGGCTCGCTGACGATCATCGCCACGGCGATGGTCGAGACCGGGTCGCAGGGCGACACGGTCATCTTCGAGGAGTTCAAGGGCACCGGCAATGCGGAGCTCAAGCTGGACCGGAAGATCGCGGAGCGCCGCGTGTTCCCGGCCGTCGACATCAACCCCTCGGGCACACGCAGGGACGACCTGCTGCTGGCGTCGGAGGAGGCCGCGGTGGTGCACAAGCTGCGTCGGGTGATGTCCGGGCTCGATTCGCAGCAGGCCATCGACGTCCTGATGGAGCAGCTGAAGAAGACCAGGACGAACTACGAGTTCCTCATGCAGGTCTCCAAGACCGCCCTCGGGGCCGCCCCCGAGTGAGCGTCCGGTGACCGATGCGGGCTCCGGGAACAAAACGCGCTCTGACATACTTGTACGGTTGTGTCCGGTACCGGTTCACGTCGTCGGCCTGACTGCCGGCGGCGACCCGGGACCACTACGAGAGGACCCCATGAAGACTGGCATCCACCCCGAGTACGTTGCGACGACCGTCGTGTGCGGCTGCGGGAACACATTCGAGACCATGAGCACGAAGGAAGACGCGCGTATCAACGTCGAAGTCTGCTCCAAGTGCCACCCGTTCTACACCGGCAAGCAGAAGATCCTCGACACCGGCGGCCGCGTCGCCCGCTTCGAGGCGCGCTACGGCAAGCGCACCAAGGGTTCTTCCGCGAAGTAGCCGTGCCGCCGGCGCCCGTCCTGCAGCCAACGCAGGCCGGGCGCCGGCGTCGTTCCGGCACCGGTCAGCGGGGTCCGTGCACGGCGGACCCGTCAATCGAGGAGTGAGATGAGCGGGACGCGGCAGCCGTCGGCGATCGACGACATCCTTGCCGAGTATGCGGGTCTGCAACAGCAGATGTCCGATCCGGCGCTGCACGACGACCCGGCGGCGGCGCGCCGCGTGGGCAAGCGGTTCGCGCAGCTGTCGCCGCTGATTGCGGTCCACGACCGGCTGGCGGTGGCCCGCGCGGATCTCGAGGCCGCGCGTGAACTGGCGGCGGAGGACGCGGCTTTCGCGCAGGAGGCGCAGGCCCTGGAGTCGCGCGTCGGCGAGCTCGACGCGCAGTTGACGGATCTTCTCGCCCCTCGAGACCCCCACGACGGCGACGACGTCGTACTCGAGGTCAAAAGCGGGGAGGGCGGCGAAGAGTCCGCGTTGTTCGCGTCCGACCTGGCGCGGATGTACTTGCGTTATGCCGAGCAGTGCGGCTGGAAGGTCGAAGTCCTCGGCGCTTCCGTGTCCGACCTGGGCGGGTATAAGGAGGCGACGCTGTCGATCAAGTCGCGCGCCGACGGCCCGGACGGAGTGTGGGCGAGGCTGAAATTCGAGGGCGGCGTCCACCGTGTGCAGCGGGTACCGGTCACGGAGTCGCAGGGCCGGGTGCACACCTCCGCCGCCGGAGTGCTCGTGTACCCGGAGCCGGAGGAGGTCGAGGACATCGCGATCGATGATGCAGACATCCGCGTCGACGTCTACCGATCCTCCGGCAAGGGCGGCCAGGGCGTGAACACCACCGACTCGGCCGTGCGCATCACGCACCTGCCCACCGGCATCGTGGTCACCTGCCAGAACGAGCGTTCGCAGCTGCAGAACAAGGCCCGCGCCCTGCAGGTGCTCGCGGCGCGGCTCAAGGCTGCGGCGGAGGAGGCCGCGGAGGCGGAGGCGGCGGAGGACCGGCACAGCCAGATCCGCACAGTCGACCGCTCCGAGCGCATCCGCACGTACAACTTCCCGGAGAATCGGATCGCCGACCACCGCATCGGTTTCAAGGCGCACAACCTCGACGCCGTGCTCGATGGCGAGCTCGGCCCACTGATCGACGCGCTGGCACAGGCCGACCGCGACGCGCGGGTGCAGGCGGAATGACGGCGCCCGCAACGGTGGTGCGGCGATGACCCGCCGTCCGCTCCGGCTCGCGATCATCGACGCCGCGGCGGAACTCGCGTCCGGAGGCGTCCCGGATCCCCGGGTCGACGCGGAGATCCTCGCGGCGCACGTGGCCGGGGTGGAACGGTCGCGGCTCGGCCTGGTGCCGCTGGTCGACGAGGATGTGCTGGTCCGCTACCGCGAACTGGTCGCGCTGCGCGCGACACGGGTGCCGTTGCAGCACATTCTGGGCAGCGCCCCCCTCGGCCCGATTGACGTCGCCGTGGGGTCGGGCGTTTTCACCCCGCGGTTCGAGACCGAGCTGCTGTTCGCGTGGGCGGTTGCGGGTCTGCGCCGGTGGGATGCGGCCCGTGAAGGCGGCACCGATCCCGCGCGGCGGCCGCGTCCGGAGTGCGCCCGGCCCGTAGTGCTGGATCTGTGCACCGGTTCGGGCGCCCTGGCCCTGGCGATAGCGCATGAACGGCCCGATGCCGAGGTGCACGCCGTGGAGCTGGATACCGCCGCGCTCGTCTGGGCCCGGCGGAACGCCGACGCGCGGGCCCGGGCGGGCGACACGCCTATCCACCTGCACCAGGGCGATGTCACCGACCGTGACCTGCTCGCGCGGCTCGAGGGCGGCGTCGACGTGATCGTGGCGAATCCGCCCTATGTGCCGGAGTCGACGCCGGTGGCGGTGGAGGTCCGGGACCATGATCCGGCCCGGGCCGTGTTCGCCGGCGCGGACGGCCTGGACGTGATCAGGCCGATGGTCGTTAATATCGCCAGATGGCTGCGGATCGACGGCATCGTGGGAGTCGAACACGACGCGACCAATGGCGACGCGACGGCCGAGCTGTTCCGTGCCCGCAGGGTATTCGACGACGTTTCGCAGGAGGCGGACCTCGTCGGCAGGCCGCGGTTCGTCGTGGCGAGGCGTGCGGCGACCGCCGCCGAGGCACAGTGGTGGCGGTGAGCGATCCCGCTGCCGGGTGGAGCGCGCACCACCGTGAATCGGACGGATGATTGGATGAGGGTGTGAACACTGTTTTCGACTGTGCGGATCCAGCGTCGCGGGCGGCCGGGATCGATGCCGCCGCATCGGCATTGCGCTCCGGCCGACTGGTGGTGATGCCGACGGACACCGTCTACGGACTCGGCTGCGACGCGTTCGACGGCGATGCGGTGTCGTCTCTGCTGCGCGCGAAGGGCCGTGGGCGAGACATGCCCGTGCCTGTGCTGGTGGGCTCGTGGTCGACCATCGACGGACTCGTCTACAGCGTCTCCGACCAGGCGCGGAGCCTGATCCGGGCGTTCTGGCCGGGCGGGCTGAGCCTGGTGGTCCGGCAGGCCCCGTCGCTCGGCTGGGACCTGGGGGACGCGCACGGCACCGTGATGCTGCGCATGCCGCTGCACCCCGTGGCCGTCGAGCTGCTGCGCACGGTGGGCCCGATGGCCGTGTCCAGCGCCAATATCTCCGGGCGTCCGCCGAGCACCACGATGGCCGATGCCAAGGCGCAGCTCGGCTCCGCTGTGGAGGTCTTCCTCGACGGTGGCCATTGCGAGCATGGCGTGCCGTCGACGATCGTCGACGTCAGCGGCGCCGCGCCGCGCATCCTGCGTGAGGGGGCGGTGACCGCGGAATCGGTGGCGGACGTCGTAGGCGTCTCCGCTGAGGACCTGCGGTCCTGATTGCGGGGCGGACGCCATCAGCGGGGTAATCGTCGACGGCGCAGCGATGTCCGCTGTGCCGGGGTCGCCGGACGCGGCCGTGCGTCTGGTCGCTCAGGCCGCGGGCGGTCTCGGTGTGCCGGTGCGCGAGCTGGGCCTGCTGGTGCTGGCGAGTGCGGTCATCACGTTCCTGGTGACAGGCGTGGTCCGTGTGCTCGCGATCCGATTCGGAGCGATGGCGATCCCGCGGCAACGCGACGTGCACGCGACGCCCGTCCCGCGGCTCGGCGGCGTCGGGATGTATCTGGGCATCGTCATCTCGTTCGGGCTGGCCAGTCAGCTGCCCGCTCTCACCCGAGGATTCGAGTTCGGTACCGACGTGGTCGCCGTCATGGTCGCGGGGGCGGTCATCGTGATCGTCGGCGCCATCGACGACACCTGGGGGCTTGACGCGCTCACCAAGTTCGTCGGGCAGGTCACCGCCGCGGGCGTTATGGTCGTTTTCGGCCTGACCTGGTTTCTGCTTTTCCTTCCGTGGGGCGGGGGAGTGACCGTGGTCCTCGACCAGCTCCAGGCCGGCACGCTCACCGTCCTCGTCACGGTGGTCATGATCAACGCGGTGAACTTCATCGACGGGCTCGACGGCCTCGCCGCGGGCGTGGGGCTGATCGCGGCCGCAGCGGTGTGCCTCTTCTCCGTGAGCCTCCTGCGCGACCAGGGCGGAGACGTCAGCGCCTATCCTCCCGCGATGATCGCCGCCGCGCTGGGCGGGGCCTGCCTGGGGTTCCTGCCGCACAATTTCCACCGCGCGCGAATCTTCATGGGCGATTCGGGGTCGATGCTCATCGGCCTCATGCTCGCCGCCGCGTCGACGAGTGCGTCCGGGCGTATCGGTCTGGCCGCCTACGGGACCAAGGACCTGCTCGCACTGCTCTCGCCGGTGCTCGTGGTGGGGGCGATCATGTTCATTCCGTTCCTCGACCTGCTGCTGGCCGTGGTCCGTCGTACCCGGGCGGGGCGCAGCCCGTTCAGTCCGGACAAGATGCACTTGCACCACCGGCTGCTGCAGATCGGTCATTCACACCGCCGGGTGGTGCTCCTGCTCTACCTGTGGACCGTTTCGCTGGCGTTCCTGGCGGTGGGGCCGGCATTGCTGGGAATCGCGGTCGTGATCCCCATCGCCGCCGGCCTGTTCCTGGTGGCGATCGCGGCGACCGTGGTTCCCCGGTTGCGGTCATGACGCATCGTCCGAAGACCGGCGCCGGCGCGGCGGGGCGCACAGGCTATGCTCACTGCCTGTGAACCACCCAGGCGTGCAACACCCCAATCAGTTCGCACCATTGCTGGCGGCCATCCGCTACGGTGCGGTCGGCCTGGCGGCGGTGACCGTCGTCAGCCTCGTCGTGTGGGGGCTCGTCGCTGGCGCGCCGGGCGTATGGGGAGCGCTGGTCGGGGCCGCCGTGGGCGGGGCGTTCATCCTCGCGACCATCATCATCATGTATGCCACCAGGAACGTGGCACCGACGACGACGGGCGCCATCCTTCTTGGCAGTTGGCTGCTGAAGATCATCATCGCTATCGCCGTGATGGTCGTCGTCCGGCGCATGGACTTCTACGACAAGCCGGCGCTCGTCGTCACGATCATCGCCGTCCTCGTGGTGATGCTCGCGGCGGAGTCGACCGCTATCGCGCGCACCAATGCGACGTACGTGACGCCGGAGCCGTCCGCCGCAGGGCCGGACGAGGGCGCGTCCGCGGCCGGCACGGACCTGGACGGCGCCGAGGGGGAGGGGACCGGAGGGCCGGCGACCCGTTGAGGGCAAGGTCGACCGTCCGCCGTACTACGGGATGTAGTATATTTGCTGAGGGCGCCCCCCGCGGGCATGCGGTGGCCGGAATTGATACGCTGCTGCCCGGCAGGCCTGTGAAGTGGCCCCGAAAGGTGGCCGTGGTCACGCACCGAGACCACGCTTCAGTGCGGGTTGCGGCGGGCCGGGGCGGAGTGCCGGTCGGCGGCCGATAGACCAGCGTCAGATCAATATTCAGATCAGATACACACTGTGGCTTCATCGACGGACCGAGAACGGGAGAGACCGCGAGCGCAATGAGCTTCTTTGACTACGGAGAATTCCATCCGCCGGAGCTGCAGGAGGAGTTTTTCCCCGGGCCGCTGTTGTTCGGTGACACCCCGTTTGAGATCGACCGGCTGATCATGGTGCGGCTGATCATGACCGCCGCGCTGCTGCTGTTCTTCTACCTGGGGTTACGGCGTGCGCGCATCGTTCCGCGCGGACTGCAGAACGTCGTCGAATACCTGATGGATTTCGTCCGGATCTACGTGGGCGAGGAGATTCTCGGCAAAGAGCAGGCCAGGCGGTTCATGCCGCTGCTCATGACCATCTTCTTCATGGTCCTGGCGCTGAACCTCTCGTCGATCATCCCGTTCCTCAACATCTCCTCCAACGGTTTGATCGGCCCACCGCTTGTCCTGGCGGTCGTCGCCTACATCGCGTTCAACTACGCCGGCATCAAGAAGTACGGGTTCTTCCGGTTCTTCAAGTCGACGGTCGTCATCCCCAACGTGCCGTGGCCGCTGCTGATCCTGCTCGTGCCGATCGAGTTCGTCTCGACCTTCATCCTCCGGCCGTTCACGCTGACGATCCGTCTCATGGCCAACATGCTCTCCGGGCACATCCTGCTCGTGCTGTTCTTCGGCGCGACCCAGTTCTTCTTCTTCGGTGAGGCGATGGGGTGGATGCGACCGTTCGGCATCGCATCGCTTCTGGTGGGCTTCGCGTTCACGGGCTTCGAGCTACTGGTGATCGTCCTGCAGGCGTACATCTTCGTGCTGCTGACGGCCGTGTATATCGACCTCGCCCTGCATGCCGAAGAGCATTGACCGGGCACGTCACCGACCTTCCGGACCGACCGACAACCCACAGACCGACTCGGCGACCAACCACCGGCGCTGAGCCACACGATAAAGGAATGGATTGACAATGAGCGTTGCGCAGCAGGCTGTCGAGTTCCTGGCGGCTGATGAAATGAAGTTCAAGGGCCTCGGCGCAGTCGGCTACGGCCTGGCGGCCATCGGCCCGGGCGTCGGCATCGGCATCGTCGTCGGCAAGGCCATCGAGGGCATGGCCCGGCAGCCGGAGATGTCCGGCCAGATCCGCACCACGATGTTCCTCGGCATCGCCTTCACCGAGGCGCTGGCGCTCATCGGCATCGTCACCGGCTTCATCTTCTAGATCATGCTGAGCACTCATCTGGCCGTTCTTGCGGCCGAGGAATCGGATCACAACCCGATCATCCCGACGGCGTACGACATCGTCTGGTCGATCGTGGTTCTCATCATCATCGGCTTCTTCTTTTGGAAGTTCGCGCTTCCCGCCTACCGCAAGGTGATGGACGAGCGCTCCGAGAAGATCGAGGGCGGCATCGCCCGAGCCGAGGAAGCGCAGGCCAAGGCGCAGTCCGCGCTGGAGCAGTACACCGCCCAGCTCGCCGAGGCTCGTGTCGAGGCGGCCCGCATCCGTGAGGACGCGCAAGATCAGGGCAAGCAGATCATCGCAGAGATGAAGACCAAGGCCCAGGAGGAGAGCGACCGTATCGTCGCCGCAGGCGGCAGCCAGCTCGCCGCGCAGCGTCAGCAGATCGTCGCCGAGTTGCGTGGGGATCTCGGACGCACCGCCGTGGACCTGTCCGAGAAGATCATCGGCGAATCGTTGTCCGACGACGTCAAGCGTGCCAGCACCATCGACCGGTTCCTCAGTGAGCTGGATTCCGTCGATGCGGGGACCGCGGACAAGGTGGGCCGGTGACGGAGATGTACGCGGCAAGCCGTGAGGCCCTCGGGGCCGCACGGGCATCGCTGCAGGCCGAGCTCTCCGCGAACACGGACGGGACGGGTGCCGGGCGCATCGGCCGCGACCTGTTCCTGGTGGTCGACGTCCTGGACGCCGAGCGGAGCCTGCGCGGCCTGCTGTCCGATCCGTCCGCGGAGCAGTCCGCCCGCGAACGCCTTGCTGACACCGTGTTCAGTGAGAGGATCGGCGAGAGCGCGCAGAAGGTGCTGCGCAGCGCCGTCGGCCAGCAGTGGTCGTCCGCCCGCGACCTGGTCGACTCGGTCGAGCTACTGGGTCGCGAGGCCTTCCTGGTTTCGGCGGATCAACAGGGCCGGCTCGCGGTGGTCGAGGACGAGCTGTTCCGGCTCGGGCGGATCGTCGCGGGTAACCCGGAACTGGAGATCGCGCTGACGGACCGCACCGCGGACCCCGAACGCAAGCGGCAACTGATCTCCCGCCTGCTCTACGACAAGGTCACGTCGGTCACCGAGGCGCTGGCGGCGCAGGGCGTCGGCCGTCTGAGCGGCCCGCCGGCGGCGCTGTTCGACACGCTGTCGAACATGGCGGCAGACCGCCGCGACCAGGCAGTCGCGCATGTGCGCAGCGCGACCTCCATGACGGAGTTGCAGCAGCAGAAGCTGGTCGACTCCCTGTCGCGCCTGTACAACCGGCGCGTCACGGTCCACGTGGAGGTAGACCCCGCTCTGCTGTCGGGCGTGGTCGTCCGAGTCGGTGACGAGGTCATCGACGGCAGCGGTGCGGGCAGGCTGGCGGCCGTCCGCAAGTCCATCGGCTGAGCGCGCCGGCGGCCCGAGCGGGTCACACGAGCATCGGCACAGTGAAAACCCACAATCGATACCCGAGAGCAGGAAGAACATGGCGGAGCTGACGATCTCCTCCGACGAGATCCGTAGCGCGATCGAGAACTACACCGCGAGCTACTCCCCGGAGGCCTCCCGCGAGGAGGTCGGCGTTGTCACGGACACCAGCGACGGCATTGCGCACATCAGCGGCCTGCCGTCGGCGATGTCGAACGAGCTGCTGGAGTTCCCCGGCGGCGTGCAGGGCGTGGCCCTCAACCTGGAGGCGCGAGAGGTCGGCGCCGTCATCCTGGGCGAGTTCGACGGTATCGCGGAGGGCCAGGAAGTCCGGCGCACCGGTGAGGTGCTTTCCGTGCCGGTCGGCGACGGGTACCTGGGCCGCGTGGTGAACCCGCTCGGCCAGGCCATCGACGGTCTCGGTGAGATCGCATCCGAGGGCGAGCGCGCGCTGGAACTGCAGGCGGCCACCGTGCTCGAACGCCAGCCGGTGGAAGAGCCGTTGCAGACGGGGATGATGGCCGTCGACGCGATGACGCCGATCGGACGCGGGCAGCGTCAGCTCGTCATCGGTGACCGGAAGACCGGAAAGACCGCGGTCTGCATCGACTCGATCCTCAACCAGAAGGCCAACTGGGATTCGGGCGACCCGACCAAGCAGGTCCGGTGCATCTACGTCGCCATCGGGCAGAAGGGCTCCACGATCGCGGGCGTCAAGTCGGCCCTCGAGGAGAACGGCGCGATGGAGTACACCACCATCGTCGCCGCGCCCGCCTCTGACTCCGCCGGTTTCAAGTGGCTCGCACCGTACACCGGCTCAGCCATCGGCCAGCACTGGATGTACGGCGGCAAGCATGTGCTCATCGTGTTCGACGACCTCACCAAGCAGGCCGAGGCCTACCGCGCCATCTCGCTGCTGCTGCGCCGCCCGCCGGGCCGCGAGGCATACCCGGGCGACGTGTTCTACCTGCACTCCCGGCTGCTGGAGCGCTGCGCGAAGCTGAACGACGAGCTGGGCGGCGGCTCGATGACCGGCCTGCCCATCATCGAGACCAAGGCCGGCGACGTCTCCGCGTACGTTCCCACCAACGTGATTTCGATCACCGACGGCCAGGTCTTCCTGGACTCGGACCTGTTCAACCGCGGCGTGCGGCCGGCCATCGACGTCGGTATCTCGGTGTCCCGTGTCGGCGGCGCCGCGCAGACCAAGGGCATGAAGAAGGTGTCCGGCTCGCTGCGCCTGGACCTGGCGCAGTACCGCGAGCTCGAGGCCTTCTCGGCGTTTGCGTCGGACCTCGATGCGGCGTCGAAGGCGCAGCTCGATCGCGGCGCCCGCCTCGTCGAACTGCTCAAGCAGGACCAGTACCGTCCGGTCACCGTCGAGGATCAGATCGTCACGATCTTCCTCGCGAGCGAAGGCAAGTTGGACTCGGTGCCTGTCGAGGACATCCGCCGGTTCGTCGCTGAACTGCTGGACGATCTGCACCGCAATGCGGGCGGCGCATTCGACAGCATCGCGGGCGGCACCGTCCTGGGCGACGACGCCGCTGCGGAGTTCGTCGCGGCGACGGACCGCTTCAAGCAGGGGTTCCTCGCTTCGGACGGCAGTCGGGTCGTCAACGAGGCGGAGGCTGATGCACTCGCGCCCGAGGCCGTCGATCAGGAGACCGTCACGGTCAACCGCAAGACGGTCACCCGGTGACCATCGTGTTGAGTGTTTCGACTATCAGTGAGGGGAGTGTGACCGGCTGATGGCAACCCTGCGCGAGCTCCGTTCGCGAATCAAATCGGTCAACTCGACCAAGAAGATCACCAAAGCCCAGGAGCTCATCGCCACCTCGCGCATCACGAAGGCGCAGGCGCGCGTGGCCGCGTCAAAGCCGTACTCGGTGGAGATCACCAAGGTGCTCTCGCAACTCGCCAGCGCGTCCGCGGCTCTCGACCACCCCCTGCTGACGGAGCGCAGCGAACCGAAGCGCGCCGCGATCCTCGTCGTCACCAGCGACAGCGGCATGTGCGGCGGCTACAACTCCAACGTCATCAAAGAGGCGGAGGAGCTGACCCAGCTGCTGCGCGGCGAGGGCAAGGACGTCGTCGTCTACGTGATGGGCAGCAAGGGCATCGGCTACTACACGTTCCGAGGGCGCGAGCTCGCCGGGTCGTGGGCCGGCTTCTCGCAGCAGCCCAAGTACGCCGACACCGCTTCCGCCGGACGGCATCTCGTCGAGTTGTTCATGGCCGGCTCGGGCGAGCAGGTCGACGCGCCCGGCGGCGAGGGCACAATCGAGGGCGTCGACGAGCTGCACATCGTGTACACCCAGTTCGTCTCCATGCTCACCCAGACGCCGCAGGTGCGCCGGGTGGCTCCGTTGGAGGTCCAGGTGCACGAGGAGATCGTCGAGCTCGGTGACGACATGCTCAGTGACAGCCAGCAGAATCCCGACGAACCCGGCGCGGACTACGACTTCGAGCCGGAGGCGGACGCCCTGCTGTCGGCGTTGCTGCCGAAGTACGTGAACACCCGGATCTACGCCGCGCTGCTCGACGCCGCCGCGTCGGAGTCGGCGGCGCGCCGCACCGCGATGAAGGCGGCGACCGACAACGCAAACGATCTGGTCAATGTCCTCTCGCGGGAGGCGAACCAGGCACGTCAGGCCCAGATCACCCAGGAAATCAGCGAGATCGTCGGTGGCGCCAACGCGCTGGCCGCGAGCGCAGGAAGTGACTAACCAATGACCGCAGCAATGACGCAGGACTCGGAGTCCGGCACCTCTGCCTCAGGGCGGGTCGTGCGGGTCATCGGCCCCGTTGTGGACGTCGAGTTCCCCCGCGGTGCCGTCCCGGCCCTCTACAACGCACTGCACGCCGACATCGCCCTGGAGTCGGTCGCCAAGAAGCTCACGCTCGAGGTGGCGCAGCATCTGGGCGACAGCCTGGTACGCACCATTTCGATGCAGCCGACCGACGGCCTCGTCCGCGGGACGCCGGTGTCGGACACCGGCAAGCCGATCTCCGTGCCCGTCGGCGACGTCGTGAAGGGCCATGTATTCAACGCGCTGGGCGACTGCCTCGACGCGCCGGGAACGGGCCGCGACGGCGAGCAGTGGGGGATCCACCGTCAGCCGCCGGCTTTCGACCAGCTCGAGGGCAAGACAGAGATCCTGGAGACGGGCATCAAGGTCATCGACCTTTTGACCCCGTACGTCAAGGGCGGCAAGATCGGGCTTTTCGGCGGCGCCGGTGTGGGCAAGACGGTTCTCATCCAGGAGATGATCACCCGAATCGCTCGCGAGTTCTCCGGAACCTCGGTGTTCGCCGGCGTCGGCGAGCGCACCCGTGAAGGCACCGACCTCATCCTCGAAATGGACGAGATGGGCGTGCTGCCCGATACCGCCCTGGTGTTCGGCCAGATGGATGAGCCGCCGGGTACCCGTATGCGCGTAGCACTGTCGGCACTGACGATGGCGGAGTATTTCCGTGACGTGCAGAACCAGGACGTTCTGCTGTTCATCGACAACATTTTCCGCTTCACCCAGGCCGGCTCCGAGGTGTCCACGCTGCTGGGCCGCATGCCGTCGGCGGTGGGCTACCAGCCCACGTTGGCCGACGAGATGGGTCAGCTGCAGGAGCGGATCACCTCGACCCGCGGCCGTTCGATCACGTCTCTGCAGGCCATCTACGTGCCCGCCGATGACTACACCGACCCCGCGCCCGCGACGACGTTCGCGCACCTCGACGCCACCACGGAGCTCTCGCGTGCCATCACGCAGAAGGGCATCTACCCGGCGGTGGACCCGCTGACGTCGACCTCGCGGATCCTGGAGCCGGCCATCGTTGGTGATGAGCACTACCGGGTGGCCCAGGAGGTCATCCGGATCCTGCAGAAGTACAAGGAACTGCAGGACATCATCGCCATTCTCGGCATGGACGAGCTTTCCGAAGAGGACAAGGTGCTGGTCGGCCGTGCTCGCCGTCTGGAGAAGTTCCTCGGCCAGAACTTCCTCGTCGCGGAGAAGTTCACCGGTCAGGTCGGCTCGGTCGTTGCGCTCACCGATACGATCGAGGCCTTCGACAAGGTCACAAAGGGCGAGTACGATCACCTGCCTGAGCAGGCCTTCAACAGCTGCGGCGGCCTCGACGACGTCGAGGCGAACGCGGCGAAGATCGCCGGGAAGTGACGGTGGCCCGTGGCTGAGATGACCGTGGAAGTGGTCGCAGTGGAGGAGCGGATGTGGTCTGGCTCGGCCACTCTCGTCTCCGCGCAGACCACCGAGGGCGAAATCGGGATCATGCCCGGTCACGCTCCAGTTCTCGGACAGCTCGTGGAAGGCGGGGTCATTGCGATCACGACCTCCGAGGGCGAGCGACGCGTGGCGGCGGTGCATGGCGGGTTCCTCGCCGTCACCGGGCAGAAGGTGAGCATCCTCGCCGAAACTGCGGACTGGTCCGGTGAGGTCGACGCGGAGGAGGCCCGTCGAGTGCTGGACGATGCCGGCGCCGACGAAGTGGAGATCTCGCGCGCACGCGGACGGCTGAAGGCGGTCGAGCGTTCCTGACGTGACGCAGTAGAATCGAGCACGTCTCAAGGCCGCGACAAGTCAGGGGTCCCCACCAGTGCCTACCACGATGGCAATCGTCATCACTGTGGTATGTGTGCTGGTCGGAGCAATAGCCCTCTGGCTTGCCGCGGCCTTCGGTTATCGGTACTACGTGGTGCGGCGCGGGTCGACCTCCGTGATCCTGCGCCGATTGCCGGCCGCCGCCGGGGCGGGCTGGCGGCATGGGGTGATCGTCTACGGGGACAGCGGCGTGCGTTACTACCGGCTGTCGAGCCTGCGCATGTTCGCGGACCTCAACCTCCGACGCAGCCGACTCGAGCTGGGCGGCAGGCGCACGCCGGTGGGCACGGAATTGGAGATCATGAGCCGATCCATGCCCATCGTGGCGGTGGAGGGCGACGGGCTTCGCGTGGAGATCGCGTTGGAGCGCGAGTCGATGACGGCGTTCCAGTCCTGGGTGGAGTCTCGCCCGCCGGAGCGCTCGCTGCGGCGCACCTCGCGCAGGCATCGGTAGGGCGGGGGTCGCCGCCTGTCGAATCATGCGTCGGCGGCTGCGCCTCCGCCGGGCTTCCACAGGACGTCGCCTCCGGGATTCGCCACCCGGCTGAGGATGAACAGCAAGTCGGACAGCCGGTTGAGGTACTTGGCGGGCAATACGTTGGTCGTCTCCGGCTGACGTTCCACCTGTGCCCATGCGGATCTTTCGGCACGTCGCGCAACGGTGCGGGCGGAGTGCAGGAGCGCCGCGATGGGCGTGCCGCCCGGAAGGATGAACGAATCGAGCTTTGGAAGATCCGCGTTGAACTCGTCGCACCAGGACTCCAGCCGGTCGATGTAGCCGGCGGTGACGCGCAGGGGCGGGTACTTCGGGTTGTCGGCGATGGGCGTAGCGAGGTCTGCGCCGGCATCGAACAGATCGTTCTGAATCTTCCGCAGCACGCCCAGCACGGGCTCGGACGGCTGCCCCAGGGCGACGGCGAGACCGATCGCCGCGTTCGCCTCGTCGCAGTCCGCGTAGGCGACCAGCCGGGGATCGGTCTTGTGCACTCGCGAGAAATCGCTGAGGCCCGTCGTTCCATCGTCGCCGGTTCGGGTGTATACGCGTGTGATATGAACGGCCATGTGATCACGGTACCGTGCGGCTGGCCTAGGCTGTGACCCTGTGACTGAGAGATTCCTGGTGACCGGCGGCGCGAGCCTCACCGGCGAGGTGCGCGTCGCCGGCGCGAAGAACAGCGTGCTCAAGCTCATGGCTGCGGCGCTGCTGGCCGAGGGAACGACGCGCATCACGAATTGCCCGGAGATCCTCGACGTGCCGCTGATGGCCGACGTACTCGAGGGGCTCGGCTGCGATGTGCGGCTCGACGGCGACGTCGTGGAAATCAACGTGCCTGCGATGCCGCGGTACCGCGCAGACTTCGAAGCGGTCGAGAAGTTCCGGGCGTCGGTCTGCGTACTCGGCCCGCTGTTGGCACGGTGCCGCCGCGCAGTGGTGGCGCTCCCCGGGGGCGACGCCATCGGGTCCAGGCCGTTGGACATGCACCAGGCCGGGTTGCGTGCACTCGGCGCGGTGTCGCGGATCGAGCACGGCTGTGTCGTCGCCGAGGCCGATACGCTTTTCGGCGCGGAGATGACTTTGGAGTTCCCGTCCGTCGGTGCCACGGAGAACATTCTCATGGCGGCGGTGCTGGCGGAGGGGGTGACTACGATCGTCAACTCCGCCCGCGAGCCTGACATCGTCGATCTTTGCGAGATGCTCAACCAGATGGGGGCCAGGATCACGGGCGCGGGGTCCCCCGTACTGACGGTGGAGGGCGTCGAACGCCTGCACCCCACGACGCACCGCGTGATCGGCGACAGGATCGTCGCTGCCACGTGGGGGATCGCCGCAGCAGTCACGCGCGGCGACGTGGCCGTACGCGGCATCGACCCCGGCCATCTGACGCTGGTGCTCGACAAGCTGCGTGCAGCAGGCGCCGATGTCACCGAGATCGGCGACGGCTTCCGCGTGCGCCAGCAGGAGCGCCCCCATGCGGTGAACTTCTCCACGTTGCCGTATCCGGGGTTCCCGACGGATCTGCAACCGATGGCGATCGTTCTCGACTCGATTGCGCTCGGCAGCTCGATGATCACCGAGAACATCTTCGAAGCCCGCTTCCGGTTCGTGGAGGAGATGGTGCGCCTCGGGGCGCAAGCGCGGGTGGACGGCCATCACGTGGGCCTGCAGGGCATTGAGCGACTCTCCAGCGCCCCGGTGTGGTCCTCCGATATCCGCGCGGGCGCGGGCCTGGTTCTTGCCGGGCTCATCGCGGACGGCACCACCGAGATCCACGATGTGCATCACATCGATCGCGGCTACCCCGACTTTGTCGAGGACCTCGCCCGGCTCGGCGCCAAGATCGAACGAGTCCTCTGAGGCGATGGCCGGCCGCCTGATCGGTGTCAGGCCCCGCGCTCCCGGCGACAGTGCCGGAGGCCCGGGGCCTGACGTCTTGATAAGGGTGCAGCACGGGCGTGCAACGAGATCCCGGTCACCCACGCTCGCCGCCGCAGGTGGCCGCATCCGAATGCCTGCGATGCAGTCTCGCCGCGCACGCCTGCGCTGACCTGGGGATTTGTGTTTGGGTGGGGGTGGGCGTAACTTTGGTCGGGCCGGAGCGGCGAGAGCAGCTCCCAAGCCCGGAAGGGGCTGGGGGCGGTGCGCTTGTGAGTGTGCTACGGTGTATCCAGCAGGTGCGGCCGCAGTTCGCCTGGGAGTGTCCGGGTGGTGGTGGTTGTGCGTGTTCTTTGAGAACTCAACAGTGTGTCGATGAATGCCAGTGCCAAAATTTTTGGCATGTCATGCCTTGTCGTTG